>CADBZY010000001.1 GCA_902799245.1 uncultured Ruminococcus sp.
GTACTAATAGGTCGAGGGCTTGTCCAAGTCTCTTTGGAAAGCTCGTTGCATAAATCCCTTTCCTTGCCCCTTCCCCTTTGTTCGGTTTTGAGTGTACCGCAAACATACGCTTGTGGTGACACAAAAGATATGCACCATTAGCTCAGTTGGTAGAGCACCTGACTCTTAATCAGGGTGTCCACGGTTCGAGCCCGTGATGGTGTACCATTTTTTTCGCTGACGCGAAAAAACGGTGCAGTTTTGCGAGGCAAAACTGCACAGCTCATTTGAGTTGAGCCACGGCCCGTTGGTCAAGCGGCCTAAGACTCCGGCCTCTCACGCCGGCAACATGGGTTCGAATCCCGTACGGGTCACCAATTTTTCAATAAATCCTTGACAAAAGGATTTATATATATTACAATATTATACGAATGTTGTTGTTTCCGCAAGGAAATGTACAATATAGTCGGTGTCGATGACGGTGAGGGTCCACCCGTTCCCATTCCGAACACGGAAGTTAAGCTCACTTGTGCCGAAAATACTTGACTGGTGACGGTCCGGGAAGATAGGTAGACGCCGACATTCTATATTCCTCAATAGCTCAGTCGGTAGAGCATGCGGCTGTTAACCGCAGGGTCGTTGGTTCGAGTCCAACTTGGGGAGCCAATCAAAAAAGCGTTTGTCTGTTGGCAAACGCTTTTTTGATATTTCTCTGTATACAGGAGTATTCTTATGTTTTTTGAAAACGTTTACTTCATCACTGGCAATGCCTACGCCGGAAAATCTACAATGGTGAAATTACTGGCTGAAAAGCTCAATGGAATTCTCTGCGAGGAAAACTACCATGACATTCTGCTGCCCGATTTGGACAAGAAAGCATTTCCCTGTCTGACTTACACCCGTGATCTGGTTAACTGGCGCGACTTCATCCGTAGAACGCCGGAGGAGTACCAGATATGGATTGATGGGGTATCAAAAGAATGCGAAATTCTGGAGCTGAGAATTCTGGAAGAGTTGGTGAAACAGGGGAAACCAGTATTTGTTGACACCAATATTTCCCTTGAAACGCTCAGAAAAATTGCCCAACCGAACCATGTGCTTGTGATGCTTGCTGACCCGAATATCTCCGTCAGCCGGTTTTTTGACCGTCCTGACAGGGAAAAGCAGTTTTTATATCAGCTCATTATGGAAGAGCCTGACCCGGAGGCGGCAATGGAAAATTATCGTCAGGGACTGATGAGAATCAATTCTCAGGAGAAGTACGATTATTTTCTGCATTCCGGATTTCAGGTAATACTGCGTGATGAAAACAGAAGCGTTGCACAGACGCTTGACTTAGTTGAAAAAGTATTCGGTTTGTGAGGTGTGAGATAATGATAAAACAGGCGGATTATGCTGCCGTCGGTGTTCTTGCGGAATTGGCCATGCAATTGTGGGATGGTCATTCACGGTCGGAATTGGAGCAGGAATATGAGCATCTGATAACAAATTCCGACGCAGCTTGCTTCATAAAATACGTCGACGTTAAACCCGTTGGTTTTGCCCAATGTCAGCTAAGACATGATTATGTGGAAGGTACAAGTACCTCTCCTGTCGGTTATTTGGAAGGGATATTTGTAGCAGAAGGATACCGGCATAAGGGGTACGCCAGAGAACTGCTTGCAGCTTGCGAAAAATGGGCTATGAATAAAAAATGCTCGGAATTTGCGAGTGATTGTGAAATTGACAATGAGACAAGTCTGGCATTCCATATTGCTGCGGGATTTGAAGTGGCAAATCGAATTGTCTGTTTTAATAAAATTCTAAATTAATTTTAAAAAATATATTTATAAATATTGACAATTAAGTTACTATGATGTAAAATATAACTGTAAATGGAAGAAAAAGCGTAATAGATGGTATTGTTATGAGAATTTGACGGTTTTCTTTACGGAGACCGTTGGATGAATAATTTTAAAAGGGGTTTTTCCAATGAAAAGATTAGTTTCACTCTTGCTTGCTGCTCTGATGGCAGCGCTCGTGCTTTCTTCCTGTGCTGTAAAGAAGAATTCAGCCGGAAACAGCACATCTTCCGGTGCGGCAGACACTGACACCGCTGAGAGCGCGGAAAACAAAGAGCAATCAAAGCGTGATCTGCTGTTTACATGGCAGATAAAGATCGACGGCGTTGACTATACCTTGCCCTTTGACTATTCTGAGATTCATGCAAACGGTTATTCTTTTGATGAAACAAGGGATATTGAACTGGGTAGCAGGACCTATGCGCTTTTCTCTCCTCAGCTTCACAAGGATGACATTAATCTCAACGTTCAGTTCTGGAATCCTAAGAGTGAAAAGGTCGCATCTCTTGCAGACAGTAAGATTGGTAATATTAAAGTGAATGTTCACACTGCTGTCGATGTTATTCTTCCCGGCGGATTGAAGTACGACGTACTTACTCTTACTCTTGATACTCTCAGAGAAAAATACGGCGAGCCTGACAATATTAATGATTCAGATGACTTTACCATTATCACCTATAGCCAGTCAACTTATAGCACCTATAAGTTTACTATTTATAAGAGTGAAGAAAAGAAGGATTATGGTTCTCTCGATATAACCAATTTTGTCTGATTTTTGTTGGCTATGCGTTAGTTTTTTATTGTCTGTTATTTTGGCATTGATTATTCAGAATAACCTGGGCATTTTGATGCTCAGGTTATTTTTGAAAATAGTACAATTAGATTACATTTCCAGGTCATAGATGCTTCAGGAAGCACTGTCTGGACTTTTTATGATGTCAGCAAGTCCTATATCTGCGATTATAACAATCTTTTAAAGGGTGAGAAATGTGTCCGAGGAGATAACAGAAAGCCGGAGAACCCTGCTTATGCGGAGGCTAAAGGAAAATGGGGCTTCGGGATTTAGCAGACAAGAGCTGGTAGAGCTGCTGCTTATGTACTCAGTCCGTAGAAAGGACACAGATGCGTCCACGGAAAAGCTGTTTGAATACTTCGGTTCTATGAGTGAGGTGTTGGAAGCCCCTATAATGGAGTTGTCTTACATAGAGGGCGTCAGCAAGAACAGTGCCGTTTTGCTCTCGATGATTCCGCAGATTACCAGAAGGCTTCAGATAGATCATGACGTGAGAAAGAAGCCCTGCGGCATGGAGGAAATCAGAAATTTCGTTCCGAAGTGCTTTATAGGAAAGACGGTAGAGCATTTCCTTTTAATCTGCCTTGACAAACGACAAAAAGTGATTCGGTATGATTATATTTCCAAAGGCACGGTGAATCAGTCTACTGTCGATCTGCGAAAGATTGTGCATCTATTGCTTGCCACCAATTCCTCTTATGCTGTTGTCGCCCACAATCATCCCAGGGGAAGCATTTATCCGTCCAGAGACGACATGAAGACTACGCAGGCCATTGTCAACGCGCTCAACTCTATTGATGTAAAGCTGCTGGATCATATTATTGTCAATTCAAGCGAATCATATTCTTTTGCAAACGCTCCATCTGACATAAGAAGCTGTATGATGCCTTTTTGACGGTGGAGGATGGATATTATGAATAAGGAGAAGCTCTGCCTGATGATCACCGGGGCAATTTGTCTTTTCGGCTGTGCGTTTCTGTCGATATTTAACCTGATCGAGGCCAATTACAGTGAAGCCGAGATTATTCCCAAAAGAGATTACAGCGAAGGCATTGCCATTGTGAGTTCCGCGGAAGGTTCCGACGTGCTTTCTGGGAGTGATACCATCAATATCAATACCGCGTCTGCCGCACAGCTCGCCGACTTCCTGCCCGGAATCGGTGAGAAAAAGGCAAATGGCATTGTCGAGTACCGTGAAAAAGCGGGAGGATTTGTTTCTGTTGATGAGCTTATCCGTGTGGATGGCATAGGTGAAAAGACATTGGAAAACATCAGACCCTATTGCAGAATCAGTGATTGAAAGAAATGAGGTTATACACATGAGTGAAGAAAAAACTGAACTGACCACAGAAGAAATCTGCGAGGAATCCGAATCTTTCGACGGTACAGTGCAGGAAAAGGATACAGAGTTTGAAACACCTTCGGATGCACAGGCGGAATTTTCGGAGAATTACCGCAAGCTGCCTGTCTGGAAACAGGTGGTATTGCTTGTGCTTTTCTTAGGAGGAATGACGGCGGTCATCATGCTGATCAATTTTGTTGTAGAATTCGGCGCCGAGCTGATAAAAGCACTGTTAAAATAGTTTTACATTGAAAAACCGTCAGCATTGTCCTTTACGCAATCCCGACGGTTTTTTATTATCATAGCAGAAGGCTCATGCGCTCTGCAATCTCCTTGAATACAGGCCCTGCGGAACCGCCGCCGGAAGTTCCGTTTTCAGCGAGTACCACACAAACATACCGCGGTGATTCATAAGGAAAGAATCCGGCGTACCATGCCTGATTGATTCTTCTGCCGTTTTTGATGATGCCGGTTTCTGCCGTGCCGGTTTTTGCGGCGGAGGTGATTTTGTCTGAGGCGCCTGCCTTCGCGGTGCCTTCCAGTACGGCGGTTCGCATACATGACGATAATATATGAGCTGTTGCTTTGCTCATGGCTCGGTGCTTTTCAGGTGAGAAGGGCTGGGAAATGATATTCTTTTTTTCGTCCGTCAACCCTATGACCGCGTAAGGCTCGATGTATTCACCACCCCTTGCTATGGCGGCCATCATGCCGGCGACCTGAATCGGCGTGACGGTCAGTTTGCCCTGTCCGAAGGAAAGGTTGGCAAGCTCCGCGGGATTTTTCAAAACCGCTGCTGACGGCAGTGTTCCCTTTGAAGAACTGTAGTGTGTGCCTAATCGCGTCGCTTGGCCAAAGCCCAACTTTTCAGCCATTTCAAGAATCGCGCTGCCGCCTGTTTCACGGGACATATTGATGAAAAAGGTGTTGCAGGAATGTGAAATAGCTTTCTCTAAATTTTCCGTACCGTGGGAAGTGTGTCGGATACAGCCCATGGTCGTGTCGCCTATGGTGACGGTGCCGGTACATTCATATTCGCTTTCCGGGTCGAATCCGTTTTCAAGAGCGGCTGCCGCCACTACCGGCTTGAATACAGAGCCCGCGTTGTAGGTGGCAACTGCGCGGTTAATGAGCGGTGAACGGGAATCGTTCAGTACCGAAGCGACATCGTTTCTGTTGTAGGAGGGAAGACTTGCCATTGCGGCTATTTCGCCCGAGTCAATTTCAATGACGATGACTGCGCCGCATTCGAGATATTTTTTTGCGGAAGTCTCGGCGATATTCTGAATGTTGCTGTCAATGGTAAGCATCACGCCGCGGTTGGAAACGGGTGTGGTGTCATCTATTTCTCTGTCAGCGCCGTCAAGACTCCTTCCGGACGCGCTTACCCTGCATGTCACCGACAATTCGCCCGCAGCATCGCTCAGCCATTCGTCGTAAGCCCTTTCGATTCCGCTTTCTCCGCCGTTTTTTCCGCAAAGGCCCACTAAATGCACGGCCAGTGAGTGATAAGAGTATCTTTTTGGCACGCGGTAGACCGTTACGCCTTCCCCTTCGCAGCTTCCGTCCTCCACTTCTGTGACAAAGGGATATTTCCCTTTAAGCTGTTGCGTAATGGAATTGTATTTTTCGATCGGTAGCTTTCCCATCAGTTCCGCTGCCGTTTTTGACGAAGGAATAATCAACGCTTTCAGAGAGGACGCCTCTCCCGCAAGCGCCACACCGTTGCGGTCATAAATCTTGCCGCGTGTCGTTGCGAGCGTCAGCTTGTAGGTGCTGTGATTTTCGGCGGCGGCAATATAGTCCTCATGCGTGTCTATTACGATGATCCTGCCGATCAGCGCGGCACATACCGCTAACATAAAGCAGAATATCCATGTGATTCGTTTTTCCAAAAATAATACCCCTTCCAACAATCTCATTGATTATTGTTGGAAGGGGAAAGCAATATTATTCGGGAAAAATCATTGTGAGGCAGATGCACTGGATGCGTCTTCTGTGCGAACCACAGGCGAATACTTCCATACCCGCTTGAGTCCGTTGTTTTTCAGATCTGTAAATGAATACCCTTTTTTAGAACGGTTTTTACTGGACGGATCTTTTATGACAAAATTGCCGTCATCGTCTATTTTGGTTATGACAACAAACTGGGAAAGCTCCTGACTTTTGAGCATACAGATAACGGAACATCCATTTTCCATAACAGCTTCTCTCATGCGCTGATTGTTGCGCGGAACTTCTACCGTGTTCATGCCGAGATTGCGTGCGCCGATGGAAAGCAGCTTTTCCGGATCCGTTTCGTAAATCTGCCCCTTTGCAATATCCGCTATTTTAACCGGCGTCAAATTGATGTTGTGCAGCACATAGATCGACACCATCGAAAGGCAGGTCGGAGCGCTTCCCGTCAGACCGAATACGTTTCCGTTGTAGGTCATATATCCCCAGCGCATGTCCCACTGCATCAGATGAGGCGGTTCAGAACAATCTTTGTATTCACTGAAATCCAGCTTTTCCGGCTTGAAATTCGTGATCTTTTTGGGATAGTTTGTCACGAATTGCTTGGTTTCATTGTTCTGCACCAGCATTTCCCTTATCTCCATAGGATAATCATCGAGCGTAAAGCCGTTGTTGCTCGCGAATTCAGTGATAATCTTTTCGGCGGAATTGTTTTGTCCCAGTCCGCTGGAATATTTAAGTACCGCGTCGACAAAGAGCAATGCGGCCACCATCGCAAGCACTCGCCAGAATGTAATATTGAAATTTTTCTTTTTTGCGCTCAATTTATTCTCTCCTTAGTAAAATAATAAAACGATTAAATCTTATTTTATCATAAGCATTAGAAAAATGCACTGCAATATATGTTAATAAAATTAAAATTATATTATTTGCCGCTTGTTTCCGGTGAGTGAGTAATGATTTTGTCGGTGTGTACATATAATGAACTGATTGAATTGAAAAACTCGGAGGATAAATATATGGCTGACGAAAAAAAGATTACACATATGCCGCATAACGTGACAATGAACGATTGCAGAAATCTCACGCTGACCGGAGTGGAGGAGGTGATCGGCTGTGATGAAGAATTGCTGACGTTAAAATCATCCATGGGCGAGATGACGGTAGGCGGGCGAGGAATGCATATCGGCAGCTTTAACAGAGGCTCCGGCGAACTGAAGATTGACGGCCTAATACGGGAGATCATTTATGCCGATCCCGAGCCGGACACAAAGGGATTTTTCAAGAGGCTGTTTAAGTGACTATGGAATACACACACTACACAACGATCTATTCAATGCTTCAGGCACTCGCGGCGGGTGCTGTCTGGGGTCTGTATTACGATGTGTTCCGATTACTCCGCAGGATGATTCATTTTTCCGGATTTTCGGTTGCGTTACAGGATGTTTTTTTCTGGCTGACATCCGCCGTGTATATTTTTTTTGTCTGTGTCAGGCTCAATAACGGTTATATACGAATCTACTTTGTCATTTTTGCATTGGTCGGCTGGGGAATCTATTTTGCCACGCTTGGAAGAGTGGCCTTTGCTGTTTTTGATAAGATCATAGGTTTTTTGCGCCGCATTTTTGAGAAAGTTAAAGCTGGTATCCTGTTATTATTGGCCAAAATATATATAAAAATGCGCGGTAAAAAATGAATTTATATGTTAACTTATACAAAATTATGCGAAAGCTGAAAAAAATGCAATTAATTTTGAAAAACTCTTGCAATCACAATTTATCATGCTATAATTAAAGTATGACTTTTGACTTCAAATTGATTCTTATTAATCTTATATATATAGTGGAGTATTAAAATAATGGCAATAAAGAAAGCGGTTCGTCGCAGGCGTGAGTCTGGGGGACAATGGAGCAGGGCTAAAAAAAAGCTGCGGAAATCGACAGATTTCGTTAGAAGGCAGCAGTTTGAATTGCTGCAAATATTCAGGAGCTTTAAAACAAGCACTAAAGTGGTAGTAACATCCATTTTCTTTGGTGTTTTTTTATTCGGTATCATCTCGATCACTCATTCGTTGAATTCTATTTCAGAAAAGCAGAAGAGGATTGATGAGCTTGACGAGCAGATCAGATTGCAGCAAATAGCCAATGAGGAGATTGACAACCAATTAAAGGGCGATATGGACGAGCTTATCGAACGTTTAGCCCGTGAAAAACTGGACTGGGTTTATCCGGATGAAGAAATCTATATCAACAAAGCGGGCTGATCTGGCAGAAGCCACGTGTTGAATAAATTTGTCAGCAATATTTGGAGGATTACAAACGTATGGCATTTGAAGTAGGACAAATTGTCGAAGGCAAGGTAACAGGCATCATGAATTACGGTGCTTTTGTTGATCTTGGCGATAATACGTCAGGCATGGTGCATATTTCCGAGGTCGCGCCTGTTTATGTCAAGGAAATCAAGGATCATCTCACGGTCGGTCAGACCGTCAAGGTCAAGATTCTCGGCATTGACGAAAAGGGCAAAATCAGTCTTTCCATCAAGCAGGCGGAGCCAAGACCGCAGGGCGGCAACCGTCGCGGCGGGTCGGCCGGAGCCGGTCGCAACCAGGGCGGCAGAGGCGGCTCTGACAATTACGACTGGAACCGCAGGCAGAATTCCTCCGATAATTTTGATGATATGCTTTCTAAGTTCATGGCTTCCAGCGATGAAAAAATCTCCGGTCTTAAGAAAGACAACCGTCGCAGCCGCAAGGGAGGCAACGGAAACAACGGCGCAGGCCAGTGGTGATTTGGCAGGTTTGTTGATTACATATTCAATTCTTCAATAGGTAAAAAGGAGCGGATGACGCCATTTTTGAACGGATGTGCGGCATCCGCTTTTGGTATGTGTATTCGTATACCCAACAAAAATATGATGTAGGAGAGGTTATTTACTTGATTTTTATCAATGCATACATTTACACAGCGGAAGAAGAACCGATTGCAAACGGTTTTCTCACTGTCAGGGACGGTAAAATCGCCGGAATCGGTAACATGAAGGAATGGAAACGCCCAGACGGTGAGGAAATTGTCGACCTCAGCGGTAAGAGAATTTATCCCGGATTTGTCGACGCGCACACGCATCTGGGAATGTGGGAGGACGGCATGGGATTTGAGGGTGAAGACGGCAACGAGATGAGCATGACATCGGCTGCTTCGCTCAGGGCGATTGACGCGATCAACAGCTTTGACCGCTGCTTTGAGGAAGCGCGCAAAGCCGGCGTCACGGCAGTTGTTACCGGCCCCGGCAGCGCCAATCCTATCGGAGGTGCGATGGCAGCTGTCAAGACCACAGGCGGCAGGGTTGACAATATGGTCATCAAGTACCCTGTTTCCATGAAGATGGCCCTCGGTGAAAACCCCAAGAATGTGCATCATGACCGCGACGAATCGCCCATGACCCGCATGGCAACCGCCAAGATCATTCGCGAGTCCCTTATCAAGGCAAAGCGCTACGCGCAGGACGTGGACAAGGCCGCCGAGAGTGAGGATTATGACCTTCCCGATTTTGACGCTGAATGTGAGGCGCTGCTCCCTGTCGTTCGCGGGGAATTGCCGGTACACATTCACGCGCACCGCAGAGACGATATTTTCACCGGCATCCGCATTGCTGAGGAATTCGGGCTGCAATATGTGCTGGTTCACGCGACCGAAGGGCATCTGGTGACAGAGGAGCTTGCGGAATGCGGAGCCGACGTATTCAGCGGGCCGTTTCTCAGCGACCGTTCCAAGCCCGAGCTGATCAATCTCACCCCTTCGTCGCCGGGAATCATCTCACGCGCGGGCATCAGGACGGCGGTTATCACGGATCATCCGGTGATACCGATACAGTATCTGCCGCTTTGCGCCGGATTGGCAGTGCGTGAGGGCATGGATTACGACAGCGCTCTCAGGGCGATCACGATTACTCCGGCCGAAATACTCGGCCTTGATGACAGAATAGGCTCTCTCAGGATTGGCAAGGACGCGGATTTCTCCGTGTTTGACAGCGATCCGCTCACACTGGCGGCAAAGCCGCTTGCGGTATTTATCAACGGCAGAGAAGCGTATGACACAGGAATATTGAAAGGGCAGATGAAGAACGAATGAGGACAATTAACGCATCTGAGATAACCGAAAAGGTACGGGAGCTGTGCATCAGCGCCAACAAGGTACTTCCGCACGATCTGATATGCAGGATAGACGCTTGTTCCCGCTGCGAGAGTTCGCAGCTCGGCAGGTCGATATTTGACGATATGAAGGCGAACATCGCTGCGGCCAAGGAGCTTGATATTCCTGTCTGTCAGGACACGGGCATGGCGGTGGTTTTCGTTGAAGTGGGTCAGGACGTACACATCGAAGGCGGATTGCTGGAGGCCGCGATTCATTCCGGCGTACACAGGGGCTATACCGAAGGGCTGCTTCGCTGCTCCGTTGTGGGAGATCCGCTCCGCCGGGTCAACACCGGAGACAACACCCCGGCAGTCATTCACACGCGCATTGTCGCAGGCGACAAAATACGGCTGACGGTAGCCCCGAAGGGCTTTGGCAGCGAGAATATGAGCCGCCTGAAAATGTTTACTCCTGCCTTTGGCAGAGAGGACATTATCGCTTACATAGCGGAGACCGCTAAAATCGCAGGAGGCAATCCCTGTCCGCCGATGGTGTTGGGAGTGGGTATCGGCAGTGATTTTGAGGGCTGTGCGCTGCTGGCGAAAAAGGCGCTTTGCCGCAGTCTGGACAACCCGAATCCCGATGAATTTTACCGCGCGATGGAATCGGACGCTCTGGCGGCGGTTAACGCGACGGGCGTCGGTCCGCAGGGATTCGGCGGCAGCGTTACGGCGCTCGCGGTAAATATAGAGGCCGCGCCGACCCATATTGCGGGACTTCCTGTGGCTGTCAACGTGGGCTGTCATGTGACCCGTCACGCAAGCGCCGAGATTTGAGCAACATCAGAACCGTCCGTTGTCACATTGTGATGACAGGGCGGTTTTTTGTTTTGTGGCAAAAGCATGTAAATGTTAAATTTTATTAAATTTTAGAATAGATATAACATATTTTTGTTAAATATGTTATAATATAAGCGGAAACGAAAAAGGCGCGAAATATCGCCTGTTTCCGCACTTTCATTTAATTCTCTTAATGAGAAGGGAGCAAACATTTATGAAACTTACCATTACAGGAAGAAAGATCAATCTCAGAGATTCGTTCAAGGAGAGAGTAGAAAAGAAGTTTAACCGATTTGATAAATTCTTTGACGAGAACGCGGACGCCGATGTTACCGTCACCATGGAGCGCAACAGATACACGATTGAAGTGACCATCCGCAGCAAGGGCTACATCTATCGCGCGGAAAAAACCGGTCTTGACCTTGACGAGGCGCTTGATCTTGTGGTCGACAGCCTTTCCGCTCAGATTCGCCGCAACAAGAAAAAGCTCGCAAAGCGCTTCAAGAACACCAATACAGTGGAGATGTTCGAGCCGTTCGGCGGTGATTATGGAGAGGAAGAGATTGAGGACGAGCAGTTCCAGATAGTACGTACCAAGAAATTCCCCGTCTTTGCCATGGACGTCGATGAGGCAGTGCTCCAGATGAATATGTTAGGGCATCAGTTCTTCATGTTCCGCAACGTCGAAAACGGCGCTATCAACGTGGTGTACCGCCGTCGCGACGGTGATTATGGTCTGCTGATCCCTGAGGACAAGTAATATTTTATCGAGTTGAATGATAATTTAACATAATACGGCGGCTCGCTGTTTTCCGCAAGGGAATGGAACAGCGAGCCGTTTTTGGATGATGATTGCAAAACACCGCCCGCGCAGGAAATTCCTGATGCGGACGGTGTTGAGAATTATTGCAGCGAAATGACGAGCGAATCGAGCATCGTGTCGTTGTACAATACGGCTATGACAGAACCTTCCGTAAGCTCGTCGTTTTCGGCGAGCTCCTTTCCGTCGGGCGATGTGACACGGTAGGTGAGTGTGCTCTCGTTCTTGTACTGCTCGGGTGCGTTGGGATCGATGTAAAGCTCCAATTCAACCATGACCGCCAGCACTGTTACCTTGCCGGAAAGCTGGGCGGTTGTGGAGACGTTTATCAGCTTGCCGTCAAAGCGGTCGATGGAGAGCTGCGAACCCTGGCGAACGGCTATTCTGACCTGCCTTACAGCGTTTTCGTAGGCCGTGACCGAGGCGATCATCTTCTGGTAAAGCTCCGGGGAAAGGTTTCCGCGATCGCTCTCGCTGAGTGAATGATAGGCTTCCCGTACGGCTCTTATCTGATTTGCGTCGAAGGAGGTGGGCGAGTCGGGAAGGGCTTTGATCATGTTTTCCAGTTCCTTTACCTCCGAATCCGCTTCTTCTTTGGACGTGAAGTCGTCTTCGGATGAGATCTCAGGTTCAGAGCTGACTGTCGGTTCTGAAACGGAACCGGCTTGCGAAGATGTCGGCACGCCGTTGGAATAATCGTCCTTCGGCTTCAGCTTGAAGTGCTTGGCGATGCCGTCAGCGTCGGCTTTCCCCATCGCTTCGAGATCGCTGTCACTGTCAAGGAAGTCCGAATCGGCGTCGATAAAGGCATGTTCCACCAGGATCCCGGGAATGCCCAGCCTGCTGATCGGTTCGCCTACCACATAATAATAATCTCCGGTCTCTGTCGTGCCGTCAGAGAATTTGTAGACCCTGCCGCCGCCGCTCTTTTTGGTCTTGATACCGCGGCTGTTCAGACCGAGAGCTGTCAGTTTAGCGATGATTTCCTCGCCGAGAGCCGTGCACTGCTCGTTGTACTTCGGTTCATGCTTGGTGATGGGAACGAAGACTTCGCAGCCGTTGGCGGTTTTATTGCTGGCGGAATTGATGTGCAGGCTGATAAATATATCCGCGCCGACTTCGCCGGCTACGCTGACACGCCGACTGAGGGAGGATTTGCCGTATGTATTGTCCACTCCCGTGTGTGTCATATACACCCTCACGCCTTTATATTGGTTCAGGCGGTCGCGGCAGGCAAGGGCGATTTTCAGATTGATGGCCGATTCGCACAGACCGAGTGATCTGTTGACCGCGCCGGTATCGGAGCCTCCGTGTCCCGGGTCAAGTACAATGACCAGTTCGTTTTTGACCCTGCTGTCATAGCTGATGACGGCAGCCGATATACCCGTTATGATCAGAGCGCCGCACATGATGACGGCGACGAATATCCGCGCGATCCGGCTGGGAATGGAATACTGAGTTTCCGGTTTTTCTTTGGTTTCTTCCTCGCCCTTTTTTAAAAAATGTATGCTCAATTCATATCACCTTCGTTTTTTCGAGATAGTTGCCATTGCTATTATTATAATATCAATATTCATTTTTGAAAAGACATTATGAGAAAATTGAATGTTAAATTTTTTACCGAATAATCTGCACATTTATTAAAAATGTTTATGCATAACATAGATTTATCATATTCTTATCAAAAATCTATGATTTCTGTTGCGTTTTCAAAAAAATTCTGTTAGAATTATACAAGATAAATTTTACATTTTCTTATCGTAATTTTTGTAAAATTTTTTTATTTACAAGGAGTCGATTTCATAATGTCATTCAAACATAATTCCGTTCACAGGGCAATTGCGCTGATTGCGGCATTTGTGACGGTGCTGACGGTCAATTGCGCCGGTGCCGGAACCTTCGTATCCGCGGCAAGCTCCCAAAAAGGCAGCGTAACCGCTAACGCGCTCAATGTGCGCAAATCTCCGGGAACAGGAAATGAAATTATCAACGTCATACATAAAGGCGATTCTGTCGAGATCGTCAAGACAGAGAACGGCTGGCACAGGATTACGCAGGGTAAGAACAAATACGGCTGGGTTTCGGCGGCGTATATCAGTATCGGTAATGGAAACGGGAAAAAAAACGTTTCTGAAACTGCCGCCAATGAAAAAAACACCGTCAAAAACACCGTCAAAGACAACGAAAAGACGAACGGCACGGTGACGGTGACCGGCAGCTATACCAACTTAAGAAAGGGCGCTGGAACAGGCTACGGCGTCATCAAAAGGTTAACATACGGCACCACGGGTGACATTCTTGAAAAGAAAGGTTCCTGGTACAGGATCAAGCTCAAGGATGCAAAGACCGGCTGGGTGTATAAGCAATATGTAAAAGTGACGGGCAATAAGGAACAGGCCGAGTCTGCTTCCAAGAACGATCATTCGAAATCAAAGAAAATCGTCGTCAGCGTTTCTACAGTGAACGTCCGAACTTTACCTTCAACCACGGGCAAGCTGATAACCGCCATACGGAAAAATGAAGTATATCCGTATTCCGAGATAAAAGACGGCTGGTACAGGATCGTGACCCCATCAGGCGTGAGCGGGTATGTGAGCGGAAAATACGTGGAGAAATTCAAAAACTATGCTATAGACGGCGGCGGCAAATATATCTGGCCGACCCAGACAACCTTCCGTATGACGACGCGCTTCGGAGTCAGAAATCATAAAGGCATCGACATTGCCGCTCCGGGCGGTTCTCAGATCATTGCCGTTGCGGACGGCACGGTCTGCACTGTTTCCTATAATCCCAAGGGCTTCGGACATCTGATAGTGATCAAGCAGAACGACGGCATCAAGGCATATTACGGTCATATGCAGAAGGAAACCTTCCTGAAGAAAGGCGATAAGGTGAAGGCAGGGGACACTATCGGAGTTGTTGGTTCCACCGGAAAATCCACCGGCAACCACCTTCATCTTGAATTCCGCAAGGGCGATGAGCGAATCGACCCGCTGACATATTATCCGAATATGAAATAAGCAAGCCCATCAAAAAAGAGGTCTCAATTCTTCGTTTGAAGTTATTGAGCCTCTTCTTTTTTTGCGTCCTTTTGCATAAGATTGATTATCCGAAAATTGCGAAAGGCTTGTGTGTAAAATGGAAACAGATGATAAAAATACTTTAGCGGACGAAACGCTGTATCATGTTTATAAAACAATTGCAGGCATCATATCGCAGGACAGATATAAATTTGAGATGATTGTCTGCCTTGCGATCGGAATACTGTTCGGGAGTGTCACGCAGACGGTTTACGGGAACAGCGGAGAATGGAGCGGCGCCGTGGAATGGTATTGCTCAGGATTATTCCCTGCTCTGCGTGCGATTGCTCCGGTGACGCTCGGATTTGTGGCGGTGATCTTTGCCGCCGCGCCATTTGAATATTTCCGGCTGCTGATATTGCCGGCGTCGGCAATCCGGGCGATGGGTCTTGGCGCGCTGTTCTGCGGCGCCGTGCAGTGCGGCAGTCTGAGGGAACTGTGCTTTGCGTCGCTTGCGCTGCTGCCTTATGCCTCCGCCAACTGCGTTATTGCGGTGTATGCCGGAGAATATGCCCTCGGCTTGAAGGAGTCGTTTAGCCGGGATAATGAGGGTCTGACGAAACGTCTGATTCTCCACACGGTGAAAATGCTTTCGTTTTATCTCCTGCTGGCCGCGTTGTCCTGCGTAGTGTTTGCTGCAACATGCCTGTTATTCGGGGCACACCTTACCTGACAGCTCCGCTTGTGCTGCCGAAGCCGCCGTCCCGCACGCCGTCCGCGTCGTCATACTCGGTGATACCGAAGGGCGTAAAAATGCCCTGTGCAAAGCAGTCTCCGGCTTGGAGCGACAGTGTCTTTCCTTCGTTGGAGTCGTTGGTCACCTTGATGAAAATGTGTCCCTCGTTGCTCGAAAAATAATAGTCGCTGTCGATTACACCGACTGTGTTGTTGAGCTGCAAGCGATACTTGAAGCCGAGTCCGCTTCGGGGGTAGATGAGCAGCACCCAGCCGTCCTCAATTTTTGCTCGTATGCCGGTGGGAATTTTGGCTGTTTGTCCCGGCGCAAGCTCGAGGTCGAACGGAAGGGAAAAGTCATATCCCGCGGAACCAATGGTTGCGCGACGGGGGAGAGGGATTCTGTTCAAAGCCTCTTCCGCGCCTTCCTCCGACCCGAAAATATCACGCCAGCCCTCGGCAAACTGCTTTGGGCTGACTTTTTCAAATCTGGCTACTTTTTTCATAGCTCTTTTTGATTACAGCTCGCCGTTTTCAATGGCGGCTATCTGGGCGATTCTCGCGGCGTGTCTGCCGCCCTCAAATTCCGTGGTGAGGAACAGCTCGACCAGCTCGACGGCCACGCCGGGGCCGATCACTCTGCCGCCCATGCAGAGGATGTTCGCGTCGTTGTGCAGACGGGTGTACTTTGCGCTGAAGTGGTCGGAGCAGCAGGCGGCGCGGATTCCCTTGACCTTGTTGGCAGCCATGGACATGCCGATTCCCGTGCCGCAGATGAGAATGCCCTTTTCACATTCGCCGCTTGCCACACTGTGTCCCACAGCGGCGGCAATGGGCGCGTAATTGACCGAAGCCTCGGAATCCGTGCCGAAGTCCTTGAATGCTATGTTGTTTTCATTGAGGTATTTTATGATCTCTTTTTTCAGGGCAAATCCCCCGTGATCACAGCCGATTGCTATCATGTTGCATACTCTCCTTTGTGGGTTGTTACTTCTTAAGCCTTCTTATTTCCGCTTTGATTTCTTCAATCACTTCTGTGTTTACTATAATTTTCTTGTCTCCCGATTTGCAGGAATACAGATAGAAGACGCTCCCGCCATATTTAGCTTTGAATTTTGCGTGAGATTTGTGCTGGATATTTCCCTCTTTATATATTTCAGGAATGCTTGAAACCTGAGAAACAGGTTTTATTTGAAGTCCAATAAAGCTATCGTTGATCTTTATGAAGAAATCCACATTGTACAAGCGATCCCATTCGTCTGGAGCGGGTTCGATCTTTTCATTAACTAATTCCTGCAACTGTTCGTAAATAGTCTTTATTTCCCGGACATATCCGTCATAGGTTCTGTCAATAACAAGCTGCCTTATGTAATTAATGCAATCTTCTTCGGTGATCTCATTAATTTCAGCAACAAGAACCTCAGAGATTTTTACATACAACTTTTTTCCAAGATTGACTATATGCTCCTCTGTACGGACATTTTCAAAATAATAATCCTGCCATTCGTCAAGAGATTTTGGCGCGCATTTTCTGATGGCTTCTGAAGTCGCTCCGACGTTCTTTTTGAAATTCAACTGAAACCGATTGGTTGCACTGTTGAGTATCCATTCCTTAGGCATTTTTTATATCCTCCGCAAATGTTTTTTTGTACTTGAAATCGGTTGAGTCGTCCAGATCAACAAATCCGGTCCTGAGCAAGTGTCTGTTGATAAATGTTTTATTGTCAAGATAAAGGTAACAGAGCAAATTATTATCTTCATCGTACTTTACAGAATCATGCTTCATGAATACTTTTCTTTTGCTGAATTTTGATTGCAGATATTCTACAGCATTTGAAAAGTATTCGACTTTTGGCTTGATTCCTATTAATCTGACTGTCAAACCGTTGCTTAACACTATTTTATCAGGAGACAAGACTTTCTTTACTGCAAACAAGTCATCCCTTTTACTATCGGTTCCATCTATTTTAGACCCAAAGGACAATTTTTTAACATCGATTTTCTTGTCGATTTTATGAGGATCCGAGAAGAGATAGGGTAAAGAATCAAAAGAATAATCACTTCTTTTATCATCAACGAAAGAAACAGTAAACGCTTCATCAAAAAAATTCAGCTGATTGCCATAGATTTTTTCTTCAATTATTTCCTTGAAATCCCGGTTAATTTCATAGCCGATTGAATTACGCCCTAAGTTTTTGGCAGCCAAAGAGGTGGTTCCGCTTCCTGCAAAGGGATCGAGCACGGTTTCTCCGAAAAAAGAAAACATCTTGATCAGACGCTTAGGTAATTCCTCAGGAAACATTGCGATATGATTACACTGCCGCACTCCGTTAAATACCCAATGAGATGAAAAATATTGGTTCCATTCCTCTTTTGTCAATTCAGACAACCGTTTTTGCTCAGGAGATGGCTTTGGCGGCGTTCCGAGTTTTTTGAAAATAAGAATAAACTCATAGTCCATTTTCAGAATGCCGTTTCGTGGATAAGGGAAACTCCCCATTACCGCTCCACCGCCTGAGGTGTTCATGGTCGTTGTCTTCTGCCAGATAACAGCACCCATATAATCCATTCCCAGTGTCTCACAGAATCGGATGATCTCTGTTCTTATCGGAATAACTTTATATCTTCCGTAATAAACGGAACGCGCGAACTGATCTCCAATATTGATGCACATTCTACAGCCGGGTGACAGCACCCGATAGCATTCCTGCCAGACAAGATTCAAGTTGTTGATATATTCCTCATAACTGTCATTAAAGCCTATCTGATCATCAGTGCCGTAATCCTTTAACTGCCAGTAAGGGGGTGAAGTGATAATCAGTTGTACAGATTGATCAGCAATCTGGGACATATTTCGGCTGTCGCCAAATATAATTTTATGTTCGGTCATATCATATCTATCCTTGTTTATTCCGCGTCTTCCGGCATTTTATCGCTCAGCAGTCCGAGTATCATTTCGGCTGCTCTTTCAGATGCTTTTCCGTCGTCTACGCAGCCTTTGTCTTTCAAAAATGCATCGACGTCGCTTATAAATTTTTCGTTGTCAAAGCCCTTTATACATTGCGCGGCTTCGGAATTGTTGGTTGCCAGCGGGAACGGCACGGTGGTGATCGGATAATAGAATCCGGTGCTGTTCTGGTACTGCTCTAAATCGGGCGCATAAATCATGCCCGGCTTTTTCATCTCTACATAGTCGTAGATCCAGCTGGAGTAATCCGTGATGGCGAAGTCAATCGCAACCATCAGTTCCTGAATATCGGTGTACAGCGTGCCGTCAAGGACATGAGATGTGTCTACCTTTTTACCGAACACTCTTGCGTCCCGGAAATGAAGCCTTTTGAGGATATACCAGTTGCCGCCGAATTTCTGCGTTAGGGCATCCTTCAACAGCTCCGCGTCAAGCTGTTCCTGCTCATCCGACGTTTCGCGGGAAAAGGTGGGCGCGTAGAGAGCGAGCTTTGCGTCATGCGGCAGACCGTAGAAATCGCGCACCTTGTTGTGAAGCGCGTTGTCTTTGTCGCCGTCATGCAGAATATCGCATCTTGCGTGACCGTACATCAGCAGCGGCGTCTTGCCCCAGAAGGAATTCCTGTACACGTCGTTTTCAAATGTGCTGTTGGAAATGATGAAATCGCTGATCTCGCCGCAAAGAAAGCTCACCTTCATTCTGCGGGGATTGGAAAAGGAATCCGTTTCTATTTTCTTGATGCCGAGAGAGCCATGCATTGTTTCGACGAGATACTGCCCTTTTTTCTTGTTGAAGGGCTGCTTGACAAAATTGAAGGCGTTGTCCACCAGCACCTTCGACCTGTAAAGCGCACGGTAATATTCGGGAGCGCCGAAGAGCACCGTTTTAAGACCGTCCGGAAAATCCTTTTTATCCTTCCTGTCGAGGACAACCCATATGCAGTTGAGATCAGGCTTTTTCTCGAGCAGTTTCTGACAGATATACTTGGGATTGCAGGTAAACGTGCCCTGAAACGTGAAGAACATGACCGTGTTGCTGTCGGGATGAACCATTCCGCTGATCGCCTTGTAAAAATACGCAAGTATTCGGCGCTGCGATTTGATGCAAAACTCTTTGAAATTCATTTGTCTTTATTCTCTCCGTCATTTTGTCTTTTTTTTGAGCGCCATCTTTTCCCTCTCCGCCTGAGAAGGCCGGAGGTAGGTCGGAATGAGTTTGTCCGGCGGAACCGTCCCCTGTGCGTCAATGACCCTTTGCGCCGCCATGGCCACGCCGAAGCCCCTTGCGTAGCGCAGGTGTTCCGGCACAAGGCGTACGTCCGGCAGCTTGTCCTTCATGGCTTCATAGCAGAGCAAAGCGCCGTCCCCGACAAGCCAAACCGTTTTTTGTCCGTTTTTCAGCTCGTCTGTCAGTTCTTCGATGGAGATCGCCCTGTCGTCGCAATGACGGATGATTTTCTGCCCTTCAAAGGTAAAAAGCGCGTTGTATACCTGCTGCCGTCTTGCGTCCATGACGGCGCAGACAATGCCGTCCAAGCCCATGCAGTTCCATGCGATAGCTTCGAGCGTGGAAACGCCGACACAGGGCGTGCCGGAAGTGAACGCCATGCCCTTGACGGCCGCCACGCCGATTCTTATGCCGGTGAAGGAACCGGGGCCGGAGGACACGGCACAGCAGTCGATGTCCTTTGCCGTAATCTTTGCGTTGGCTAAGGTATTGGACACCATAGGAAGCAGCGTTTCGCTGTGTGTCAATCCAACCCTGACAAAGCTCTCGGCGATTATATTTTCTCCGTCAACGATCGCACAGCCTGCGGAAATGGCAGAACTGTCGATTGCCAGAATTTTCATATCTTTTTCAGATCGCTTTCATTTGTTTTTATTGAGGAAGCTCTATTCCGTTTACTTTGAATACGCGTGTATCGTCGTGATGGGGAGCGGATAATTCGATGTCAATCCGTTCTTCCGGAAGAGCAGCCTCGATGTTCTCGCTCCATTCGGTGACGACAACGCCTCTGCCGAGGTAGTCGAAGAATCCGGTGGAATAAAGATCGTCCCAGCTCTCCACGCGGTACATGTCGAAGTGGAAAAGCATTTGTCCGTTACTGCCTTCGTGTTCGTGAACAATGGCGAAGGTGGGACTGGAAATTTCTTTAGGATCCATTCCCAGCCCTTCGGCAAGTCCGCGCACGAAGGCGGTTTTGCCCATTCCCAGACCGCCGAAAAGGGCGATCATTTCGTCCCCTTTCAGCAATCCGCCTATGCGCCTGCCGAGAGCTTCGGTTTCCTCGGCGGAATGTGTGGTAATTTCAACTGCCATCAGAACAGACCTGTGATGGAGCCGTTGCCGTCAACGTCGATCTTGTTGGCGGCGGGCACCTTGGGAAGGCCAGGCATGGTCATAATGTCGCCTGTGAGTGCCACAACGAATCCCGCGCCGTGGGAAAGTCTGACTTCCTTGACGGTGATCTCGAAGTCTGTCGGTCTGCCGAGTACGGTCGGATCATCGGAGAGGGAATACTGCGTCTTAGCGATGCAGACCGGCATGTTCTCCGCAAGCTGCTCGAAGGAAGCGATCTGCTTTTCGGCTGCGGAGGTGTAATTGACCTTGGAAGCGCCGTAGATCTTGGTGGCGATTTCGTTGATCTTTTCCTTGATGGAAAGGGATGTGGAGTAAATCGGGGCGAAGTCCGAGGGCTTTTCGACTGCCTCGACGACCTTCTTTGCCAATTCCACGCCGCCTTCGCCGCCTTTGGCGAACACTTCGGAAAGTGCGAATTCCGCGCCCTTTTCACGGCAATAATCCGCGATGAAGTCCAGTTCTGCCTGCGAGTCGGTGAGGAAACGGTTGATGGCAACGACGACGTTTACGCCGTATTTCTTCATGTTTTCGATGTGTGCGCCGAGATTGACAATGCCCTTGCGGAGCGCGTCGAGATTTTCGACCGAAAGCTCGGTCTTGGGTACTCCGCCGTTGTATTTGAGTGCGCGGACAGTGGCGACAAGCACGCACGCCGCCGGCTTGAAGCCCGCGAAACGGCACTTGATGTCGTAGAATTTCTCCGCGCCGAGGTCGGAACCGAAGCCGGCTTCGGTGATGCAGTAATCGGCTAATTTAAGCGCCAGCTTGGTGGCGCGGATGGAGTTGCAGCCGTGGGCGATATTGGCGAAGGGACCGCCGTGCATGATGGCGGGAGTTCCCTCGAGTGTCTGTACGAGATTGGGCTTGATGGCGTCCTTGAGCAGCGCCGCCATGGAGCCTTCCGCGTGAAGGTCGCTGGCGAATACCGGCTTGTTGTCGTAGGTGTAGGCAACGAGAATTCTGCCGAGGCGGTATTTCAGGTCGTTCAGGTCGGCAGCGAGGCAGAGAATGGCCATGACTTCGCTGGCAACGGTGATGATGAATCCGTCCTCACGCGGTACGCCGTTCACCTTGCCGCCGAGACCGACAACGATATTTCTCAGTGCGCGGTCGTTCATGTCGAGGCAGCGCTTGATCAGAATTCTGCGCGGGTCAATTCCCAATGCGTTGCCCTGCTGCATGTGGTTGTCCAGAAGTGCGCAGCAGAGATTGTTCGCGGAGGTAATGGCGTGCATATCGCCGGTGAAGTGGAGATTGATGTCTTCCATCGGAACCACCTGCGCGTATCCGCCGCCTGCCGCGCCGCCTTTGATGCCGAACACGGGGCC
Source organism: uncultured Ruminococcus sp. (assembly GCA_902799245.1). GTDB lineage: Bacteria > Bacillota > Clostridia > Oscillospirales > Acutalibacteraceae > RUG762. The sequence goes on from CADBZY010000001.1 coordinate 22,116, forward strand.
GAGAGAAGGCTCGCGCAGCGCGATGATCGCCTTTTTGCCGATCTTTGCCATGGCCTGACCCAGACCGACGGATGTGGTGGTTTTGCCTTCACCGGCGGGAGTGGGATTGATGGCGGTCACAAGAATGAGCTTGCCGTCCGGCTTGCCCTCAAATCTGGAATAAAGCTCCTCGCTGAGCTTTGCTTTGTATTTGCCGTAAAATTCGAGATCGTCGGCGGAAAGTCCGAGATCGGCGGCTACATCCTGAATGGGACGCATTTTGGTCTGCTGTGCTATTTCGATGTCAGAAAGCATGTGTGTCTCTCCTTTGATGAATAATTGTAATCATGTACATAAAAATCTGCACATGAATTGTGCTTAACAAAAATATTATATCATACATTAATGGAGAATTCAAATAACTTTCACTATTTCTACTTGAAGTATTTGATTAAATAATCTATAATATTTCATGTAAATTAACCATACAATGCAATACCCGGTGGAAAGGAAAGATAGGTCAAAAATGTCGGAAAAAATACAGGCATTCAGAAAATTTGTTGTAAAAGCGGCGAATGCTTCGGTCAATTACATGCGGACTACATACATAGCCATGTGGGCGTTGATTCTGACCTGCACAGTATACGGCTGTATGCTGATTCACAGCGCGCGACCCATCGCCATCAAGACGCAGGTAATGGCTGCCATGATTGGTTTCGGCGGAGCGTTTGTCATATCCCTGATGGACTATCACCGATTGGGGCAGCTCTGGCCGCTTGTCGGCGGGGGCTGTGTCTTTCTGGTCGGACTGACGTTCGTTGTGGGGCAGTCGGCTATCGGCGGCAACGCGGTAGCCGATGACGTGGCGTGGCTCAATATTTTCGGCTACAGCTTTCAGCCGTCTGAGTTGATGAAGATCGGCTTTATTGTCACCTTCTCCTATCATCTTTCGTATGTTGTCGAGAAGAACACACTGAACACACTGTCGAGCGTGTTCATGCTTGGCGGTCACGCGCTTGTTCCTGTGGGATTGTGCATACTGCAAGGCGACGACGGCACGGCGCTGATGTTTATGGTGATGTTCCTGATCATGTTCTTTTCCAGCGGACTCAGCTGGAATTTCATCATGTTGGGTCTTTCGGCGATCGTCGCCATGTCTCCTATTTTCTGGCAGAGTATGAGCTCCCACCAGCAAAAGCGTTTTTCCGCAGTCTACAACCCGCAGGAGGGCGACGAGATGGGAATACTCTATCAGCAGACGCTCGGCAAGGTGGCAATCGGCAACGGAGGACTCACCGGCGAAGGACACGGCACCAGCACGATGATTCAGTCCGGGCTTGTTCCTGAGGATCACAACGACTTTATCTTTACGGTGGCGTGTGAGGAATTCGGCTTTTTGGGAGCGGTATTCCTGCTTGGACTGCTGTTTGCGGTGATGATACTTTCGCTTTATGCCGCGTTCAAAGCGGTGGATATGATGGGGAGATTCATGTGCATAGGATTTTTTGCCATGATTGCCACACAGACCATATTCAATATCGGCATGTGCATTTCGGTGCTGCCCGTTATCGGTATTACGCTTCCGTTCTTCTCCGCCGGCGGTTCGTCGAGCATGTGTCTTTACTTCGGAGTGGGAGTCGTGCAGAGCGTTTACATGCGAACGATGGAAAGCACCGGCGCCGCGCTGGGAGGAAGACGTCGGAGTATGCGAGTCCGTTTCAGCTGATATATTTTTAAAGGGGACGTTTGTGATATGAAAAACACATTTCAAAAAAGGCTTGTCGCAGCAGTTTTAATAATGCTTGTTTATTTGTTGAGTGGTTATTCTGTTTACGCCGATGCTATCGGGGATAATACACCCACTACGGGAGATGACAATATTTCAGATTGGAATAACGATTGGAACACATATTCAGGCAAATGCGGCGACAGTATGGAGTGGGTGCTGGATAATTCCAATAGTTCGCTCACGATAAGCGGATCAGGGGAAATGTGGAGCAGAACCTCTCACGGAAATGATCTGTGGAGTGTGAGCGAGATTAAGAGCATATCCTTTACCGGAAATATTCAATCGGTGGGAGCGGGTGCATTTTCAGGCTGCAAGAAGCTTGCGTCGGTTGCGCTTCCCAAAACCGTGAAGAAGATAGGTGAAAATGCCTTTGAGGGATGTACGGCGCTGGCAAAGGTTGAGTTGGCCAATACCGTTGAAAAAATCGGCGGCAATAGTTTTGCCGGATGCAGTTCACTGATCGACGTAAACTTTACAGGGTCAAGGCAGGACTGGCTTTTTCTGACCGACGGTGTGCAGACAGGGCTGAATTCCTCTGTCAATATGCATTATGCAAGTACGGTTTCGGTGACTTCACAGCCCGTCAATGTAAAGGTAAGCGCAGATGTTCTCGCACACTTTTCTGTAGAGGCGGAGGGAAAAGGAGAGCTTTCTTATCAGTGGTACTTCAAAAAGAAGGGCGCGCAGGGCTGGAGCACATGGAACAAGCACACGACAGCGACGACGGCGGCTATCTCCAATGACTCATGGGACGGAATGCAGGTCTACTGCCGCATAGAGGACTCGGAAAATTATGTTTCGAGCGATCTGTGTGAGATCACTCTTCTGAAGGGTGTCAGTATTGTTATCCACCCGTCCGACGTCACCGTTAATACGGGTGATGAAACTTCTTTCACCGTGAAGGCACAGGGCAGCGGTCTAAAATACCAGTGGTATTACAAAAAAGCCGGCGCCAGTACGTGGAGTCTTTGGAAAGCGCATACCTCGGCAACGACAGAAGCACGTGCCAATGATACATGGGACGGGATGCAGGTTTACTGTAAGGTCAGTGACAGTTCAGGATCCTTTGCGAACAGCGAATCCGCGACGATAAAGCTCAACGGAATACTGAAGATAACGGCTCACCCCTCCGATGTAACGGTAAATTCCGGCGAAGAAGTTTCCTTCACCGTGAAGGCACAGGGCAAAGGGCTTAAATATCAGTGGTATTTCAGAAAAGCCGGTGTCAGCACGTGGAGTATCTGGAAGGCGCACACCTTGGCAACGACAGAGGCACGCGCCAATGATACATGGGATGGAATGCAGGTTTACTGTAAGGTCAGTGACAGTTCAGGGGCGTTTGCGGACAGCCAATCGGCTACTGTAAAGCTTAACGGAATGCCGAAGATAACCGCGCAGCCCTCCGATGTTGACGTAAAAGTGGGAGGATTGGCCGGGTTTTCAGTGTCGGCGCAGGGCAGCAATCTGAAATACCAGTGGTATTTCATGAAGCGCGGCGCTAAATGCTGGAGTATCTGGAAGTCACACACCACGGCTGCCACTGCGGCACGCGCTAACGACACATGGGACGGAATGCAGGTCTATTGCGTCATAACTGACGGCTTCGGAAGGACTGTTTCATCTAATCCCGCGACAATCAAAATAAGCCAATAGCCAAAAAAACTGCGGCATCGTCAATTACTTAACGGTGCCGCAGTTTCATTATGCTGGAATCCGAATGACGGATGAAATTACGCGTTCAATCCCTTTACGATGTCGCGGGTATCTCTTGCGATGACCATTTCCTCATCGGTGGGAATGACATATACCCTGACTCTGCTTTCGGGAGTGGAGATTTCTGCTTCCTTGCCGTGGATGGATGCGTTGATCTCTTCGTCAAGCTCGACGCCAAGGCATTCGAGATAACGGCAGATCTTGGAGCGGTGAACCGTCTGATTTTCGCCGATACCCGCAGTAAATACCAGAGCGTCCATGCCGCCGAGAGCGACATAGTAGCTGCCGATGAATTTTGCGATCTGATACTCAAGAATCTGATGGGTGAGAATAGCTCTTTCGTTGCCTTCCTTGGCGGCGGCGGTGACATCGCGGTCGTCGCTGGAAACGCCGGAAAGACCGAGCATACCCGACTTTTTGTTGAGCACGGTGTCCATCTCAGCAGGAGAGAGACCTTCCTTCTCCATGATGAAGGTGACGACGGACGGGTCGAGCGAACCGGAGCGGGTGCCCATGATGAATCCGTCAAGAGGCGTCAGACCCATGGAAGTATCGATGACCTTGCCGTCCTTGACAGCGGAAATAGAGGAGCCGTTTCCGAGATGGCAGTTGATAATGCGTGTGCCTTCGGGATTTTCCGCCTTGCCGAGAAGCTCGAGGCAGCGGCCGGTGACGTATCTGTGGCTGGTGCCGTGGAAACCGTAGCGGCGGATGGAGTATTTCTCATAATACTCATAGGGAACACCGAAGGTGAATGCCTTTGCGGGCATGGTGGAATGGAAAGATGTGTCGAACACAGCGATCTGCGGCACATCCTTGCCGAATACGTCGATGGCTGCTTCGATGCCCTGTATGTGAGCGGGATTGTGAAGCGGAGCAAGAGGGCTGAGATCGCGGATGCCTTCGATGACTTCGTCGGTGATAAGGCAGCTGTCCTTAAAGCGGTCGCCGCCCTGCACGACTCTGTGACCGAGAGCGCTGATTTCGCTGAGATCGTCCACTACCTTGCCGTCGCCTGATGTAAGGGCTTCCTTAACGGCGTTGAATGCTTCGGTATGCGTGGGCATAGCGACTTCGGTTACATAAGATTCGCCGTTCACCTTGTGGGTGAGCTTGCTGCCTTCCATTCCGATTCTTTCGCAAAGTCCCTTTGCGATGACAGACTCGTTCTCCATGTCGATAAGCTGATACTTAAGGGAAGAGCTGCCTGCGTTGATAACAAGAATTTTCATTGGCGTTTTCTCCTGTCAATAAAAAATGTGAGAATACTGCGAAAAAACAATTGAATTTGCATATTCCTGATTATATAATATAACAAAAAAAAAGAAAATGCAAGGCGTATTGTAAAAACCCAGAAAAAATTTTACCAAAGGCAGATGATTTTTTTATATGAATTTGATAATGAGCGGCAAAACAGCGGCCATTATTGCCGAATATAATCCCTTTCACAACGGACACAGGCTGCACATTGCCCGGACGCGGGAGCTTTGCGGGGCGGAGAATATCGTTGTAATTATGAGTGGAAATTTTGTCCAAAGAGGCGACTGTGCGATCTGCGACAAATTCAGCCGTACGCGGATGGGGCTTGCCGGAGGAGCCGATCTGGTGCTGGAGCTGCCACTGCCGTTTGCCTGCGCGGGTGCGGAGAAGTTTGCCCGCGGCGGTGTGGGAACGGCCGACGCGCTGGGGTGCGTCGATACGCTCAGCTTCGGCATGGAATGCGACAGCGCGGAAGAACTGGCCGCCGCCGCCAACGCCGTGTCCGATGCGGCCATCAAGCCGGAGCTTGACAGACTGCTCGGGGAGGGAATGACCTTTGCGGCAGCCCGGACGGAAGCGGTGCGCCGCGTGTACGGTGAATCCGCGGCGGAAATCATCTGTATGCCGAACAATACCCTTGCGGTGGAATACATACGTGAGATTCGTCGGCTGCATTCGGGCATAAAGCCCTTTGGCATACGCAGAGAGGGTGCGTCACACGATTCCGACGAGCTGTCGGGCGACATCGCCTCCGCCACTGCCGTAAGGCGGATGATTTCCGACGGACGGCTGAAAGAAGCGGCGCGTTACATACCGGAATCCACGTTCGGGGAGCTGGAATGCCGAATGAGGGAGGGGAAGGCTCCGGCAGACCTCAAAAGATGCGAAAGGGCGATTCTCTCGCGTCTGCGCAGTATGACCCGTGAACAGATAGCGCGGCTTCCGGATATTTCGGAAGGGCTGGAAAACAGAGTGTTCGACTGTGCGCGCTCCGCGTGTTCGCTCGATGAGCTGTACGGTGCGATAAAGACCAAGCGCTACAGTCACGCGAGAATACGAAGGATTATTCTCTCGGCTTTTCTGGGAATACGGGGGGAGCATTCAGAAAATCTCCGATATATACGCATTTTGGGTATGAACGAGAGAGGAAAGCGGCTGCTTTCACGGTCTGCGCCAAAGCTGCCGATGATTACTTCTTACAGACAGGCAATGGCTCTGCCTCAGGAGGCGAGGAATCATTACCTTCTGGAAAGCCACGCGGACGATCTGTGGGGACTGATGACGCCGACCATTCAGCCCTGCGGGTCGGATATGATGTCAAAACTGATTGTGATAAGCTGAATCGCATAAGAAAAAACCGTTTGCGCCAAAGAAAACGCCAAACGGTTTTTTCAGATGAAGTGGATTATTTCAGAATGTTTGCATACGTGTAGTTTAAAATGTCATCACAGACAGCAAAGACCGTGTTTTTGTTTCTGGGAGTGAGCGCACCGGAAGTGATAATCACGATGCCGCTTTTATCGGCGGGATCATACGCCATGAGAGAGAATATCCCGTAGGACGCGCCGTTGTGAAAATACATTTTCCTGTTTTTGATCAGCTCGCCCGATTTGCGGATGCCTATGCACTGTGCAAAGCCCTTTCCGGTGTCGATTTTCTGAACTGTGAGCATCTCACTGAGAGAATTTTGAGAAATATACTGTCTGCCGTTGTACTGTCCGTCATTGATCAGCACGGTAAAGACGCGTGCAAGGTCGACGGAACTGATCAGCAGTCCGCCCTGCCCCAAGTGGAATGTGTCGCCGGGTTTGCCCTTTTCCTGTGAACGGCAGAGATAATGGCTGCTGGCGCTTACCTTGTCACCGGCGTAACATTCGGCGACAAGCGATTTGTCGGAAAGATACTTCGCGTCATATGACGCGTCGATTCCCATAGGTTCAAAGAACTTGTCCTTTGCGTACTCGGAAATTGTCTGGTTGGCCGATTTTTCCACCACCGCACCCGCAATGCCCATGCCGAGATTGCAATAGAGGAATTTTACACCGGGAGGCGATACGTAAAATTCGCGGTTGCCCGTTATGTTTTTGAGTTTCTTTGCAAACTCATCATCCCTGTCTATCAGGCCGGAGGTATGTGTCAGCAGCATTCGCATAGTGACATTTTGCTTGGGATAGGAGGGATTGCAGAATTTATATCCCATGACGTCGGTCAGACTGCCGTCAAGATCGAGCTTGCCGTCATCAACTTCGGTCATGGCGAGCATTGTCGTGAAAACCTTTGTCACGGAGGCAATTCTGAATTTGGTGTCTTCGCTGACTTTGACCTTCTTCTGCTTGTTTGCGTACCCGTATTCATAGGAATAAGCTACCGAGCCGTTTTGGATGATGGCCATGGATGCGCCGGTAGTGGCGTAGTTCTTTAGTATGGCTGCTATGTCGTCGGCTTCCTTGGTTCCCTTCATGCGGATGGGATCGCCGGAGGTATACAAGGCAATGTGTTTGATGATCTTTTCTTTCTCTTTTATTTCTCCACAGGTCTTTATGATCCATCCTGTCTTGCTGCCGGCGTATTTGATTTTATATCTTTTTTTACTCTCCGAAATGTACTCGACTTCCGCCCCTTTGATAAGGGTCGCCACTTTGTCTGCGGTGTCGCTGTCCTCAGCGCGTACATTGGTGGCTTTGTTGATGACGACATATTTGATCGTAATCTTTTCCTCTGTGGGAAATGAGAGATCGGACGATGTGCCGTTATCGTTTACATCGGAAGCAACAAAGTCAACCGGATTGGATGAGGCTGTTGAAATATCCGAGGTCGAAATTGCCGGGGTCGAAATATCTGCTGACGTCATTCCGGAAGAGCAGAAGTTGCTTTCCGTCAGATCTTCCCGGGAGGAAGGTCGGTTGCCGATGTTTTGATAGCTTAACCAGCCGGACAAAACCATGATCAAAAAAATAATAGCACTTGAAACGATGTAGGGAATCTTATGATTTATTCTTTGCATGAAACATCTCACCGAATTATTATATTATATCATTGTAACAGTAGCGCATCACATCGTTGCATACCTTGAACACGGTATTGTTCTCTCTTGTGGGATGAGCCCCCGATGTAATGATAATCACGCCGCTCTTGTCGCTCGGATCGATGGCCATAAGGGATAAAATGCCGTAATAGTTTCCGTTGTGAAAGTATATATCGCGCTGATGGACAAGATCGGCAGATTTGCGAATGCCTATACATTGATTATAATCTGCTTTTGTGTCGATTGGATGAACGGAAAGCATATTTTTTACAGTGTCGCTGCGAAGATATTGCCTGCTGTCGTACATGCCGTCATTCAGCAGTATGGTGGAGACCTTGGCAAGGTCTATCGCGCTGATCAAAAGGTTCCCCTGACCGAGATAATAGATTTCTCCCGGCTGTGTCTTTTTATTTCCCACTGGTTTTGTAAGAACCTTGTTGGAGCGCTTGTGTTTGCCGTTATTGTAGCAGTCAGCGACAAGCGAGGGATCCGACAGAAGGCTGCCGTCGTAGGACGCGTCTATTCCCATGGGCTCAAAAAACCTTTCCCGCGCGTATTGTGAAATGGTTTTGCCGGAGGCCTTTTCCACTGCCGCGCCTGCTATTCCCAGCCCGAGATTGGAATAGCAATATTTGTTTCCCGGCAATGCAAGATAGTATTCCTGTCCGTGAGCTACCGAACTGAGATCCTCATGATATAAGCCTTCCTTGTTGGACAGCCCCGCTGTGTGTGTCAGCAGCATTCGCATGGTCAAAGGCGTATGAGGGTATTTTGGATTGTAAAATCCAAAACCGAATAAATCAGAGAGATTGGCGTCGAGGTCGAGCATACCGTCGTCGACTTCCGCCATGGCGAGCATAGCGGTAAAAACCTTTGAAACAGATGCTACGCGATATTTGGTGTTCTCCTGTATCGGAACAGGGTGATCCAGATCCTCTTTGTTGGCGTAGCCGTATTCATAATGGTAAGCGACTTTACCGTCCTTTATGATCGCCACAGAAGCGCCGACCGTGCCGTTTTCATTCAATATGTTGCCGAGGTTTTCTCCTTCGGCGGTATCTGCCATAGAAAAAGGAGTGCCGGAAGGTTTTTTGGGAATGTGTTTAACAACGACGTCTTTCTCGAAAGGCTTTCCATAATCCTTTAGAATCCAGCCTTTCTTTCCATCGCCACATCTGATTTTGTAAGAATCATCGCTTTCATCGAGCAGCAGGCATTCCGCATCCGTCTCGAGTGTCACAATACGCTCGGAACTGTAGCTAAGTTTCTCGCGCAGACCGGTGGAGGACGTTATTCTGACGTATTTTTTTCTGACGGTTTCTTCCGTGGGATTGGTGTCGTCGTTTTCTTCTTTTCTGTAGGCAACATTATTGGTTTCTGAGACCGGTTTTGGCTTGGCCTGGGGCTGTTCGCAGGTGTTTTTTTTGTTGATGTAGGTGAAAGCGCCTGAGGCAATGACTACCGATGCGAGAAATGTGCCTATCAGCAGTTTATTTGGTCTTATCATGCTTACCCTCCGTTATGTAAAGCGTAATACTAATCTGCTTTCGAGCCAAGAATAGTATAATTGAAACTAACTCATTATAACGGAAGATTTTGTATTTTTTATTAACAAAATATAAAACAAGCACCGCAATCATCACAGGATCATCGCGGTGCCGTGTCAATTATTTTTCGATGCTGATAGTAATTATTTCTGAGGCAATGGAGGTGCGGTTGTTATCGACGATCATGCAGTAAACCTGCATTCCGTCCCAGCTTTCGTTGGCCTTTGAAGTGGTTTTGAAATTGTCATGCCCCTTCCATAAGTGCCACAGCTGTTCGCCGCTTTTTTTGACATACCACTGATAAGTAAGATTGGTGCCTTCGGCGTCAACAAAGAATTCCGTGACGGTGCCGGGTTTGACGGTCACGTCCTGTGACTGAGAGACAAGGCGGATGGTAGAGGCACGGGCATCTGACGGAGTGAGCGAAAGCAGCTTGTCAATAAAAAGGAATCCGCAGATGGCAAGCAGTGCCGCCGAAAGCATAACGATTGCAATGGACAGCTTTGCGTTTGCGCCTGACGCTGTGACGGCAGCGGTTGTTGGAACGGTTAATTCCTCCTGCTGCTTTTCACCTTCCGGCAGATCCGTCTGATTCTCCTCCTCCGCAGCTTCGGCGAATTCCTGATTCTCAGAAGATTCTGGAGCATCTTCGGCGTTATCCGCTTCGGTGTCCTCCGCGTTTTCGATGTTTTCGACGTCAATCACTTCCGCGTCATCGGCTTCGGTGTCTTCGCCTTCGGCAGCTTCATCGTCACCGGTTTCCTCGGCGTCGACGACTTCGGCTTCTTCCGCGTCATCTGTTTCGGCTTCATTGCTGTCGAATGGCTCCTCTTCAATAAGCTCATCCAATGTCATGTTGAGATTTTCTTCGCTGTCGGAAAGCTCTTCTGCGTTTTCGCTGTCAAAAGCCATTGTCAGATCGTCATCAGAAACGTCCTCGGTGTTTAACACTTCGGTCTTGGTCTCGATGTCAGAAGAGATTTCGTTGTTGATTCTGTTTCCGCAGGAAGTACAGAAAAATGTTCCTTCTTCGACTTCCGCTCCGCAAAAAGTGCATTTCATGGTAATTCCCCCAAAAGAATTAATATTTTCAAGTATTTTATCATATCGATAAAAAAAAATCAATATTTTTATAAAAAATAATAATAAAAACACCCTGTTATACATTGAAAACAATCATAACAGGGTGTTTGCAAAAATTACACGTTGATTTCTACTGTTACGCCAAGCTCATCTTTGTATTGTTCAAGAATCGGATTGACACATTCGGTAAGGAATTCCGTAACCTGTTCCGGGCTTCTGCCGACGTATTTTGCCGGATCGAGAATGTCCTTCAGCTCGTCGAGTGTTACGCCGAACGTCTCGTCGGCCGCGATTCGCTCGAGAAGATCGTTTTCCTTGCCTTCTGCCTTCACCTGTCTGCCCGCTTCCATCGAATGTACGCGGATACGCTCGTGAAGCTCCTGACGGTTGCCGCCGCGCTTGACCGCGTCCATCATGATGTTCTCGGTCGCCATGAAGGGAAGTTCCTTCATCAGTCGCTGTTCGATGACCTTGGGATACACCACAAGACCGTCCACCACATTGAGGTAAAGGCTGAGAATACCGTCCACCGCGAGAAATGCCTCGGGAATGGAAATGCGCTTATTGGCGCTGTCGTCAAGCGTTCTCTCGAACCACTGTGTAGCCGCTGTGATCGCCGGATTGAGCGCGTCAACCATGACGTAACGCGCGAGGGAGGCAATTCTCTCGCTGCGCATGGGGTTGCGCTTGTACGCCATAGCGGAGGAGCCGATCTGTCCCTTCTCGAAGGGTTCTTCGATCTCCTTGAGGTGCTGGAGCAGGCGGATGTCGTTGGAGAATTTGGTAGCCGACTGTGCAATGCCGGAAAGGACATTGAGAATTCTGCTGTCGAGCTTGCGGCTGTAGGTCTGGCCTGAAACGGCGAAGCAGCCGGTGTATCCCATTTTTTCCGCGATGCGCCTGTCAAGCTCACGACATTTTGCGTGGTCGCCGTCAAACAGTTCGAGGAAGCTCGCCTGGGTGCCGGTGGTTCCCTTGCAGCCGAGCAGTTTCGCACCGTCGATCTGATGCTGTACATCCTCCAAGTCCATCACCAGATCCTGCAGCCAGAGCGCCGCGCGCTTGCCAACGGTGGTGGGCTGTGCCGGCTGGAAGTGGGTGAAGGCGAGCGTGGGAAGATCTTTGTACTGATCGGCGAACTTCGCAAGCTCCGCAATGACGTTCACCAGCTTTTTGCGGATCAGCTTCATGGCCTCGTTCATCACGATTACGTCGGTGTTGTCGCCTACATAGCAGGAGGTCGCGCCGAGATGGATAATACCCGCTGCCTTGGGGCACTGCTGGCCGTAGGCGTATACGTGGCTCATTACATCGTGGCGCACGATCTTTTCACGCGCCTGGGCAACTTCGTAATTGATGTCATCGGCGTGCTCTTTTAACTCGGCGATCTGTTCGTCCGTAATTTCCAGACCGAGTTCCTGTTCAGTCTCGGCCAGAGCAATCCACAGCCGGCGCCATGTGCGGAATTTCATGTCGGGAGAGAAGAGGTACTGCATTTCCTTGCTTGCGTAGCGGGAGCCGAGCGGCGTCTCATAGATGTCTTTCATTATTTTGTCAGTCCTTTTTATGGTATTATTAAAGGATTTCGTCGTCCTTGTTCATATGGTGGGAAGTCATTCCGTCGGGATAGCGCCCGTCGAAACATGCCGTGCAGAGCGGCAGCTTCTTGCCGCAGGTGAGCTTTACGATGGCGTCGAGGTCGAGGAAGTCGAGGGAATCGGCTTCGATCAGCTCGGCGATTTCATCTACTGTGTGCTGATTGGCGATCAGGTCATCCTTGGACGGGATGTCCACGCCGTAGAAGCAGGGATTGCGGAAGGCGGGAGAACTGATTCTGACATGCACCTCGCTGGCGCCTGCCTCGCGCAGCATGTTGACGATGCGGTGCATGGTGGTTCCGCGTACGATGGAGTCGTCGAGCATGACCACTCTGCGGCCTTTGACAATGGATTCCAGCGCGTTGAGTTTCAGCCTGACGGCGTTGGTGCGCTGCGACTGGTCGGGCTTGATGAAGGTGCGCCCTATGTAGCTGTTTTTGACAATGCCCTTGGCGTAGGGAATGCCGGATTCCTCGGCATAGCCGATAGCCGCGTCAATGCCGGACTCCGGCACGCCGATGACGATGTCGGCTTTCACGGGCTTCTGCTTGGCAAGTTGACGGCCGGCCTGTCTGCGGGATTCGTAAACCGAAACGCCGTCAATGACGGAATCCGTGCGGGCAAAGTAGATGTATTCAAAGACGCAGTGGGCAATATCGCTCTTGCACAGCGAACGGTCGCTGTGAATACCGTCTTCGTCGCAGGTGATGATTTCGCCCGGGTCGACGTCGCGCATGAATTTAGCGCCTACCGCGTCGAGCGCGCAGGTTTCGCTGGCAAAAACGATGTCGTTGCCAATGCGTCCCATGCAGAGAGGACGGAAACCCTTTGGGTCGCGCGCGGCGATCAGCTTGCGCGGGCTCATGACCAGCAGGGAGTATGCGCCGTGAAGCTGCTTCATCGCCTGTCTGACTGCCAGCTCTACTTTGTGGTTATGCGGTCTTTCACGGGCGACCAAGTAGGCGATGACCTCCGAGTCAATGGTGGTCTGGAAAATAGCGCCTCGTTCCTCCAGTTCCTTGCGAAGCTCGTAGGCGTTTGTGAGGTTGCCGTTGTGCGCAAAGCCCAATGTTCCCTTGACATAGCGCATGACAAGCGGCTGACAGTTTTCTGCCACGGAGCCGCCGGCGGTGGAATAGCGCACATGTCCTATGGCGATCTGTCCGACAAGCTCGTCGAGCTTCTGCTTGTTGAATACCTCGCTGACAAGCCCCATGTCCTTGTAGTGGCTGAATTTGCCCCTGTCGCTCACGGCAATGCCGCAGCTTTCCTGTCCTCTGTGCTGCAGCGCGACCAAACCGTGATAGACGCAGGGAGCGACGGCGATTTCCCTGTCATAGGAATATATGCCGAAAACCCCGCATTCCTCGTGCAGCTTGGCGCGCTCGAGCTCGGAATTGTCAACTACGCTTTCGCGGCATTTACTGCATTCGCCGCAGCCACCCTTACAGTTCACCGATTCATCGTTTAAAAAATCCATTTTCATTTTCCTTTACGTTTTTAATCTTGCATCAATTATACGCTGTCGGAATAGTGTATGGCATTGCAATGCCTGTGTGACATCAGACTTTCATTATAAATTATTCAGGGGAAAATGTCAAACAAAAAACAGACAAAGTTGTTAATTTATAATTTCTTCTATTTTTATCATTCTCATCAACAAAAAACAGGGCGCATTGTCCGAAGATGATCGGAGTATGCGTCCTGTAAAAAAATGCTATTTGCCCAGTGAACGGGAGCGCTCGGTGCAAGCCTGCATTGCCTCTATGACCGCGCTGCGAAGTCCCTTTTCCTCCAGCACGCACACGGCTTCAATGGTGGTGCCGGCAGGGGAACACACCATGTCTTTCAGTTCTCCCGGGTGTTTGCCTGTTTCAAGCACCATTTTCGCGCTGCCCATCACGGCCTGCGCCGCGAAGCGGTATGCCTGCGCCCTTGGCATTCCGTCGGCGACCGCCGCGTCAGCCATGGCCTCAATGAACATGAACACGTATGCCGGAGAGCTTCCGCTGACCGATACGACCGCGTCCATCAGGTTTTCGCCTATTACCTCGGATATGCCGAAGCCGCCTAAAATCCTGCGCACGTATGCCAGCTCATCGTCGGTCACATTGGCATTTGGGGTGGCTGCCGTGATGCCGGCGCCCACCATAGCGGGCGTATTGGGCATGGTGCGGATGATTTTGAGCTTATCGCTGCCGAAGCGCTCCGAGAGAGAGGACAGGGTCTGTCCGGGTGCGATGGTGATGATCAGCTGTTCTTCTGTGACAAAAGGGGCAATCTCTGTGATCACCTGTGTGTAATACTGAGGCTTGACAGCCAGTATGATGACCTCGGCGCCTTTGGCGACTGCAGTGTTATCGGTGGTTGTTTCCACGCCGTATTTTTCGGACAGGAACGCGAGGCGGCTGTCGCTCACGTCCGACATGATGATCTCGTCAGCGTGGAATATTTCTCCCGAGACTATGCCGCTCATCATAGCTGTCGCCATGTTGCCGGCGCCTATAAAACCTAACTTTTTGCCGAATTTTTCATTGTTGCCCATTAAGAAACGACCGTCCTTCCAATGTGAATTATGCTTTGCCGGTGTGGGAAACCTCCTGTTCATCCGGCTGGTGTCCCAGGAGCCTCACCGAAAAAACAGATAGCCCGTACTGTCCCTTTTCTCTGCGCAGGTAATCTCCGATGTGACGATAAAATACGGCGGCGGTTATGATCGCCGTCCCGAGAATCAGCGCCGTTTTCTCCTCGAAAAACACCGAACTGACGAGCGTTACCGCGTAGGTCGTCATCACACGGAGACTGTGCGGCGTTATCCGCAACAGGGTCGAGAAGAACACAAACGGAATCGCAAGCAGAAAGAGCAGCATCGATTGCGGGCAAAGCCCTATATATGTGCCGAAGGTAACGGCTATCGCCTTGCCGCCGTGATTTTTCAGCATAGGCGAGAAGGCGTGTCCTAAAACAGGAGCCGCCAGAACGCCCGCGAACATCAGATCATCCGGGCTGACGTAATGCAGAGCGAGCCAGACAGGAACCGCGCCTTTGGCAAGCTCCAGCAGAAGACATAGGATGCCGCAGGGAATTCCGATGCAGGTAAACACATTGCCGCATCCGGGATTGCCGTCCTTGCTGATTTGTGTTATATCCTTTTTGTAGAATACTTTAGGAATCAGATAGCTGTACATCACACTTCCTGAGAAAAACGAGACAACTGTCCAGAACAGATAAGCAAGCATTTTGTAATAATACCTCCGTGCGGCAGTCATTATAGCACAGGACTGCCGCTATGTCAATTTACTTTGCATATTTTTCGAGGATAAAGCGGCATATTTCGTCAGCCGAGTCGGGATGGATATTGTCTCGCTGCGCTCTGAGCATTTTTTCCTGTGCGTCCCTGTCGCGCCAGAGGGCGTAAGCCGATTCCGCTATGTCTTCGGGGGAAGCGTTGATACCCGCGCAGACTGACATTCCGCGTGAAGAAAAGAATTCCGCGTTGATTGTCTCGCAGCCGGGAATGGGAGGAGTGTGCACCAGAAGCACATTCTTGACAGCCGCCTCGGTGGAGGTCAGTCCGCCGGGCTTGGTAAATACTATATCGGCGGCATCCATGAACAGGCTCACCTTATCGGTGAAGGGCTGGAGCAGAACGTCGGGATTCCCGGCGAAAATCTCCGCTAAATGTGATCTCATTGATTCGTTTCGTCCGCAGAGGATGATGATCCGCACATTGCGCCCGAATTTTTGGTACAGCGCGCGGGTCATGTCTTCCAGGCCTCCGAAGCCCATGCTTCCCGACATCATCAGAAGAATCGGCTTGTCATCGGGCAGCCCCAGAGCAGAGCGTGCTTCGGCGCGGTCGGTCTTTCCCCTGAACGCGTCGCTGACGGGAATCCCAAAGGGAAGCAGTTTGTCTTTGGGAATATTGCGGGAATAGAAATCCTCGGCTAATTCCCTGTGTGGGATGACAAAGTAATCGGGAACCGTTTCCTCCCAGAAGGGAATGCAGGCGTAGTCCGTGGCGACGCATACAAAGGGAATGTCCAGTTTACCGTGTTTTTTCAGCGACGTCAGGCATTCCGCGGGAAAGAGGTGCGGCATGACCGCGACGTCATAACCTCCGTTTTTGATGAATTGTGATAACTTTCTCCGATAGAGCGTGTTGGCGGCATATACCGGCGATTTGATGTGAAGATGGCGCGTGTTGAGATCGCTCACCGCTCTGCCCAGTGAATACATCATTCCGAAAACAGCCGGAACGGAGGTGGTGATGCCGACATAGGAGTTATTGACGGTGCGGGAGACTTTCATGCCGGCGATGGACAGCGTGTCGACAAAATCACATTCCACACCCATCTGCAAAAATTTTTTGTATATGGCTTTTCCTGCCGTGTTGTGACCTTCGCCTGTGTTGCAGGACAAGATAACTGCTTTCATTTTCTTCACCCGTATCTTTTTTCTGTTGCATAGAATTTACAACATCAATATTAAATTAATATTAATCTGACGGCGGTTAATGCATTATTTTATCTGATAACGTACCAAATGGAAAAAACGGCTGAATGAATAAACGACAAATAAATTATATGGATTATGTGTATTCCGTTGACTTTTTTAAATAAATGTTTATAATAGCTATGATAGAATGGTTTAATTCTTCAGAAAAACCGGAGGGAATTATGATTTGTTCCGTTTTGATGCAATTATATAAACTCTTAAAAAATCCAAGGAGACCGGTCTGTCTCTTTCTGTCGGCAGCGCTGGTTTTTGCTGTTTATTTCTGTGTTTCCGCGCCGGATGTAAGCGCCGACAAGGAAACGCGCCAGTCCTCGGTGGATTCGGTCAATCTCAGGGAAAACCAGTGGGTCTATTCCGTATATGTCGATAAGAATAACCGCAAATACGCCGCTGTCACACGGTATGACGGAGGAGAGATTGACATTGAGATTCCTGCCTTGCTGGGGGGGATTCCCGTGAAGGTCATCAGCCGTGAGGCTTTCTGCAACGGAAAGTACATCACGTCGGTGGTCATTCCCGAAGGCGTTACCGAGATCGGTAAATATGCCTTCTGCGGCTGCATAGGACTCAGAAGCGTAACGTTTCCCGGTTCGTTGAAAAGTGTCGGAGAGGGCGCTTTTTACGGTTGCCGTTCGCTGACGGAGGCTTCTTTTTCGGAGGGACTGACCAAGATCGGCAGCTTTGCTTTTTACGGTTGCATACATCTCACCGGCGCGTCGTTTCCTTCCACGCTCAAAAGCATCGGAGACAGCGCATTTCAGGGGTGCGGTATGCTTGGGAACGTTTCTTTCGGCAGTGCACTTGAAACCATAGGCGACACTGCGTTTATGGGCTGCCAATCCCTTGAGAGCGTCGATCTGTCGGAAGTATCCGATCTCGGCGCCGGAGCGTTCATGAAGTGTCATTCACTCAAAAAGGCGGTGCTGGGCGACAGGATTCCGGAGATACTTCCCGATACCTTTCGGGAATGTGGCAGTCTGGAAACGGTTGCAATCGGCTCGGAATTGAGCAAGATAGGTGTATCGGCTTTTGAAGGCTGTTCTTCCCTGCAGCGTTTTTCCGGGAATGACAGTCTCCGTGAAATTGCGTCCGTCGCATTCAAAGACTGTGCATCCCTGCAAACCGCTGAATTAGGGAAAAAAGTTGAAGCTATCGGAGTTGGCGCTTTCAGCGGCTGCTCATCGCTGTCTAAGTTTATTGTTTCTGAGGATAACGAAACCTATTCTTCCGTCAACGGATGCCTTTGCAGCAAGGACGGTTCCAAACTGATAGAATGTCCGCCCGGATTGAAAGGCACATTGAAAATTGGCGACAATGTCCGGGAAATCGGCGATTATGCCGCGACCGGATGCGCCTCTGTTTCAAAATGTGTGCTTGGGGACAAACTGAGCTCTGTCGGCAGAGCTGCGTTTCTGGGATGTACGGATATTTCTTCGTTTTCCTTGCCCGACAGCCTTGAAAAGATCGGAAGTGCCGCCGTCGGATGTTATTTAGCGGACGGAAAAATTAAAAAAGCTGAATATGTGAGAATATATGCGTCGCAGGAAAGCTGTGCGGATCAGTATTGCACCCAGCGTGAGCTTTCTTTGTGCTTCTATGATGCGACGCTTTGTGTCAACTCGGAACGCGTCGTTCTGTGCAAAGGAAAGCCATTTACGCTGACCTCTGGCTTTGAATCGCAGAAAAAAGGCGATGTTTCGTGGAGTTCTTCCGATGAATCTGTAGTGAAAGTGAACCGTGGCATTCTCACGGCTGTGTCAGAAGGAAGCGCCGAAGTGACCGCGTCCGCCGATGGATTTGAACCGTGGGTTACGGAGGTTATTGTCGTATCGCCTGACGACCTTGGCAGCAGCAAGGAAATGACATATGACACCCGGCTGATTTACTGCGGTGATAGCGAAGAATTAAGCTCGGTTTTCAGTCAGATCATTGACCCGATTTTTTCGGCCAACAGATACTGGTACACCTCCGCGCCGACGGTCGCTACCGTGAATAATGACGGCCGGGTGACGGCGCGCGGCCGAGGAACCGCAACCGTCACCTGTGTGATGCCGGATGGCAGCCAGAACAATGTGCAGGTGACGGTAACGGAAAAACCGGAAGAGTTCGCCCTGACCGCGCCCGGAGAAGAACTGCTGACAGGGCAGAGCGAAGTTGTTGTCAGGACACTCCTGCCGTCTTTTTCGTCAGACAGTGTCACATGGGAGAGCAGTGACGAAAGCGTCGCGACGGTGGACGAAAACGGCAGAATAACCGCCTTGGGTCAGGGAAAGTGCAGCATTACGGCTCAGACGGCCAGCGGTCTTAAGTCCTCTGTGGATGTCAGGTGCGTTATTCCGGCGGAGGAACTGTCTCTTGACAAAGAGACGAGAGATGTCTATCAGGGCAAGGAATTCAATCTGAAAGCGACGGTTCTTCCCGAGACGTCCAAGCAGAGGATCATCTGGCGATCATCCGATCCCACTGTCGCGACGGTCAATTCCAAGGGAAAGGTGACGGGAAAGTCATTCGGAAGCGCTGTGATTTATGCCGAAACTGCCGGAGGACTCGCTGCGGAGTGCAGGGTCAACGTTCTGACACACGCGAAAGAACTGAAACTTGATGTCAAAAAGCTCTCCATCAACCGCGGCACATCGAGCCAGCTGAACGCAGTCGTGCGTCCGTCCTATTCTCCCGAGACGACCGATAAATGCAGCTGGAATTCCACCAACGAAAAGGTGGCTGTGGTGGACGAAAACGGACTTGTCACCGCTGTCAGTCCGGGAACATGCATCATTAACTGCCGCACAGGGGGAGACCTCATTTCCAAGTGTCAGGTGCAGGTCAGACTGCCGGCGGAATCGGTTGAGATCGCTGCGGAGAAGGACAGCATTTACATCGGAGGAACACAGCCGCTGGAAGCAGTTATTTCCCCGGAGGAATCCACAGACAAACTCGAGTGGTTTTCTGATAACGAAGAGGTGGCCTATGTTACGACCGGCGGCACGGTCAAGGGCAAATCGTCTGGTACAGCCGTTATTACCGCGAAACTGACGAATGATGTAACCGGCGAAAGCATTGCCGCATCGTTTGAAATCAAGGTCATGAAAAAAGCGGAATCTGTAGCCCTGAGCAAGAAAAGCCTTTCTCTGAATGTCGGTGAAAACGATTCTATTCCCTTCACGGTACAGCCGGAGGACAGCAGCGATACAGTGAGATGGTATTCCACCGATGAAAGTGTTGCTGTTGTTCGACACGACGGTCTTATTACTGCGGTTTCAACAGGCACATGTTATATCTGTATTGAAACCGGAAGCGGCGTGGACGCGAAATGCAAACTGACCGTAAACTGAATTTGGAATTTTTTTACTTGATTCTGAGAGTAATTTGATGTATAATAATCTTTACTATCTCTCTTTAACGTGGCTTTGTCGTATATGAATAAAAAACGGAGGTGAGTTCTGGGCATTTTGTTAATCAACTGCCCGATGGATTATGAAGGATTATAAAAAGTTGTCCTGTGCAAAGTGCGGTGAACCGTTCGATGAAAAATCCGATGTTGTAGTGTGCCCGGAATGCGGCGCGCCGCATCACAGGGAGTGCTGGAAGGAAACGGGACACTGTGCCTGCGAGGAAATGCATTCCGAAGATTATGAATGGCAGCCTGAGAAAATGTACATCGGAGACATCAAGCTGCCGCCTGACGATGTGAAAAGTACGTCAGGCGCGGAGGACGATAAGCTGATCCATTGTCCGCGATGCGGAAAAGAAACCCACGCCAGCCAGAAATACTGCGAATACTGCGGATATTATATGTACGAAGAGGAAGATCCGTTTGCCAAATCTGACGGGGTCGATCATTTGGAAGAGCTTTTTCCCTTTGATCCCTCTGAAAAAATTCAGGGTGTTCCTGCCGGCGATTTAAAGCGTTTTGTGGGAAATATGTGGATCTATTATATTCCCCGTTTTGTCAGAATGTCCCGCAGCAAGAGTCCGGTCAGCTTCAATTTTACCGCTTTCTTTACACACGGATTCTGGTTCATCTCACGCAGAATGTATTTCCCGGGAATACTGATGATTCTCTCGGTCATGTGTTCTTCGCTGTACCAGGCGTATTTTGCAAGTGTCTTTGAGGGGCTGTCAGGCAATCGTTTGGCGGTAGGTTCTATGATTTCCATGATTCTTTCAGGCCTTGAGATTATCATTATGATTATTTCCGGACTGTTTGGGAACCGGTTCTATATGAATTTTTGCGCAAAAAGAGTCAAAAAAATCAACGCGCAGGTGGCCGCCAAAAAAGGAGGCGCCGATGAGTTCAACAGAGAACTGGAAGAAAACGGAGGCGTGACCATGCTGCCTGCTTTTTCTATGGTTATATGTTATTTGGCAATAATGTATATTACTGAGAAGGGAATTTTGTTTTAATTATTTATAAAATATGTTGTATTTTTTGAGATGATATGTTATAATTTTACAAATAACTGTAAAGGACGCTGATAATAATATGAGTAATATGCATTTCAATCATAAAGTTCGCAAAGCAGTCATTCCCGCTGCGGGTCTCGGTACGCGCGTGCTTCCCGCCTCTAAGGCCATGCCGAAGGAAATGCTTCCGATTGTCGATAAGCCTGCCATTCAGTATATCGTAGAAGAGGCTGTTGCAAGCGGCATTACTGATATTCTTATCATCACGAACCGCGGCAAGAGTGATATAGAAAATCATTTTGACCGCACGCCGGAGCTGGAGGAGCGACTTCTTGCCGCCGGCAGACAGGAGACCTATGATCAGGTTGTCGCCTTGACCAAAATGGCCAACATTTGCTTTGTCCGTCAGAAGGAAACAAAGGGTCTGGGACACGCTGTCAATTGCGCGCGTTCCTTTGTCGGCGACGAACCGTTTGCTATCCTTTTCGGCGACGATGTTATTTTAGGCGATGAGCCTGTCACCGCTCAGCTTTGCCGCGCTTATGAGAAGTACGGGCTCGGCGTTGTCGGCACTAAGGAAATGTCCCCTGAAGTGGTGATGAGAGGCAGTTCATTAAAGCTTGAGCCTCTTGACGGAGAGACGAATATTTATAAATGTACCGATCTGGTTGAAAAGGTCAAGCGGGTGGAGGATCTGCACAGCAATTACACGATTCTCGGCAGATGCGTATGTCCTCCTGAGATTTTCGATATTCTCGACCACACTCCTCCCGGAGCAGGCAACGAGATCCAGCTTACCGACGCACTTGCGCAGCTTGCCAAATCCAAGGGACTTACTGCCGTTGATTTTGAAGGCAAGCGTTATGACATGGGCAACAAGTTGGGCATTCTTCAGGCGACAGTCGATGTGGCGCTTCAGCACCCGGAAGTCAGCGAAGGCTTTAAGGCTTATCTCAAAGAGATTGTGGATAAGCTTTGAGTATATATTTTTAGTTAAGGATGGTTAAATTAATGAGAACAAACAAAAAACTAATCACTACCTTCACCGTGTTTGTGCTTATGCTTTTGACGAGCATTTTTTGCATGAATGTTTTTGCTGCAAAAACGGAGAAGAAAGAGGGCAAGACCACTACGACGACGGCTGCAACTACTGTTGCTCCGGTTGTTTCGGGCTGTGATCTGAAAAAGGAAGACCTTCAGATGGCCAAGGTCAATATGACAGATTTCAGTGTCTTGGTTCCGAAGGGAGACGTTATCACCGCAGAAAGTGAATCGTCAGTGTTTGACAAAGCGAAGATGAATTATGGCTTTGATCGCAGTACCTTGTTCAATGAGAATTTCTTCTTCTATTTCAACAGCAATAAGGAGAATTATTGTCAGGTTTATGCCGGCTTTGATGAGATCAAACCGCTTGAGCGTTATTTCCGCGATTATTCCAGGCTCACGCCCGAGCAGCAGAAAGAGGTTATCGGACAGAACGTTTCCGCTGACGACGATTCCATCAACGCCCGTTTTGAAAAAATCAACGGAAGAACATATCTTCTGATCTCCAAGAATGAAGTGGATACTGAGACCGGAAATAAGTATGTGATTTATGCGCTCTATACCGTGATCGGTTCCTACAAGTACTTCATTCAGATTGGCGTTGTCAATCCCAACAAGAACGACCTTGAGGTCGTCAATGAGATGCTCAACTCCGTCAAGCTCGGCGGTATTAAGGAGCCTATGTCGCCCTTGGAGATTGCTCTGATCGTCTGTGTTGTCGTATTGCTTGTTGCGGTTGCGTTTGCTTACTTTATGCTGTACAGACTTGACAGATTCGCTAAGTGCGGTATTACCAACGTCTCGGTTTTTGGTTTCAATCTTCCCGCGCCTGTGTCTGCCGAAGATGATTCCGATGATGATGACAGCGATGACGATGTTGACGATTTTGAGGACGATACTGCCGAGGATTCCTATGAAACCGCGGTTCTTGATTCCGACGAGAAGATCGTCGACGACGAATCCGATTCCGAATAACTTTTGATACATGATCCGACAGAGCTTTTGTGACATACATCTGCCTCTGTCGGATTTTTTTATCGGAATATATTGACAAACGAAATGATTAGTGTTATAATGCACGTAAATATTAGGATAAGGCTTTGATGAGGAGTAGTAACTGCCACACCGCATCAGTATGTTGCCGTTGTGTGGCAACTGCGTCAGAGAAGAGACGGATGGTGCAAGTCTCGATACAGGCGGCAGCGAAGTAGCCTCGGAGCTTTGGAATGAACGGGTTTTTTCTTTCGGTAAAATACCTCAGTAGACTCCAACGGAGCTTCACCGTTATCATAGAAGGCGGTATCGGATTGTTGCGCATTTTGCTGCAGTCCCGTATCCGGCAGAGTGTGCGTATGTTTTGCCATTACGCAAATTCAGGTGGTATCACGGACTTGATTGAGTTCGCCCTGAGCCGAGCATTCGGCTTGCGGCGGGCTTTTTTGTTTCCAGATTTTCCGCTGAGACGCTCTCGGTAAAGCGTTTATCCCGATAGAATTTAGAAAGGATCTGATTTTTATGGCAAAGGAAATGCCGAAAACCTACGAGCCGCAGGAAGCGGAGGACAGAATTTATAAGAACTGGATGGAAAAGGGCTACTTCCATACCGAGATCGACCGCAGCAAAAAGCCTTACACGATTGTGATGCCGCCGCCGAATATCACCGGACAGCTTCACATGGGCCACGCCCTTGACAACACCCTCCAGGATATACTCATCCGCTGGAGAAGAATGCAGGGCTACTGCACACTGTGGCTTCCCGGCACCGATCATGCCGCCATTGCGACCGAGGTAAAAGTCGTTGAAAAGCTGCGCAAGGAAGGCAAGTCAAAGGAAGCACTCGGCCGAGAGAAATTCCTCGAGGAGGTCTGGGACTGGAAACGCGAATACGGCGGAAGAATTGTCAATCAGCTCAAAAAGATGGGTTCCTCCTGCGACTGGGAGCGTGAGCGCTTCACCATGGACGAGGGCTGCTCCAAGGCCGTTACCGAAGTTTTCAATAAGATGTATGAGGAAGGCCTCATCTACCGCGGTGAGAGAATCATCAACTGGTGTCCCCATTGCAAAACATCCATTTCCGATGCGGAGGTTGAATTTGAAGAGAAGGACGCGTTCTTCTGGCACCTGCGTTATCCGCTGACCGACGGAAGCGGTTATCTGGAGCTTGCCACCACACGTCCCGAAACCATGATCGGCGATACCGCCGTCGCGGTTCATCCGGAGGATGAGAGATACAAGCACCTGATCGGCAAGACCTGTATTCTGCCGCTCTTTGACAGAGAAATTCCTATCGTTGCCGACGAATACGTCGAAATGGACTTCGGAACCGGCGTTGTCAAGATCACACCGGCTCACGACCCCAACGACTTTGAGGTGGGTTTGCGCCATGATCTTCCCGTGATCAACGTGATGAACGAGGACGCGACCATCAACGAGCAGGGCGGCAAGTACCAGGGCATGACCCGCGAGGAATGCCGCAAGGCGATTGTCGCCGACCTCGACGCGGGCGGATTCCTTGTGAAGATCGAGCCGATGAAGCACAACGTCGGCACCTGCTACCGCTGTAAGACCATCGTTGAGCCGAGAGTTTCCAAGCAGTGGTTTGTCAAGATGAAGCCTCTCGCAGAACCTGCCATAGAAGCGGTTCGCAGCGGCGAGACAAAATTCGTCCCTGAGAGATTTGACAAGATTTATTTCAACTGGATGGAGAATATCCGCGACTGGTGTATTTCCAGACAGCTCTGGTGGGGACACAGAATACCCGCGTGGTACTGCGATGACTGCGGCGAGATCACCGTCGCCAGAACAGCACCCGGCAAGTGCTCCAAATGCGGCAGCGAACACATTCACCAGGACGAGGACACCCTGGACACCTGGTTCTCCTCCGCGCTCTGGCCGTTCTCCACGTTGGGATGGCCGGAAAAGACCGAGGAACTTGACTTCTTCTATCCCACCAGCACGCTTGTTACAGGTTACGATATTATCTTCTTCTGGGTTGCCAGAATGATCTTCTCCGGCGTTCACAACATGAACGCGTCACCGTTCGAGAATGTTTTCATTCACGGCATTGTGAGAGACGGTGAGGGACGCAAGATGTCCAAGTCTCTCGGCAACGGCGTAGACCCGCTCGAAGTCATCAATAAATACGGCGCGGACTCGCTCCGCTTCTCGCTGGTCAGCGGCATCAGCCCCGGCAGCGATATGCGCTACAGCGAAAAGAAGGTCGAATCCTGCCGCAACTTCGGCAACAAGCTGTGGAATGCCACCCGCTTTGTCATGATGAACGTTGAGGACGGCGACATGCCGGGAATTCCCGAAAAGCTCGAGCTGGAGGACAAATGGATTCTTGACAGGCTCAACACCCTGATCAGGGAAATGACAGAGAATATGGAGCACTTTGACATCGGCGTTGCCGTTGCCAAGCTGTATGACTTCATCTGGGACTGCTACTGCGACTGGTACATCGAGCTTGCCAAGACCCGTCTGAACGCGGGCGGCAAGACGGCGGCCGACGTCCGCGCGGTGCTGCTCTATGTCCTGACCGACATCATCAAGCTGCTGCATCCCTTTATGCCCTTTGTCACCGAAGAAATCTTCACCATCATTCCCCACGAAGGCGAGACGCTCATGCTTGCCGAGTGGCCGGAGTACAGGGAGGACTTCACATTCGGCGAGGAAGCGGCAAAGATGGAGCGCATCATGTCGGCGATCAAGGCGATCAGAACACGCCGCAGCGAGATGAATGTTCCGCCCTCCAAGAAGGCGCATGTCTACATCGAGACAGCCTACGGCGAGACCTTTGAGCACGGCGCCAAATTCTTTGACAAGCTGGCTTCCGCCAGTGCGGTTGAGGTCGGTGAGAGCTTTGCCATTGAAGGCGCGGTCACCATTATCTCCGACGGCGCGAAGATTCTCATTCCGCTCGATGAGCTGGTGGACAAGGAGAAGGAGCTTGCACGCCTGAACAAGGAACTCGAAAAAGTCGAAAAGGATATTGCTATGCTCCAGGGCAAGCTCGCCAATGAGAAGTTTGTTTCCAAGGCGCCCGCCAACATCATTGAGGCTGAACGCACCAAGCTCGCCAAGGCGGAGGAGCGCAAGGCGATCATTCTGGAAACAATGGAAAAATTCAGATAAAATAAAAAATTGTTACACATTTTGAAGGGCATATTCCGGCGTTATTCTACATCGAACGAGCGCCGGAATATCGCTTGAATGAGGTGTTTTTGTGAATTATACAGAGGCAAGAGCCTATGTGGACTCTACTGCAAAATTCGGAATAAAGCCCGGACTGGAACGCATCACCAAAATGATGACCTATCTCGGAAATCCGCAGGACAAGCTGAAATTCGTGCATGTGGCGGGAACCAACGGCAAAGGCTCCACCTGCACCATGCTTGCGTCGATTCTGACCGGCGCGGGCTACCGGACGGGACTGTTTACCTCTCCGTATGTCATTGATTTCCGTGAGAGATTCATGGTGGACGGTGAGATGATCAGTGAGGATGAATTTGCAGAGTTGCTGACTAAGGTAAAAACCGTCAATGACCTTCTGGAAAAATCCGGGTGCAATCTGACGCAGTTTGAATTGATAACCGCTGTCGCATTCCTCTGGTTTGTAGAAAAGGAATGTGATGTAGTGGTTCTGGAGTGCGGTTTAGGCGGCAGACTGGATTCCACGAATGTCATCAAGGAACCGCTCTGCACGGTGATCACCAAGATTTCCCTCGATCACACGGATATTTTAGGGGATACGGTGGAAAAAATCGCAGCGGAAAAGGCCGGCATCATCAAGCCGGGCTGCCCGGTGGTGCTGGCGCCGAACCAGCGTCATGAGGCGGTATCGGTTATCGTCAGAAGATGCGCGGAGCTCGGCAGTCCTCTGACTGTGAGCGGAATGGATACCGTTTCGGTAAAAGCCATGCTGCCCACGATGACCGAAGTATTTTACGCGGGACTTCGGCTGATGGTTCCGCTGGCTGGCCCACATCAGGTGGAAAACGCGGTGACAGCCGTCAATGCTGCCCGTGAACTCAACGAGCGAGGGCTGAAGCTGTCGGATGACAAAATAGCGGCCGGCATCGCCAAAGCCCAGATTCCCGCGCGGTTTGAGATTATTTCTCACGATCCGCTGGTTGTGGTGGACGGCGCGCATAATCCCGACGGGATAGAAGCCCTGTGCAATTCCATTGACGCATTGCTGGGCGGCAGGAGCATTGTCGGAATTATCGGTATGCTGCGGGACAAGGCTTATGAATCGGCTCTTTCCGAAATTGTACCTCGCTTTGACATGGTGATGACCGTCACGCCGGACAGTCCGAGAGCGCTCAGCGCAAAAGCGCTTGCGGCATGTGCGCAGCAGTTTGCGGGTGAAGGTGTTTCCGTCAAGGCTATGGACAGTCTGAAAAAGGCGGCTTCCATTGCGCTCGACATGACGGACGAGGCGGCTGCCGTAGTGGTCTGCGGTTCGCTCTATCTTGCGTCGGATATGCGTCCGCTTTTGAAGGACATGATCGCATCCAGAAAAGACTAAGCGTACTTCTTATGAATGAATAATAAGGAATGATTGTATGCCTTTAGACGGGAAAAAGCACGGCGGTCACAGGGACCGGCTGAGAGAGCGTTATATCAAAGACGGTCTTGACGGCTTTGAGGAACACAATATTCTTGAAATGCTTCTCTTTTACACCATTCCTCAGAAGGATACAAATGAGCTTGCTCACTCTTTGCTTGACCGCTTCGGCCATCTCGAAGGAGTATTCAACGCTTCTCCGGATGAGCTTATGAAGGTCGAGGGAATAGGCGAGTACACGGCGCAGTATCTCAGCCTGTTTTCAACATTGATTGAGTCCTACATAATGGATCGCAGACAGCATGAGATCATCACCGGCATAGAAAACATTACGGAATTTACCGTCAGAAAACTCGCTTTTTCACCGACGGAATGTCTGCTTGCGTTCTTTATAGACAACAAACAATCCCTGCTGAGCTGGCACTGTTGGCAGGATGGATGCGTTACGCTGGATGATATTGACACGCGGGCGATATTGCGTATGGTGATGGGAACCAACACAACGCACGTCATGCTCGCAAGAAATACCGTCAAGGGAAAAGCCAGACTTATGAAAAAGGACAACGGCATCGCGCTGGTTGTATCCGAAGCGCTGCGGCCCATCGGCATGGGACTCTTTGACTACGTGGTAGTGGGACGTGATCGCTCCTATGTCACCATGTTCGGCAATGCTTACACAGACAGGAAGGACAGTTCAGACACAGAAAAGGCGGGTGATTCTTTATAGAGCTTCATAAAGCATTTTCAGAGGATATAAAACAAATGCTCGGCACGGAATACGCTGCGTTTGAAGCCTGTATGCAACAGCCTCATTTCAGAGGAATACGCGTCAACACGCTGAAATTTGATGTCAACCATTGCGAAAGATTGGGTTTGCCGATCAGAAAATGCCCTTTTTCTGACAGCGGATTCTATCTCGATTCCGATGAGATGAGCATAGGCAATTCTCCGTGGCACCACGCGGGCGCATTCTATTCGCAGGAGCCGTCCGCAATGTCGGCTGTGACGGTTCTCAATCCCCAACCGGGGGAAAGAGTGCTGGATATGTGCGCCGCGCCGGGAGGAAAATCCACTCAGATTGCCGCGCTTTTGAACGGTGAGGGCCTGTTGTGGAGCAATGAATACGTTCGCAAGCGGGCGCAGATACTTCTCTCGAACGTGGAGCGCATGGGTATACGAAATTGCGTTGTTTCGAGCGCGCATCCCGACAGATTGGCGGAAGGTCTGCGCGGCTTCTTTGACTGCGTTCTGGTGGACGCGCCGTGCTCGGGAGAGGGAATGTTCCGCAGGGACCCGCAGGCGGTCGCCGACTGGTCGCCGGAGCATTCAGCGACATGCGCTGTCCGGCAGCTTGCCATTCTCGACAGCGCGGCAAAATGCCTGCGGGATGGCGGAGTACTGGTGTATTCCACCTGCACCTTCTCTTTCCGGGAAAACGAGGATGTGATCGCTTCCTTCCTCGATAGTCACCCGGAATTCTGCCTTGAACCGTGCGGTGTAGAATTTGGGCGACCGGGATACGACCGCAGCGACAAATATGACCTGACGCTTACCCGAAGAATCTTCCCGATGGACGGCGGCGAAGGGCATTTTGCCGCGAGGCTGCGCAAGACCGGCGAGTGCTTCGACGCGCCGGTGCAGACCGCGGCAGCAAGACAGAACGATGACGAAAAACGCGCCGCGGCACTCTTTGCCGAGTGTTTTCATGTAGCGCCCTACGGAAGAATATGCCGGATAGGGGAGAGCTGTTATTTACTTCCAGAATTAATGCCTGACGTCAAGGGACTGGGTGTGCTGCGCGGCGGCGTGCTGCTGGGCGATATTATGAAAAACCGGATAGAGCCTTCGCACGCGCTCTTTATGGCTGCGCACGCGGAGGAATGCAAGGGAATAGTGTCCCTGTCGCATGATTCCCCTGCGCTTGCGGCGTTCTTGCACGGCGAAGAGATTTCCGTGGACGGTTCATTGAAGGGATATGTCGCGGTCGCCTGTGAAGGCACCGTCACCGGATTCGGAAAATGTTCCGGCGGCAGACTCAAAAACCGATACCCGAAAGGACTGCGTACGCTGTAATTATTTGCCAAAATCTCTTGTATTTTCGGATAATTTATGATACAATTTTTTGAAAGAACATCTTTCAAAAAAATACAAGTGAAGGGTCGGTTGTTATCATGAAATTGAAAAGAATACTCGGCGCAGCTCTCTGTGCAGCAATGCTGCTTTCGTCCACATCCTGCCTGAGATTTATCGTCAGAAATCGGTCGTCTCAGGGCAATGATACTTCTTCGTTTGAGTACGATATATCTTCCTTTGACTTTTTCTCCTCCGAGGAAGAATCATCGGCGGTCGAATCGACCGAAACGGAATACGGTAATGCAACAGTCGGCTGGTTTACCCTTGACGGCACGTTCTTTCAGTGGTACACGCCCGGCAACGCCGATACCTGTGTGCAGTATGCCCAATCACCGACAGAAATACTGACGATGGATGTCTTCGACTGCGCTGCGATCAAGGAACAGACAGGCGTTGATTTTGATGCGCTGACCGCTGCCAACACAAAAATGTACCAGCTGGAGCAGGAGTCCAAGACGCAGAATATCGAAAAGCTGACCGGCGCGAGAGAAGCCCTCGGTCAATATCCCGCCTATCAGGTGTATTGCTACTATCCCAACGACGATCAGTATCTTGTCACCTGGTACATGGATTCACCCGACAAGACCAAGGTCTACTATGTCGCGGCGGAATTCAGATCGACGGAAATGAGCTTCTTTAATTACGCACAGACCTATAAAATGCCCGTTAACTGATAAACTAATCTGTTTTTCGGACGGTTGAAGGAACAATTGTTTCTTCACTGTCCGATTTTTTTATTTTGATATGGCAATAGGATATTGACATTTTTGGCAAATTAAAGTAAAATATAACTTAAATGATTTTTGAGGAGTTTTATAAAATGCATTGGTCAGAAGAAATAGCACAGCGCATCATCGAGCGCAATCCCGAAAAGGAAGAATACGTATGCGCCGCGGGCATCAGCCCTTCCGGTTCGATTCATATAGGCAATTTCCGCGATATAGCTACCAGCTATTTTGTGGTTCGCGCACTCAGGGCCAAGGGAAAGAAAGCAAGACTGCTTTTTTCGTGGGACGAATTTGACCGCCTGAGAAAGGTGCCGGTCAACGTCGCGAAGGTGGACGGAGATTTTGAGAAATTCATCGGTATGCCTTATGTGGACGTCAAGAATCCTTTCGCCGATTCTGACGCTAAGACCTACGCCGAATATTTCGAGAAGGAATTCATGGCTTCCATTGAGAAGTTCGGCATTGAGATGGATTACCGCTATCAGGCGGATATGTACCGCAGCGGCAAGTACACCGAGCATATCCTCCACGCCATCCGGCACCGCGGCGAGATATTCGACATACTCGACAGCCACCGCACCCAGGACGCGCAGGAGGGCGAGAGGGAGGCATACTTCCCTGTCGGCATCTACTGCCACGAATGCGGCAAGGACACGACCAAGATCGTTTCCTTCGACGAGGAAAGCATGACGGCCGAGTACGAATGCGAATGCGGTCATCACGGCAGCTTCAATTTCAACACCGAGCACAATTGCAAGCTCGCGTGGAAGATCGACTGGCCGATGCGCTGGATGTTTGAGGGCGTCGATTTCGAGCCGGGCGGAAAGGATCACGCCACCGTCAACGGCAGCTACGACACCAGCAAGGAAATTTCCAAGGCGATATTCGACTACGAGCCGCCCATCTTCCAGGGCTATGAATTCATCGGCATCAAAGGTACCACCGGCAAGATGTCGGGTTCTTCGGGACTCAATCTCACCCCTGACGCACTCATGAAGATATACCAGCCGGAGGTCATTCTCTGGCTCTACTCCAAGACCGAACCGCTCAAGGCATTTGACTTCTGCTTTGACGACGGCATTCTTCGTCAGTATTTTGAGTTTGACAAGATGTACAACGCGGTCAAGGAAGGAACAGCCGACGATTACGTCAAGTCCATCATGTACAACACCACGATCGGCGACCGCACCGTGGAGACCGTTCCCATGAGCCTGCTTGTGCAGCTCGGTTCGGTGGTGGACTTCAATATTCCCATGCTGGAAACGGTTTTTGAAAAGATCGGCACTCCCTACAAGTACGAGCAGTTTGCCGACCGTCTCGACAGGGCGAAGTACTGGCTGGAGCAGTGCGCGCCCGATCAGGTCAACAAGCTCCGTGTCACCCGCAATTTTGAGATTTACAACACCCTCTCCGACGACGAGAAGAAGGAGATAGAGCTGCTCCACGATTATCTCGCCGCCGGCGGCTACAATCTCGACGAGCTTAACACGCAGCTCTACGACATTCCCAAGCAGGTCTTTGACGTGACCGCCATTACGGACAAGGAACTCAAGAAGATTCAGGGCGCGTTCTTCAAGAACGTCTACAAGCTGCTGATCGACAGGGAAAAGGGCCCGCGCCTTTATCTTTTCCTCTATGCCATCGATCCCGAACGCTATGTGGGACTGCTTGATTTCTCCTATCCGCAGACCGAGGAGGAGAAGGAGCTGGACAAGCCGCCGGTGGAAGAAGAGGTTGTCGAAGAAAAGGTCTACGGTGATCCTGACCCGGTTGCCGAGATCAAGGAAGAAATCGACATCGATACCTTCGGCAGGATCGATCTTCGCGTCTGCAAGATTCTGAAGGCGCAGGAGATCCGCAAGTCTGCCAATTGCCTGAAGCTCACGCTCTTTGACGGCTTGAAGGAGAGAGTCATTGTTTCGAGCATCAAGCACGACTACACGCCCGAACAGCTTGTCGGCAGGAAGATCATCGTCGTCGCCAACCTCGCGCCCGCGCGTTTCTCGGGCGTTCAGAGCAACGGAATGCTGCTTGCCGCCACCAATAACGCCTGCGGCTGTCAGGTGATCTTCGTGGACGACATTGTTCCCGAGGGTACAGCAATTAAATAATTAATAAAACGCACGGATTTTTCAGATAATATTAAAATATTGAAAATTCGTGCGTTTTGTATTGTAGTGACGAGAATCATTTGATATAATTAAACGATAAGGAGTGTTTTGACTTTGGACAAACACAATCTCATCGTCATTGAAGGATTGGACGGCAGCGGCAAGGGAACACAGACCGCCCTGCTGCGGGAGCGCATCATTGCCGGCGGATATGCCGTCAGGCATATTTCCTTCCCGAATTACGCCGAAACCTCATCGGCGCTGGTCAAGAGCTATCTTGACGGAGAATTCGGCAGCTCACCTGACGCGGTCAACGCATACGCCGCTTCCAGCTTTTACGCGGTGGACAGATACGCCGCTTACAGGAAACACTGGGAATCCGACTACCTCGGCGGAGTGAATATTCTCGCCGACCGCTACACCACTTCCAACGCGGTCTATCAGATGACCAAGCTCCCGTCGGAAAAGTGGGACGGCTATCTCGAATGGTTAAAGGATTACGAGTACCGGCTGCTTGAACTGCCTTCGCCCGATGTTGTCATCTATCTCGATATGCCGCCGCAGGTTTCGCAGCGGCTCATGTCGGGGAGATACAGCGGCGACGAATCCAAAAAGGACATTCACGAGGCGAATATCTCCTTTCAGGAGCAGTGCCGACGTTCCGCGCTCTATGCAGCACAGCGGCTCGGATGGACAGTGATCGGCTGCAGCCACGGGGAGAATCCCCGAAGCATCGAGGAAATATCGGATGAAATATGGGGTGCTGTGCGCGGCAGCCTGATATAGAACGGCAGGATATAAAACATGCTTGACTTTCACCTTCCCACGCTTGAGGACAAGCCGTGGATTGACGAGATTTTTGAAGGAACACAATACTTCGGGTGCTTTTGCACCTTTGCGACGCTGTGGCTCTGGAAGGAGCGTTACTTTACCGAAGTAGCCCGTTTCGGTGACTGCCTGCTGTTGCGCGGCGTTGACGACGAACAGAACGTCTACTACATGTATCCGATGGGAAAGAAATACGACGTTCGCACGGCGATAGAGGCGCTTCGTGAGGACGCGGCTGCAAAAGGGACGAGCCTGATGATCTACTGCGCGGAAAAGTGGCAGTGCGACGAGCTTCGGGAGACTTTCCCCGGCGAATTTGAATTTGAAGAGCAGCGGGGAGACTTTGATTACATCTACCGTTCGGAGGACCTGGTTCATCTGAGCGGCAAAAAATACCACGCCAAGCGCAACCACATCAGCAAATTTATCAGAAGCTATCCCGATTGGCAATATGAGAATATCGACGATGCAAATGCGCTGGAATGCATAGAGTTTGCGTCCTCCCTGCTGGAAAGCACGATTGTCGGTCTTGACAGGGAAGAGGTGTCGGAGCTGTGTCTGGAGAATTTCGCCATAGCGTCTGCCCTCAGGCATTTCGAAACGCTGGGCATGGCGGGCGGTCTGCTTCGCGTAGGCGGCAGGGTGGTTGCGATTACCATCGGAGAACCCATTAACAGCCGCGTGTTTGTCACGCATTTTGAGAAAGCCGATACCGATTATGACGGCGCTTACACCATGATCAACAATCAGTTTGCGATTAACCGGCTGTCCGGGTATGAATATATCAACCGCGAGGAGGATATGGACAAGGAAGGGCTGCGGCGCGCGAAGCTCTCCTATTATCCCGCCATACTTCTCGAAAAATTCAGCGCAAGGATATTTCTGAAAATACATAATGGAAAGAATACGGCAAGGGGTGAGACAGAAGCATGATAGTATATCCGCAGGACAGCATGAAAAGCGATCTGGAACGTCTGTGGCGCACCTGCTTCGGGGATTCGGAGCAGTATATCCGCTATTTTTTCGAGAACAGATATGTCCCCGAAAACTGCCTTGTCTTTGTCGATGAAACGGTGCGCCGCCCTGTGGCAATGCTTCATTTGCTCAATGTCAGCATTGCGGAGGACGGAGGACTTGTGCCGTCACAGTATATATACGCCGCCTGCACCCGTCCCGATTACCGCAGACAGGGCGTTATGCGGGAGCTGATTGAGACCGCGCAGAAATTGGGGGCATACCGCAAGCTGAAATATTCCGTGACCGTTCCTGCGGAACCGAGGCTGTTCCGATATTACGGCAGGTACGGATTTGAAAAATGCTACAAAAACCGTGTGGTTTACATGGAACGTTCCGATCTGCTTTTTCTCAGCAGGGACACGGTGAAGATTCCCGACGGTGTGCGGGAGACCATGATGAAGCTCAGCGAAGTCACCGCTTTCCGACGGGATATGCTGGTTGACCGCGACGGTTTTGCCATCTGGGACGGCAACGCGATGCGCTATGCCGTCAGCAGTCACGAACACGACGGCGGGCATGTGGTCACGCTCTCCTATGGCGGCGAATACGGATACGCCTTCTGCAGCGAGGAAGCGGACACAGTGAGAATAACCGAATTAATTGTCAAGGAGCATTTTGCTTCGACGCTGCTTTACAAGATACTGAAAAGCTATCCGAATGCAAAGCGGTTTGTCTTCCGGCTGCCGGTTTACGATACATTCTTTGATAAATTCGGCGAGGTTGTGGATTACGCCATGATCTGCCGCAACGACGGAAAAAGCCCTGTGTCGATCACTACGCTTGACGGCATCAGAACCCCCTATCTCGGGCTTGCTCTTGATTGATTTTTTTACTGTTTCCGCCAATAATTAAAATTTTGTTTATTGCCAAACGCAAAATTAATGCTATAATATAATAGATTGACATAATGATAAGGAATGATAAGGTTTATGGTTTATGTTATGCTTGCAGACGGATTTGAGGAAGTCGAAGCGCTTGCACCCGTGGATATGCTCAGACGCGCCGGCGTGAACGTAATGACGGTAGGCGTGACGGGTGAGGCTGTGCGCGGCTCTCACGGCATCGTTGTCGCCGCCGACATCACCGCGCAGGAAATGGATATGGCAGGCGCGGAAATGCTGGTGCTTCCCGGCGGAATGCCCGGCACGCTCAATCTGGAAAAATCCGAATATGTGCAGGCGGCTTTGGAATACTGCTGGGAAAACGGAATTCATATTGCCGCTATCTGCGCCGCTCCCACGATTCTGGGACACAAGGGCTATCTCAGAGGCAGATATGCCATTTGCTTCCCGGGCTATGAGGGCGAGCTGAACTGCCGCAAGGTATCGGATAAGCCTGTCATTACCGACGACGGCATTACCACGGCGAAAAGTGCCGGCTACGCTGTCAACTTCGGCTGTGAGCTGGTCAATGTTCTGCTCGGACCCGAGAAGGCGACAGCCGTTTCCGACGCGGTATACCAGCCGTGAACCAATTTATGAACAGTGACATAAGGCGAGTCAAGGCAGGTTTGCGGCAGAGCATCAAGCAGATGCGGTCGGAGCTTGATCCGGAGATCAAAAAGTGTATGGATGACAGCATAACCGATACTTTTCTCAGAAGCACTTCCTATACACGGAGCGATGTTGTTCTTACCTATGTTTCTACCGGTATCGAGGTCAGCACGGAAAGGATCATCCTTACTGCGCTGCGTGACGGCAAGCGCGTTGCCTGTCCGAGATGCGTTGACGGCAGCCGGGAGATGGAGTTTTATTATATCGATTCTCTGGATGAGCTTAAGCCGAGAACCTTCGGCGTGCGTGAGCCGGAAGCGGATCCGGGCAGGCTTTACGACTGCACGGGACATCCGATATGCATTGTGCCGGGACTGTCCTTTGACAGATGGGGATACCGTTTAGGCTACGGCAAGGGATATTACGACAGATTCCTTTCGCGTTACGGCGGCTGGACGGTGGGTCTGTGCTACAGCGCTTGCGTACAGTACAAGCTCCCGCACGGACGGTTTGACAGACCGGTCGACCGCCTGATTACCGAGAAATATCTTCGTTTGTGCGATGAAATACGCCCGGGCAGGGGCGGAGTGAAACGCAAATGATACCGGGGAGGTAACAAGAATGAGTGACAATTACAGAGGAATTGACAACGACGGAACATACAAGAGCCGACATACTTCATCGGGAGGAAGCCGTGCCGGAAGAAGCTCTTCGCAGGGCGCGGGCGAAAGCGGCGCACAGAGCAGACCCCGCGGGAGTTCGCAGAATGCACGTCCGACAGGCGGACAAAACAGGAAGGCTCCTTCGGCCAACACGCAGAGAAGTACCCAGAGGAGCACTCGTTCCTCCGCAGTGGGAAAATATACCGGAGGAAGCGCTCCGTCGGATTCGTCACCGTCCGATAACCGTTCGGGCGGATTCCACGTAAGCATTTCCGAGGACGATTATTTTGACGCGGAAACGGCGAAAAAGGAAATGAGCGCGGCAAGGAGAGCCGCCGTTCAGCCGCAGCGCAGTAAAGTCGGCTCGCCTGCCAACCGCAGGCGCAAGCTCGCGGAAAACGGTAATCCTGCCACCGCCAAGCGCGTTGTCACAGGCAGCATGGGCGATACCTACCAGATAGAAGACGACAGCGTGATGGCTCCCAAACAGATTCGCAGCAAGCAGAAGTTCATCCGCAAGCGCAACAGAGGATGTATGATAGCGCTTGTCTATTCCGCGGCGGTTCTTTCTATCTCCATTCTGCTTTCGTATTATCTGATCGTCGGCGTCAATGATATGTTCGCTCTTGTGAAGGACGAGACGGATATTGTGGTGGACGTGCCGAAGGACGCGGATCTCAACGAGGTAACACGCATTCTGGATGATAATGACGTGGTTGAATATCCCTTCTTTTTCAAGACCTACGCAAAGTTCTCCAAAAAAGCGACGGGCTTCAAGGCGGGCACCTTTACCATTAATTCCAAATCTGACTACAATCAGATACTTCAGAAGCTCAGACGTCCTGCCGGAGCCGACAAAAGCACGATTACCGTCACCATTCCGGAGGGACTTAACGTGCAGCAGATCGCAACGCTCATGGAGGACAACAGCGTCTGCGACGCGGAGAACTTCCTGAAATCCGCGCAGGAAGTCAAGTTTACCCAGAAATTTATGTCCAAAGTCAACACCAAGAACAAGAAGCGCACCTACAAGGTGGAAGGCTTCCTGTTCCCGGATACCTACAACTTCTACCTCAACGAAGGCTCGGTGAACGCCATTAACCGTCTGCTCAATGAGTATGAAAGACACTGGACGTCAGAATACGATGCACAGGCGAATAAGATCGGCATGAGTATGGACGAGGTTATCACACTGGCTTCCATCGTGGAACGTGAGGCGAGCAAATCCGACCAGAGAATGATCATCGCGTCCGTCTTCTACAACCGACTGCACAACAGCAGGGGAACGGGCGGAAAGCTTCAGTCGGATGCTACCCGCTGGTATCCTTACGCGACCAAGAAGGAACTGCTTGCTTCGGATAAGCTGACGCAGGAGGAAAAGGACGACTGGATCAATAACAACAAGGGCGTGTGCGATACCTACCGTCTGAAGGGACTCCCGCCCAGCCCGATCTGCAACCCGAGTATTGACTCCATTGAAGCGGTTCTTTATCACGACAAGACCAACTATTACTACTTCTGTTCCGATGCGAAGGGCAACTTCTACGCGGCAGCGACCCTCGCGGAGCATAACAGAAATCTGAAGAAGGCAGGACTGGCATAATCCTTCCGGTGACCTGAAAGCAATTTAATCAGAACTGGCGGCGCATAGGCTTTTGACAAGCTCCTGCGCCGCTTTTTTTCGGACTTTTTACATCTTATACTTGCAATATGACAGGACGTTTGCTATAATAGTTATCGCGTCACAGAAAAATCACTTTATCGGTTTAATTTGTGATGAGTTTTATGTCTATATATCAAGGTGGGTTTAAAATGATGTGTCTGAGGAACACAAAAAACGGGAAAAATGGCAAGAAGTACCGCTGGGGCATCGTCGGTACCGGAAGAATGGCACATACCTTCGCCCGTGCGCTTGCGCTGACAGAGAACGCCGAGATAACCGCAGTCTGTTCACGTACCCTGAAAAAAGCGCAGAAGTTCGCAAAGGAAGTCAAGGCAGCAGCGGCCTATGACAGCGTTATGGAGCTTGCGTCGGATGAAAATGTGGACATCGTCTACATCTGCACGCCTCACACCGATCACGCCGACAGTTCGCTTGCGGCGATCGCCTGCGGAAAGGCAGTGCTCTGCGAAAAGCCGATGGCGCTTAACGCCTGGCAGGCCAAGGCCGTCATTGACGCGGCGAAGGAAAACAATGTGTTCTTTATGGAAGGCATGTGGACACGGTTTAATCCGGCGGTCGTCACCGCGAAGGAATGGATAGATGAAGGATTGATCGGCGACGTGAAGGAGGTCAACGCCTCATTTTTCGGCAAGACAAAATACGATACCTCTAACCGCGTTATATCCTTTGAGCTTGGCGGCGGCGCGCTGCTCGACATAGGTGTTTACAATATCTTTCTGGCCCAGTGGCTTTTGGGCGGCAGACCCGGCGACATCAGATCGCTTGTCAACCACTGTGAAAACGGCATCGACTGGCAGTCGGCCGCCGTCATGAAATTCTACAACGGCGGCACCGCTTCTGTTTCGTGCGGATTTGAATACAGCGCTATCCACGCCGAAATCACCGGCACCAAAGGCGTCATCATGATTCCCGACTTTGTGTGGGCCAATTCGGCGTATGCTGTCAGGGAAAAAAAGATTATCCGTGAATACAGCGATTCCGACAGCAACGAAAAGAAATACGGCTGTGAGATACGCCATGTCATGCAGTGTCTTGACGAAGGTCTTACCGAATCGCCCATGTACCCGACCTGGATGTCCTTTGATATTCTGGATACCTGCGACAGACTGCGCGCCGACTGGCATCAGGTTTATCCGGGAGACAATCACATTCCCGCCTTTCCCGAAAAACCGGTCAGGCCTGCAGTGAGCGCCAATGACAAAACGGAAGAAGCTCCGGCGCAGGTTGTGACGGAAAAGCAGCCAGAGCTGCCGAAGGTGCCGAAGGCCGCTGCTTTGAGCAAAGCGCCCGACTGGTACCGCGACGCTGCGTTTTATCATATCTATCCTCTCGGTTTCTGCGGCGAGAACCGTTTCAATGATTTTACGGCACAGCCGACCGGAAAGATCAGAAAGGTAATTCCCTTTGTCAAGCATCTCAGAAGGATTGGCGCTAACGCTGTCTATTTTGGGCCGGTTTTTGAATCCACCAAGCACGGCTATGACACCGCCGACTACAGAGTGATAGACCGCCGTCTCGGCACAAACCGGGATTTTGCGGATGTTTGCTCAGAACTGCACAAAAACGGCATCAAGGTTGTGCTCGATGGCGTGTTCAATCATGTGGGCAGAGATTTCTGGGCGTTCAGGGACGTAAAGCAGCACAAATGGAACTCCGCGTATAAGGATTGGTTCAATATAAAATTTGACGGCAATTCCAACTATAACGACGGCTTCTGGTACGAGGGCTGGGAAGGCTATTACGACCTCGTCAAGCTCAACCTGCGCAATTCCGACGTAAAGCAGCATATATTCAGCTGCATAGAAGGATGGGTCAATGAATTCGGTATCGACGGACTGCGGCTCGATGTGGCTTACTGTCTCGACCGCGATTTCCTGCGTGAACTTCACAACTTCTGTAAGAGCAGATGGAATGATTTCTTCCTTCTGGGCGAATGTCTGCACGGGGATTACAATACCTGGTGCAATGACGCTATGCTCGATTCGGTGACGAATTACGAGTGCTACAAGGGACTGTATTCGTCCTTCAACTGCGCCAACATGCACGAGATAGGATATTCCCTCAACCGCCAGTTCGCTGACGAGCAGTGGACGATCTACAAGGGCAAAAATCTCTACTGCTTTGCCGACAATCACGATGTAACGCGTATTGCTTCCATTCTTACCGACAAGAGCAATCTTCCTCTCGTTTATTCTCTGCTCTTTGCCATGCCCGGAATACCTTCGGTGTATTATGGCAGCGAATTCGGCACAGAAGCGCAGAAAAGCCAGGGTGACGACGCGCTTCGTCCGGAATTTTCCGAGGAGCAGGCGGAAAGCGGATGGAATACGCTGTCGGCGCATATCAGCCGGCTGTATTCGGTGAGAGAGTCGTCTCCCGCGCTTTGCCGCGGAGGATACAAGCAGCTTCACATCAATTCCAAGCAGCTTGTTTTTCTCAGACAGTTTGAAGGCGAGCGGGTGATTTTCGCCCTAAATATGGATGACGCACCTTACACGGCGCATTTTGACGCCGGGGCAGGCAGCGGCACCGATCTCCTTACAGGTCAGAGCGTCAGCTTCGGCGGCGGTCTGAATCTCCCCGCCCAAACCGCCTACATTATCAGACTGTAACCCTTCACATGAATAATATCAGGTTGAAGGGTGAAGGTAGGAGGTTGAAGGTCACGGTTTTGTCATCTTAACTTCTTCAAAGCAAAGTAAAACAGCGGTCGGGTTCAGCATTGCGGAAAATGTCTGAACCTGACCGCTGTTATTGTATTGAATGAAGTCCGAAAAAAATAGGGAAGTATTTTTAATCACATATGAGGTAAAATAATGAAGAAATTAGTGAAGAATAACAAGTGCTACCTCAACCTTCACCCTTCACCCTTCAACCTTCACCCTATTTTATCAGTTCGTCGGCAAGGGTTGCCATTGCTTCGGGGATTTCGCCCTTGAGGGAGGATTTGATGGAGACAACGGTATCGAGAACCTTGACGTTTTTCATGCCTTCCAGCTGTGCCTTCATCAGCTTTGCAGCGGCAGGCGCCCATGTGCCGTTTTCCATCAGACCGACCGTGCGCTTCTGGTAGTCCTTTGCCTTGAGCTGATTTAAGAATCTCTCCATCGGCGGGAATACGCCCATGTTGTAGGTCGAGCAGGCGAGTACCATTCTGTCATAACGGAAAGCGTCTTCCACCGCTTCGGCGATGTCGTCACGGGAGAGGTCGGTGATGGCGACCTTCGGAGCGCCCTTGCTTTCCAGAAGCTCTTTCAGCTGCATGGCGGCGGCGGCTGTATTGCCGTGGATGGAGGCGTATGCGATGAAGATTCCCTTGTCCTCCGGCTCGAAGCTGCTCCAGACGCGGTATTTATCGATGTAGTATGCGAGGTTTTCGGTGAGAATGGGACCGTGCAGCGGGCAGATCACCTGAACGTCCATCGTGTCGAGCTTCTTGATCACTGCCTGTACCTGCGAACCGTATTTGCCGACGATGTTGAAGTAATAGCGGCGTGCTTCACATGCCCAGTCCTCGTCGGTGTCGAGCATGCCGAATTTGCCGAAAGCGTCGGCGGTGAAAAACACATTGTCGCCGCTCACATAGGTCATCATTACCTCAGGCCAGTGCACCATGGGCGCCATTGTGAATTTGAGTGTATTGGTGCCGAGTTCCAGGGTGTCGCCTTCCTTGACGACGATCTTTCTGTCGGAGATGTCGAAGGAATAGAACTGATCGTAGAACGCGAAGGTTTTTGCGTTGCCGACAATCTTCATTTCGGGGAACATCTCGGCGATAGCCTTAATGCTGCCGGTGTGGTCAGGCTCCATGTGCGAGATAACGAGATAATCCGCCTTTCTGTCGCCGAGGGCTTCCCTGACGTTGGCAAGCCATGCGTCGGCAGTGCGCTTGTCCACGGTATCCATAATGCAGACCTTTTCATCCATGATGGCATATGAATTGTAAGCCATGCCGTTGGGTACCTCAAACTGACTCTCGAAGAGGTCGAGGTCTGCGTCGTCACAGCCAATGTAAACAACAGTATCGGTGATTTTCTTAACCATAAATATCATTCCTTGCAATTGAATTCGGCGGTATTCCGCCACATAGGTATTATATCATTCCGGGTTGAAAAAGTCAATATCGCAAGTATTCATACAAAAAAATAAGGACATACCCTGTGTGAAGGTATGTCCTTATCGCTGATAAACAGTGTTTGTATTTTGTCTTTTGTCTTTATTTACCCGATTTAAATCGTCAGGTAGTGCATTCATTTTCTGCAAGAAGCTCGAAGTGGTTGAGATTATAACGGATCAGCCCGTCATTCTGCATTCTGCTGAGCTCACTTGACATGGCGCTGCGGTCAACCGCCAGATAATCCGCCAGCTGCTGCCGCGTAAAAGGAATATCGAAGGCAGGCGACTGATGCATGTTCATCTGCTCGGTGAAATAGGAAAGCAGCTTCTGACGTGTGGAACGCCGTGAGATATGCTCTAATTTGCGCATGTGAGAGAGCAGCTTTTTGGCCATAATTCTCATCAGGTTGCTGCGAAGCTGGCTCTGACAGTCGCTTATTTCCGGGATAGGCGTCAGCACGCATTCGACGTCGATAAAGATGACGGTCGTGGGCCGGAGGGCTACAACGCTTACGGTCGGCGTATCATAGGGCAGCAGAGAGTGTACTTCGCCAAAAATTCCGCCTTTTTCCAGCTCGGAGAGTACAGTGTAGTTGCCTAAGAAATCGGTGTTGATAATGCGAGCGCCGCCATCAATAAAAACCGCTATTCTGTTTAGCTCGTGATTGGACTTGAATATGTATTCGCCTTCCTCAAAATGACAAACCTTTGCGTCGAAATATTCAAGTATTTTTCCAATGTTCTCGGTACATATGCCCGTGAAGAGATCGCTTTTGCTGAGAATATCAATATACCTGTGCATAATTGTGTAAACAACCCTTAACCTTACCAAAATATAGTTGTAAAAACAAAATACATATGAATTATATTATTTCAGGTTCAAATAGTCAATTGATAATTATACCGAATTTGTCTTTTGAATTTTATAAAAAAGAAAAAGGAGTTTTAAAGGTCATCAAGATGTTGCACATTCTAGTTGACATTATTGAAATATTTATATATAATATTAATATACTGATTCGGAGGTGTATGATTTATGGATACAAAAGCGTTGCAAAAGATACAGTATGGACTTTTTGTCCTGAGTGCGTCGGATTCCGGCAAGGATAAC
The DNA here is from genome assembly GCA_902799245.1 of uncultured Ruminococcus sp. Classification (GTDB taxonomy): domain Bacteria; phylum Bacillota; class Clostridia; order Oscillospirales; family Acutalibacteraceae; genus RUG762. Next base: position 65,528 of record CADBZY010000001.1, read on the forward strand.
GCCTGCATTGTCAATACGGTCGTTCAGGTGACGTCGTCGCCCATGTGCATTGCCGTGACGGTCAACAAGCAGAATCTCACGCACGACATGATCGCTGCTACCAATAAATTCAACGTAAGTGTGATCGACGTGACCGCGCCGTTTGCTATTTTTGAAAGGTTCGGTTTCCAGAGCGGACGGGACGCCGATAAGTTTGCCGGATTTGACGGTGCAGTCCGTACCGGAAACGGTCTTATGCGGCTGACAGATCATGCCTGCGCGTTTATCAGCGGATGGGTCATTTCCAGCGTTGACCTCGGTACGCACACCATGTTTATTGCCCGTGTTGCTGACTGCGAGGTGCTCAGCGCCGAGGAGGCTATGACCTACAATTACTATCACGCAAATGTCAAGCCAAAGCCTGAGACAAGCGCCAGGAAGGGCTTTCGCTGCAAGATATGCGGGTATATCTATGAGGGCGAAGAACTGCCGCCTGATTTTGTGTGTCCTCTCTGCAAGCACGGCGCCGAGGATTTCGAGCGAATAGAGTAATTTTTTGGCGGAAGAACCGATGTCCCGTTATCTGTAAAAATAGGTGATAAGAAAAAAGCCGGAGCGTGAAGAAGCGTTCCGGCTTTTTGAGCTTATTGGAATAGAAAAAATGTAAAATGTCCACATAACGGGAATAACGACGTTTATACCAGCGTGCCGCCGAGCGCCTGTGTCTGCTTTCCGCTGACAATATCTTCCCAAGCCTCATCGTCAAACGGAATCTTTTTGAAATAATACCGCTTGTCCTCGTCCGTTATTTTTCTGATCACACGGCAGGGATTGCCCGCCGCCACAGACCAGTCGGGAATGTCCTTTGTCACCACGCTTCCCGCGCCGACGACGCAGTTGCTTCCGATGGTTACGCCCGGACAGATCACGGTATTGCCGCCTATCCAGACGTTGTCGCCTATTGTTACCGGAATGCCGTATTCGTACATGGAATTCCTGCTGTCGGGATGAATGGGGTGTCCCGCGGTGTAGATCGCCACGTTGGATGCCATGAAGCAGTTTTCGCCTATGGTGATTTTGGCGACATCGAGCATGGTGCAGTTGTAATTGGCGAAGAAGTTTTTACCCACTTCTATGTTGAAGCCGTAATCGCAGTAGAAGGGAGGATTGATCCATGCCCCTTCCGATTGGCCGAGCAGCTCCTTCACAACGTCGCCAAGCCCCTTAAAGTCGCTTCTGTCCATTGTGTTCAGCTTCTGGGTCAGAATCCTTGCCCGCTTCTGCTGCTCCATAACGCTGTCGTCCGAGATGTAAGCCATTCCTTTGTCGCGTCTTTCGATGTTGTTCATGTCAGATTATCTCCCTTGTGATGTTTTTGAGCCATCTGAATTTTTTATAATACCAGTAAACCACCGGCAATTTGATGATTTCGTCGGTATTCAGCACTAAATAAACCCCGAGAACAGGCAGCTTCAGGACAAACGCCGCTATCAGTCCGGCAGGAACCACAACGCACCACATTGTCACAGTGTCGCAGATCAGTCCGAACCGTGTGTCGCTGCCGGCGGGGAAAATACCGGCAATCACAGTGCAGTTGATGGATTTTCCGATGATATAATAGGAACAAACCAGCAGCATTACTCTGAGATAGCCGGAGGCGGTTTCGCTCAGCGTGTAGGTGAGCCGCATGATCAGCGGTATGCACAGCAGAATGATGCCGCCCGTAATGGCTCCCGAAACAATTGACAGCCTTGCCAGCCTGTCGCCGTAACGCCTGGCGCGCTCCATGTTGCCGCTGCCTAATTCATTGCCCACCATAATGCCGCTGCCGGTGCCGATGCCGAGACAAACGCACGCAATGATGTTCTTCACGATATTGGCGACGGAATTGGCCGCCACGGCGTCATTTCCCAAATGTCCCATGATGACTGAGAACATGGTGAAACCGCAGCCCCATGCAAGTTCATTCAGCAGCATCGGCATGGTGTAGCGGATGAAATCCTTTTGCAGCGTCTTTTCGGCTTTGATGATGTAGGAAAGAATAAAAAGGAGATCAGCATGGAAAAGCGTGTGGCGATGCCGAGCGTTTTTTCTACCGAGGGAATATCACCCTTGCCCCAGTACTGCGCCGCGAGTATGGTGGTGCCGATGGTGAGCGCCACATAGAACAGATTCAGCACAAACTGAACCTGCGTCGCAAGCGAAACGGCCGACAAAGAATCCTGGTTCAAGAAGCCAAGCATAACGGCGTCCGACGCGCTGACGATGGCGGACATCAGATATTGCAGCGCAAGCGGCAGGACGATCGAGAACAGTTTTTTGTAAAACGCGGCTTTTTCACGCAAATGAATCTCTCCTCGGTTGTTTTTTTTCATTGGTTGTAGTATTATTATAATATCAAGAAAACGGCATTGATATAAGAAAAGTATCTGATTTTTATAACAATCGTATCAGAAGGAGTGATTGATGTGATTAACATACAGGTTATGAACGATTCGTCCGAGATAATTTTTTACAATACGCCTGAGCTGCCCGTCAAAATCATCAGACCCAAGCTGTCGGATTATCCCAACAAACGTGTAATCTGCCATTGGCATGAGGACATTGAAATGTTATACATCATAAGCGGGGAAATGAATTATGAAATCAACGGAAAAACCGTCAGGTTATCGGAAAAGAGCGTGCTGTTTGTCAACGCCAGACAGCTTCATTACGGCTTTTCGGTGGACGGGAAGGAGTGTGAATTCATCTGTGTGCTGTTTCATCCCTCACTGCTTCGGGTAAATCCCGGCTTCAAGGACGCTCTTGACAAGGCAGGCTTCACATCCGAAGTTCTCTTCTCTCAGGGCAAGTCCGATGTCGAGCTGAGCAACGTTGAGGCTCTTCTCGAGAAGAACATCAAGGTTCTCGTTATCTGCGCACAGGACGCTACCGCAGCTGGCGCTGCTGTCAACAAGGCTCAGGCAGCCGGCGTTAAGGTCGTTTGCTATGACCGTTTGATCACAGGCACAGAAGCTGTTGATTACTATGTAACCTTCAACTCCTTCTCTGTCGGCAAAGCTCAGGGTCAGTACCTCATTGACGCTTACAAGGACAAGACAGGTGTTCCGCTGTACCTCTACTCCGGCGCTGTCACCGACAACAACGCATTTATCTTCTTCGCCGGCGCATGGTCCGTGCTGAACAAAGCTGTTGCTGACGGTCAGTTCGTGGTTCAGAATTGCCCCGCTATTGCTGATTACAGCGGCAAGGCTCTCGATGCTGAGAAAGATCATGATACCCTTTCCACCATCCTCGGCACCATCACCACCGACTGGAACTTCAACACCGCAAAGACTCTTGCAGAAGGCAACCTCGTAGCAGCCGAAAAGGAAGCTAAGGGCGACGTTGCCATCCTCGCTCCCAACGACGGTACAGCCCGCGCTATCGCAGACGCTTTCTCCGCTGACGCTGATGTTACCAGCTATGTCATCACCGGTCAGGATGCTGAAATGGCTTCCCTTAAGTACATCCAGGACGGCAAGCAGAGCATGACAGTGTTCAAGAACACCGCTACTCTCGCAACCTCCACCTGTGATCTGGTCAGCGCTCTTCTGAAGGACGAGACTCCCGAAGCTGTTGCTACCTACAACAACCAGGCTAAGGACGTTCCTTCCGCTGAAGTTGCTGTTACAGTCGTTGACAAGGATAAGCTTGCAGAGCTCATCGCTGACGGCACATTCGATCAGGCAAAGATCGACGCTGCGAAATAATCGATAATCAGATTGCTTCCAGCGCTTTCCTAAATAAGTAAATCGTTAATTCAAGCCGGTTCTGAGGCTAAAGCCATTAATAGGCCAGTCTTGGAATCGGCTGTTTATTTACCAAATCACAGAACAGGAGCCGGTAATATGGAAAATGAATACATCCTCGAAATGAGGAATATTACCAAGGAGTTTCCGGGTGTAAAGGCTCTGGACAACGTGAATTTCAAGGTACGCAAGGGTGAAATTCACTGCCTGGTGGGCGAAAACGGCGCCGGCAAATCCACGCTGATGAAGGTGCTCTCCGGCGTGTGGAAGTACGGAACCTATACGGGCGACATCGTCTATGAGGGAGAGGTACAGAAATTCCGCAACATCGCCGACAGCGAAGCCAAGGGTATTGCCATCATCTATCAGGAGCTTGCTCTTTTCCCGGAGCTTCCCATTTATGAGAATATTTATTTCGGTCACGAGATCATGTCAGCGGGGCAGATCAACTGGAACGAGACCATCATCAAGGCAAAGGAAATGCTTGATAAGGTCAGGCTGAAGGTTGACCCCTCCATGCCCGTCAAGAGGCTCAACACAGGCAATCAGCAGCTTGTCGAGATCGCAAAGGCTCTCTCCAAGAACTGCAAGCTGATTATTTTCGACGAGCCTACTTCCTCGCTGAACGAGGACGACAGCATCAACCTTCTCAACATCATGCGTGAGCTGAGGGATCAGGGCATCACCTGTATCATGATCTCCCACAAGCTGCGTGAGGTCACAGCTATCGCCGACACCATCACAGTCCTGCGCGACGGTTCGACCATCTGCTCGCTCGACGCAAAGACGGACGATATTTCGGAGGCCAATATCATCCGCAACATGGTCGGACGCAGCATTGACGACGTATATCCCAAACGCGAAAAGCATGAATTCGGCGAGGTCATGTTTGAGATAAAGAATCTCACAGTTGAGGATCCCAAGACCGGACGCGAGATACTCAAGAACGTCAATCTCAACGTGCGCAAGGGCGAGATCGTTGGTCTGCAGGGATTGATGGGCGCGGGACGCACCGAATGTGCGCTGACAGTATTCGGCAATCCTTACGGCTATAAGATCAAGTCCGGCGAAGTCATCATGAACGGCAGATCCAAGCTGTTCAAGAGCCCGAAAGAAGCCATAAAGAACGGTCTGGCCTACGTTTCCGAGGACCGCAAGGGCAACGGACTTGTGCTGATTCAGGATATCCGCTACAACACCACACTCGCAAATCTTAAAGCGATAGCAAGCGGCCTTTCCATTGACTCCAACAAGGAGATAGTAATCGCCAACAAGTACAAGGACGACATCAACATCAAAGCGCCGTCTATTGAACAGAAGGTCAACAACCTTTCCGGCGGTAATCAGCAGAAGGTGCAGATAGCAAAGTGGCTGTTTACGGAACCCAAGGTTCTGATACTTGACGAACCCACACGAGGCATTGACGTCGGCGCAAAGCTCGAAATATACACCCTGATGAACAAGATGGTCGAGGAAGGCATGTGCATCATCATGATTTCTTCCGAGCTTCCCGAAGTTCTCGGCATGTCCGACCGTCTGTATGTCATGAGCGAAGGACAGATCACCGGCGAGCTTGACGCTTCCGAAGCCACAGAAGAAAAGGTCATGAAGATGGCAATTAACAGCTCAGTGGATGATGTGGCTCCTGCGGCGGCTGAATCCGCAGAGGGAGAGGCTACAGAGACTGCTACGGACGCAACCGTGGACGAAGCCAAAGAAGAAGTTTAACCACAAACAGCGATTGAGGGAGATAATAATATGGAAACTAAGAAAAAATCATTAGGCTCAGAAGTCGCTGAGCTTTTAAAGAACAATGTCAAGAGCTATATGATGTATTTCGCTCTGGTCATTATCATGCTGGTATTCCAGATCTGGTCTGGCGGTAAGTTCTTCAGAGCTTCCAATATCACCAATCTGTTCAACCAGGCAGCCTATGTCGGCGTGCTTGCCATCGGTATGACGCTGATTCTTATCCTGAAGCACATCGATCTTTCGGTCGGTTACGTCGCCGGCTTTACCGGAGCGCTTGCCGCTATTCTCATGCAGCGTGAAGGCGTCAACGAGTGGCTTGCTATCATCATCGTTCTGCTCGTCGGTCTTGTTATAGGCTTGTATCAGGGTCTTACAGTCACCCGCCTCGGCGTTCCCGCGTTCGTTGTGACCCTCGCCGGAATGTTCATCTTCCGCGGACTGCTTTCCCGCACACTCGCCGAATCCGGCACCGTCGTTGTCAGTCAGAAGGGCTTCCTCGCACTCTGCAACGGCTTTATCCCCGATATTCCCGTCAAGACCGGCATCCATATGGTGACAATGATCGTCGGCGTTCTCGGCGTTATTATTGTAATCCTGTCCCAGATCAAGAACCGCAAGAACAAGCAGAAGTATCAGTTTGAGGTTGTTTCCACGCCTATCTTCGTTATCGGCATGGTGCTTGTTTCGGCAGTTATCCTCGCAATCTGCTGGGTTCTCGCCACCTACAAGGGCATTCCCTGGAGCGCGGTTATCGTCGGCGTGATTCTGCTGATCTACACCTTTATGCTCAGCAAGACAAAGCTCGGCAGATACATTTACGGTATCGGCGGCAACGATCAGGCAGCGGAGCTTTCCGGCGTCAACGTAAAGCAAGTTACCCTGTTTGCCTTCTGCTCCATGTCTGTTCTGGCTGCTGTTGCAGGTATCCTTTACACTTCACGTCTTTCTTCCGCCACTCCTACCGCCGGCAACGCCTTCGAGATGGACGCTATCGCCTCCTCCTACATCGGCGGCACGGCTGTCAGCGGCGGCGTGGGTAAGGTGACAAACGCCATTATCGGTACCTTCGTTATCATGGCCCTTACCAACGGCATGAACCTCATGATGGTGGATATTTCCTATCAGTACATCGTCAAGGGATTTATCTTCATCATCGCCGTTGCCTTCGACGTGCGTACACGCAATAAGTAAGCAATGAATGAACCGGACAGTAGTCCGGACGGTCTATTCTTCCCCCTGTTTGCATTGAAAGTTTGCTTTCTTTGCTGACAGGGGGATTTTGCACAGAATGAAAAACCGGCTTCGCGTCACATTGACACAAAGCCGGTGTAATAAGTCTAACTGATATAATATTACTCCATGTAGAACATCCCGAGCAGGACAAGGAGATTTACCAAAATGCCTATGATACCGAGTACCAGACCCGCGGTTGACATGCCTGTAGGACGTGTGCCGTCGTTCTTTGCTTTGGATATAGCGCCGAAAATGAGCGCTAAAAATGACGGAAGCACTGTGCAGCAGGATACAAGACCCACAATGGAGCAGATCAGTGAAGCCACCGCAAAGCCGTCTGCGGTGTTCTGTTGAACAAGCAGCGCTGGATTGACCGGTGTATACTGATAGTATTGCTGTGTCACACCCGGTGTTGACTGCGGCTGAACAGGCGGCTGAATCGGTTGCTGAATCGGTTGCTGAACGGGCTGCTGAAATGGTTGCTGAAATGGTTGCTGATATGGCTGCTGTGCCGCTGCCTTGACAGGCTCTTCGGGCGCAACAGCAGATTTTTCGGGAACCGGTGCGACCGGCTCTTCCGCTGCCTTGACAGGCTCTTCAGGAGCAACGGCGAATTTCTCAGGAACCGGAGCGACAGGCTCGTCCGGAACGGATGCCGTCGTTGTTTCCTCCGCCGAAGGAATTTCGCTTACCGCCGGAGACTCCGGTGTTTCCACTGCGGGAGGCTGGCAATCGGAAGCAGCTTCGGCAGTATCGGGAGTTGAAATAGCTGCTGCTTCTTCTGCAGCCGTTTCCTTTGCGGGTATTTCGTTCTCTGTGTCGGGTGTTGGATGGATCATATCGTTGTTCATGTAAGATACTCCTTTCAATGAGGGGGTGACATTCAAAGAAGTCTTTCCAACTCTGACATGGATGCGGCAATTATGGAGAAATAAGCTATTATCAGAATGATATACAGCACAATCGCGACAGCGCCGAGAATCACTCCCACAAGACCGAGAGATGATTTCTGCATGACATGTTTGGCTTTGACCATGGCGATAATGCCTGTAATGATTCCGATGACGCTGAACTGAATACCACAGCATCCGAGACCGACAGAAGAGAAAACGACCGAAAGGATACCTAAAATGTCTGTACCCTTATTCAGCTCTGGAACAGGCTGCATGTATGGGTACTGTGGAGGCGTGTTGTACTGAAGCTGCTGCTCATAGGCAGATTTTTGTTCCGGAACAGGGGTTCCGGCGTTGTCATTGACAGGATAGCCGTTGTAGCTTGTATATCCGTTCGGGAAATTGTTGTTCATTCGGATTCAATTCCTTCCTTGAATGCAGATAAATCTATGGCTTAAAACTTTGAAACGATAAAGCCATAAAGTGTGCGCAGCATTTCGTCTATCTGTGCATCAGAATACATTCCGGAACTCTGGAGCAACGTTCTGCATCTGTCGGGGTCAACCAGGAAGTAAATGACCAAACCCAGATAAGCGCACGCAAGGAGGCTGATGGCAAGACCGATCCAGGAAACCACGGATTTCTTGTTGCGGATGACACCGATCAGACCGAGTATCAGACCGATGGGGGAGAGATAAGTACAGCTGATAATCGGAATAACGATTGACAAGATGCCGAGAACCAGACTTTTGTGCTTTTTCTCTGTCTGTACGGTGGCCTGGTATGGATTGTAGGGAACCTGCTGAACAGGGGCATACTGCGGCTGAACGGGTTGCTGAACAGGCTGCTGTTGGGGAGTGGGAGGTGCCTGATAGCCGTTGAAATTGGTGTACTCGTTCTGATTGTTCTGATTGTCCATAGTATAGATCCTTTCACATAAAAAATTTTTAAGCAAAACATTTGCTTGCATTTATTATAACAAAAAAATCATTATTTGTAAATACATAATTACAAAAAATATGTAAGTTTTACATCATATTTTTCGTCAGAAGGGACTGCGATTTGTTCTACATCAAAAAAATAAAATAAGACTTGCCAAACCTGCCCGACAGTATTATAATGATAAAGATTGATGAATTTTTTATAATACACAGGAGGCTTGGATCCAATGTCAGGACATTCCAAATGGAGCACTATCAAGAGAAAGAAAGAAAAAATCGATGGCGCCAGAGCCAAGATCTTCACCAAGATCGGCCGCGAGATAGCCATTGCCGTTCGTGAAGGCGGCAGCGCTGACCCCGGTGCCAACGCAAAGCTGCGCGACTGCATTGCCAAGGCAAAGGCCAACAACGTCCCCAATGAAAACATCGAGCGCATCATCAAGAAGGCTTCTGGCGAGAACGACGGCAAGACCTACGAATCGCTCACCTACGAAGGCTACGGCCCCAACGGCATTGCCGTTATCGTTGAAGCCCTGACCGACAACCGCAACAGAACGGCTGCCGACCTCAGACATTATTTCGACAAATTCGGCGGCAATCTCGGCACCACCGGATGTGTTTCCTTCATGTTCAACGAAAAGGGCGTTATTGTCGTTGACAACGAGGATGGCGATATCGACGAGGATCAGATGATGGAGGACGCTCTCGAGTCCGGCTGCTCTGATTTCCAGGCGGAGGGCGACGCGTTTGAAATTTATACCGATCCCGCGGATTTCAGCGCGGTAGTGGCCGCTCTCGAGGAGAAGGGCTACACCTTTGTATCCGCTGACGTGGAGCAGGTTCCGGATACCTATTCGTCCATCGAAGACGAGGAAGCCGCAGTCAAGATGCAGAAACTGCTGGATATGCTCGAGGATAACGACGACGTGCAGAACGTATTCCACAACTGGGATAACGCCGAATAATTCTCTGTTTGTCTGACTTTTGGGGACGGACGAAAAAATATTTAAAAAATATATTGCATTTTTTTGACAGGCATGTTATAATACTTAAGTTGTCGGCTGATGATTCAAAAAGCCGACGCTTCATCCGGCTTACGGCGTTCTTCTTCGGCGTAAGATTTGGGATTTGTCAGGGCGCAGCGTCATTCATAAAGCGCGGCGCAATATTCAAAGCGGATATTCCTCTGAGTGCTTTTGGTTGCGCTGCATGAATATCTGAAATTATCAGGAGGTTTTTTTATGAACGCAGCAGAAGCATTGAAGTCCATCGCGGAAGACAGCATGAGAAAAGACCCGATCACCTTTGAAATCGGCGACACCGTCAAGGTTTACGTCAAGATTCGTGAAGGCGAGAAGGAAAGAATCCAGATGTTCGAAGGCACCGTTATCGCTCGCAGAGGCAGCGGCGTTTCCGAGACATTCACCGTTCGCCGCGTGTCCTACGGCGTTGGTGTTGAGAGAGTATTCCCCGTGAATGCTCCCGCAGTTGACCGCATCGAGGTTGTCCGTCACGGTAAGATCAGAAGAAGCAAGCTCTACTATCTGCGTGACCGCGTCGGCAAGGCCGCCAAGGTCAAGGAGCGCATCAAGAAGTAATCTTCTTATATCGCTTCACTTCATCTGTACATCAAAAAGGCTTCGAAAAGAGATACTGTTTGCTTTTGGACAGTATCTCTTTTATTTTTTTTCGATTCAATAAAAATTCAATAAAAATAAGAAAAAATCAAAAAATTTTCAAAATCATCTTCCAATAGCAAGTAAAAAGTATTATAATAATAGAAACACTTTGTTTAAATCAAACATCAACGGAGGATCATCATGAGTGAAAAAAATAATAATCAGGAAAATCAGTCCGGCGGACTTATGGTTGAGGTTTATGAATGGCTGGAGGCCATCGCTTTTGCGCTTGCCATAGTCGTCATTCTCTTCACATTCCTTTTCCGTGTGGTCAGCGTTTCGGGCCCGTCCATGAATCCGACGCTCACATCGGGTGACAGAATCGTGCTTAACAGCCTGTTCTATACTCCGCAGAACGGGGATATTGTGGTAATCACTCAGCCCAATTCCCACGACAACGAGCCTCTCATCAAGCGCGTGATTGCTGTCGAGGGACAGACCATCTCGGTGGACGCCGAAACCGATACCGTCACCGTTGACGGAGTCAAGCTGCATGAGTCGTATATTCTCGATCAGGACATCCAGCGCTCCGGCGAATCTTACGAGTACCCGCTTACCATTCCCAAGGGCAAGGTCTTTGTCATGGGCGACAACCGCAACGATTCCTTTGACAGCCGTGACCCGGGTCTCGGTATGGTGGAGGAAAAGTACATCATGGGCAAGGCGATTTTCAGAATTTATCCCTTTGAAAGAGTCGGAGGTCTGGACTGATGAGCGGATTCGACTCACAGAACAACAATTCACAGATTATTCAATGGTATCCCGGACACATGACCAAAACCCGCCGCCGCATGGAAGAATGCATCAAGCTGGTGGACGGCGTGGTGGAGATCATCGACGCGAGAATACCCATGAGCAGCCGCAATCCGGAGATTGACACGATTACAGCGAAACGTCCGAGAATCGTACTGCTCAATAAGGCCGATATTGCCGATGGCGCCGCGACGTCACGCTGGATAGATTATTTTGCTAAAAGCGGCGCGAGGGCGATTGCCTGCGACTGCAAGACCGGAAAGGGGCTGCATCATTTTGCGGACGAAGTGCGAAAGCTGCTTGCCGATAAGATTGCCGTGTGGGAATCCAAGGGCATGGGCGGCAGAAGCATCAAGCTGATGGTTGTGGGAATACCCAATGTCGGCAAATCCTCCTTCATTAACCGCATGGCGAAGGGCGGCAAGGCGAAGGTCGCCGACAGTCCGGGCGTCACACGCGGCAACCAATGGTTTACCATCGGCGGCGGCATCGAGCTGCTGGACACGCCCGGTGTGCTGTGGCCGAAATTCGATGACCCGGAGGTCGGACGCAAGTTGGCCTTTACCGGAGCGGTAAAGGATGCCGTTGTAGATATTGAATCACTTTGCCTTGACCTTCTGGGTTATATGAGCCGCTACTATCCCGAACGTCTGTGTGAGCGGTATAAGCTGGACAGCGTGGAGGGAATGTCGCCTCTTGAAGTCATGGAGCTGATTGCCAAAAAGCGCGGCATGATCATGCGCGGCGGAGAGATAGACTACGAGCGTGTTTCGGTGATGGTTATGGACGAATATCGCGGCGGCAAGCTCGGCAGGATAACGCTGGAAATGCCGGAAAAATAAGCCGCGAATGCGGCAGGGAGTCCAGGGGGAACTAGTTCCTCCTGGCGGGTCAAGGGCAGAGCCCTTGCAGGGTACTTTGTCAGCAAAGCTGACAAAGAGGGGCAGCGCCCTCACGAGGGAGGCGAAGCCGACCGAGCAAGATCCGTCAGGATACGCGATCAGGTCAGGCAAATGCAGATAAAGTGTAAATAAATGGTATGCCCTTCCCCCCCCGAACAGAACAAAAAACTTCTAAATCTGAGTATAGTATAAAAAACGGAGGTGCCGCAAGGTGCCAAAAAAGAAAGAACCAGCCGATCCGGTTGACTGGCTGAAATATGAAAACGAGGCTGCGGAGTGTGGCAGCTTGATTGTCTGCGGTGTGGACGAAGCGGGCAGAGGCCCGCTTGCGGGACCGGTGTTTGCTGCCGCTGTTGTGCTTCACGAGGGACAGATTATCGATGGCGCGAACGATTCCAAAAAGCTGAGCGAAAAGAAGCGTGAAGCGCTGTTTGACATCATCATCTCCCAAGCGGCGGATTACTGTATCGCTTCCGTTGACGAGAAAACCATCGATGAGATCAATATATTGCAGGCGACTTATCTTGCGATGTCCAAGGCTGTTGCAGGGCTAAAGCAGAAGCCCGACATGTGTCTGATCGACGGCAACAGGCAGCCGCCGCAGATTACCATACCCTGCCGGACGATTGTCAAGGGCGACGCGCTATCCATGAGCATTGCCTGCGCGTCCATTCTCGCCAAGGTGAGCAGAGACAGATTCATGCTGGAGCTTGACAAAGCATATCCGCAGTACAATTTTGCCAAGCACAAGGGCTACGGCACGCAGCTTCACATTGATATGCTCCGGCAGTACGGCGCTTCTCCGGTACACCGAAGGAGCTTTCTGAAAAAAATCGAAGGAATACCCGAATACAAGGGAAATTGACGGCGAGTGGATACGATGGATTTATTTGATTTGCACTGTGACACCGCCTTTGAATGTGCCGGAAGACTCGGCGGAGTGGATTTATCGGAAGGTGCGTGGCACATTTCGCTCCCAAGGGGAGAATACCTGCATCAATGGCGGCAGATTTTTGCGATCTTCATGCCGGATGAATACCGGGGAGAAGATGCGGTAAAGCATTATGAGCATGTCAGGGATTATCTCCGCCGACAGGAGGGCATCCTTCCGGAGCGCTTTCAAATCGTGCGAAGTAAAAGGCAGTTGCTTGCCACAGAGAAACAATGCGGCTGTGTCATTTCGGTGGAAGGCGGCTCTGCTCTTGCCGGTAAGATCGAACGTGTGCAGTCGCTTTACAATGACGGCGTGCGTCTGATCACCCTCACATGGAACGGTTCCAATGAACTGGCCGACGGAATCCGTGTGGAGCAGGGGAAAGGGCTGACGCAGTTCGGCCGCGAGGTGGTGCGGGAAATGAACCGTCTGCACATGGCGGTGGATGTTTCCCATCTTTCCGACGCGGGCTTTTATGATGTGGCGGAACTGAGCGACGTTCCCTTCGTCGCCAGTCATTCCAATGCGCGCAGCCTTTGCGGAGACAAGCGCAATCTCACCGATGAAATGATAACCGTCATTCATCGGCGCGGCGGTATCATCGGATTGAATTTTTGTGTCGGCTTCCTGCGCGATGACGGGAATGCCGCTGTCACCGACATTCTGCGGCACGCGGAGCATATGCTTTCGCTGGGCGGTGAGAATTCGCTCTGTTTAGGCAGCGACTTTGACGGCACCGACATTCCTTCCGGCATGACAGGCGTCGAGTCGATGGGCGAGCTTTACGAGAGCTTTCTGAGACTGAATTACAGAGAAGAGCTTGTTAACAAAATATTCTCGGGAAACGCGGAAAACTATTTTACCAAATATATTTTTGAGGAATGAGAAGAAATGATCAACGGAATCAAAGAAAAGCAGTTTGTTACCGTGGAAGGCGGCGTTTGCGCCGCACAGGGCTTCAAGGCGAACGGTCTGAACTGCGGGTTGAATAAGGATAAAGGCAAGAACGACCTCGGATTGGTTGTCAGCGACGTGATGTGCAACGCGGCGGCGGTTTATACGACCAACAAGGTCAAAGGAGCACCCCTTCTTGTCACGAAGGAACACCTCGCAGCCTGCGGCGGCAGGACACGCGGCTTCATCGCCAACAGCAAGAACGCCAACACCTGCAACGCCGACGGTGTGGAAAAAGCGGAGATGATGTGCTCTCTCACCGCAAAGGCACTGGGAGTCGAACCGGATGAAATTGTGGTCGCATCGACAGGCGTGATCGGACAGGTTCTTCCCATTGAGCCGATAGCGGAACACATAGAAGAACTTGCGGCAGGACTTTCCCCCGAAAATCACGGCAAGGCGGCCAATGCCATTATGACAACCGACACGGTGATGAAAGAAATTGCAGTGGAATTCCGGCTCGGCGGCAAAATCTGCAAAATGGGCGGCATGGCAAAGGGCAGCGGAATGATTCACCCGAACATGGCAACAACCCTGAATTTCATCACGACTGATGCGACTGTGAGCTCCGGACTGCTGCAAAAGGCGCTCAGCGATGTGGTGAAGGTGACATACAACTGCCTGAGCGTGGACGGCGATACCTCCACCAATGACTGCGTACTGCTTATGGCAAACGGTCTGGCAGGCAATGAAGAAGTATCCGCTGAAGGCGAGGACTACCAAGAGTTCAAGTCGGCGCTGTATTTTGTCATGATGAACATGACAAAAATGCTTGCCAAGGACGGCGAGGGCGCAAGCAAGCTGATTGAGTGCACCTGTGTCGGCGCTCCCGATCTCGACACGGCGATTACCGTGGCCAAAAGCGTAATCCGTTCGCCGCTGGTCAAGTGCGCGTTCTTTGGAGAGGACGCCAACTGGGGCAGAATTCTCTGCGCAATCGGCTATGCCGAAGCGGAGTTTGACATTGACAAGGTGGATGTCGATATGTCCTCTGTTAACGGCACCGTCGCAGTCTGCCGCAATGGAGCAGGCATTGAGTTCTCCGAGGACGAAGCGGCGAAGATTCTTTCCGCTGACGAAATTCTGGTTGACATAGACCTACACCAGGGCGAATGTTCCGCCAAGGCCTGGGGCTGCGACCTCACGTATGATTACGTCAAAATCAACGGCGACTACAGAACCTGAGTCAGGTTGAAGGTAGTAGGTTGAGGTTGAAGGTAGGAGATTGAAGATTTCGTTCCTTTGATACGGTCTTTTTGATATTAAACGAAAAAGCGCGAATTGTGAGTTTTCTCATAAGTCGCGCTTGTTTTTTGTTATTTTGATTTTTTTGAAATTGGATTGGATGTGCCTTTACTCGCTGTCTTCATCCTGATCGATTTGATCGGCGTAATCTCTCAATGCCTGCATAATGTCGCCCATCTCGTAGCCGTAGCGCTGCAGGGTGGCTATCGTGCGGCGTATGCCTTTGTCGTTGTCGAGATCGCGGCTGAATTTCTTGTCGAGAAGCTCCAGTATAGCCGCCTGTTCGTCGAGGTCGAATTCGCGGAGCGCGGTTTCCGCTGTGTAGCGGTCGATGCCCTTTGCGCTCAGTTCCTGCAGGATGCGCCGTCTGCCGTAGTGCTTCTGGTGAATCAGGTGGCGTATCATGTTTTCCGCGTAGCGTGCATCGTCGACGGCTCCGATTTCGGTCATATAATCCAAAGCCGCTTCGATGGCTTCATCGCTGTATTCATTGTCACTCCGCAGACGTGCGGCTAAATCGCGCCGCGAATAATCGCGGAAATTCAGCAGGTAAAGCGCCTTTGATTTGGCCCTTCTGAGCTGTGAGTCGCTCAGAAGCTCCCGCAGTTCATCAATGGAATACTTCCGTCCTGCCCTGATGTTTTTTTCGGCGGCAAGCTCACAGTCGACGGAGACGATAAGCTCACCTTCCGAATACAGTCCTACCAGATGCCCCTTTTGGGGTTTCATTTCATCAATCAGCATGTTCAGTCAACCGAAATATCGATGTTTTTCTTGCGCTTGGAGGGCTTGATCTCGTCGGCAAATTCATCGGGAATCGGAATGTCGTCTATCATATTCGCTTCGGCTGCCGATTCCGCAACAGAGGAATCGGCAGCCGGTTCCAGCGTTTCGGTGGTTTCCTCGTCGGCGCCTTTCTTGTCTGCCTTGGACGGCTTGCGCTTGTTGAGCAGCTTTTCAGCGTTCTCACGCACCTGCTTTTCGATCTCCTGCGCGATTTCGGGGTGATCGATGAAATAATTCTTGGCGTTGTCGCGGCCCTGTCCGAGGCGGGTTTCACCGTAGGAGAACCATGCGCCGCCTTTCTTGACAATACCCAGTTCCACCGCCAGGTCGAGCAGCTCTCCTGTGCGGCTGATGCCTTCGCCGTACATAATATCAAATTCGGCGGTGCGGAAGGGAGGAGCGATCTTATTCTTGACCACTTTGGCCTTGGTGCGGTTGCCTATCACGTCGGAGCCGGATTTGAGCGCTTCGCCCTTGCGTATCTCTATACGAACCGAGCTGTAG
This sequence comes from uncultured Ruminococcus sp., assembly GCA_902799245.1. GTDB lineage: Bacteria > Bacillota > Clostridia > Oscillospirales > Acutalibacteraceae > RUG762. The sequence continues at coordinate 81,874 of CADBZY010000001.1, forward strand.
AATTTCAGCGCTCTGCCGCCGGGTGTCACCTCGGGATTGCCGTAGACCACGCCCACCTTCTCGCGCAGCTGGTTGATGAAAATAGCCACACAGTTGGATTTGCCGATCGCGCCGGTCAGCTTGCGGAGCGCCTGGCTCATCAGACGCGCCTGCATTCCCACGAAGGCGCTGCCCATGTCGCCTTCCACTTCGGCACGCGGAACAAGCGCTGCCACCGAGTCGACCACGATCACGTCGATTGCGCCGGAACGCACAAGCTCCTCGGTGATTTCAAGCGCCTGTTCGCCGTTGTCGGGCTGAGAAACGAGAAGGTTGTCTATATCCACGCCGAGCGCCTGCGCATAAACCGGGTCAAGCGCGTGCTCCACATCGATGAATGCGGCGATACCGCCCTGCTTCTGCGCTTCGGCTATGCAATGCAGCGCGAGTGTGGTCTTGCCGGAGGATTCCGGGCCGTACATCTCGATAATTCTGCCCCTCGGCAGGCCGCCGATACCGAGAGCAAGGTCAAGTCCGAGGGAGCCTGTGGAGATGGCTTCCACGTTGAGCGCGGAATTCTGTCCGAGCTTCATTACGGCGCCCTTGCCGAACTGCTTTTCTATACTTGCCAGCGCTGTTTCAAGCGCCTTCTTTTTATCTACTGCCATGTGAGATCATTCCTTTGCTTTGTTTTCTGAATATAGTATATATCATTTCTGCGAAAAACGCAAGAGGAAATTTTGCATTTATGAAACAGCTGTACCAAAAATGCACCTATCGACACCGTTGAAGTCCTTCACTGCGTTAATCTGACCTATACTATTTTTTTTCATTATGTCAATAACGCCCTCGCGGATGTCGTAACCTATCTCAAAAGCGATAAGTCCGCCGTCCCTGACAGCCGGTTTCCACAGGGTGCATATAGCGCGGTAGAAGTCCAGTCCGTCATTTCCGCCATCGAGAGCCATCAAGGGTTCGCGCTGCACCTCCCACGCAAGACCGGCGATGTCATCGCGGGGAATATAAGGCGGATTTGACACGATGGCATCGAATGTTTCATGTTCCCGAGTGAAATCCGGCGGAAGAAGTACATCCGCCTGCCGGACAGTCACTCTTCCGTCGCCGAATGCATCGATGTTGCGGCGCAGATAGGGGAGAGCTTCGGGGGATTTTTCGACGCAGATTACCTCCGCATCCGGAATCCGGCGGCCAATCGCCAGCCCGACAGCGCCGCTTCCCGCGCAGAGGTCGAGTATTTTGGGTGATTGCTTTCCGTTGAGCCATGAACATGCGGTTTCCACCAGCGTCATTGTGTCCTCGCGGGGAATCAGCACGCCTTCGCCGACGCTCAGCGGCATACCGTCAAATTCCCACCGTCCCAGAATGTATTGCAGCGGCTCCCGTGTACGGCGGATGATCAGCTCGCCAAATAATTCCGTTTTTTCAGGGTCGGCCGGTTCGCTCCCGTGAATCGCAAGCGCCGCGCGGTCGCCTATTCCAAAAGCCTCTTTCAACAGGCATAACGCATCAAAGGCAGGACTTTCCAGTCCTGCCCGTGATAGTGTATTTTTGCCGCGTTCATATGCCTCTCTGACTGTGCGGTGGTTGATCATACGATTTCTCCTTCGGAATCCTGCGGAATGACCGCCTTCATGGCCGCAATCGCACATTCAATCTTGTCATCGCTCGGCTCAAATGTGGTGATATGCTGCATCCACAGGCCGGGCGCGGAGAGTATTTTGGTGAGAAGGTTGTCGTGCTTGCCGCAGAAGCGGATGATCTCATAGCCAAAGCCCATGATCAGCGGCAGACAGGCCAATCTGATCAGCGTGCGCAGCCAGATGACGTCGGTCTGAATGCAGAAACCCACCACAATGCCGATGATCAGCATCACAATCAGAAAGCTTGTGCCGCATCGGGGATGGAAACGCCTGAATTTGCGCACATTCTCCACGGTCAGTTCCTGCTTGGCCTCGTAGCAGAAGATGGTCTTGTGTTCCGCGCCGTGATATTCAAATACCCTGTGCATATCCTTCATGCGCGTACAGAGGAAGATGTAGAGAATAAAAATGATGATTTTGAAAACGCCCTCAAAGATCGAGCGATAGAGGATATTGCCTTTTAAAGCTGGCAGGAGCATGGAAAGCCCTGTGTAGCAGGCGGTGGGAACCACAAAAAAGAGAAGGACAGCCAGAGCCATGCCTAAAACCATGGCAAGCGTCATCAGCACACCGAAGAGCTTTTCACCGAAAATTTTGTTGAGCTTCTGCTCGAACGGGGTCAGCTCCTCCTCCTCGTCAGCTTCTCCCGCAAGTTCCGCCGAACGCATGAGCGTCTTGGATCCGATCCGAAGCGAGTCGAAGAAGGAATACATTCCGCGCAGCAGCGGAATCTTGAATATCCATGGGCGTTCAGACGGAAGGGGACACTTCACGTTTTCGACAACGATCTCGCCGTCGGGACTTCGGACAGCCATCGCGGTGTTTTTCGGCCCTCTCATCATAACGCCTTCAATCAGCGCCTGACCGCCAATGGATGTGTACTTTGTCTTGTTCTTTTTACTCATTGTTAATTACTTCGCTCTCTGTTGAATTTTTGTCGGAGGTGAGTCCTGTCTGTCGTGCGACAGGCAGAATAATGCTCACGTTGGTGCCTTCACCTTCTACGCTGTCAATGATAAATTCGCCGTTGTGCTTGCGTATGATCTCGTCGGCGACGGCAAGACCTATGCCGAAGCCGCCCTTTTCGGTGTTGGCTTTGTAGAATTTCTGCTTGACCTTAGACAGCTGATCCGAGGGGATGCCGCAGCCGTGGTCGCGCACGCCGATGGTCAGTCTGTCGTTTTCCACCGAGGTATAGACATATATCTCTCCGCCTGATTCGCTGTACTTCATGGCGTTGTCGATGGCAATGATAATCACCTGCTTGAGCCTGTCGCGGTCGCCCATAACGGGAATGGCCTGCTCCGGCTCATAGAATGTCAGGCGTTTGTCCTCCTTGCGGGCTTTTTCCGCGAACATGAAGACTACGTCGTCTATCTCGGCCACAATGTCAAGCAGCTGGAAATTCATCACCAGTCGGCCGCTCTGCATACGGGAGAAGTCGAGCAGCTGCTCTACCAGACCGCTCAGGCGTTCCGTTTCCTTGATGATAATGCCCATTCCGCGCTTGATCATCGCTTCATCTTCGGTGCCGCACATCAGCACCGTTTCGCTCCAGCCTTTGATAGCGGTGAGCGGTGTGCGCAGTTCGTGGGAAACCGATGAAATGAAGTCGTTCTTGGCGTTTTCACTCAGCGCCAGCTCGGCCGCCATGGCGTTGATGGAATCCATCAGATCGCCGATCTCGTCGTCATGCTGTTTTTCCAGACGTATGGAGAAATCGCCGCCGGCAATGTTTCCGGCAATATTGGTGATGGTCTTGACAGGATTGACAATGGAGCGGATGAAGTAGGAGCTTGTCAGTGAGATAAAGAGCAGCACGACCAGCATGATCACCGAAATAAGAATGATATTCCCACGCACGGCGGCGTCGGTGGGTTCGAGTGAAACGATCATTCGAATAGCCCTGTAGCCCTTGTAATTCGGCAGCTCCAATATATAGGAAACAGCATAGACGTGTTCGTTATTCTCGTTCAGACCGTTCCATGCTCCGTGGTCGCCGTTCTTGCACGCCTCTTCGTAATCCGGCTTGGGCTGCCCTTCGGGAGGTTCAAAGCCCGTCGATGTGACGAGGGTTGCGCCTCTGCCGTTGATGAACTGAATCTCCATCTTGTCCTTGTCGGCAAAGCCCTCTACAAAGGCTTGCGCCGAGAGTCTGTAATCGTTCTCGTTCATGGCGGCGTAGGAATTAAAGGCGGTCTGTGCGAAGTAATCCGAGGTCACTTCCGCGCGCTGGTCAAGTACCTGTTTGATGTTGTTGTAATAGAAGCTGTTGATCAGCGATACGGAAATTATAAAAATTACGATCAGCATAGTGCCAAGAAGCGAGAATGTCGTAAACAGCCAGCGGCGTGTGATCCCCTTGCCGCGTATCATTTCCCTGTATGGCAAAAAGAGATGCTTAAGAATATTTCCCAATGCGCCGGTAAATTTCCCGAGCTTTTCCTTTAATTTGTCGTTTTTATTCCCTTCTCTATTTTCTGAGGTTTCGTTTGTTATTTCAGTCAATTACTTCTCACTCCAAACTATCATGCTGCCCGTTTCTCACTCATAATGAATCATTCACTCCGACGAATCGGATGCCGGATGACGGTTTTCAGTTTTTCGGGAGCAGTCCTGCGGGCGTCGCTGAGATATATTTCGTGGTGAAGGCGGGTTTCCGTGATGTCGAGGGTATAGCCCTGTTCTTCCATGTATCGGTGCATAAGCTCAACGGTAGCAGGTTCGTTGTCGTAAGGTCCGATGTGTATACACTGCACACATAAGCCCTCGTCGTATGTCAGAAATGCAACGGCGGAAAAATCGGTTTTTTTCTTCCTGGCCGCCTCTTCCACCGCCCAGTTGAAGTCGTCTTTGGTGACAAAATCGGGCAGTCGGATAACGGAAATGAACCGAAACGATTCCTTGTGTGCGTAGTCGATTCCGACAATGCCTTCCTGCCACCAGAAGCCCTCCAGCGGCGGAACCACATAGTCAAAATAGCCATCGATCTGACGGCTGCCCTTCTTGCTCATCTTGATCGTGAACGCCACACCGTAAAGCAGTTCAATGCTTCGCTTGTATTCGCTGCCCTCGGCATTGGGATCGCCCTGTCCACGCACAGCAATGTAGTTCATTTTTGGAACCGTGACAATACCCGGCGTGTTCTTAGGAAGATAGAATTCTTTATATTCTTTTTTGAAATCAAAAGCCAACTCTTTACCCTCCTTTATTACCCGTCAGCCAAAAGCTGTAGGGTTTCAATAAAAGCCGAGCGCTGTCATTTCAGCGCGCAAGCGCTCCTTCATTATTATCTATTATTTATTCACTTAGCGCAAACGAATGTGAGCGCGCTATGCTTCCCACTTGTAGCCGAGACCCCAGACGGTGACGATGTGGCGGGGAGAGGAGGGCTTTTCCTCGATCTTCATGCGGAGACGGCGGATGTTGACGTCTACAATCTTTTCCTCGCCGAAGAAGCCGTCGCCCCAGACGTGCTTGAGAATGTCGTCGCGGCTGAGGGCTGTGCGCGGGTTGGAGAAAAAGTATTCCATGATCTGGAATTCCACCTGCGTCAGTTCCACTAACTCACCGTTCTTGCTGAGCGCGCGGTTGCGGAGGTTGAGCACGAAGTTGCCGGAGCGCAGTTCCTCACGGAAGGAGCGGTCGCTGCTTTCGCTGAGCGCAACGCGGCGGTGAAGCGCGTCGACTCTTGCCATCAGTTCGCTCGGGCTGAACGGCTTGGTGATATAATCGTCCGCGCCGTTCATCAGGCCGTTTACCTTGTCCATCTCCTGCGACTTGGCGGTGAGCATGATAATGCCTAAATTGCTGTTGCGTTTGCGGAGCTCACGGCAGACTGAAATGCCGTCCATACCGGGCATCATAACGTCCAGCAGCGCGATGTCAAAGTCGCCGTTTGACTTGTCGTAAGCCTCCACCGCGTCGCTGCCGTTGTTAACGTCAAAAACATCATATCCAGATCGTTTGAGATTGATAACCACAAATTCTCTGATAGCGTCCTCGTCCTCTGCTACAAGTATTTTTTTCATCTGAGATCGTCCTTTCTGAAAGTCAAGAGAGTATGAATATCTTAATTGAATGGATAATATTGCAATAAAATGAAAACCGGAAATAATCAGATCAATGAAAAAGCCGATACAACCGTTTTCTGATCAATTAACGTCTGATCGCTGGAGAAAAGCGCGGCGCAGACGGTTTCGTCGGTGCTGTTCAGCACCACCGCAAATTTCGGATCGTGTTTGTCCTCTTTCCATTCGTTCTGCGTGAATACCTTAATGCGGAAAAGCTCCTCACTGAAGGCAAAGCGGTCTTTTTTGTACCGATAGAAGTAGAGAATCCGGTTTTTTTCGTCAAGACGGCAGGTGACCTTGCCGTTCCACGCAGACTGCCATGTGATACTGTAGCCTTCCGAGAGATTGATGATATTCTTCTTTTTGTTGAGGAAGGTGTAACCCTTTGCGCCGAAATCGACGTTGTACCACAGCGTCAGATACATGGGGGATTCGGATGTGTGGTCGTAGCCCGGCAGATATTCCGTCACGGGAATATCCATAACGCTGTCGGAATCAATGTCACGCGAAGTGATGTTGACATTTCGCACGGTGTTGAGCACGGCCTGTTCCTCCGGGTCGTAGAATGGCGCTTCTAAGTCGCCGTTCACGCTGTTCCAGTAGACGTACTCTGTCACCATGGTGGAATTGTCCTTGTAACCGTCGAGCACCACGCCGAAGATCTTGTCGTCGGTCAGCTTGGCCACTTTTGCCTCCGCGTAGTAAAGCACATGTCCGTCAAGTTGTGCGGTGTCGGTAACGCTCATGGTGAAGGCATTGTCAACGCCCCTGTGACATTCAATCAGCTTTGCAGTCGCTGTCACTTCGGAAAGATTGATATAGGAGGCAATGATTTCATCGGAGCCGTCGTTGTCAAAATCGAAGAGCTGCATGTCGGTATAGGCAACCGAAATATTCGCGCCCTTGGATTCGGAATACTCTTTTACGTCGATGGCGGTGAGTGTGTTGTCCTGCAGGCTGTAGGCGGATATAATATTCAGACCGCTGCTGTAGATCGTCCAGCCGACAATGATTTCGTTTCTGCCGTCACAGTTAATATCGCCGAACAGAACGCGGTCAATCTCGCCGCCTTCGCCTTCCTTTTTCGAGATGAACTGCCATTCACCGTTGTCCTTCGAGAGCAGCGCCAGCGAGATGGGTTTTGTCTCGTCCTGCCGGTAAAATACAAGGGCGTCATTCCTGCCGTCGCCCGTCAGATCAGTCCGGACAATGGCAGAGCGGTAGCTGCCGCTCTTGGGATATTTCAGCGTGAAGCTGCCGAGGCTCTTTGTCAGCTCCTCCTGAATATTCCGATCCTCACCGGCGGGATAGGGCGGGCGCATGAGCTGACGGTCGCCGCCGAAGAACTGAGCGTCGCAGCCGCACAGAAGCATCACCGCTATTACCGGCGTCAATAATTTAGCCAAAGCGGGAAATCGCATGATAAAAACCTCCGTGAATAGCATTGCGTAAAAAACATATATAATATGATAACATATGTTATCAGAAAATTCCAGAACAACTCGTTAATTTTTTTACAAATACTGAGAATTCTCTTTTTGGGATGAAAATAATCCGCTGCCGAGCCTGTGGTATTTACCCAAGCCCGACAGCGGCACTATTTATCAAAGATAGAAATAATTCAATCCGAAAAAGAAAGCAACAACTATTTCAATGGGTTTGATTGCTTTTAGCTTGAATATGCATACATTGACAATGACGTGAAACAGGATTCCGAGTGCAATACCGTCGACAATAGAGGAAGTAACGGGGATAAGCAGAATGGTAAGCAGCGCCGGAATTCCTTCGCCTATGTCCCCGCAGTCGATCTCCTTGACTGCGCCGAGCATGGTAAAGCCTATGTAAATCATGACGCAGGCGGTCAGCGCGGGAGGTATGTAATTGGCGACCGGAACAAAGAACGCGGCCAGCAGGAAGAGAAGCCCGGCGGTAACAGAGGTCAGCCCGGACTTGCCCTGTGCGCAGATGCCGGCGACGGATTCCGGGGCAATCGAAAGCGTTGGGCAGCCGAACATCGTTCCGGCAAAGGAGGAAACGGAACTTGCGGTAAGCGTATTCTTCAACGCGCCGAAATTGCCATTGTCGTCAAACTTCCCGTGGTTTTTGGCAATAGCGTAAGTCACGCCGACCGAATCTGTCATATTGAACACCGCGCAGACGATGGCCGAAATGATCAGAATCAACACGGCTTTCAGAGAATGATCCGTTTTCCCGATCAGTTGTCCTATCCCGATAGTGAAGTTTTTTAGCAATCCCTCGTGGTACCATGTGCCGAAATGAGGGTTGAACTCTCCGAGTTTAATCCGGATTGACAGCAGATCGCGCAAATGCGGTATATGTCCGCCTGTGAATACCAGTATACAGGACGCTATTATTCCGAAGAAGGGAGGTGAGGGCATCCCTATTTTTTTGCACCAGCCGATAACGATCAGACCCACGAACAACACAATAATCGGAAATATGTCAGTTTTTCTGTAGGACAGTTCGCCTATCTTCCATATGTTGGTTTCGTCTTTCACAAGAATTCCCGCGTTTTGCAGCCCGACCATTGCGATGTACAGACCGATGCCGGCAGAAATGCCGTTTTTCATACTGCCGGATAAAGTGTTGAAAACAGAGCTTCCTATTCCGGTAAAAGTCAAAGCCAGTAAGAATAATCCTGAAACTGTAGTGATCACCATTGCCTCATGGTAAGATAAATTCATATCCGTCATCAGAGCCGATGAGAAGAACACGGTCATGCCGACGCTTGGCACCACGACAAACGGCTGTTTAGACCAGATTCCCATAATGATGCAGCCAAAAAAGCAGGCAATGCACATTCCTATATAGATTGTATCCGTTGTTACCCCTCTGCCGCCGATTAATCCCGGACACACCGACAGAAGATAGCTCATGGTGAAAAACGAAGTGAACCCCGCCAGTATTTCCGTGATAAAATTGGTGTTGTTACCCTGTAAATCGAAAATCTTCATGATTTTTCCTTCCTTTTTCGGAATTCATTAATTGTAATTATACTACATATTTGCGGGAAAATCAACAGATTTTTTGTCTGCTTAATGATGACGGGTGAATTAAATGAAAAAAGGTATTGAATTATTCCAATCGGTTGTGGTATAATATTCGTTAAAGTATTGACAAAAGGAAGATCAGAATAAATGCTGGAAATCAAAAATCTGTCTTATGTCACGCCTGAGGGCAAAATAATCCTCGATGACATCAATCTGACTGTAGATAAAAAATTTGTCGCCATAACAGGCCCCAACGGAAGCGGCAAATCCACGCTGGCCAAGATCATTGCGGGCATTATCACACCAACCAAGGGCAGCATTACACTGGACGGTGTCGATCTGACGAATATGTCGGTTACGGAACGCGCACGCAGCGGCGTGAGTTTCGCCTTTCAGCAGCCGGTGCGATTCAAGGGCATCACTGTCATGGACATCATTTCGATAGCGGCGGGACGCGAGCTGTCGCTCGACGAAGCGTGTGAGTATCTGTCCGAAGTGGGACTTTGCGCGAGGGACTACATTAACCGCGAGATCAACGAATCCCTTTCCGGCGGTGAGCTTAAGCGCATCGAGATCGCGACGGCGTTCGCACGCTCGACCAAGCTGACGATTTTTGACGAGCCGGAGGCGGGGATTGACCTGTGGAGCTTCCAGAGCCTTATCAAGGTGTTTGAAAGAATGTACGAAAAGACAAACGGCAGCATTATGATTATCTCCCATCAGGAGCGTATTCTTTCTTTCTCCGAGCAGATCATTCTGCTGAAAGGCGGTACAATCGCCGCTGTGGGCGGAAAGAGTGATATTCTCCCTCATCTGATGAACGGCGATCTGAAATTTGAATGTGCAAGGAGGGCGTGAGGAAATGAACGGATTGAATATCAGCAGCGACAAGCTCAGTATGCTGAGCAAGATCAACGTGATGGCGGAGAATCTCACAGGCGCGTTCAGCCTCAGAGTGGACGGCAGTCCCTACGCCAAAGGCTCCAGCCCGAATGTCACCATCTCCGCCAAAAAGGATCTTCCCGGAATAGACATACGTGTAAAGGACGGCACTGTGGGCGAAAAGATTCACATCCCCGTCATACTCACACAGAGCGGTATCAAGGATCTGGTCTACAACGATTTTTATATAGGCGAAAACTGCGATATAGAGATCGTCGCGGGCTGCGGCATACACAATCACGGTCACGAGGACAGCGCCCACGACGGTATTCACTCCTTCCACATCGGGAAGAATTCGCGGGTGTATTATTCTGAAAAGCACTACGGCGAGAATGCCCCGGAGAGCGGAAAGAACATCATGAATCCCACCACCATCATCGACATTGCCGAGGGCGGATATATGGAGATGGACACGGTGCAGATTCAGGGGGTTGACAACACAATCCGAACCACCAAGGGCAAACTCGGGGACAAGGCTACCCTGAAAATAACCGAGAGAATCATGACCGACGGCGACCAGTACGCCGAAACACGGTTCGAGGTAGACCTTGACGGGGAGGAGTCCGGAACACACGTCATTTCCCGCTCGGTTGCGAGGGAAAACAGCAAGCAGCTCTATGTTTCCAATGTCAACGGCAACAACAAATGCTCCGGACACACGGAATGCGACGCGATTATCATGGATGCCGCCTCCGTCAGCGCCGTGCCGAAAATCAGCGCGAATTCCACCGACGCTTCTCTGATTCATGAGGCGGCCATCGGCAAGATCGCCGGTGAACAGCTCATCAAGCTCATGACCCTCGGACTCACCGAAAAGGAAGCCGAGGATAAAATCATCAACGGTTTTATTCAGTAGGCGGATATTTTTATATTTTTTCACCACTTACCTGCTTTTTCATTTAGCAGAAATAATCATTATATTCTGCAGATGCCAATCTATACGGATTTGTTTTGTGATAGTATTGTTATTCTGTGATTTCTGTGCATTGACATTTCTTAGGAAAAATGTATAATTAGTAAGTGGTAATAGTTTTCAAATACCTTATCAAGAGTGACGGAGGGTTCAGGCCCTGTGAAGTCCGGCAACCTGCCATTTTTTTCAGAAGCGGCAAGGTGCCAAATCCTGCGGCGAAAGCCGAGAGATGAGGGGCGAAGAGTAATCATTTCCCCGGTGTCTCTCCGACGCCGGGGCTTTTTGCGCTCGCCATTCGGCTTGCAAAGTGAATAGTGAATAGTGAAGGAGCGCTTTGCGCCGGAATATATGGAATTTGCATTTGCTCGTTTTTTATGAAATTGTCGCCAATTTTCCTGATTCTTCCATATTAGCGAGCTTGCGAGCGTATATATTCCAAGGCGCGCCTTCATTAACTCCACACTCCACACTCCAAACTCCACACTCAAAAAAAGGGTTCAAATCAACAAACAAAGGATGAAAAAAATGCAAAACAAGAATCACTACTTATTCACTTCGGAGTCCGTGACAGAAGGACATCCCGACAAAGTATGCGACCAGATTTCCGACGCGGTGCTCGACGCCATCTTAGAGCTGGATCCCGGCGCACACGTCGCCTGTGAAACCACTGTGACCACCGGCTATGTTTCGGTCATGGGCGAGATCACGGCCGACTGCTATGTGGACATTCCCAAAATTGCCCGCGACGTTATTATCAATATCGGTTATGACAGCCATGAAGCCAGTTTTGACGGCAATACCTGTGCCGTTGTCACTTCCATTGACGAGCAGTCACCCGACATTGCAATGGGCGTCAATCAGTCCAACGAGGTGCAGAACGGACTGAGCGACAGCGAGATCGATATGATCGGCGCCGGCGATCAGGGAATGATGTTCGGCTTTGCCTGCGACGAAACGGAGGAACTGATGCCGCTGCCGATTTCACTCGCTCACAAGATGGCCAAGAAGCTCACCGAGGTACGCAAGAACGGAACGGTTCCGTACCTCCAGCCGGACGGAAAGACACAGGTGACGGTGGAATACGACGAAAACGGCACGCCGGTGCGCATTGATACGGTGGTTGTTTCAACCCAGCACTCCGCAAGCGCTTCACTGAAGCAGATCCGCGAAGATGTCATCAAATATGTCATTATGCCTACACTGCCGGAAAAACTGGTGGACAGCGAACTGAAAATTTTCGTCAATCCCACCGGAAGATTCGTTATTGGCGGGCCTCAGGGCGATTCGGGACTTACAGGACGCAAGATCATCGTCGATACATATGGCGGTTATTCCCGTCACGGCGGCGGAGCCTTCTCCGGCAAGGACCCTACCAAGGTCGACCGCTCCGGCGCGTATATGGCGAGATATATAGCCAAGAATATCGTTGCCGCCGGTCTTGCCAAAAAGTGTGAGATACAGCTCGCCTACGCGATTGGCGTGGCGCATCCGGTGTCGATATTCGTCGACACATTCGGCACGGGAAAGGTGGCCGAGAGCGTTCTTTCTGAGGCCGTCGGAAAGGTCTTTGACCTGCGTCCCGCGGCGATTATCCGCGACCTCGACCTTCGCCGGCCGATTTACAGGCAGGTGGCGGCTTACGGACACATGGGACGCACCGACCTTAATGTGCCGTGGGAAAAGACCGACCGCGTGCAGGCGCTTCTTGACGCTGTGAAGTGAATTTTTACGAATGAATAATAATATCGTAAACATCCTGATATAATAGTTTCAAAGCAACAGAAAAACACGAAACGGAATGATTGCCATGACACTTCCCGCACCGCTTCAAAAGGGCGACATGGTTGCACTTGTCGCGCCGTGTGCTCCCGTGCTGCCGGAGCGGCTCGCTTTTGCAGCAGAATTTATCGCGAGGTTAGGATATGTTCCGGTCATTTACCCTTCCTGCACCGCCCGTCAGGGATTCCTCGCGGGAAGTGACGAGCTTCGCGCCGGCGACCTCAACAGCGCCTTTGCCAACCCGGATATACGCGCCATCGTGGTGGTTCGCGGCGGTTACGGCGGCGCCCGCCTGGCGGATCTGCTGGATTATGATGCCATCCGGGCCAACCCTAAGATTTTCACGGGTTTCAGCGACGCGACCGTGCTGCATATTCTTATCAATCAGCGCTGCGGTCTGGTGACATTTCACGCGCCCATGCCGGCGGCTGCGAACTTCCGCGACGACGAGTTTACACACAATTCTCTTGCCGATGCCCTTGCGGGCAATTGGGCTGCCGCATACGATTCATCTCACAGCGAGAGAAACGCGGGCGTGCCGCTGGAATGTGTGTTCGAAGGCAGGGGAGAGGGGCTACTCACCGGCGGCAACCTGACGATCGTCGCGCACACCGCAGGAACGCCCTATCAGCTTGACTGCCGGGAAAAGATTCTCTTTTTGGAGGACGTGGGAGAATATGCCTACGCCATTGACCGCGCAGTGCTTCACATGCGTCACAGCGGCATATTGGACGGGTGCCGCGGCATCATCATCGGCACATGGCAGGACTGCGCTGCGCCGTCCGATATGCCGATTGCCATGACGCTGCGCAACGCGTTTGCGCCGTTGCACATCCCTGTCATTTCCGGTTTTCAATGCGGTCACAGCGTGCCGTCGACTTTTTTGCCGATGGGAATGCGCGCCGTGATGAATGCGTCTCACTACGGGTGCAGTATTGCCATTCAGGATGAATGATTTGAATAATTTGAAGTCGGGTGAGAAATATGGATCACCGTGATATTGCAAAGGCTTTTATGAAGGAAATTCACGCTGTCGGCGGCAGCGCTTCTGTCATTTTCAAGGATTTTGACACGGGGAGCATACCCTTCCAGTTTGCGCCGGATTATGTGATTGCGTCGGGAGATATGGCAAAAATTGCGGTTCTCCTGGCGGCTCTCAGCCGGATTCAGGATGGTGAAATGACCCTTGACAAATGCGTGATCGTTCCCAATCTCTGGATCAATTACGACAGCGTCGCATTCGAGCGGGGACAGATGTCCTATTCGATCGATGAACTTCTCTCGTGGATGATCGTCGCCAACGAGGACACCGCGGCGAATGTGCTGATAGAAATAATCGGGCTGGATTACATCAATGAATGCTGTATGCGCTTCGGCCTGGTGAATACCCGTGTGGAGTGCCGTATAGGACAGACCAAGGTGCAGGACAATCTGCGACTGAGTGTCACCACTGCGCAGGATATTCTCACCTTCTTTGAAGGGTTATACAGAAATACGCTTTTTTCTCGTCCCATCTGCGAATACGCCGGAAGGCTTTTTTTGCGTCACCGAAACAACAACGGCTTTACCCGATATATCTGTGACGATATTTACACAGGACGCCTTGTGAGCGACAACGAAACGGTGTCGCACGAGGCGGGCATTTTTTATCTGAGATACGTGGATTATTTCCTGGCGATATTCAATTCCGACCCTGCCGCTACCCCTGAGAGCCGGATCGCAAGCCAGCGAATGCGGGCGAGAATGTCCAATATGATTTACAACTACTATCTGGAGCGAGAGGACGCAATCCGCAATCTTCCCTACAATCCCAATGCGCCGTACGGTGAGAACAGATATTGAACAAAGAGAAATTTAATACTAATTTTAAATATTCTTATGGCAAATACTCTTGATATTTTGCCTGAATAGTATTAAAATATTATATCAGATGCGATAATTCTGTAAAAACTATGTAAAAATACAATTTCTCTATGGAGTGATCAATTTGTCCGAACCGATCGATATCAACAAGGAATACGGCAGAATTTCTGAGCTGTTTTTTGCCGTGTGGAATGTCTCTCCTCCCGTGAATTACATCTGGGTGGATTTTGACAATCAGCAGGTGATGTGCGGGCAGCATGACGAAATGTGCGACCTTGCCGGTGAGAGAAGAAACCTGAAGGCGCAGGGCGGAAAATTCGTGGAGCTTATTTCATATGACGAAAACGGCGAGGCTATCCGTAATTTTGACAATTTTTCTTTTGAGGAGGAAATCCCCTTTCTCAAGGCAAACCGCGCCGATCTGCTTAAATTCCTGGGCGTGCTCCAGAGTATTGACATCCTCAGCTGGCGCAACAGTTTTCCGTCCCAGCGCGACGGAATCAGCTGGCGGGTAGACATCTATTCTCAGAACGGCAGCGAAAAGCATTCTTCGGGACAGGCTCGTTTTCCCGCCGAATGGGCTGAATTTGGCAGAGCCATCAGCGCACTTGTACAATCGGTGCAGACGGATAACAAATAAAATTCCCCGCATTCAGGGAGGAATATCAAATGTCAAGAAACAACTACAACGACGCATTTGATCTGCTCAACAGCGAGTTTGCCAATGTAGAGCTTGAAAAGGAAAACGCCAGAAATCTGGAAAATCTCAGGAGAAGACAGGCCATTAAACAGCAGACGCAGATGGAGGAAGAAGATTTTGATGAGGAAGAGGAATCCGGAGGCAGCGGGTGCTTTGGCATTGCGCTTCGCGTACTGCTCATAGTGATGCTGGCCGGTGCGCTTGCGTGGGTCGTGTTCATGCCGAAGGGCAGTCTGAACGAACTGTGGGAAAAGGTATCCCCGAATGTTGACAGCGCTTATTCGTGGGCTTTAGGATTTTTCGGTTTATCCCAGGAAAACGTTGATTCCCAAAAAAGCAATGACTCCTCTGACGGCGGAACAAGCTCTGACGCCAACCCGTCGGAAGTCAGTTCGGATGAACCGGATGATACGCCGGTGACCGACGCGTCTGCTGACGAAGGCAACGCGCAGGACGTCGGAACAAGCGATTCGCCCTACAGCATAACCGTTTACCGTCCGAGTCAGATCGTTATCATTTACGATTCGTCAGGCAATCCCGCAAAAATCTTCTCCTGCTCGTCTGGCAAGGCGGCGACTCCCACAAAACTCGGCGATTATGCCATCCGCGCGAAATACCGCTGGCGTTTCATGGTGGGCAACTGCTACACGCAGTACGCCTCGTCCTTCAGCAGCGGCTATCTCTTCCACTCTATTCCCTACAATAAGAAAAACGCCGGTACGATGTCGAACGCGTCCTACGACAAGCTGGGAAATCCCGCGTCCTCCGGCTGTATCCGTCTTTGCTTCCGCGACACCAAATGGATTTATGACAACTGCCCCATCGGCACGCCTGTTCATGTGGTGGATGAGAACGCGCCTGCCGGATCGGTGCCGGAAATCATTCCGGAGCGCATCAAGGATACGGCGCATAACGGATGGGATCCCACCGATGATTCGCCGGAAAGTCCCTATAATAAATAATTCCCATGCATAATTGACCCTTTCGGAACAGAAAATGTATTTGCAGTATTGTGTCCGGAGGAGTGCGGTGGTCAATGCGTTTATTGGAATTGTTCGGAACAATTAAATTATCCTATCGTCAGGCAGAGGGTCGGCGTTTTGCTATCGCCGTTCTCTGCCTGAAATATATAGCCTCTCTCGCCGCCGCTGCCGCGGCATTTTGGCTTTTCGCTGCGTCTGACCAGGGTCGCGCTGATGTAGCTCTCGCATTCTGTGCGGTGGCTGCCGCGCTGATCGCTGTGTGTATGCGTGGATTGATGGTGCGCGAAATGTACCTGCTGTCGGTGGGATTTTTGCGTGAAGAGGATGTTCGGGGGCTACCGCGCCCGGGCATTCCCGCGCTGCTTTCCGGAGAGCTTGCTTATTTAGCCGCTATTGCGACAGTGTGCGTATTCATGCTGTCTCCCGCCTTTCTCTGTCTGCGGTTTGGTATACAGTATTATTCCCTCAGCGCAGACAGAGGCGGACTGATGCTGCTCTTTGCTTCTGCCATTCTGCTTGCCGCTGGAGGAGTCATCTTTGCGGCCGTG
Source organism: uncultured Ruminococcus sp. (assembly GCA_902799245.1). Lineage (GTDB taxonomy): Bacteria > Bacillota > Clostridia > Oscillospirales > Acutalibacteraceae > RUG762. The sequence goes on from CADBZY010000001.1 coordinate 98,326, forward strand.
ATCAGGGCAAGACTGGGGTGCGCCGAATATCTCTGGCTGAGCGGGAATTGCTCCTATATGCTCACGGCGCTTGACAGCTCATGGGAACTGACTCGCGGCGACTGCGGAGATATGCTCCGTCTTCATGGTTTGTCCGTGTTTGCTGCACCGGGGATTGCCTGTCTGTGCGAGATGAATTATTCGCAGCGTCTGCTCCGCCGGAAGGGACTTCCTTCATCTGGCAGCCTGTATATCGAAATGATCTGCGACCGCTCCGGAGAACAGCGTCTGGAACTGGTCTGATACGAAAGGAATGATACTTATGGCAAAGCTAAGAATTGCCGGAATTGTCCCCGAATCGGTGGTGGATGGCCCGGGCATCCGATATACCGTCTTTACACAGGGATGCCGCCACAACTGCAAGGGCTGTCAAAACCCGCAGACACACGATTTTAACGGCGGATATTTCGTCGATACGGACGATCTTTTCAGCGAAATGACTGAAAATCCGCTTATCAAGGGCTTGACTTTTTCGGGCGGCGACCCGTTTGAACAGCCCGCGCCGCTGGCCGAGCTTGCCGAAAAGGCTCATGCAGCCGGAAAGGATATTATGACTTACACCGGCTATTCCTTCGAGCAGCTGCTGGATAAGGCAAAGTCAGACCCGGCAACCGATGCCCTGCTTCATCAGACAGACATACTGATTGACGGGCCGTTTATCCTCGAACAGCTGAATCTCGAATTGAAATTCCGCGGCTCCGACAACCAGCGCGTGATTGATGTGCCGCGTTCCCTCGCCGAGCGAAAAGCGATTACATTTGAATTTGAATGATATGTAATATCACTTGACTAATTAGTGGAAAAATGCTATAATGATTATAGGAAAGGGCGTGATACCTATGGGAACTGACACGACTGTCAACCGAGAATATAAAGACAGGCTGTTCAAGTTTATTTTTGGCAATCCAGACAAGAAAGAATGGACACTAAGCCTTTATAACGCGATGAACGGCTCGAATTACACCGATCCAAATGATATTAGCCTGAATACGATCGAAGACGCGGTATATATGGGAATGAAAAACGATGTGTCGTTCCTTATATCGGATACGTTCAACCTCTATGAGCATCAGTCCAGTTTTAATCCCAATATGCCTATGCGTTTTTTGATTTATGCCGGTATGCTTTACGATAAGTACACCGAAAGCAGTGAGGATTATCACAAGTACAGCTCGAAACAGCAAAAAGCACCTACCCCGAAATGTGTATGCTTCTACAATGGAACAAAGGAAACCGGGGACAGAGTGATCCTTAGTCTGTCAGATTCCTTCCATTCAGGTGTTACAGCGGATATAGAGGTCAGAGTGACCATGGTCAACATCAATTTCGGGCATAATGCTGAGTTGTTGGATTCCTGCAAGCCGCTGGGGGATTATTCCTTTTTCGTGGATCGGGTGCGTGCCAATAAGGTTACATTAGGATCGTTGGAAAAATCGATTGACGCGGCAATAACAATGTTGCCTGACAGTTCACTCATCAAGCCGTTTCTTATGGCAAACAGAGCGGAGGTTAAGAGTATGTTTATCACAGAATATGATGAAGAAAGGGCATTTGCACAGCAGAGAGCTGAAGCTATTGCAGAAGGCAGAGAAGAAGGCGGATTGCTGATGCTTGTCAAGCTCGTCAGAAACGGGTTGCTCACTACCTCACAGGCAGCGGAAAGCATCAATATGACCGTTCCTGAGTTTCAGGCAAAAATGGAAACTGTTTAAAAGCTCACAGATGAATAAATTCCAGACTCCCGGAAATGATATTGCTGAAAGCATCATTTGAAGGGAGTTTTTTTCTTATGGAATACACCGAAAACAACGGGACCGCCGAAGGCATTGAAAACGTTGAAAACAAAAAGCACGACGACACGGAGAAGTTGCTGCGGGAGTGCAACGCCGGCATCAAGATGGGCATCAGCTCGATTGACGAGGTGCTGCCCTCGGTTCACGACAGCCGGTTGAAGGGAATACTGGAACGCGGCAGACGCGAACACGCCGACCTCGGCGACGAAACACACGAACTGCTGCTGCAATACGACTGCGATACCAAGGAGCCGCACCCCGTGGCCAAAAGCATGTCGTGGATAAAGACCAATGTCATGCTGATGGTCAATCCGAGCGACAAGACCGTCGCCGATCTCATGACCGACGGATGCAACATGGGCGTTAAATCACTCAACGGCTATCTGAATGAGTATACCCTCGCCGATTCCAAGGCACAGAAAATCACCGGCAAGCTCATAGACATCGAGGAACGAATGGCGGACTCTATGGCGGAGTTCCTGTAGGCGCTCACGTTCGTTCGCTTAGTGAATAATTTCGGAAGGCGCGCTGCGCTTTGAAAAAATGATAGCCGGGGTTCGGGGTCGGATTCCGGCTTGATTTTTGTGACAGGTGCATTATGCATACTTTGTTGACTAATTCTTATAAATATTTTACGAAAAATCCTTTTATTCAGAAAAGCATAATGATAGATTAACAGTTTATTCACATATACCCCTTGACAACTGTGCTTGGAAGTGGTAAATTATTATCATAAATTAGCACTCGGGCATCGAGAGTGCTAACTCGGATGAAACGAGCGCTGATTTATTCTCTTATCCATCGTTGGATGGAAAAGTAAAAAAGGACGGTCTGATTAAATGGAGCCACGGGCAAGAAAACTAAAAATACTGGCTTCGATAATCGAGAGTTATGTTCTCACCGGCGAGCCGATAGCCAGCAAGGCGCTGGCCGAGGCAATGCAGAATTCCGTATCGTCGGCCACCATACGCAACGACATGGCGGAGCTTGTCGCAAGCGGCTACCTCGAACAGCCGCACACATCGTCCGGAAGAATTCCGTCACAGCGCGGTTACAGGCTCTATGTCGATCATCTGATGATGGGCAATCATGAGCTTCCGCTGGAATTGCAGGGTGAGATTGATCGCAGGCTTAAGGCGTTCAATTATGACCCGAACAAATTCCTTGAAGTCACCGCTTCTCTCATTGCGGAACAGACGGGGCTGCTTGCCGTCGTCACCAATCCCACCGACCAGCACCCCAAAGTGACTAATGTCGAGCTGATGCTGATCGGTACACATTCGGCTATGCTGCTCATCATGATTTCCCCAGCAATCCTCAAAACCCGAATTTGCAGACTCAAAGCCGACCTTTGCACCGAGCTTGTGGAACGTTTGCGCAGTATACTGCGCGACCGGCTTGTGGGGCTTCCCGCAGAGAGCATGAACGACCAGTTCGTCACCGAGACGGCCGTGATGTTCGGCGGACTCTGGGAACTGCTGAGTCCTCTCTTCACGGCGGCCAAGGAATGTGTTGAGGAATCGGGCGACATGCAGGTTATAATGGAAGGTCAGTCGAGTATGCTGGCGCGCGGCGTGTTTGCCGAGTGGCAGCTTGCGGGCATCATGGACTTCATGGAAAAACGCGGCGCCATCGCGGATCTGCTCGGTGAGGGACACGGATTTGCCAACAGCGGCAGAACCTGCATTCTTATCGGTAACGAGTCGCACCGTCCCGAACTGGAGGGAACGGGCATGATTACCGAGCGCTATTACGGAGGCGGACAGACCGCCGGCTGGATCGGCGTGGTCGGTCCGACCCGCATGAATTACGCGAAGCTGATCCCCTATATCGACTATTTCGCCGGAGCGGTCGGAAACATGCTCAAGGAAGTGCTGGGAAGCTGACGCACTCGCATGTGATTGCTAATTAGGATAATGAATAGGAATTCATGTCGGAAGCGCTTGGCGCTTGGATGATAGACAAGGGTAAACTTACACACTCATTTGAAAGGAGCTGCTGATCTTGTTCAACAGTAAGAAAAAGGCAGAAGAACCCTCGGCTGAGGAAGTAAAAAAGACCTCCGAGGCAGCAACCGCTAAGGAAGAACCGGCCAAGGCTGATACAGCCGAAGCCCCCAAGAAGGAAACGGCAGACGTTCCCGCTTTGCAGAAGGCACTCGAAGCCGCTCAGTCTGAGGCCGAGAAGCTCAAAGCGGACATGGCGCAGCTTACTGATGTCAAGCTGAGACTCGCTGCGGAGTATGACAACTTCCGCAAACGTTCACAGCGTGAAAAGGACGCGATCTATTCCGACGCGACTGCTTCCACCGTCACCGCTCTGCTGCCGGTCATCGACAATGTGGAACGCGCTCTGGCAGCCCAAAACGCTTCGGCGGAGGATATGCGCAAGGGTGTTGAAATGATTAACACGCAGGCGCTGCAGGTCTTTGAGAAGTTAGGTGTTGCTTCGTTCGGAGCAGTCGGAGAGACATTTGATCCCAATATACATCACTGCGTCGGCACGGTCGACGCGGAGGGCGTGGAGTCCGGTGCGATTGCGCTTGTGCTCCAGAAGGGCTACAAGCTCGGCGACAAGGTCATCCGCCCCGCTATGGTTCAGGTAGCAAACTGACGGAATGCTTTTCGCGGTCATTCCGGATGAACCGCTTAAGGCAATCTGTTTGACATATATTTTCAAAAAACAACAAACAAGATTTAACCTTTTTCAAAAGGGAATACTTTCAGGAGGAATTCATTATGGCAAAGACAATAGGTATTGACTTAGGTACAACCAATTCATGTGTAGCAGTTATCGAAGGCGGCGAAGCCGTCGTTATCCCCAACAGCGAAGGCGCGAGAACCACTCCGTCCGTTGTCGGCTTCAGCAAGACCGGCGAGAGAATGGTGGGTACTGTCGCAAAGCGTCAGGCAATCACCAACCCCGACAGAACCATTTCTTCCATCAAGAGAGAGATGGGTTCCAGCCACACCGTCACCATCGACGGCAAGAAGTACACCCCTCAGGAAATCTCCGCTATGATTCTTCAGAAGCTCAAGGCTGACGCGGAATCCTATCTCGGCGAGAAGGTCACCAGCGCGGTTATCACCGTTCCCGCCTACTTCACCGACTCACAGCGTCAGGCCACCAAGGACGCCGGCAAGATCGCAGGTCTCGACGTCAAGAGAATCATCAACGAGCCTACAGCGGCGGCTCTTTCCTACGGTATTGACAAAGAAACCGACCAGAAGGTCATGGTTTACGACCTCGGCGGCGGTACATTCGATGTTTCCATCATCGAGATGGGCGACGGCGTGCAGGAAGTTCTCGCAACAGCCGGTAACAACCGTCTCGGCGGCGACGATTTCGATATGAGAATCATCAACTGGATCTGCGAACAGTTCCGAAAGTCCGACGGAATTGACCTCTCCCGCGATAAGATGGCTATGCAGAGACTCAAGGAAGCCGCAGAGAAGGCTAAGATTGAGCTTTCTTCTATGACCACCGCTCAGATCAACCTCCCCTTCATCACCTCCGATTCCACAGGCCCGAAGCATCTTGATCTCACGCTCACCAGAGCGATGTTCAACGAGCTGACAGCCGATCTCGTCGACAAGACAATGGGCCCTGTCCGTCAGGCGCTTGCTGACAGCGGACTTTCCGTCGGTCAGATCGACAAGGTGCTCATGGTCGGCGGTTCTTCCAGAATCCCCGCTGTACAGGAAGCTGTCAAGAAGATCACAGGAAAAGAGCCTTTCAAGGGCATCAACCCCGATGAATGTGTCGCTCTCGGCGCAGCCATTCAGGGCGGTGTTCTCGGCGGCGAGGTTGAAGGCCTGCTGCTGCTCGACGTCACTCCTCTTTCGCTCGGTATCGAGACAATGGGCGAGGTCTCCACCAAGATCATCGAGAGAAACACCACCATCCCGACCAAGAAGTCACAGGTATTTACCACTGCTGCCGACAACCAGACTTCCGTTGAAGTCAAGGTTCTGCAGGGCGAGCGTGAATTCTCCAGAGACAACAAGCTGCTCGGCGTGTTCCACCTCGACGGCATTGCTCCCGCGCGCAGAGGTATTCCGCAGATCGAAGTTACCTTTGATATAGACGCAAACGGCATTGTCAATGTTTCCGCAAGAGACAAGGGCACCGGCAAGGAGCAGCACATCACCATCACTTCCTCTACTTCCATGGACAAGAAGGACATCGAGAGAGCCGTCAAGGATGCCGAGAAGTACGCAGCAGAGGACGCAAAGCGCAGAGAAGAAGTCGACATCCGCAACAACGCCGATCAGGTTGTCTATCAGACAGAGAAGCTGCTTGACGAAGTGGGCGACAAGGTTGACAGCCGCACCAAGGACGCTGTCCGCGACAAGGTCAACGAGCTTCGCTCAATCAAGGACACCGGTTCCGCCAGCGATGTCAAGGCAAAGACTGAAGCCGTTCAGCAGGAGCTTTACAAGCTCAGCGAGCAGCTCTACAAGGACACCGGCGCTCAGGGAGGCGCACCGCAGGGCGGCGCGTATGACGCCAACTTCGAGGATGGCAACGGCGGCTACAACGACGTCGAAAACAACTAAGAGCGCTCGCCATTCTGCTCGCTAAGAGAATAGTGAATGGTGAATAGTGAATAGTGAATAATTTAGGAGCGCTTCGCGCTGAAAATATAAAATATAGCGCGGAGCGCTTGACCTTCAAGTTTCTACTTTCAACCTTCAACCTGATTTTTATTTGCGTCGAAAGGACGAATTGCTTTGGCAGATACAAAAAGAGATTATTATGAAGTTCTCGGACTGCAAAAGGGAGCTTCGGAAGATGAAATAAAAAAAGCATACCGCCAGATGGCAAAGAAATACCACCCCGACCTCAACCCCGGCGACAAGGCTGCCGAGGAAAAATTCAAGGAGGTCGGCGAGGCATATGAGGTCCTTTCTGACAGCGAAAAACGCGCCAGATACGACCAGTTCGGTCACGCCGGCGTTGACCCGAATTTCGGAGCCGGAGGACCGGGCGGCGCTTACAACGTCGACTTCGGCGATCTGGGCGACATATTCAGCAGCTTTTTCGGCGGCGGCTTCGGCGGCGGTGCGCGTTCCAATCCCAACGCACCCAGACGCGGCGGAGACATTCGCCAGTCGATCATGCTTTCCTTTGAGGAGGCGGCGAAGGGCTGCCGCAAGGAGGTCAGCTACAAGCGCGTCGAGTCGTGCAGCGACTGCGGCGGCACCGGTGCGGCTCCCGGCACTTCACCCAAATCCTGCCCCGACTGCGGCGGCACGGGTTTTGTGCGCGTCAACCAGCGCACGCCTTTTGGTGTGATTCAGTCGCAGCACTCCTGCGAAAAGTGCCGCGGAACAGGCAAGATTATTGAGCATCGCTGTCCGAAATGCAGCGGCATGGGCAAGGTGCGCGTCGTCAGCTCAAAGACGGTGGAATTCCCCGCAGGCATCGATGAAGAACAGCAGGTGCGCGTTTCCGGTGCGGGCGATCAGGGCAGTAACGGCGGTTCATCCGGTGATCTGTTTGTGGAAGTCGGCATCCGTCCTCATCCTATCTTTGAGCGCCGCGGTTACGACGTTCATATGGAGCAGCCTATTACATACGGTCAGGCTGTGCTGGGCGACGAGATTGACGTTCCCACGCTCGACGGTAACGTGAAGGTTAAAGTTCCCGCAGGCACGCAGCCGGGCGACATCAACCGGATGCAGGGAAGAGGCATTCAGCGCCTCAATTCCCGCAGCAAGGGCGACCAGTATGTTCACTTCACTGTTTCCGTTCCCAAGAATGTCACCAACGAGCAGCGCGACCTCATTCTTCAGCTTGAAAAGAGCATGGGCGCAGACGTTTCCAAGCTCGGCAAGAAGAAGAAGGGCAAACTCTTTTAAATTAATCTACCTATCTCATTTTTTAGCTCCTCTATTATATTATTATATTAACACAATCGGCAGGACGAGTATTGCTCCAAACAATGCTCTGTTCTGTCGGTTGTGTTTTATTTGTGGGAAATTATCTCAAAGAGCGCGAAAAATAGACCCTTGCAGAAAAAATGCCCGTGTGCGTAAACCGGAATTGTTTCGGCTCACGCACACGGGTTAGATTATGCGTTATTGAAAGATATTCAATTGTCCGCGCCTGTGACGGTGACATTGCGTAAAAGGGTCAGGGCGGGAATCTTCATGCTGTTGTACTGAACGCTGTTTTTGCTCATGAGCATACTTCCGATGAAGTCATTCATCGAGCCTGAGAGGGAGCCGCCGGTGACGGGAACTACCTTATCTCCGTCGTGCAGGTAGGCGAGGCGGATCTCGCCGAAAATGTCGCCTGTGATTTCATCGACCTGGAAGTCGGAGAATTCCACGGCTTCGAGATATTTGCCTGTGCGAAGCTCCTGCTCGGTGCGGGTGCCGCCTGTCACTTCGATATTGGTGGGGTTGAAGGAATTTTCCAGTCCGAGATAGCAGGAGAACATTCTGCCGCCGACAAACTGCTTCGCAATGCCGTCCTCGATCATCACGGTGTCGCGGATGACCGCGCCTTCTTCGTCAAAGGCGTGGTTTTCTGATGAATTGGCCAGCTCCCGCAGCGCTTTGACGGTTACCTTGTCCCCTGTAAAATCATCGCAAATCGACTTGCCTATTTCGTAATCGCTCATCTGGCGGTAAACCAGAGCGGCGTTCATGCGCTCGGAAAAATAACTGTAGATCTGGCAGGCATTATCGGTGGAAAACAGCACGTCGATTTTGCCGTTGACCGGAGTGGGTTCGGCGATCAGTCTGTCGCGGCCGTAGTTCATGGTTTTGATGAGATCGCGCTTCAATCCGGCGGCGTCGCAGCTGCCGCTTTCATAGTTGCGGTAAAGCTCTATCTCGTGTCCCTCGCGGCGTGCGTTGACTACCACTTCGATCATGCTCGACGGATAATGCTCCGTTTCGTCAATACCTGTGGAAGTGATCAGCCGGTGAATCACGTCGGAAACGAATATCTCATAGCTGTTGATGTCCTCGCCCTCGGTTTCGGGAAGCTCCGATACGGCGCGGATAAAGTCGGCGGAAATGTCGGCGATGTCGGAGGCCTTTCCCTCGGCGGCTTTTTCCTCCGAAGGAGGAGTAAGCGTGAAGGGACGGTTTTTGACCAGCGTCGCACGGTAGGCGAGATCGCTCACTGTTTTTTCGATTTCCTGTTCAGACGCGGTAGGCGCTATTTCTTCCGAAGCAAAGCCGATGGATTCTCCGTCTTCCGCCATCTGGTAGACCTTGACGGTAACATGTTCCACATTCTTGGCGCGGTGCTGGTCAAGCTCGTGACGAATGAAGTAGAATTCCCAGCCGTTCTTTTTAACATCGTTGATCTCCCAGCCGTAAACGCCGGAAGCGTTGAGTATCTGTTTGATTTTCTCCAGCATTATCCCAACCTCGCTTTCGTCTTAAGATAGGGGCCGCCGTCGGCGACCTTGACCCATTCCTTGTAGCCCTTGCCGCAGCCGCCGGAGCCGAACACTTCGCGGTGGGGGGAGAGCATGGAGATTCCGCCCAGCAGGTCGGGCACGTAGCCTGTCATGATGATGGGCGCGACGACCTTTCCGGTGAGCTTGCCGTCCTTGATTTCACGGCCCATCTTGATAATGCACTGAATACCCCAGTGTTTCGGGTCTTCCATGCCGCTTTCCATGCCTTCCAGCAGATAGCCGTGCCGGATGGAGGCGATCATGTCCTCTAAGCTGTCTGTGCCGGAGTCGAACATGGTGTTGGTCATGCGGGTGTACACCTTGTGCTCGAAGTTCTCGCGCTTGCCGTTGCCGGTGGGCTGTACGCCGAGTCTGAGCGCGCTGAGCGCGTCGCAGATGCCGGTTTTGAGAATGCCGTGATCGATTTCGGTGACGTCGCCCGCGAGGGTTCCCTCGTCGTCAAAGGCATAGGAGGTGACATTCTCGGCACAGAGCGCGCCCTCGTGCATGGTGCATTTGTCGCTGCCGACACGCTTGCCGATGTAATCCTTTCCCAAAGCGCGGTTTTTGACAAACATATCCATCTCCACGCCGTGACCGAACGCCTCGTGAGCAATCAGTCCCGTGACTTCGGGAGAAGCAATGATCTCATATTCGCCGGGTTCGATTCTCTCCGCGTCGAGAAGCTCCGCGCAGGTAAGGGCAGCTTTGTCAAGCTTTCCTTCCAGACCGTCGAACAGCTCGGGACCGCCAAGACCCGAAACGCTTTCATAGGCAACCTGTGTGTTGCCCTCACGGTTGACCACCATGAAGATCGCACCTTCACTGTAGACATAGCTCTGGCAGAGGTCTCGCTGCTCGGTGAGGAACATCTTGCAGATGTGGGTCGACTGTGCCGACACGATGCACTCGATGGCGTTCTCGTTAAGTGTCATTCCTTTGTCGGAGATTTCGCCTAACTTCTCCACCAGTGCCTTTATATCGGCTGTTTCGGGAAGCTGCTGCGTCTCCTTTTCCACAAAGAGCGTCTGCTCCTCGTCGGGAAGCAGCGGTGTTTTGTAGGTCTTGACGCCTGCCAATTTCAGCATAATCAACTGTGCTTCCAGCGCGCCGGCAATCTCCGTCGCTGCCTTTTCCGGCGCGGACGGGTCGAATTTGTTGAAGGCGTATTCAGCGTACTGGCCGCTTTTGCACACGCGCACGACAATGCCGCGCTCGGTGGTCATAGTCTTGCCGCCAACACTGCGGGAGCGCTGGGATATTCTCGCCGCAAATCCGTGAGAATCAGTGGCAAGCACGCTGACATAATCGTATTCCTTCCGCAGTATCCCGATCATCTGTTGAAGCCCGACCTTTATACCGCTGAGGTAATCTGAAAATTTTGCTTTCATGGGTTCTCCTTCCTACAAAGGTTTAAGATTGTTCCAAAAATAAACGAAAATAAAAAACCTTTGAATAATTATGATTACGTATATTTTACAATGAATTCCTTTAAAAGTCAATGCCCTGTGTGTTAACAACCGCAGTCGTTGAGGTATTTCTGTACCGGAATACACATATAAATCATGACTAATAAGCACAAAAAGGACTTTGCCCGATGATTGCCGAACAAAGTCCTTTTTGGTTGTGTGCTGATAATATTGCAGACGCTACTTCACATCTCGCTTGGTAATCAGATACGCGCCAGCCGCGTTGTAGATCGCAATGAATATGATCGAAAGAACGAGGGCGTGAGCGAGGTTTCCGCCGTTGGATGCGGTATCGGTAGTGCTGATGCTGAAAGAGCTGTGATACAGCGACGGCAGGAAGTTGGAAAGCTCTACCTCGGTGTGCAGGAGCTGGCTCAGCTTGCTTTCCAGAAGGGAAAGAATACCGCTGACAAGATTGGTGGACGCAAGCAGGATATAGACGATGGCCGTCACCTTGCCCAGTGTCAGCTCAGTGAGGAATGCCGACAGCAGGCCTACCGCGTTGAGCAGGAAGAATTCACCGAGCAGGAAAACAAAGTACAATCCCATATGTGCTAAAGTGAAGCTTTTGATGGTTATCGCCGCCGCGATGATTGCCACGATCGATGCCCCGAACAAAAACACAGCGGAAATGGCTGCCACGCAGACCGTTTTGGCTATCTGGAAGTAATACCTGTATTTTACAGAGCCGATGACGTTCTTGCTGTAGCCGTCCTTATAGAACGAATGTACAAATGATGCGGTATAGATAACCACAAAGAGGATGCACAGTCCGCTGACGGTCGACGAGCAGAAGCTGACAGGGTTGGGCGACGGTGCCAAAGAAGCGTCGCTTGCAGAAATCGTCACGCCCGCGGAGAAATCTCCTTCTGAAACCGATAGACCTGTAGCGGTGTCTCCGGCTGAAACTGTCATATCGGGATTTTCTGCAAGACTTTCAGTAAAGTCCATCAGCGCGCCTAAAATCATGGTAAATAGAATCAATATTCCGGCACAGATAGCCAATGCTATGTACAGGCTTTTGGAACGGAAGAGCCTGTTGATTTCCATACGAATTACGTTAAGCATACTCTTTTTCCCCCTTACGCTCTGCTGATAAGACTGATGAAATACTCTTCAAGGCTCTGATTGTGCCTATAGAGCGATTCGACCTCAATTCCCGCGTTGACAAGCGCCTTGTTGATCGCTGCGCTTTTGTCTAATCTGTCGTTGACAAACACCATGCGGTCATCGACGACGCTGTAATGGCAGCCGAAGTTTTTCAGCACTTTGGCGGTTTTCTTTGCATTGTCGGTCAGAATTTCCAGGCGGGAAGTGCATTTTTCCAGCAATTCGTTATGGCTGAGCTGCTCGATGAGTCTGCCGTTGTGTATAATGCCGTAGTGTGTGGCGAGCTTGGAAAGCTCTTCAAGAATATGGCTGGAAATGAGAATCGTGATTTTCTGTTCGGTGTTGATGCGGTGAATGATGTCGCGCACCTCTATGATGCCCTGCGGATCAAGACCGTTGATCGGTTCGTCGAGAATCAGCATTTCGGGTTCGCCGATCGTCGCCATCGCTATCCCGAGACGCTGCTTCATGCCGAGGGAAAAATTGCCGACCGTCTTATTTCCCACGTTTTCAAGTCCCGCCATCGCCAGTTTTCCTTTGACGTAATCCTCGGAGAACACTCCGCAGCAGAGCGCTTTGAGACGGCAGTTTTCAAACGCGGTCATGTTCTTGTAAATGCCCGGCTGCTCGATCAGCGCGCCGAGCTTTTCATAGGCATTGTGAATCGTGCCGTCGGACAAGTGACAGCCCATCAGTTCAATGTCGCCCGAAGTGGGAGTCGCAAGACCTCCTATCATTTTGAGGAAGGTCGTCTTGCCGGCGCCGTTGCGCCCGATCAGACCGTAGATCGAGCCTCGTTCGATGCTTACGGAGACGTTGTCAACCGCCTTCTGGAGCTTGTACTGCTTGGTGAGCTGGTTGGTTTTCAGAATAAAGTCCATTCTTTTTACTACACCCTTTCTGTTTTCTGACAGCACAATTTGGTGAGATGTTATATTCATGCATAGATTGCACTCTCACAAGCGGTGTGCCGACGCAAGTAACAAATTTTTCACCTTTTATTATAACAAATCATTCACAAATCGTCAATGCGCTGATTTGCTCAATCTCTCCCAAATATTTGATGAATATGTAAAAAAGTTTCCTCACTGCCAGCCCTGAATATGGCCGGAAATGAGGAAACTAACACTGAGAAAAATGAGTGATTTATAAAGTATAAACTTCAACAAAGAATTTTACTTCACCGCGTTGAAACCCTTTTCGAGGTCGGCGATGATGTCGTCGATGTGCTCGGTGCCTATGGAGAGGCGGATAGTGTTGGGCTTGATGCCCTGATCGAGCAGCTCTTCGGAAGAAAGCTGGGAGTGTGTGGTAGTAGCGGGGTGAATGACGAGTGACTTCACATCTGCGACGTTGGCCAGAAGCGAGAAGATCTCGAGGCTGTCAATGAATTTGTGCGCTTCTTCCTGACCGCCCTTGATGTCAAACGTGAAGATGGATCCGCCGCCGTTTGGGAAGTACTTTTTATAGAGGGCATTCTGCGGATGGTCGGGGAGAGAGGGGTGATTGACCTTCTCGACCTGGGGATGATTGACGAGGTACTCTACCACTTTGGCTGTGTTCTCCGCGTGGCGCTCCAGTCGGAGTGAAAGCGTCTCCACACCCTGCAGCAGCAGGAATGCGTTGAAGGGGGAGATGGCCGCGCCGGTATCTCTGAGCAGGATAGCACGGATATAGGTGACAAACGCGGCAGGGCCGACAGCGTCAACGAATGACACACCGTGATAGCTGGGATTGGGTGCTGCGATGGGTGCGTACTTGCCGGAAGCCTTCCAGTCGAATTTGCCGGAATCCACGATCACGCCGCCGAGTGTAGTGCCGTGACCGCCGATGAACTTGGTGGCGGAATGTACCACGATGTCGGCTCCGTGCTCAATTGGTCTGATGAGGTAGGGAGTGCCGAAGGTGTTGTCGATCACCACCGGAATGCCGTGCTTGTGGGCAATTTCCGCTATAGCGTCAATGTCGGGAATGTCGCTGTTGGGATTGCCGAGGGTTTCGAGGTAGACCGCCTTGGTCTTCTTGTCGATCGCCGCTTCCACTTCCTTGAGGTTGTGAATGTCAACGAAGTGGGTGGTCACGCCGTACTGCGGAAGCGTGTGGGCGAGCAGATTGTAGCTGCCGCCGTAGATGGTCTTCTGAGCGACGATGTTTTCGCCCGACTGCGCAAGGGCTTCCACCGTGTAGGTGATTGCCGCCGCGCCGGAAGCAACGGCCAATGCCGCGACGCCGCCTTCGAGAGCCGCGATTCTCTTTTCCAGTACGTCCTGCGTGGAATTGGTCAGTCTGCCGTAGATGTTGCCGGCGTCCGCCAGGCCGAAGCGTGCCGCCGCGTGTGCGGAATTCCTGAACACATAGGACGTGGTCTGGTAAATCGGAACGGCTCTTGCGTCGCTTGCCGGATCAGGCTGTTCCTGTCCGACATGGAGCTGCAATGTTTCAAATCTGTATCCGCCTGCGGGCGCTGCCTTCGGCGGCTCTGCTTCCTGTGCGGGAGCCTTTACTGCTTCCGTCTGCTGTACCTGTGTATTTTCTGCCTTTGTTTTTTCTTCCTTGTTTTTCTTACCGAATATTCCCATGATGAATTTCTCCTTTAGTAATGAGTTTTTGTAATGTTTGTTTTGGAAACGGACAGAATTAACTGTCTGTCAGCGTGAAAAATTCATCATGTCACATTCGCCCGAATCGGTAGTTGAGTCGGACGAGGTTTGTAAAATGCTTTGTCATCAGCAATCATTCCTCGCTTTTGGCAGCTAACGGTTCAGGATTGAATTCGGCGAGCTGCTTTTAATAAAACTTATTTGTTTGATAGGCTTTGTAGGTATTGTATCATGCAAGCGCGGATTTGTCAAGCATTATTTTTCATCAATTTAAAGTATAGTATATTGGTATATTTTCAACGGGAAATACAAGGTATTTTTCGGCAATTCACATAACCACAATAAAAAACGCTGTCCGTTTTGCCATGACGTATCACGTCGAACGGACAGCGTTTTCAATTACAGATGGGTGCTGCGGTATTTTTGGTAAGCCGCGTCGATTTTCTCCTTAAGAAGCCGATAATCTGCTTCATCGCTGATTACTTCGTAAATCGGCTTATCCCCGTCATTGGTGCAGCATTGACGGTAATCGGTAAAGTATTGATTGCTGTTGTAATAATCCTCGACAAAGGGCAGAGCGGATTCCTTGACATCTTCATCCCAGAACTTGCCGTCGCAGTCATTGAGAAGATACGCGGCGCCTGACATCTGTCCGGTTCTTACCAGCTCGCAGTCAGCTTCATCGGCTTCTTCCCCCTCCAGACCTCTTTCGATGATCCATCGGAGGAAAAGCCCGATATGATTGGCGGCGAGAAACCAGATGTCCTTTACCTGCTGATCGGTAAGCTCGCCGGTGAGTCTGTGTTTCCTGCGGTAAGCCTCTTCCGCGCTGTCCCAGTGCCAGTCAGCCCGATCGATTGCCATTTTAATCCCCCTGTGAAGGTCAGACGGACTGAACTGTCTGCGGAGCGTTGACCGGATGCTTCTTTTTCAGTACATAGATCAGCACGCCGATACCCGCAGCGACGGCCAGCAGGCAGATGCTCAGCAGCGGACGGAAGCGGAACCACGCGATGATGATGACAAGAAGCGACTGAATGAGTGACAGCAGGAATATGGTGAGGCCGAACATGAAGTTGACCACATTGCCCAGGAACGGAATATATCCGATCAGCTTGGTGAGCGGGCTGATAAAGGACATGTAGCCGATGAATATCAGCATGAAGCCTAACAGTCTGAAAATCCACTTCATGATCTTGTCCTGCGTGCGCATATCCTCGATCATTTCGGCTGAGGTTTTTGTGCCTTCTGTGACCCAGTTGACCTTCTTGCCGACGGCGGAGGTCCAGCTGACAAAGGTTGTGCCGGATACCTGCGAGATCGTGCTGACTTCCTTCCAGTCGTTGTATTTCCAGCTGATTCTGACGTCGCCGATCTGGGGCTTGTCAAGGTCGGCAGAATTGGTTACGTAATTACCGACAACACTGTAATTTTCGGGAACCTTCTTGGCGTCGGAAGCCGCGATTGATTTTTCCGCTTCCATCTGCTTGATCTGAGAGCTGCTCAGATGGAATTTGCCCAACGCGACGTTTTCGGCAAATTCCGCTCCGCTCTCGTAAGCGACGGAGGTGGGGTTATCGTGACCGGAGGAGTGGAAATCGCTCGAATCAATCAAGCCTTCGTGCCAGACCTTGTCATAATGATAGGTCGTATTGCCGTCGCTGTCCGTGTCGGAATCTTCTTCCCACTGGTAGACCTCCACCACGCGGCTGAGAACCGCTGTGTGCTTTTCGACCCCGAATGTGGTGTCGGAAAGCGATACGTCCTCGACGATGAATTTACCGCCGACCGCCACAAGCTGTCCCGCGAATTCGGCGGGATCGTCATCCGGCGTGATCTCCACGACTGTCTTTTCGATCTCGTCAGTGGTCTTGATGTTGCGGACGTTGTTGCCTTCGTTCCACCAGAGCAGAACCGTGCCGATGATGACCATGAGAAGTCCCACAAGTACACCCGCGAACAGACCGCCTTTTTTGTTGCCGTTCATAAAAAACCTTCCTTCCTGCGGAGCCGCTTTGTCGCCGCTCCGACATAAATTTACAGTATTAATTATAACAATTTTCTGTTGTTTTTCAAGTGTTTTTTATTATTTTTACAACAATTCATGCGCGAACGAAGTCACTGTACGGTTTAAACACAAAAAGCCGCTCTGTCCGATTGGCAGACAGAGCGGTAGATTGGTTATTTTGAGCCTCGAATGACGCTGCTATCATGTGATCAACAAAAAGCTCGCAGCATCCCTGTCAGCGGGAATGGTTCTCAGCAAAAGAATCAGTCGGCAAACATGGGGGTAGAGAGATAGCGTTCGCCGGTATCGGGGAGAAGTGCGACGATGACCTTGCCCTTGTTCTCGGGACGTTTCGCAAGAACGGTCGCTGCGTGGAGAGCAGCGCCGGAGGAAATACCGACCAGGATGCCCTCTTTGCGTGCAAGCGCCTTGCCTGCCGCGAAGGCTTCCTCATTCTCTACGGTGATGATCTCGTCATAGATTTCGGTGTTGAGGGTATCGGGAACAAATCCGGCGCCAATGCCCTGAATCTTGTGCGGCCCGGGTGTACCCTTTGACAGAACCGGAGAACCTGCCGGTTCCACCGCAACGATCTTCACATCCGGATTCTGACTCTTGAGATAGCCGCCCACACCGGACAGTGTGCCGCCTGTGCCTACGCCGGCGACAAAAATATCCACTTTGCCGTCAGTGTCCTGCCAGATTTCGGGACCGGTGGTGGCAATGTGCGCCGCCGGATTGGCGGGATTGACGAACTGACCGGGAATAAAGCTGCCTTCGGTCTCTTTCGCAAGCTCCTCCGCCTTGGCAATGGCGCCCTTCATGCCCTTTGCGCCTTCGGTCAGAACCAGCTGCGCGCCGTATGCCTTCAGCAGATTGCGACGCTCGATGCTCATGGTTTCGGGCATGGTGAGAATAATCTTGTAGCCTCTTGAAGAAGCGACTGCCGCAAGGCCGATGCCGGTGTTGCCGCTGGTGGGCTCAATGATGACCGAACCGGGCTTCAGCAGACCCTTTTCCTCCGCGTCGTCAATCATTGCCTTGGCAATTCTGTCCTTGACGCTGCCGGCGGGATTGAAGTATTCCAGCTTGACTAAAACGTCAGCTTCGAGGGCGTTGTCCCCGATGTAATTGTTGAGTCTGAGCAGAGGTGTGCCTCCGATAAGGTCGGTGAATCTTTCATAAACTTTCATAATGGTGTTCTCCTTCTATTAATTTGTTTCAATTTATATAATGCCTATAAACCTATAAGTTTTATAGGCATTATAGCATTGTATTTTTCATTTGTCAAGTGGTTTTTTGAATTTATTTATTTGCATATTTTATCGGCGGGCACGTATATGATATTTTGTTGACAAAGCATTGGCATTGTCATATAATGAAGATAAGTTTTGAAAAGAATTGCGAGGCAGGAAGAACGATGCGTACATTAAACATATCCGAGGTCAGTGAGCTTAAGCGAATGCTGAAGGAAAAATTCCGCATGGAGCTGCATTTTGACAATGAATATTCGGCAGGGGAATTCCATTTTGACGCGATTCCGTCCGACGCACTGCTGCGCGCGCTGGATAAATTCCTCGCAAAGAAGCGGCTGCGCGCGGTGTTCGGTGAGGACGGTATGAGCTTCACCCTTGAAGGGAGATTCTGAGTCATGCACGAAACAGACGAACAATTTGCAAGGACGCGGCTGCTGCTCGGCGGCAAAGGAATGAACCGGCTGGCCGCTGCGAGGGTTGCGATATTCGGAATAGGCGGCGTAGGAGGATACGCGGCCGAAGCGCTGGCGCGTTCCGGCGTGGGAACGCTCGACCTCATCGATAGCGATACGGTTGCGCTCTCCAATCTCAACCGTCAGATCATCGCGACCCATTCCACCGTGGGAATGTACAAGGTCGATGCGGCAGCCAATCGCATTAAGGACATTAATCCCGGCGCTGTTGTCCATACCTATAAGGTTTTCTACACACCTGAAACGGAAAAACTGTTTGACTTTTCCGCATACGATTACGTCATAGACGCCATTGACACGGTGACGGGTAAAATTGCCCTTGTGATGAACGCTCAGGCGGCAGGCGTGCCGATCATCAGTTCGATGGGCGCGGGAAACAAGCTGAACCCTGCCGCGTTTGAAGTGGCGGATATTTATAAGACTTCGGTCTGTCCTCTGGCGCGTGTCATGCGCCGTGAGCTGAAAAAGCGCGGGATAAAGCACCTGAAAGTAGTTTATTCCAAGGAAGAGCCGTTAACGCCGACCGCTTCGGAGGAAGCCCTTCCCGAGGGAAAAAGGCAGATACCCGGCAGCGTCGCTTTTGTCCCTTCGGTCGCGGGACTGATCATTGCGGGGGAAGTGGTCAGGTCGCTTGCCGGAATCGATTGACAATTCCATCCGATAATAAAAAGCGCCGCGCGAAGGGAAAATGTTCCGATTCGCGCGGCGTTCTTGTTATATGCTATTGTCTTGTTTTGCTGCATGTGAAGTAGATCACCTGGTGGTTTTGCGAAACTGCGTGAAGCAGTTTCTTTGAAGCGGACGCTTTTTCGTCGTCGAGGTTGGTGAAGGGGTCGTCCATGATCAGCATGGGCTTTTCATCGCGGTACATGGCGTCGGCAAGACCGAGCCGCAGACATAGACCGGCCAGGTCGCGGTATCCGGCGCTGAGAGTCTTGATGTCCCGCTGCTGTCCAAGCTCCTCCACCGTGAGGTTGACGTCAGCGTCAATGCGGTATCTGTCGGAGGAAAGACCGGTAACGGTTTCATGATAGCGTCTGAACGCACTGTAAACCGGCTCTACATAGCGGGCGACCATGGCTTCCTTTGCCGTCCTGAGCAGCACTCTGGTCAAAGTCAGCCGGTCGTATTTGCACTTTTCTGCCGCCTGCTCTTCTGTTTTCTCACGCAGGGCACTGCTGTCGCTCTCCCACAAGGCGAGTTGACGGTATAATTCGTCCCTGGTTTGTTTCAGGGATTGAATCGAACCGTTGAGCGTTTCCAGAGAATCACTGCACCGACGTATTGCTTCGCCCAGCGTTTCGGGAGAGGGGATGCTTTCCGCGTCGAGCGATGCCAGCGTGTCAATATCGTGGCTCTGCTTGAACGCTTCCAGCTCGCTATCGGCTGCCGAATGCAGGGATGCCAGCCTGTCGTATTCCGCGAGATCGCTGCGCAGCACTTCAAGCGCTTCATTTACATCTTCGTTCCCGTCGAAGCCGTATGCCGCCAGGAATTGGCGGATGGCGGCTCTGTCGGAATGGTATATCTGCTGCGCGCTTTCAAACTGCCTGACCTTTTCCGTCAGCAATTCGTGTTCCGCGACGGCTTCTTTCAGTTCGTGAAGCTGATCCGACAGCCTTTCCGCGTCGGGCTCGGTTCCGTATTTTTTCAGAAAAGCCATGATACTTTCACCCAACACATGGAGGTTGTTTTCAATTCTGAATTTTTCGGCCGCTTCGTTTTTTTGGCTGAGTTCTTCTAAGTCGCGTTTTTCCCGGCAGATTTCGCTCAGCATCTGATCCGCTTCGGATTCTGTGAAGAGCATACCGTGCGCGGAAAGGTAGTTCTCTATTACGCTGTCTGTTTCTTCGATGAATTTCTCGTCATTTATGATTTCTCTCCGGAGCTGATGAAGCTCTTCGGGCGGTTTTCTGACAAAGTTTTCCATAATCAGCACCGCGGAAAAGATACCTACAGACATAAACAAACCGCCGAGAATGACCGCGGATAAAAACCAGGCGGCAGAGTAAATGAAAAAGAAAGTGATGCCGAGCGAAATCAGGACACAGCCTGTTGCGCACAGAACAACGACCCTTTTTTTGGCGGCGTTGCGCGCTTTTTTGGCGGAGGACTCTATGGCGTCGCAGGCAGCGCGTTTGGAAAAGAGTGAATTTTTGGTGCTGACGCGGTTGTTCCAGATGGCCGCAAGCTCTGACGGACTGGTTTTATCTTGGGAAAACGCCTCGCTGAGCTGCCATAACCTGTCGGTTTCGCTCTCGGTGAGTCTGATTTTTTCGTACTGGCTGTGCGCTGCGCGGTATTCCTTCTCCAGTCTGAAATAGAAGTCGAAGTCCTCCGGGGACGGTTTTTCGCTGTCAGATAATACGCTCATGCCCGCCAGTCTTTCTTCTTCATACGCCGAAAGCCGGTAGGACTGCATCAGGCTTTCGGCGCTTTTCATCTCTACAGCCGTGTGAATGCTGTCTTTCACTGTCTCTTCATCGGGAATGCCTGAGGGAAATTTTTCCGCAGCCTCATCGAGCGCTTTTTTGGAGTTCTCACGGTATTCTTTCAGCCTGTCCCATTCGCCCCGCAGAAAAAGCAATTCCTGCATCTTTATCGCCTGGGTCTGTTGTGCCTCGAGATCACTTCTTTCGGCTTTGCGGGAGAGCTTCTGCTGTTCCGTTTCGGCGATTTTGTTTTCACATTCCGAAATATCACGGCGGAGGTTCTTTCCCTCGGCGACTCTGCGGCGAAGGTCGGATATTTCCTCCGATAGTTTGAAAAGACTGCCTGATTTCAGCCGTGGCGACAGAGCGTTGATCTGCTTCCGAAGCCTTTCATCGGCGGATTCAAAGCTGTTCATATCGCCTGTGTTGTCGGCAAGATCGCCGATCTTGGCGTGAATATCGTCGGTCGAGACGGTAGGGCAGTCGCTCTGCCCGATGAATATGCTCCGGTAAAAGGAAGCGCTGTTCAGCTTGAAAAGCTCCTCTCCGAGGCGTTCGGAATAATCCTGTGAGAGGAGATTCGTCTCCGCGTTTCGCAGCTCAAACGTGTCCTTGGCGGGACTGTCGCCGAATGTGCGGGTGACGGTGTAACGCTTTTGTCCTGCCTCGAATTCCATCTTTCCCCCGAACACACCGCCCTGCCACGGACTGAACCTTTTGCGCTCGTTCTCGTCGAGGTCGCGTTTTTTGTTGCCGTCCAGACCGTAGAGCATCGCTTTGATGAACGCGGCGAGCGTGCTTTTGCCCCAGCCGTTTTCCCGGCAGAAGACATTCAGCCCGTCCGAAAAGGACAGATCCAGATCGTGCAGCTTGCCGAAGTTTTCTATCCGGCATGATATGATACGCATATTCAGTCCGCCTCCTCTCCGGCAAGCGCCCGCAATCCGTACCGGACGATGACCGCCTTGTCCTCGTCGGAGAGCGTGCCGTCGCCGAATACCGTTCTGATAAATTCGCCTTTGAGCGACTGGTCGAGCAGATAGTCGTCCATGTCAACGGTCAGACGCGTTTCGTCTGCCGTCTCGAAGTAGTCATATTTTTCGGCAAACGCTGCCGTGAGATAGGCAATATCCTTCTCACATTCCGCGTCAAGCTCGCCTGTCAGAACGAGCCGGACGATGGATGAGGCATCACATTCCGCGTCGGAGAGGGCTTCGGCAGCCGTTATGATCATCTCCTGCGTGGTCATGCAGCCTGTGATGTCGGCAGAAACGGAAACGATTTTGCGGCCCGCAAACGGAACGAATGTGCGGGTGATCATGCGGCTTTCTTCGTCAATGTCGAGCAGCATAAATCCGCGCTCCCCGCATTCGTCAAAGCCGCGTCCCTCGAGACATCCCGGATAGCAGTAGGTGCCCCTGTCGTCGAGTCTTCCGCTGCCGGGAACGTGAATGTGACCGAGTGCGAGATAATCGATATTCCTGCCGCGCAGCTGCTTCAGATCTATGCCGTGCTCCACGCCGGCAGGGTTCTCGCTGATCTGACCGTGGAGCATGACGATGTTGATTTTCTCCGCGTCGGGTTGCAGACCGTCGTAAAACGCCGTGTCTCCGCCGTGCAGTTCTGCGCCGTAGATGGCCACTCCGCCGCATTCGTAGCAGCCCCAATTCCTGCCGAAAAGCATGAGATTGCAGGGCTTTTTCCCGAGTTCATCCAGACCGTTCAAAAAATTGTTGTCGTCGTGATTGCCTTTCAGATAAAAGAATGCGATGGCAGGATTGGACGCGATGCAGTGAAGCACGGTGTTGCGCGTCAATTCGCGCGTGTTGGGAGCGTCGAAGAGATCCCCGGCGATGAGTATGGCACTGACGCCCTCCCGGGCGGCGTAGGACACCATTCTTTCAAACGTGCGGAGCATCTCGCCCCGTCTTTTGCGGGCGCTTTCGGGGTCGGAATGTGAGGTCATCGCCGAATCGAGGTGAATGTCGGCGCAGTGGATGATTTTCAAACGGATTACACCTCTTGTCTGTGTGGATTTTTCTTATTCGACAGGTAATATTATAACAATATACTTGAAGCAAGTCAACATGATTACGTCGTATAGCGGCAGTTAATCTTGAATTTACAATAAAAATAAAAGAATCTTCCGCAAGGTTTCCAAAATGAACCGATGCGGAAGAATTTTTATAATTTTTATAATATTTCAAAGATATTTAATCGGCATAAATCCTGTGTAATAAACATCACTTTTCAAATGGGAATTTATAGGAAAGGCCGCACTCGTCGCGCAGGGCGATGAATTCCTTCTGAATGGCTTCACCGACCGGAACGCCCTTGTCCTTGCGCTCCTGCCACGCCAAATATTCCTTTTCTCCGGCGGTGTAGATGCGCTCGGCGCCGGGCGCCTTTTCGGCTCCGCGAAGCTCGCGGCAGATTTCGCCCGCCGTATGCCTGAATGTGTCCAGACCCATGAAGAATTCGGGGTTGATGACGAAGAAGAAGTGTCCGAGACGGAACATCTTATTGCTGCCGTCGGGATTCTTGCCCGTGAGGTCTTTCATGAAGGGACCGCCCGCAAGCGCCGCCGAGAGTATTTCAACGATGGCGGTGAAGCCGTAGCCCTTGTAGCCGCCTGTTTCCTCGCCCATGCCGCCGAGAGGCAGCAGCGAGCACTTTCCGGCGCGCATGTCCTTGAGAATCTGGGCGGAATCGGTCATCGTGCCGCCGTCCTCCGTGATGACAAGTCCCGCCGGGGTCGGCTTGCCGGAGCGCATGTAATACTCGATCTTGCCGTTCTGGACGATGGAGGTCGCGCAGTCGAAATTGAAGGCGAATTCCTCGTCGGTGGGCAGCGAGAAGGTCATGGGATTGGTGCCCATCATAGGCTCCACGCCGAAGGTCGGCGCGACGGACGGACGAGCGTTGGTGCCGGTGATGCCGATCATTCCCGCCTTTTCCGCCATGCTCGTCCAATAGCCGGCGATACCGTAGTGAGTGGAATTGAAAATGGTGCCGCCTGCCATGCCGTAGGTCTTGGCCTTTTCGATGAGCAGATTCATCATGCGGTAGCTGGCGACCATGCCCATGCCGTTGTTTGCGTCCATGACGACGGTAGTGGGCGTTTCCTTGACGATTTCGGTCTTGGTGACGGGAAGGAGCGTTCCCGCCTTGATGCGGTCGAGATAGATGGGTTTGAAGCGGTTGCAGCCGTGGCTTTCAATGCCCCTGCGGTCGGATTCGAGCAGCACATCGGTGCAGATTTTCGCGTCCTCCTCCGGCACGCCGTAAGCCACGAACACATCCGTCATGAATTTCTCCGCAAGCTCCCAAGGAATATACGGTCTTGTTTCTATTTTTTTCATAAAGAACAACCTCCAGTATTGACTATAACCATAAAAATATTTATCATGACAAAAAATATTTGTACATTCTTATTATAAATCAATTCTTTGTTAAAGTCAAGAGAGAGGGGAAAGTTAGTGACTTTAATATTGTATAATGAGTAATGAAGGAACAGAGCGCATTGAAATATGAATTCAGCGCAAGCGGTGGTCGGTGTGGCGAAGCTCGTCGTCGCCAAGCGATTTGTAATGCGCGTTGTATTCTCTGTTGGGCGTGGTGAGAATGACGGTTTTCGGTGCGGCAAATTCAAACACAACGCGCTCGAAGGCGGGAATTCTCATCGGCTCGATGTGTTCGATGACCTCCACCACACAGGCGCAGTCGTAGCCGGAAAAACGTTTGTCTCGGTAGATCAGCGACGCCTGCAGGAGCGTCAGCTTTTTTCTGCGGTATTCCGGCATACTGTCGGTTTTCAGTCGGGAAACGGCTTTTTCCAGCACGCTGACCGATACGTCGCAGGCGGCGACCGCTTTGATCTGCTTTTCTTCAAGAAGCATAGCTGTGAGTCGTCCTTCGCCGCAGCCGAGGTCGATAACCGATTCCGCGCCCGTGGCAAGCACAGCGTCCCGGACGGTGTTCATGTGCATGGTGTTGAGGGATTCCTTTTTTCTTTCACGTTCGCGGACTTCGGGAGAAGAGTTTTCATTTGTGGTTTCCTGTTCGTTGTCCTCTGCCATTTCCTCCGCTTCGGCTTCCAGAAGGGCGTCAATGGCTTTGCGGGCGTAGCTTCGCCTGGCGCTGAGATAACGCGCGGCGATTTTTTCCTTGGCAGGGTGATCGGCCAGCCATCCCTCGCCGTGAGAGAGCAGTTTTTCTATTTCGCCCTCGTCGGTGTAGTAATGCTTCTGTTTGTCAAACACGGGAATGAGCACATAGAGATGGTTGAGCAGCTCCGACAGCCTGAAGTTGCCGTGAATCGTCAGCGTGTTGTAGGGCGAATCTCCCCATTCGGGGAATTTTTCGTCGAGGATTTCTCTTTTGGTGAAAACCTCATACCCAAGCGGCGCAAAAAGCTCTTTGGCAAGTTCGCCGCTGCCGTTGTCCTTGACATTGTAGACAACCGCCGTGAGGTCGAGCTTCTGTGCTGCCAGCTTCGGGCGTTTGTCGCACCGGCCGCCCATCGCTGTGCCGAAAAACCGGCTGATCGCGCTGCTCATGAAGGACGAAGCGACATAGGGACGGTCGTTGACATAATCAAAAATGCCGCCGTCCCTCGAACCCTGTTTGCCTCTGGCAAGCACAATCGGGTCGATGTCAAGCAGCATCGCGGCAGTAGTGGATTCGTTGCTTACTTCTGGGTAAAAGACATAAGCCTTGCCCCAGGCAAGCTCGAATTGCTGTGCCCGATGCGGATTTTTATGAAGCAGATAGCCAAGATCCTGCGAATTTTCTCCTCGGTAGGTAAGGGTCAGTAACATGTATTCACCGCCTTAAATATTTGTTTATAATAATTTTATCACGGATTTCACAGAAATACAAGCGTTATTTCACACCAATAAGAATTGTAATAATATTAACAGAAAATCCATTATTATACGCAAATTTTAGGGTATAATATTTATATAATAGTAATAAAGCTATCACAATACAACATCAAAGGAGGCAATATTTATGGCAAACAGAATCATTCTCAACACAGTATCCTTCCACGGCAAGGGCGCAATAGGGGAGATACCGGGCATTGCGATGACGAAGGGCTTTCAGCATGTTTTTGTCTGTTCCGACCCGGATCTTGTAAAATTCGGCGTTACCGCGAAGGTGACGGATCTGCTGGACGAAGCGGGTATTCCTTACACTGTCTATTCGGGCATCAAGCCCAATCCCACGGTTGAAAACGTGAAGGACGGCGTTAAGGCATTCCGGGATTGCGGTGCGGATTCCATTATCACCATAGGGGGCGGCTCGTCCATGGACACCGCCAAGGCGATTGGCGTTATCATCACCAATCCCGAATTTGAGGACGTGCGCTCGCTCGAAGGCGTCGCTCCCACAAAGAATCACGCTGTGCCGACAATCGCCGTTCCCACCACAGCCGGAACAGCCGCGGAGGTCACGATCAATTACGTTATCACCGACACCGAGAAGGAACGCAAGTTCGTCTGTGTGGACGAGCATGACATTCCCGAATATGCCGTTGTCGATCCGGACATGATGTCGTCCATGCCCAAGGGGCTCACCGCCGCGACCGGAATGGACGCACTGACGCACGCCATTGAGGGCTACACGACCAAGGCGGCGTGGGAAATGACGGATATGTTCCATCTCGAAGCCATCCGCCTGATTGCAAAGCACCTGCGCGGCGCGGTGCAGAATATTCCCGAAGACCGCGAAGGCATGGCGCTGGCGCAGTACGTGGCAGGCATGGGATTCTCCAACGTCGGTTTAGGAATTGCCCATTCGATAGCCCACACACTCGGCGCGCATTATGACACGCCGCACGGCGTCGCCTGCGCGATGATGCTTCCCATCGTCATGGAATACAATCAGGAATGCACGGGCGAGAAGTACCGCGAGATTGCGCGGGCAATGGGCGTGAAGGGCGTCGATGAAATGACGGTCGAAGAGTACAGAAGGGCAGCGGTTGACGCTGTCAGACAGCTTTCGGCGGACGTCGGAATTCCCGAGAAGAACGAAAAGGTCAGAGAGGAAGATCTCGACTGTCTGGCGCAGGACGCGTATGACGACGCCTGCCGTCCGGGCAATCCGAGAGATACAAGTGTGGAAGAGCTGAAAGAGCTTTACCGCAGAATTATGGTTGGATAATCTATTCAGTCAATAGAATGAGATGGTGAAAAATGAAAAATAAAAAAACGTTTCTGCGCCTGATGGCCTCCATGCTCGCGTTAATGCTGTCACTTTCCGCAATGAGCGCCTGCGGGGATAAAGAGGACAGCACCGAGGATGAGGACGCGGCTGCCAGACTTCAGGCAATTCTCAGCGACCCGTGGTATTATACCGACGAAACGCCGGTGGAATTTGACCAGCCGGTGAGCAAGATGTTTAAAAAAGACGGCGGCTTTGAATACGAAAAATCCAAGGCGCAGAAAGTGTTCGGCGGCGACAAGGTCAAAGTCTCCAAGAGCGAACGCAACACGTTTGTCAAGGAAAACGGCACCGGCGTTTTTGACAAGGCCGCCGGTACAGGCGTGTTCTTAGTGAGCGATCCTGCGTTTTCGGGAATGAATCATCATGGATTCTACCTCGAGTACACATCTGATAAGGGCAAGAGCTGGAAAATCTGTGAAAGCGCGTATTATACCGATGCTTCTCCGCAGGAAATAAGAATCTCTGGGAAAAAAGTCTATATTTTTATGCGCTCTGAGCCGTCGAGCAAGTCTTACATTCTTTACTCCGACGATCTGTGTCAAACCTTCCGCATTCGCGACGTCATCACGCTTCTGACGGATTACGCGGAGCTGATGTATTTCCATACCGGTGATATGGAAATCATCGACTTTAATGCCGAGGATGGCTCCATGACACTCGGATGGTACGATTATGAATATGTGCAGGAAATGGGCGGCGATGCAGTCAGCTTCTTCCTGACCGCTAAATTCAACGGAACCCTCACCGAAGGTGTCGTGGAGAGCGCCGATGACGATTACATAAGCAAAACGGCTGAAAAACTGGATAATGAAGGGGAATCGAACGGGTAGTTCTTTACTTCTCCGGTTATAATAAGACGCCGCGCGGGTATGGCAAATCCGCGCGGCGTTTTTGTGTGGTGACGTCTGAGCTGGAAGTATGCAGTCCTTTTCTGGTTTCTGCATTTCTCTCGAACGATTTATGAATCGGTTGCTGCTCACTGATTCTGCTTGTTTTCGCAGTGGAATTCGATTGCCTGCGAGACAAATTCCGCGGTGCCTTCACCGGCCGCCTTGTCGATATTGCGCTGCATACTGCCGCCGCCGCTGTAGAAGCGGCCTAATGAAAGAAGTATTTCGTCGGAGCAGGTATAAAAATTCTCTGTGATGTAATTCTGCAGCTTGATTACGTTCGCCTGAACAGCGTCGTCGGAAGGCTGCAATGAAAGCTGTCTGCCGAATTCGGCAAAAATTTCCATCAGTCCGACAGCCAGAATGCGGTTGTCCTCGGCAGTCCTGCCGGCGGACTTAACCTCGTACTCCTTGTATGCCGGGGTTGTCCCCCATGTTGACTTGGCTTGTTCCTCGTACTCGTCGATCTTTTTTACGTCAAATTCGCTGAAATCCAATTTATTCACTCCCAGTGTTTTGATTCCCTCCGCGAGGGTGATCAGGTTTTCGATGTGCGTTTTCTTTTTTTGCAGCAGTTCGATCTGACGCTCCAACGCGCTTGTCATGTCAAAGCGGCTGTCGCTCATCATTTCGCTGATTTCTTTGAGCGGAAATTCCAGCTCACGGTAGAGCAGAATGATCTGAAGGCGGCGCAGCGCTTCCTCGTTGTAGAGTCGGTAGCCCGCTTGCGTTACTTCCGTCGGACGCAGCAGACCAATCCCGTCATAATAACGCAGCGTTCTCACGCTGATGCCTGTCATTCGGCTCACATCGCTGACACTGAGCAGTTTTTGCTTTTTGCACATCGGAAACACATCCTTTCGCTTTGATTATAAACCCTTACGCCGCGTGAGAGTCAAGTCTTTTTTGTATTTTTTTTCTTAAAGAGCAGAAAAACGGCAGCGACGCATGGAAGCTGTTTCCGTGCCGCTGCCGTTTATTATATTTGATTCAGGAAAAAAAGAGGATGATGTGCGTCGATTGGGGAATATGGGGGGATGTCGATAATTGGTTTGGCTGGGGCGGCTTCCGGACGTTCCGACAGCACAAAGGGTTGATTCATCGGCTTGGTAGGGCGATTTCTGGAAGTGTTACCTGTCTGTATTCGCCTGCCCTTTCGATTGTCAGGGGTGGTCTTGTTTGTGGGGTTCGCCCGTCGGTGTTCGCCGAAGGCTGTTGCGCTTCCGGGCTGGTCTTGCTCGGTCGGCAGCGCCTCCCAGGCCCCTGGCAGGGAGCCTTGCCCCCTGCACCCCATAATTGGCGCTGCGCGCTTTTCTTTATTTTCTTTTCTTTTATTCTTCCTTTTTTAATTTCCGCATCCGCAACCGCAGCCGCAGTTTCCTGCGCCCGCACTCTGCCCGCGCATCATCTGTGCCTCACTGCAGTGCAGATCTCCTGCTTTCGGCGGGAAGAATTCGTCCGCCGGGAAGCTGATCTTCTTGAAAAGCTCGCACGGACTCTCGCTGCCCGAATCTACACAGATCTTATCCGGCATACAGAAATCGTAAACCGGCACCAGCATCTGCACCTGTCTCTCCAGCTGAATGATCATGAAGATACCCAGCGTAACTTTGACACCCTTCTCCGCAAGCCTGTGGTCGAAACTCCCCGCGAACATTCTCGCCACACGGTTCGGCACGCAGCAGCAGGGATAATGCGATTCGCACACCGGAGCGATCTTAGCTCCCAGGCCTATCGGTTCGGCAATCTGTACGGTGGCCTTGGGCAGGTTGCCCGCCGGCATGTTCTGCTCGTCGTCGTCGCCGCCCACATAGTCGGAACTGAATACCTTCACGCTGCCTTCACTGCCGTAAAGAATGGCCTTCTTGTTGTAGACGCAAAGACCTCTCACTTCGCACGACGGACTGATCGGCGACATGCTTACATCTAACTTGACGCAGAAGTAAACGGTAATGTCGACGGAATAATATCCTCTGTTGAAGGGAACAGGCTCCGTGTCAATCACTACGTTCACCACGTCGGCAGCCTTAAGCCGCACGCCGAGTGCGTTATTGATGACATCCTGATCGCGCTCCACAAAGAAAACCTGCAGGTCTTCCAGGCATTCCCTGTCGCGGCAGGCGTCGTAAACCCTTCCGGCGTTGATGCAGACTGCCTCCTTGAAGCAGTCGCGTCTGCCGCACTGGGCTGCCCTCTCGCCGAGAGTCTGAGTGTTTCCACCCATGCATTGTGCATTTTTGTCACCCATTGAATATGTCCTCCCTTTGGATTATTGGAGGTTGATTGATAACCTCGCATTACATAATATGAGGACGATGGGGAAATGTTCTTTCACGGCAGGGATTACGCGGCTATATCTCTCTTATTATAGACGACATACGCCGCCACAATGCTGATCACTGTCACGCAAAGACCTATACAGAGAGGAACGGCTTCGATGGAACCGTTGTTGACAAATACGTCCGTGGCATTGGAGAAGCTGAACGGGGTGATGTATTTGAGGAATTCCGCCTGCTCTGTGATGCGCGCCACAATATCCAGCACATAAAGCACAAGCGCTGTGCCGATACCTAAACCGAAGCTGCTTTTCTTGGAGATCGCCGACAAAGCAAGGCAGATGGAAGCAAGCTCTGTCTGTGCCGCGAACTGTGCGGCGATGTACCAGAGCAGACACTTCATGCTGAGCGATTCGCCGATCATAGCCGCCGAACCGACAAATACGCCGAGGGCGATTATGTCGAAAGCGGCGATTAAGGTGAGGATGGAGAATAGCTTTCCGGTGACTATTTTGCTGCGGCTGAGAGTGAGCGTGTGCAGGAATTCGGCAGTGTGGCTGCTTTCCTCCTTGGACAGCGCGGAAATGCCGATCAGCGAAGCGAACATCCCTCCGCCGAGTGCGAAGATGGTTCCGATTTCCGCTCCGAAGAAGCCTTCCAGCGTAGTGATTGCCAGTTTGTCCATTCCGAATGCCGCCGAGAAGCCGCCCATGGAGGCGAACGCGTCCGACATTTCCGCCATGGAATCGTCGATCATCGGAAAGAGGAATATACAGCCCGCTGACATCGCCAGCACTCCCACCAGCCAGATCACAAAGCTCATGCGGTTTAATTTCAGTTCGTGTCTATATAAGGTCATCTTTTAAAACCTCCTTAATCATAGTACTGCATAAATACATCCTCGAGCGACGGTTCTTCGATGCTGAGGTCTTTTACTTCCGTGGCGGAAAGCGCTTTCAGCAGGGCGTTCATGTCGCCGCTGTAAACGAATTCCACACCGTTGTCGGTTGGCGTGACCTTGCTCATCCCTTCAAGCTGCAAAGCGTTGGTACCTTCCACACGGACGAATTTCGCGCCGGTGTGGGCGAGGTTTTCGATGGTGTCGCAGGCAATCAGCTTGCCTTCGCGGATAATGGCTGCCCTGTGACAGTACTTTCTTACCTCCGAAAGCACATGCGACGACAGGAAGCAGGTTGCTCCCTGCCGGTTGTATTCCTTCACCAGCTCGAAGAATTCCGCTTGAATCAGCGGGTCAAGTCCCGATGTCGGCTCGTCGAAGATAAACAGCTCCGGTTTGTGCTGCATGGCGCAGACGATGCCGACCTTCTTGCGATTGCCGAGTGACAGCTCGTCAATTCGCTTTTTTGTGTCGACCTTGAGCCGTTCGCAGAGCTTTGCGGCTTCTTCCGCGCAGTTGATTCCGCGGACGTCGGCGGCGAATTTGATTACCTCGCTCACCTTCATGGAGGGATAGAACATAGTCTCGGAGGGAATGTAGCCAATGCGTTTCATGATCTCGCGGTGGTCTTTGACAATGTCGCAGCCCAAGATCTCCGCGCTGCCGCTGATGGGCTTGATCAGCCCTAACAGACAGCGGATGGTGGTGGATTTCCCCGCGCCGTTCGGCCCGAGAAAGCCGAAGATTTCTCCCTTCGCCACTTCAAAGGTGACGTTTTCGATACCGCGGTTTTTTCCGTAGGTTTTGGTCAGGTTCTGAATTGCAATTGCGCAGCTGTTTTCAGCGTTCACGCGAATCTCTCCCTTCGTTTTGTTTGTAATGATTCAGCAGCTTGTTGAGCTGCCTGGTATCCAGTTTTCTTTTGACGATATAGCACAGTATCACGCAGACATATGTGAAGATGATATACAGCGCGAAAAGTGCGGTGACGATCTCGCTTCCTCCGAACCAGTTAAACAGCAGACTGGCGGCGGTGTAGAGGAATGTACACATCAGAATTCCCGCGGCTTCATTTTTGCCGAAGCGGTCGGATTCGTCAAAGTCCTTGAACAGATAGGTCTGCACATAGCAGATGACGTAATTGGTCAGAACGATCTCCAGCAGCGTGATGATCCTGACGCTTTGCCTTCCATCGCAGAGCTGCGCGACGCAGCAGAAAAATACCACGCAGAAGAAATACACGCACGCCTTGAAGTCAATGAGGATTTCATTGACAAGCGCTTTTTTCATGGCTTTTTTGAACTTCTCTTTCACAGATAATCACTCCTCTCTTTTCAGTTTACGGCGGAACGCCTTGGCGTAGCTCCGTGAAATAATGACCCGTTCTCCGTTTTCCATCGCAGCGTTGATCCTGCCGCCCGATTCGCTTTTCAGCTCAGAAATGCGGTAGATGTTGAGAATCATGGACTTCGAGCAGCGGAAGAAACCTTTGTTCGAGTACATCATTTCGAGCGTCTGGAGCGAACACGGCGCCCTGTAAACGCCGTCGGCCGTATACAGATAGGTGGTTCTGTCTACGCTTTCCGCGTACAGAATGCTTCTGACGGGGAGCATATATTTTGAATCGTCGCTTATGCAAAGGATTTTTTCCTCGTCACCGCTTGCGACGCGGATGACGTCCTCCACTTCGCGGGTCATTTCGCGAAATTTGATAATAACCTCGTTCTCGCCGCTTTCGATCTGATCCAGCGTGATTTTCAACCGATCACTTCCTTTTGTTTCTCATGGTTATATGATACATTTTATTTTTTTCGATTGCAAGCGAATCTGCGCAAGAAGTATTTTTTTCTGCGCAACTGGCAGGCCGACTGTCGTATAAGCGCATACACGTAGAAAATAATTGAAATATTGCTTGCATTTCGGCACGACAGCCATTATAATAATAATGTAAATTATACAAAAACAAAAGGAGTTCTGTAAAAATGATCGCCAGAATTATCAGAGCAATATCCGGTTTACTGCTTGTACTGCAATGTCTCGTGCTGATTGCGTTTTTCGGTGTTCTGCCGCTGCTCGGCTTTTCGGCCTGTCCCGTAAAGGGAACCAATGCCGACAGCATCTACAAAGACGGCTCTCTTGCTTTTGTGCAGGAGGTATCCGCCAGCGATCTGACTGCCGGCGATGTCGCGCTTTATTACAGGGGTCGCACAGCGGTCGGTTCAAAGGTGACTGCCAACGATACGGCTGCTTCAAAAATCACCGTCCAGGCGAAGTCGGGCAGCGCCGCAATTCCCTATTCCAAAATCGCGGGCAAGGGCACAGGCTTTTCCGTGCCGATGCTCGGAAAATACGCCGGCTGGCTCACCGCCGGCAAGGGACTTCTTTACAGCGTCATTGCGATGGGTATAATGTTCGTTGTGTTTGCGGTCTCAGCGTTCTGCGTGAGGGACAAGGAGTAAGAAATGGGAATCGGTTATTCACTTGTATGCAAAAAATGCGGGTATTCCCGCAATCTGTTTGCCGGCTGCGGAATGATGTACAACGAGGTGCTCCGCGAAAAGACAGAGGAAGCAAAGCAGGGAAAGCACGGTCAGCGGTTGAAGGAATTGTTTGAGCAGTATCCCAATGGCTGCATCGACGCGATGAATAATATCTATTACTGTCCCGAATGCCGCGCTGTCGAATGTGAGAGCAGTCTTGATTTTTACAGGCCGAAGGATGCCGGCCGTGATTCGGAGGACGATCTTTTCGGCCCCGATATGGACGAATTTGAGCTTGTGGAGTCTCACGCGCATATATGCCGGAAATGCGGCAAGCCTATGAAGGAAGTCATGCGCCTGACAGACAGCGAACCGGTGGATTGTCCCGAGTGCGGAGAAGCACTGGAAAGCGGACACATGCTGATGTGGGATTAGTGTCCTGACAATACGGCGATGAGGCGGTGATACCGATGGCAAACGAAAAAGACACGCTGACGAAGGCGTTTATGGAGCGCCCGGATATTTTTGCGGACGCTTTCAATTTTCTGATATATGACGGCGAACAGGTTATCAAGCCGGAAGAACTGCGTGAGATAGACACCGCGGCAATTGCTTTGCCCTTCGGAACGGACGGAGTGCAGACTCCGGTGCAGAGATACAGGGATGTATTCAAGCAATGGGTGATAAAGAGAGATGAAGACGCGGCGTATCTGCTGCTTGGAGTGGAGAATCAGTCTGATATTCACTACGCCATGCCGGTGCGGAGTATGCTGTACGACGCGCTGCAATATTCTTCCCAGGTAAGCGCCGCAGCGAAAGAACATAAGAGCGCAAAGGAAGCCGACAAGCCGACTTCGGGCGAGTATTTATCCGGCTTCCGCAGGAGCGACAGACTGATCCCCGTGATTACCCTTGTGATATACTTCGGGGCTAAGCGCTGGGATGCTCCCATGTCACTTCACGATATGTTTGCTGTAAAAAAAGAGGGCATTTTGAAATACGCGGCAAATTACCGGATGAACCTGATTGCTCCGGAGGCGCTGACGAGTGACGACGCGGAAAAGCTTAAGACTGATTTAAAAGAAGTCATGCTTTTCGTAAAATATTCACAGGACAAGAACAAATTGTGTGAACTGGTGGAGCAGGACGAAAAGTTCAAAGCGATGGAGTATGATACGGCGAAAGTGATAAAAGCCGTGACAGGAACGGAGATTAAAATTGACGAAAGTGAGGAGAGTGTCAACATGTGCAAGGCGATTCAGGATATTCGACTGGAAGGTTATGAAGAAGGCATTGAACAGGGATTAGAGCAGGGATTAGAGCAGGGATTAGAGCAGGGATTAGAACAAGGCGTCGAGCAGGGCGTCCGGCAGACTGTTCTGATGATGAGTAATATTCTGAGGTCCATGGGCATGTCGGATGAGGATATTATTCAAAAAATTGTGGAAAATTCCAATATCAGTGAAGAGGACGCCGCAAGATATGTTTATGGGAAATAAATATTTTCCAAAATCCCCTTGACAAATTCCAAAGTGCTGATATAATTGTTATAAAGTTATAAAGCTGAATACCAAAAAGACTGTGAAGGGAACAAGACACTGTCTCGGCGTCTCAGAGAGTCGGCGGCTGCTGAAAAGCCGATGTCACGAGCTGTGTGTATAACTCATCCCGGAGTTTTCCGTCCGATTGTTAAAAATGGTAGGTCGGAACGTCCCGGCAGCGTTACTTGCCGGAGCCTTGATAGAGGCTCACTGAGGGCGTTATTCTTTGATGAAGGATTGCGCCAAAATCAGGGTGGTACCGTGTAGAATGTTTTTGACTGATTAAAAATATTCTTCGCCCCTGCATTCCGTGTTGATTGATGCGGTTGCGGGGCGTTTTTTGTTGCCTTTGAATTGCGTAATAGTCAGGCGTTCAGTTTTGTATTTTATCATTTTATTCTTATTGCAGGAGGCATTATTATGAAAGGATTTGAAAAATACACTCCTTTCGGACGTGTGACACAGCTGAAGGATCGCAAGTGGCCCGACAATCTCATCGAAAAGGCGCCGGTATGGTGTTCCGTTGATATGCGTGACGGCAATCAGGCGCTCGTTGACCCGATGAACTTAGAGGAAAAAATCAAGATGTTCCGCGAGCTTGTGAGAGTCGGCTTCAAAGAGATAGAAGTCGGTTTCCCGTCGGCCAGCGAAACCGAATACGAAATTCTCCGTGCGCTGATCGAGCGCAATCTCATTCCCGATGACGTGACCATTCAGGTGCTGGTGCAGGCGAGAGAGCATCTCATCCGCAAGACCTTTGAAGCGATTGACGGCGCCAAGAATGTGATTGTGCATTTCTACAATTCCACCTCTACGCTCCAGCGCAAGGTGGTTTTCCACAAGGATATGGACGCCATCACCGAAATAGCTGTCAACGGCGCCAAGCTCATCCGTGAGCTGACCGATAAAATGGACACCACCGGCATGAATATCCGCTTTGAATACAGTCCCGAGAGTTTTTCGGGAACCGAGCCGGAATTTGCCGTGTCGATCTGCAACGAAGTCGCCAAGGCAATCGGCGCGGACAAGGAGCACCCGATCGTCTTCAATCTGCCCTCCACCGTGCAGCTCTCCACCCCGAACATCTTTGCCGATCAGATTGAATACTTCTGCCGCAACATCGACAACCGCGAGGCGGTGATCGTCAGCGTTCACCCGCATAACGACCGCGGCACAGGCGTCGCCGACGCGGAGCTTGCGCTGCTGGCGGGCGCCGACCGTATCGAGGGAACCCTTTTCGGCAACGGTGAGCGCACCGGTAACGTCGATATTGTCACCGTCGCGCTGAATATGTTCAGCCAGGGCATTGACCCGATGCTGGATTTCAGCGACATCAAGCGCACACGCAGGATCTACGAGGAATGCACCAGAATGCATGTGCATGAGCGCACTCCCTACGCCGGTGATTTGGTGTTCACCGCGTTTTCCGGTTCCCATCAGGACGCCATCAAGAAGGGCACCGACTATATGGCGGAAAGCGGAAGCGACAAGTGGGAGGTTCCCTATCTGCCGATTTCTCCCGCCGACGTGGGCAGAGAATACGAGCCTATCATCAGAATCAACTCCCAGTCGGGCAAAGGGGGCGCCGCGTTTGTCATGCAGCAGATGTTCGGCTACAATATGCCCAAGGGTATGCATCCCGAATTCGGCTACTACGTCAAGAAGGAAGCCGACGCCAAGGGGAAGGAACTGTCGCCACAGGAGATATTCATGCTCTTTGACAAGCAGTATCTCCACGCCCGTTCGCCCTACGCCCTCGGTAAGCATGAGCTTTACAACACAGTGGCGGAGAACGATGAAGAGTCGGTGACCACCTTCAAGGGCACGTTGAAATGCCACAATCAGGAGATCACCATTGAAGGCTCGGGAAACGGCCCGATTGACGCGTTCTTTGACGCGCTGAAAAAGCAGGGAATCCCCAATTTCAAATTCATCAATTACTATGAGCACGCCATCGGCACCGGCGCCGACGCAAAGGCTTGCGCCTATGTTGAACTGCTCACTCCCGAAGGCGCCAACGTGTTCGGCGTAGGTGTTCACAGCAACATCAACATCGCTTCCATCAAAGCGGTCGTCTGCGCCGTGAACCGTGCCCTCAATATCGACCACGTTTACAACAATTGAATGAAATCAGGGTTGCCAATCAGTTTGAATGGTGAAAGGCAAATTAGGTTGAAGGGTGAAAGGTGAAGGTTGAAGGTTTTTAATCTTAACCTCATCCGTCTGAAATCAGTCCTTTCTGTAAATACAAAGAATCATATGGTGTTTGATTGCCAAACAGTAAAGTGGAGTTAAGCGGGATGAATCGCTTAACTCCACTTTTTTCTCATTACACGCTTCAACCTCCTACCTTCAACCCTCAACCTCCTACCTTCAACCTTCAACCTTCAACTCTCAACCTTCAACCTCCTACCTTCTACCTTGCCCTTCAACCTTGTTAATTGAATTTTGTTTCTATAAATTTGTCGGAGCAGCAGGGGGAATAGACAAATCTGTCCATATGGTCGCCGGTGAAAAAGTATCTGGGCGGAGATGGGGGAGAGTCGTATCGGAAAGTGTCCACCAGAACCAGCTTTATTTTCATGCGTTCGGGAATAATGCTCTTGATGTAGACACTCGCGCCACAGCCGGCTTCTATGCCTTCGCGCTTTTCGGCGAGTCCGGCGAGATTGGGCGTTATCTCGACAAAAACGCCGTATTCCTCCACGGAACGGACGATTCCGGTCACAGTCTCGCCTATGTTGAAAAGCGCCGCGTTTTCGGCCCATGTACCTAAAAGCTCGCGGTGGCTCAGCGATATTCTGCCGCCCGGCTCCTTTGACCTGACGATGGCTTTGATCTCCATTCCCACGGTGAAGCGGTCGGAGGGGTGAGAAATTCGTGACACAGACATGGTGTCTATGCTCATCAGCGACGGAATTCCGCAGCCCACGTCAACGAATGCGCCGAACTGCTCGAGGTGGGTCACTTTGCCGTCGATGACGTCTCCGCATTTCAGCGCGGAAATATACTGCTCCATGCACTGCTGCTGGACGGCCCTGCGGGAGAGCGTCGCGTAGGGAATCCCGTGGCGGTCAGAGCAGATTTTAGTGACGACAAAGCAGACGGGCTTTCCCACGCGGGAGATTATGGCTATATCGCGGGTGGTGCCCTGCGCGATACCGAGGGCGCATTCCTCGCGGGGAATCACCCCGTTCATGCAGCCTAAATCCACAATCAGATTATGGCTGCTGTCGCAGACCGTTGCTTTTGCTT
Source organism: uncultured Ruminococcus sp. (assembly GCA_902799245.1). GTDB lineage: Bacteria > Bacillota > Clostridia > Oscillospirales > Acutalibacteraceae > RUG762. The sequence goes on from CADBZY010000001.1 coordinate 136,497, forward strand.
CTAATATGCTGCCGTTTTCCATTGCGGCAATCAACGCGGAGGGAGTGGCCATTGCTTCCATATTACTTTCGGTATTTAGTATCTTTCCTTCTGGCTTGAATCTTGTCATTTTTCGCTCTGCCTTCCTGAGGACAGCTTCTTGTGTTTTTTTACTATTCGCTGCCGTTGTTTTATTCCCTGCATGTATATGAGTATTAACGATGGAATATGAATCACAGGTTGAAGTGGAAAAGGGCGAAAAGTGGGAAGGGATTTTTTTCGTCTGACATATTCCGACAGAATTGAAAATATATATGGTTCTATAATGATGTGAGAACAAAAAACAGGGGAGGTCAAGGAAAAGTTGAAACAGACGGTTTACGCGGACGTGCTGCTGGTGGTGAATTTCTTTATCAATTACTTCCTGCTGCTGTCTGTCGGCAGAATAACGAAGTCGTCATTCAGCCGCACGCGGGTTTGCTTAGGAGCGGCATTCGGCGCGGCGTGCTCGCTGACGCTGTTTTTGCCGCCGATGGATTTTTTCATTGAAATACTCATCAAGTTGGCGATTTCCTCGGCAATGCTTCTGATTGCTTTCAGAATGAAAAATATCCGGGTGTTCGGGCGTTATTTGCTTGTCACCTGTGCCGTGACCTTCGGCTTCGGCGGCGCTATGCTGGCGCTGTGGCTGACTGTCGCGCCGAGGGGAATGTATTATCGCAACGGAACGGTATATTTCAGTCTGTCTCCGGCCTTCGTCATCTTTGTCACAGTCGTTTGCTATACGATCATCACGCTTGCGGGTAAAATCTGCCGCCGGCTGGAGCTTCGGTCGGGGGAATGCAGCGCTGTGATACGGTGCGAAGGAAACGAGCGTTCCCTGCGTCTGATGTACGATACGGGCAATCTGCTGACAGAGCCCTTTTCGGGGCTGCCGGTGATTGTCGCGCGAAGAAACGCGCTCGGCGGGGTGATCCCAAAAGGATTCCCCACGGAGCAGAGCAACGGCAATCTGCGGGTGATTCCTTATTCCGCACTGGGCGGAGAAGGACTGCTCTGCGCGTTCCGTCCCCAGAGTGTCGAGCTTCGTGTCGGCAGGCGCAGAAACAGCGTCGAATGTTACGTTGCGGTTTCTGACACACTGGAAAGCGAATACGACGGCATCATAAACCCAAAAATATTAGAAGGTCAATGAGAGGATCATAATAAAATGAAGATAATGAATATATTCAAAAATCTTACAGAGAAGATGGCACGCATAGCAGCGAAATTATTCGCGCCAAAACAGGAAATTCATTACATAAACGGCCCCGAGACACTTCCCGCTCCGCTGGAACCGGAGGAGGAACAGGAGATTTTCGCGCGCATTATCGGCGGGGACGAATCCGCGCGGGAGCCGCTTATCACCCACAATCTGCGGCTTGTGGTTTACATTGCCAAGAAATTTGAATCCAGCGGAGTGGGCATTGAGGATCTGATTTCCATCGGCACGATCGGACTGGTCAAGGCGGTCAACACATTCTCACCCGAACGAAGCATTAAGCTCGCCACATACGCTTCCCGCTGTATTGAAAATGAAATTCTCATGTACCTGCGCAAGACCGGATCGGCAAAAATGGAAATATCCATCGACGAGCCGCTGAATGTGGACTGGGACGGCAACGAGCTTCTTCTCTCGGACGTCTTAGGAAGCGATCCGGACAATGTGAGCATCGGCATCGAGGAGGAAAACGAACGCGACCTGCTGCTGAAGGCGGTCAACCGTCTGGAAAGCCGCGAAAGACTCATCATGTCGCTCCGCTTCGGACTGTTCGGCTATGAGGAACACACCCAGAAGGAGGTTGCCGACATGCTTGGAATCAGCCAGTCGTATATTTCAAGGCTCGAAAAGCGGATTCTCGGCAAACTCAAGGACGAGCTGGCTCATCTGACACAGTAATTTTTTTGTGCAAACATCTTAAAATTTTGCAGAATAATCTTGACTTATTGTGTATTGAGATGTAAAATAATAATGTGAATTTAAATTGGAGGGAATGATAGAGATGAATGTTACGGTTGAAATAATACGCGGAGCCGTGTTCGGCGCCGCCATTGGCGACGCGGTCGGCGTTCCCTATGAATTCCTTTCCTGTGAAGAAATGAGGCGCCGTCCCGCGACCGATATGGTGGGTAACGGCACCTATCACCAGCCCGCCGGCACATGGTCGGACGACACAACGATGATTCTCTGCACGCTGGATAAGCTGGATCCTTCGCTGGATTATGACGCGATTATGAAGGCGTTTCTCTCCTGGGTAGATGACGGAGATTACACGCCGCACGGGAGCTGCTTTGACATCGGAAACACAACCCGTTTGGCGCTCATGCGTTATGCACAGGGCGGCAAGCCGACGGAATCCGGGCTGGACGACGCCTACAGCAACGGCAACGGTTCGCTCATGCGGATCATACCCGCCGCATTGTACGCTGACGCGCACGGGCTGTCTGCGGATGAAGCCGTCAGACTCAGCCACCGGCTGTCTTCTCTCACGCACGCGCATATGCGTTCCCAGATGGGCTGCGGACTATTTACATGCATAGCCCTTGCGCTGATTCAACGAGCGGACAAGTCCTCGGTTTACGAAGGAATCCGGACTGCGGAGAAATTCTATTCGGGGGAGGAATACGCGTCAGAAATCATCAACTACTCCCGCGTGCTTTCTTCCGGGTTCGCTGCGCTTCCCGAGAAGGACATAAAAAGCTCGGGGTATGTGGTGGATACGCTCGAATGTGCCGTCTGGTGTCTGCTGAATACCGACAGCTATCGCGACTGCGTTCTGAGGGCGGTCAATTTCGGCAAGGACACAGACACCGCCGCCTGCGTCGCGGGTGCGCTTGCCGGACTGCTGTACGGTGTGGAAGGAATTCCGCTGAAATGGCAGTCCATGCTGGTCAAAGCCGATTTGATCGGAGCGGTCATCGACGGATTCTGTCAGCGAAACGAAATCAGATAAAAAACACTTGCAATTCGGTCGCTTGTGTATTATAATGTTGTAATAAGTGTTGCGCTTTAAATCGCTAAATTATACTTATCACCTCACTCATCTATTATTGAAAGGAACAGACGACCGATGAATTTTTTAAGACAGCTCCCGATTCCCAAGGAGATAAAAGAACAGTTTCCCATTTCCGAGAAATGCGCCGCTATCAAAGCGGAGCGTGATCAGATGATTGCCGACGTATTTACAGGAAGCAGCGATAAATTCCTGCTCATTATCGGGCCTTGCTCCGCCGACAACGAGACTTCCGTCATGGATTACATCGGAAGGCTTGTGGGCTTGCAGGAGAAGGTAAAGGACAAGATCATCATTATCCCGCGCATCTACACCAATAAGCCGCGCACCACCGGCGAGGGCTACAAGGGCATGGCAACCCAGCCCGATCCCACCAAGAAGCCTGATCTGCTCGAAGGCCTTATTTCTATCCGCCGTCTGCACCTTCGTGCCATTGAGGAAACCGGATTTGTCTGCGCGGATGAAATGCTCTATCCGGAAAATTACCGCTATCTCAGCGACCTGCTTTCCTATATCGCGGTGGGAGCGCGTTCGGTAGAGAACCAGCAGCACAGACTGACGTCGAGCGGCATACGCGTGCCTGTCGGCATGAAGAATCCCACCAGCGGCGATCTCAGCGTTATGCTCAATTCCATCAAGGCGGCGCAGCTCAGTCACACCTTCCTGTATAGAGGATGGGAAGTGGAAACGGAGGGAAATCCCCTGTCACACGCCATTCTTCGCGGTTCGGTCAACAAGCACGGCAGGGCGATGCAGAATTATCATTACGAAGACCTGATTCTGCTTCACGATATGTACATGCAGCGCAACCTTCTCAATCCCGCGGTTATCGTCGACGTCAACCACAGCAACTCCAACAAGCAATATCTGGAACAGATTCGCATTTCAAAGGAAGTTCTGCATTCCTGCAGGCATAATGCCGACATCGGCAGAATGGTGAAGGGCCTGATGATAGAGAGCTATATCGAGGACGGCAGCCAGAGTGTTGACGGCGGCGTTTACGGCAAGTCGATCACCGACCCCTGCCTCGGCTGGGAAAAGAGCGAACGCCTTGTTCTCGATCTGGCGGACATGCTGTAATTCACTCGTAATTTTATGAAGCGCAGGGGTGGTTATCCTGCCTTCATACAATATAATTTTCTTCAATCTAAGGAGGTTTTTCACATGAAAGAAAACGAATCCATCAAGAAGTATTTGGCCGAGTTTATCGGTACGTTCGTGCTGGTGCTCTTTGCCTGCGGCACAGCCTGTGTGTTGGGCTGTGTTACCAGAGCAGGGTATCTCGCTGTGGCACTTTCGTTCGGTCTCGTCATTGTAGCAATGGCATATTCCATCGGCAATATCTCCGGCTGTCACATCAATCCGGCCGTTTCCCTCGCAATGTTCATCAGCAAGAAGATGTCTGTTGAGGACTTCATCGGCTATGTCATCGCCCAGTTCCTCGGCGCGACCGCCGGCGCAGGCGTGCTTGCTTACCTCGTAGGCAAAGAGAGCGGCCTCGGCATTAATACCATTGCAAATTATGGCTGGGCGAAGTCCTTTGTGGTCGAAGTGATACTGACCTTTGTCTTTGTGCTCACTATTTTAGGCGTTACCTCCAAAGAGAGCTTCAGCTCGGTGGCCGGTGTCGTCATCGGTCTGTCTCTCACACTGGTTCACCTGCTTGGCATTCATTTCACCGGCACTTCGGTCAATCCTGCCCGCAGCTTCGGACCTTCCGTTATCGTCGGCGGCGATCAGCTCAAAGGACTGTGGGTCTTTATCGTCGCTCCTCTCGTGGGCGGTGCTCTGGCGGCATTCTGCTACAAGTTCCTCGCGGACAAGCAGAGCAAGTAATCCATTCCCCGCCTTTCGCCAATCATGAACTCAATTAACCCCTTTGTGCCTGTCGGTTTCATCTTGTATGCCGACAGGCGTTTTGGTTTTTGGCAATGCGCCTTTGCGGTTTTCAATCCGTGATTGACATGAAAGGCAAAATGTGATAGTATATGTTATTATAGGTAAGTCGCTTGCAGCGAAGGAGGGCAGATCAATTGATGGACGAATACAGGACGCTCAGAGAGGCGGCGCAGGATGAATTCACCGAGAAACGCTCGCGGTTCATCGGGTATGTCCGTCCCGTCATCAGCGAGAGGGAAGCGCTTGATTTCATCTCGGAGATAAAATCGAAGCACTGGGACGCAAAGCACAATGTCTATGCCTACTGTCTGCGGGAAGGCAATGTCTGCCGCTATTCCGATGACGGTGAGCCTTCGGGCACGGCGGGGATGCCGGTGCTGGGGGTCATTCAGAAGTCTGGTCTGACCGACTGCGCTGTGGTGGTGACGCGGTACTTCGGCGGCATTCTGCTGGGCGGCGGCGGACTTGTGCGGGCTTACAGCCACGCCGCTTCCATTGGCATTGCCGCTGCGGGAATCGTCACGATGCGGATGTCCCTTCTCTGCTGTCTCCGCTGCGATTACAGCCAATACGGCAGACTTGCCACGCTGATACCTGAATGCGGCGGCAGTATCAGCGATACTTCCTTCGGGGAGAGTGTGGATATTGCCTTTGCCATGACGCGGGAGCAGCTTGCCGGATTTGACAAAAAGCTCGCCGACGCGACCGGCGGCAGCGTAAAGTCGTCGACAACGGGGGAGAAATATCTTGCCGTGAAAGAGTAAGAGCCTGATTCTCATGTCGCCGGATGTATTCCGGCGATGTTTCCGGCCGGATAAATGCCGGTTTATTACGGGCCGTACAGAATTATATTTAAGGAGCTGTTTTACCTTGAAAAAAATAGCGGGCATTGTTATTACATTTCTTTTTGTTCTTTCACTCGCTTCATGCAGCGGTGTCAGTCAGGATAAATTCGTTGGCAAATACGAGCTTTCCAAGGCGGAGGGCGTCGGAATCAGCCTCACACAGGAACAGATCGACTCAATGAAGGCTTTAGGGCTGTCGGCCTCGTTGGAGGTAAAATCCGACGGCACCGCAGTGATGGATTTTATCGATGAGCAGATTGAATTCACATATAACCTGAGAAAAATGACATTTTCCCATGACGGAAAGGAAGAAAAATTCACCTTTGACGGCGAGAAAATCGCCTTCAACAACGAAGGCAGAAAGCTGGAATTTACAAAGGTAAGCTGATGGATGCCCCCTGCTCATTTCCGGCAGAATGACCAGGGGGTTTTCAATATTCATTATGTTCGATGACCGCGGTCTGATTCTTCTAAATTCCTATATTTATTCTTGACAAATAAACAGCATTTTGATAAAATAAAGTCAGGTAATTCTAATTCTTTTTTGAGAGGAAGCATTATTTATGAGTATCTTTAAAGTCAAAGCAGTGTGCCTGCTGGCCGTGTTCACTTTAACTTTTGCATTGCTGACCGGATGCAGCCAATCCAAAGATCCGGTGTCCACCGGTGCTTTTGAATCGGCAGCCCAACAGAAGGGATATATTGTCCAGGACGGAACGGACTTTTTTGCCGCGTATGATTATGTAAAGCTGGTGACGCTGGCTTCACCGCAGGATAAGGCCTTTCAGATAGAATACTACGAGCTGAATGACGAGGCCGTCGCTAAATCCTTCTATGACAGCAATAGAAGCAATTTTATCATGATGAAGGGCGACGAGAGCTTTGAAACCACCGATTCCGGCAAGAATTATGAAGTCTACAAACTGGAAATGTACGGTAAATTCATGATGATTGAGCGTGTCGATAATACAGTTATCTACGTTCACTCTACTGACAGCTCCAACAAAACCGCGATCGAAACCTTCCTGAAAGAGATCAATTATTGACTGTTCTCTGAGGATAATCGGTTATAACATTTTGAGAGAGGTATAATGATAATGAAAAAGACAATTAGGTCTTTGTCTATGGTTTTGCTGTCAGCACTGATGATTGCGCTGCTTACATCCTGCAAAAAAACGCCCTCTGATACGGCCGGCTTCAAGGCGCTGGCCAATGCAAAGGGATATGTGGTCTATGACGTGACCGATCAGTATATCAACGCGCCTCAGATCAAAGAAGCTACCATTGCCGCTCCCTCGGACAAATCGTATCAGATAGAATTCTACATCATCACTGACGTGGACAGCGCAAAGGAACTGTTTCAGGCGCAGACCAAGGTGATGGACGAAGCGAAAGGCAATTCGTGGTCGGGCAATGTGTCCAACGGCAGGAATTACGCAAAGAGCACAGTTATCACCAACGGCCAGTACATGATGCTTTGCTATATTGAAAACACGGTGCTTTATGTTCCCTTGACGGACAAAGATAACCGGGAGGCCATTGAAAAGTTTGTCGATGCATTCAAATACTGAGTATTTTTCGCAGCTGCGTTTAGGCACAGATGCTTTTTTTGTCCGAAAAAGAAAAGGCTTTCTCTTGAAAAAAATAAAAAAATAAATATTTAGAAATTCATTGTATTCACCGTTTATTACCTTGACATCAATATAAAAAATATATATAATTATATTTAAATGTTAAGTATATTTAAGTGAAGTGATATAAGATATGTCGTTTGTAATAGCTGTCATATGCCTTGTCGCGATTTACTTTGCTGTCTCGGCAATCAGTATTTCAATAGCGGATCTGCCGTATTGCCGTGACAACAGCAAAAAGGCGGCCGGGATCAGGGCTGCTGTGTGGGTTTCGGCGCTGGTGTGCAATGCGTGTATCTTTTTTCTGCTGCATCTGGTGTTTCGCGGAAACGGCGATTTTTTGCGTACGCTTCGCATGACGGCGGAGAAAAAGCTGAGCTATCAGTCCACAGAATATATCTACGGTATTCTGCTGCTCTGGATTCCCCTTGCCGCCGCGACAGGGGCCGCCATTCGCTCTGTAGGCCTTTTCCGTCTCGGTGAGGACAAGCCGTTTGTGCCGCCGGAATCCCGCCGCTTCAAGAGGCTGCTGATGACGTTGGATCTCTGCTTTTTAGGGGTTGCGATGATTGCGTCCATTGCGTTCTGCTCAGGCGGTGTGACCCGTCTCAGGCTGACCGAGGTCTGTGATTCCAAGGTGGGCAGAGTGTCGGACGGCGGCTACATCGAGCTGCTCAATACCGGCAGCCTTCCCTGCCGCACCGGAGGGCTGTATCTGAGCAACAGCGAGGAAGATCTGAAAAAATACGCTCTTCCCGACAGCGTTGCCGCTGCGGGAAAGCTGCTGCTGATTCCGCTTGACCGGGACGTCTTTTCTCTCGCCAAGTCGGGCGGTACGGTCGTGATTCTCTCCGACGGCAGCGGAAGGATTATCGACAGAGTGGTCGTGGACAAACCGCGGGACGGTCTGTATGCCTACTGCCGTATCGGCGGCGAAGGCGAATGGAACTATATGCTTCCCACTCCCGGCGAAGAGAATTCTCCCTCGGCGGCCATTATCCCGAGTCCGTCCTTTTCAAAGCCGGCCGGATATTATGCGGAGGAATTCGACCTGACTATCACGGCGGATGACGGAGCGGTTATTCATTACACCACCGACGGCACGACGCCGACTGCCGATTCTCCGGTGTACAAAAAGCCGATACGCGTAAAAGACCGCAGCAGCGAGCCGAATATGCGACGTTCCCTGCAAAACATCGTTTATGACTGGAAAAACTACACGCCTGTGACCCAGCCTGTTAAGAAGGCGTTTGTTGTCAGAGCCGTGGCGATTGACGCTGGCGGAGCCAAGAGTTCCGAAGCGGCTGTTTCCTACTTTGTGGGAGAAAAATTCGACGGCGACAGGGCCGTGGTTTCGCTGGTGGCCGACGACGAAGCCCTCTTCGGCGAGGAGGGAATGTATGTCACCGGCAGTAAATACGACAATTGGTACCTGAACGGCGGCGAGGGCGAGCGTCCCATTGCCAATTTCGACGTAAAGGGCACGGAATGTGAGGTCAGCATCGAATATTTCGGCGACGGCAAAAAGCTGACCTTCGAACAGAAGGGCGGCCTGAGAATTCAGGGCGGTTCTACCCGCTGGCTTCCGATGAAGCGCTTTTCGGTATTCTCACGCAAGGAATACAACGGGCGCAGCACCTTTCCGGTTGAGCTTTTCAAGGGCAAGGCGACCCATTCCGTTGTGTTCAACGCCGGATTTGAAAACGCGATCAGCATGTATACGGTTCCCGACAGGAACGTTGCGACAGTCAAGTGCATTCCCGTCACGGTCTACCTCAACGGGGAATTCTGGTATGACGCCTTCATGCAGGAAAAATACAACAATACCTACTTCCGGCAGACCTACGGCGTGGACAACGTGGAATTCGTCAAGGTCGGCATCACCGACGAAATGAAGCAGTTCCTCGAAACGCACGATCTTTCTGATGCGAAGAACTACGAGGCATTCGGAAAGATGATAGATATTCAGAGCTATATTGATTATATCTGCTCCAACGTCTATCTCGGCAACACCGACTACAACGAATACGCCAATACCGCCATGTGGCGCACCGTGACAAAGGAAAACGATTCCTACGGCGACGGCCGCTGGCGCTGGGCGTTTTACGATATGGATCTCCAGACAGCGGGCTGCCGTTACAATTACGGGATGAACGACATCACCGACGCGCAGCTTGACACCTTCAATATCGTGTGCGACTGGGATCCGCCGGTCAATGAAAGACAGATATACTGCGCGCTCAAAGCCAATCCCGATTGGTGCCGGCAGTTTGTGCTGTCCATGATGGATATGATCAACACCGATTTCACGGAGCAGCGCATGTCGGCTCTGCTGGAAGAATTCGGCGAGGACATCAGCTGGCACGAGTATTTCTTCCGTGACCGCCCCGATAATATGATTGCCTTTACCGCGAAGGAATTCGGGCTGAACAACGCCACCGGTGAGCTGACTGTCACGTCGGATATTCCCGAGGCGGGCAATATCAGGGTGAATACTTCGGTCATAGACATGTCGGAGGGAAGCTGGACGGGAAGGTATTTCCGTGAATATCCCGTAACGGTCACTGCGATCCCCAATCCGGGCTATCGTTTCAAGGGCTGGTCGGACGGAAGTACCGACGCGACCATAGAAATTCAAATCAACGGAGGTGTTACCGTCAATGCGGTTTTTGACAAGGAATAAGGCGGCGCTTTTAGCGGCGGCGGTGCTGCTGTCGGGTCTGCTTTCGGGCTGTTCTATTTTCGACGCTGCGGACGATTCCGGCGCGGAAAGCGGAAAGAATTCCGTCACGCCGATGATCTGGCTGACCCGCGAGGACAGGCGGACGTCATCCGACAGCGCTAAGAGCGTGGATCTCGGCTCCGCCGGAGAAGAACTGCTGATCACCGACGCGGGCGATTATCGCCTGAGCGGTGAGATGAAGGGCAGCATACACATCGCCGCGGAGGATCAGGTGGTGCATCTGTTTCTCAGCGGAGTGAATGTCAAATCGGTGACGGCTCCCGCCATTCATGTGGAATCGGCGGGAAAGGTGATCATTACTGTCGAGAAGGACAGCGAGAACACCTTAGCCGACGGCAGCAAGTACGTCGGCGACGTGAGCGACGCGTGTATTTACAGCCAATGCGACCTCACGATCAACGGCAGCGGAAGCCTGTCGGTATCGGGATATTACAAGGACGCGATCCATTCAAAGGATTTTCTGAAGGTATTAGGCGTCACATTGTTTGCGCGGGCGAAGGACGACGGACTGCACGGCAACGACGGCGTTCTGATAAACGGAGCGGATATTTCGCTGGAAACGGAGAAAAACGGCATCCGCACCACCAAATCCGGCAAGGTGACAAAGGGCAATATCGAAATTACCGACGCAAAGCTGTCGGTCATCGCCGGTGAACACGCGCTGAACGCTTCCAGAAGCATTTATATGGTTTCGAGCAAGGCATTTCTGAAGGGCGTCATGTCCAACAGCAAGGCGGGAAATGCTATTTATATCGAGGAAGGGTGTCTGACCAATGGATAAATACAGGCACGAATACAAATACCTCATCGATTCCGGTCAGCGCGCCGTCACGCTGATCAAGGCGCGCGGGCTGATGAAGCCTGACCCGCACGCGGGGAAGGACGGCAGCTATATCATTCGCAGCCTGTACTTTGACGACAGAAACGACACTTGCTTTTTTCAGAACGAAGCGGGAACAGACCCGAGGGCAAAGTACCGCATACGTTATTATGACGACGACACTTCTTTCATCCGGCTGGAGAAAAAGATAAAGCGGCGCGGCATGACCCAGAAACGCTCCTGTCCTCTGACCGTGGAGGAAGCGGACAGTCTGGCAAAGGGAGAATTCCCCGTGATAATCTCGGATATGCCGGAGGAGAAGCGCAGACTGCTGCTGGAACTGATTTCCCACGGTATGCTGCCGAAGGTGATCGTCACCTACCGACGCATTCCCTTTATTTACAACGCCGGAAATGTGCGCATTACCTTTGACGGGGACATTACGTCTTCCGACGAAACTTCCAGGCTGCTCACACGCGATTACCGTCAGCGTCCGGTGCTTCCGCCGGGAAAGAGCATTCTGGAGGTCAAGTGGGACGAGCTGCTTCCGCTGCACATCAAAAGCATGATGCAGCTTGACACGCTGCAATGGAGCACATTCTCAAAATATTACACATGCAGGCTTATCGGCTTTTAAATAGTCTGTCTGCTATTCAAATCATTGCCGCTTCTGTCGGCAAAACGGAGGTAAATTCAAATGGGACTTATTGATCTGCTCAAAAAGGCATTTATGGAAGGTTACGCAACCAGCAGCATTACCATCGGCACCGTGCTGATGTGCATAGGCTGCACCATGCTGATTGCGATTTACATCTATTTTATCTACAAGATGGTTAACCGCAATTCCTTCTACAACAAGGGATTCAACATCTCGCTGGTCATCATCGCGGTTATCACCGCGGCCATCATTCTCACCATTCAGTCGAACATTGTTGTTTCACTGGGTATGGTCGGCGCGCTCTCCATCGTGCGATTCCGCACCGCCATCAAGGATCCCATGGATCTCGCGTTCCTTTTCTGGTCGATCAGCGCGGGAATCATCTGCGGCGCGGGCTTTGCCGGCATTGCCGTGGTCGCTTCGCTCTTTGTCACGCTGCTGATCATCCTCTTTTCCGCTTCCTTCAAGGCGGCCAGCACCCTTGTATTGGTGGTGAATGCCGATTCGCATGAGCGCGAGAACGAGATTATGAAGGTTGTCGGCGAATTCTGCAAATACAGCAGGACGCGCGCGAGAAATGTGTCCAAGTCGGGCATGAACATAGCGATTGAGGTCAAGACGGGCAAGCCCTCCGAGCTGATCGCCAAGCTGATGGAGAAGGATTATGTCAGCAACGCTTCGCTTGTAGAGAACGACAGCGAAATATTCTGATGGACAGACAGGCGGTTGTAAAAAGAAAAGAAGAAAACGCCTCTGTTTACCAGCAAAATCCACGATTTACGCTATCCTTACGCTTTTACAACCACCTATGATTGATAGAAAAAGGAGAAAAAGAAGAAATTGAAAAGCAAAACCCTGATGAAAAGAATTTTTTGCGGCGCAATCGCCGTCGCGACAGCCGTATCTCTTACCGCGTGCGTTATGCCGCTTGACGAAGCAAAGGACTTCACCTCGACGTCTGTCGGATTTGTCGTTGCACCTTCGCCGGAGGTGTCAACCCGTAAGGTGACGATCACGGGAAATCCTGTGAACGTCCGTTCCGGCCCCGGCAAGAAGTATTCGGTTATCGGAAAAACATCCAAGGGAAAGTCGTTCGGCTATCTCGGTTCCAAGAAGGACAAAAACAAAACAGTGTGGTATAAAATCCAGTATACCTCCTCCAAAACCGGCTGGGTTATCAGCAGTCTCAGCAAGCTGAAAGAGGCGAAGTCCACGAAAGCAAGCACTACGACGGCAAGCACTACGACGGCAAGCACCACGACGGCGACCACCACGACGACGAAGGCCGCATCCGAAAAAACAGTCGTCATTTCCGGCAATCCGGTCAATGTCCGTTCGGGCGCGGGAAAAAATTATGCAAAGATCGGCAGCACCTCCAAGGGAAAGAAATACAAGCTGCTCGACACCAAGAAGGATTCCGCCGGAACCAAGTGGTACAAGATACAGTTCACATCGTCGAAAACCGGGTGGGTCATATCCACTCTTGCGTACATAGAGGGTGAAAAAAACACCAGCACACCGAAAAAGAACAACGGCAAAGTGGCTTATCTCACATTTGACGACGGTCCCTCCATCAACACAATGAAGATTCTTGACATTCTGGATCAGTACAATGTCAAGGCGACCTTCTTTGTGATCTACCACAAGGGAATGACGAAGCAGTATAAGGCGATTGTCGACCGCGGGCACACCATAGCCCTTCACAGCTATACACACGATTACAGCAAGATCTATAAGAGTGAGAAGGGTTATTACTCCGACCTGAACAAGATACACGATTATGTCAAGAAAACCACCGGCGTTGACAGCCGCATTATCCGATTCCCGGGCGGTTCGAGCAATACGGTGAGCAACAAGTACAACAAGGGCATCATGAAAACGCTGAAATCCAGTGTTACCAAAAATGGCTATTACTACCACGACTGGAACGTCAGCAGCGGTGATGCCGGCGGAATAAACCGCAAGGCTTCTGTGCTTCTCGGCAATGTCAAGAAAGGGGTAGGAAAGAAAAAGGTCATCAACGTACTTATGCATGACACAGGCAAGAGCAAAATGACTACGGTAGAGGCACTTCCGTCCATCATAGAATACATCAGAAAGCAGGGCTATTCCTTTGAAGCCCTGACGGAGGATTCCGTTCTCATCCAGCACGGCAGATAAGTCTTTTGGATCACGTATCCCCAAAAAATGAAAAATAACAAGTAAAGCAGAAAATCCCCTGTATGCTCCGCAACGGAAACATACAGGGGATTTGTTGACGTGGAATCACTGTTAGAATAAAAGATTCAACAGCCCGAGAATAAATCCGATCAGCGCGCCGAGGTTGATAATGGCATTCAGCTCTTTCTTCATGACGTCCTGCACCAGTTTTTCCAGCTCGTCGATCGACATAGCGTTGATTTTATCTTCTACCAGCGCGGATATGTTGACGCTTTGCAGAAGGCTGTCCACACTCTGACTGACGATATTCCGATAGGCGTTTGTCACGGCGTTTCTCACGGACTGCTCGTCAATCCGGAAATGTTCCAAAAGCGCAAGTCCGGAATTCTGCTCGGCTTCGCTCAGCTTGCCGTCGATGACAGGAACGATATATTCCGTGCCGTGTTCGGCTAACATGGTATCGAGCATTTCCTTTGTGGGCTGCATGACCTTGTTGATGGTTCTGTCATTGACCAACAGCATAAGGGGAGAGGCGCTGACCTTCTGCTTGAGTGCGTCCCCGAAGGCGGCTAAAACCGTTTCGATGGCGTCCGAGGATTGAATAGCGTTCACGATCTGAACGCTGACCGCCTGACTCAGCGCCGCCTTCTTCTGCTCGTATGCCGAACTGTCGGCGTTGGTGAAGGAAAGTATTTCTTCCCGGACATTTCCCGACAGCTTTCTGACCACCGCGTCTGCCACCGTTTTTTCGGCTCGTTCAGACAGCAAATGCTCCGTGAAGTCCTCCCTGGTCAGCAAATGATTTTCGATTACCTCTCCGACAGAGCTTGCGATACGGGGACGGCCTTTGGGAATCACGCCGGGCGTCAGAGGAAGCCGTTTACCGAAAAGACGCAGTTCCTTTTTGGGATAGAACAGCATTTTTACCGCGATATAATTGGTAAAGTATCCGATGACAGCACCGATCAGCGGCCCTGCAAGTATTCTGAGTATTTCTGTGAATTCCATTGATAAAGCATCTCCGTATCTGTCCGGAGGGATTCTCTGACCATTTGCATCTGACGAGGCCGCGTTAACGCCGTCTATTGTTGTAGTCTTCGTTGATGCTGCCGCTCCAGTCGTCGGAAACGCCTCGGCCGGCTCTCATTTTGCCTATCGAAGCGCAAACCGCTTCGTAGACAACGCCGGTTCCGCAGCTGTCGGCATGATAATTGACAGCGCGGTTTGAGCCGATTCCAAAACGTCCGGCGGTTTTTACCGCGTCGATATTGGCGCCGATAAAGAGAAATTCCCAGCCGTATTCTGTCTTTTCGTGTTCGATCATCTGCTTTACTCTGTCGCTGCTGTAGCGGTGGCTTGCGTTCTCCATGCCGTCGGTCATGATGACGAACATCGTATGCTCCGGCACGTCCTCAGGACGGGCATATTTGTGAATATTACCGATGTGGTGAATCGCGCCTCCGATTGCGTCGATCAGCGCCGTGCAGCCGCGCACCGTGTAATCGTCGCGGGTCATTTTGCGCACGTCGGCGAGTTTGACGCGGTCGTAAAGCACTTCGCTCTCATTGTCAAAGAGCACGACCGACACAAAACATTCGCCCTCCTGACAGCGCTGTTTCTCAATCAGCGAATTGAAACCGCCGATGGTGTCGCCTTCCAGTCCCGACATAGATCCGCTTCTGTCCAGAATAAAGACCAGTTCCGTAATGTTGTTTTTCATGATGAATACCTCCGAAAATAATGTGATGTGTGATGAAGTAATCAAGTAACCTCAACTTTCAATCATATTATAACAGAGGCAAAGTCTGATTTGGTCGCCTGCCAAGCGACATATGCATTATTTGGAAGTTTCTGTCAGCGCTTTGAGCAGAGCCTCCACCGCCCAGTAGATCTGCTCCCTGCACGCGCGGTATTCGTCCTCGTCGCCGCCGTAAGGGTCGGAAATGTCGCCCAGAACGACGATTTTTTCCGCCGGAATTCCCCACGGCATCATGTAGTACTTATGCGACTGGGTCATGACGGCGAAAAGGTCGGTCTTTTCGATAATTTCGGGATTGAGCTTCTGACTGCGGTGAGATGAAATATCAATCCCGATCTCGGCGCAGACGTCGATGGAGTGCTGACTCGCCGGCGTGCCGTTGCAGGTCGCCACTCCCGCGCTGGAAACGGTGATTCCGCTGTCGGGATACTTTTTGCTGATTATTTCACGCGCAATGCCCTCCGCCATCGGCGAACGGCATGTGTTGCCCGTGCAGATGAATGTGATGTGCATGACGGTCGCGCTCCTTTTAGTTAGCTGAGTTCTATTTCCTCGCCCTGATCGATGACCAGAAGATTCGGGGAATCAAAGGTTTCGGCTCTCTTGCGGTCGAAATAGACATTTCCCTTCGCTGCGATCACATGGTAGGGAATGTCGTGCTTTGCGCCGACCAGCTT
The DNA here is from genome assembly GCA_902799245.1 of uncultured Ruminococcus sp. GTDB lineage: Bacteria > Bacillota > Clostridia > Oscillospirales > Acutalibacteraceae > RUG762. The sequence goes on from CADBZY010000001.1 coordinate 152,721, forward strand.
CGCGCATTCCGCCGCTTCCTTTAAATCCATGTTGTAAACGCCGTCGCAGCAGTAGAAGGCGTAATCAATCTGCCGCTGGGCGAGCTTGGGCATCTGTTTTGTCCTGCTTGTGTCGCCGGAAACGTAGATCTTCACGCCGTCCGAAAGGGTAATAAGGTAGCCGACGCAGTTCTTCACATTGTGATTGCGGTTGTAGCCGGCTTCTACCGCCTCCACCGTCGCAAAGCCGAAGTCAAAGGTCTTGTAGTTTCCTTTGACGAGTGCCTCCTTCCATGTGACGGTCTGACAGCCCTCGGCGCGGCGGGTTATCTTGTCCACCGCCGTATGGTCGAAGTGGTCGTGGGTGACGAGAATCAGATCCGCCGCCGCGTCGTAGCCCTTTCCGGCGTAGGGATCGATGTAAATGACCCTGTTTTCCGGCGTTGTGATTCTCAGGCTTGCGTGTCCCATGTAAAGGAGCTTTGCGGGCTGCTTTGTTTCTTGGCTGCCCGTATTGGGTTCCGATTCCTTCTGTTCTGTCGCGGCGGATGAATTCTGCTGACTGTCGTCCGCACGCTTCTCCGTACCACCGACGCAGGAAGTAAATGTCAGCAGCAGACAAATGGACGTGAGTATTGCCTTGAATGATTTCATATTGTGCAGCCTCCTTAAAGAATGAGATTTTTATTTCAGTGTGGAGTTGATTTCAAGTGTGGAGTTTGGAGTTGTGGAGCGCATATCGGCGCTGAAAAATATACGCTCACATGCGTTCGCTTAAAAAGTGTGGAGTCACATGATAACGTAATCATTTCAAAAAAGCGAGCGAACGCGAGCGTATATATTCTAAGGCGCGAATGCGCCTTCCTTCACTCCAAACTCCAAACTATTTAATAGCGAGCTTGCGAGCGTAATCCTACCTTTTCGCAAGGTACCAGTTTTCGCCGGAGTGGGCGTCGACGGTGAGCGGAACGGACAGGGTGACTGCCTTTTCCATTTCCTCTTTCAGCAGCGCGGCGGCTTTTTCGGCTTCGTCGGCGGGACATTCCAGAATCAGCTCGTCGTGTATCTGCAAAATCAGCCGGGACTTCATTCCCTCCGCCGCAAGGCGGTTGTGTACTGCGATCATGGCGATCTTGATGATGTCGGCGGCCGTGCCCTGAATCGGCATGTTGCGTGCCACGCGTTCCCCGAAAGAACGTGTCTGGAAATTGGACGCGGTCAGCTCGGGCAGGTAGCGCCGTCTGCCGAACATCGTTTCCGCGTAGCCCAGCGCCTTGGCCTGCTCGACCACCTTCTTCATGTAGTCGGCAATGGCGGCATATTTGCGCATGTAGCTGTTGATGTACGCCGAAGCCTCCGAGTTGCTTACGCCGATGTCCTTTGCCAGTGAGAAGGCGGAAATGCCGTAGACGATGCCGAAATTGACCGCCTTGGCGTTGCTTCTCATGCGCGGCGTGACTTCCTCCAGCGGAATGCCGAATACCTGCGACGCGGTGACGGCGTGAATGTCCGTGCCGTTGATGAAAGCGTCGGTCATGGTCTTGTCGCCCGCAATGTGCGCCAGCACGCGCAATTCGATCTGACTGTAGTCGGCGTCGACCAGCGTCATTCCCTCGCCTGCGCGGAAGAATTTGCGCAGCTCGCTGCCCAGTTCGGTGCGGACGGGGATATTTTGCAGGTTCGGCTCCACCGAGCTAATGCGGCCGGTTCGTGTCTCGGTCTGGCGGAAGGTGGTATGAATCCGTCCGTCGGCGGCAATGGCTTTCTTCAAGCCCTGGCAGTAGGTGGAAGTAAGTTTCGTGAGCGTGCGGTATTCTAAAATCAGCGCGACGATTTCATACTCCGCCGCAAGGTTTTCCAGCACTTCGGCGTTGGTGGAATAGCCGGTTTTGGTTTTTTTTCCGCCGGGGAGCTGCATTTTTTCAAACAGCACCGTTCCCGTCTGCTTGGGTGAATTGACGTTGAATTCCTCTCCGGCCAGCTCATAAATTTTCGCCGTGATTTCATTGACGCGCGCCGAAAGCCGCTTCTCGAATTCGTTCAGCGCCTGCGCGTCAGCCGAGAATCCGGCGCTCTCCATATCCGCCAGCACGTAGGCAAGCGGAATCTCGATTTTCCGGAGAAGTTCGGTCTGTCCGTTGCGCTCGATTTCCGCCAGAATTTTGGCGCACATTGTCGGAATTCTCTGGCAGAGCAGAGCGGTTTTCAGTTCCGGCGGCGTGTTGTCCGGCAACGCGGAAGCGTATTGCGCCGCTAATTTCTCCAGATCCTCACAGTCGGAGGACGGGTTGAGCACGTACGCCGCAAGCATCACGTCACAGGCGACATTGCGCGGAACGATATTGCATCCTTCCAGCGTGTGAATGGTTGATTTTATGTCAAAGGTGTATTTTTTTATCTGATCGTCGGAAAGAATCCCGCGGCAGAAGGCCTCGACGTTATCCTCTGTGACGACAGTGACATTTCCGTTTTTGGCAACGCAAGCCTGCTTTCTGTCGCCGGACAGCAGGAAGTATACCTCGCCGTCCGCCTTGATTTCGCTGACAAGCGCTTCTATATCCTTGCAGAAAACAACGTCGGTGGCGGCGCTGCGGTCATTCTCTTCATTTGTCCCCTGAACCGGTGCGGCGGATGCGGAGGAAGAATCCTTCAGCCATTCCTTTTTCATCTTTTCGAGCTGACGGAAAAGCTCCAGACGCAGCATGATCTCCGTCACCTTCTCCGCGTCGGGCTGCGCAAGAACGTATTCCTTCAGGTCGGTGGGAACGGGCGCATTCGTCGCGACTGTGCCGAGCCAGCGGCTTAAATAGGCGCTTTCCTTGCCCTCGGTGAGCTTTTTGCGTACGCCGGGCTTGATGTCGATTTCGTCTAAATGGGTGTAGATATGGTCGAGGCTCCCGAAGCGGCTCACGAGGTCGAGAGCTCCCTTTTCTCCGATTCCCGGAACGCCGGGAATGTTGTCGCTGGTGTCGCCCTGAATGGCCTTGACTTCGATCAGCTGAATGGGCTTGACGCCGTAGTCCTCCATTATCTTCTGTTCGTCGTAGATCACCGCCTCCGCCTTGCCCTGCTTGGTGGTGAGCATACGCACCGCGACGCCGTCGCCCACAAGCTGGAGCGTGTCGCGGTCGCCTGTCGCTATCACGCAGGAATCCTCCGGATTTTTGCGACAGGCCTCGGCAAGGGTGCCTAAAATATCGTCGGCTTCCCAGCCTTCCGCTGAGAGCAGTTTAATGCCCATGGCCGTCAGCAGATCCTTGAGCGGCTGGAGCTGCATGGCAAGTTCGGGCGGCATTCCCTTGCGCTTGCCTTTATAATCGGAATACTTGAGATGCCGGAAGGTAGGCGCTTTCATATCGAAAGCCACGGCGACGCAGTCCGGCTGCGTGTCGGCGTAGATTTTATGAAACATCGTGAGGAATCCGTAGATTGCGTTAGTGAAGAATCCGTCCTTTGTTGTGAGCGGACGAACGCCGTAATAGGCGCGGTTGATTATGCTGTTGCCGTCAAGCACAAGCAGCTTCATTATAACATCTCCTTGCGTCAGGGTGAAAGGGTTAGGGTGAAGGGTGAAGGGTGAAGGTAGGTAGAAGGTAGAAGGTAGGAGATAGAAGGTAGTTTGGTAGTTTGGTAGTTTACACTTCTTTGGTTTATTATATACCATGCCGGAAGAAATTGAAAGGGATTTGCAGAAATATTTTATTTGTCTATGGCTCTGTGTGAATAATATAATTGACATTTGCCGTCCGTTTGACTATAATGAATCATTAAGGAAAGGGTCTGTTTTCCGAAGAACAACAAAGGGGACATGAAAAATGCCGTTAATCATAGAACGCAATGACATAACCAAAATGCAATGTGACGCGGTGGTGAATGCCGCCAACCGACTGCTGGCCGGTGGGGGAGGAGTCGACGGAGCCATTCACCGCGCCGCAGGGCCGCAATTGGATAAGGCGTGCAAAAAACTCGGCGGCTGTGAGACAGGACAGGCTAAAATTACTTCCGGATTCAAGATGCCCTGCCGTTATATCATTCACACGGTCGGGCCGATCTGGACGGGAGGCGGAATGGGGGAGCCGGAGCTGCTCGCTTCCTGTTACCGGGAATCGCTGCGCCTTGCCGCCGAATACAAGTGTGAATCCGTCGCTTTTCCGCTGATTTCCGCCGGAGCATACGGCTATCCGAAGGAGGCAGCGCTGCAAACCGCCGTCAGCGAGATCACCGCGTTCCTGCGTGGCAACGATATGACGGTGTACATCGTGGTCTACGACAGGGAATGCTTCCAGGTGAGCCGGAAGCTGATGAAGGACGTCGCCGAATACATCGACGAGAATTACATCGCCGAGCATTTCATGGCGAGGAATTCACGGGCGTTTATCCCCGATTTGCAAAAGGGGGCTACACCACCGCCGGGAAAAGGAGCGGCCGGATTCTTCGGAAGTATTACACAGTCACGCGCAGTGCAGCGCAAGGAGATTCCGCTGGCCGACAGGGCCAACGAAGAAGCGCCGCAGTCCGCAGCAAGTCTTGATGAACTGCTCGATTGCCTCGACGAGAGCTTTTCGCAGATGCTTCTGCGCAAGATAGATGAAAAGGGCATGACTGACGTCCAGTGCTACAAGAAGGCCAACATCGACCGCAAGCTCTTTTCAAAAATCCGGAGCAACGCGGATTACAAACCCAGCAAGCCGACGGTGCTTGCCTTTGCCATCGCGCTCGAACTGTCGCTTGACGAAACAAACGAAATGCTGATGAAAGCGGGTTTTGCCCTCTCTCACAGCAGCAAATTTGACGTGATTGTGGAGTATTTTATCAAAAAACGCCGCTACGACATCTTTGAGATCAACGAAGTCCTCTTCTCCTTCGATCAGCTCATGCTGGGATAGCCGTCAGCCATTTAACCCCGTTGTGAAAGGAGCAGAATGATGCAGCAGGAAATCCGGATTCTCCCCATGAATGAAACCCACATTCCGGCGATTGCGGAGATTGAAAGGCAGTGCTTCTCCGAACCGTGGAGCGAGAAGTCGCTCGAGGAGGAATTGGGCTTGCAATACGCGGTGTTTCTGACAGCGCTGATTGACGACCGTGTCGCGGGCTATATGGGGACGCAGCACCTCGGCGGCTGCGCCTATGTCTGCAATGTCGCCGTGTCGCCCGCGTTCCGGCGGCGTTCGGTCGCGTCCGCACTGATTGCCGCGCAGATCGACGCAGCCCGTGCCGCCGGAATGATTGAAATGACCCTCGAAGTCCGCACCTCCAATGAAGCGGCGCGGTCGCTCTATGAAAAATTCGGATTTTTTCACGTCGGCACACGTCCGAATTTCTACAGTCACCCCCCCGAAAACGCCGAGATCTACACCTTAACGTTTGAATGAATAGTTTATTATAATAAGACAAAAAGCGCCATCGGAAAGACCCTTTGCAGGGGCTTTGTCCGATGACTTTTTTTGCTGATTTGTAAAAATTTGCGCTGTCGATTTTGGCTATTATCACGGTAAAGCGTTCAATTTTTGTGATATTTTGATGAATGTTTTAAGACGTAGTTGTTAATAATTTTTTCAAATTTATTTCCGAAAACAAAAAAAAACTGGTTGATATAACCAGTTAACAGGATGGTAAACACATGATTTTCATAGGCTGTTACAATTGTCTTTACTATACGTTTATAGTACAATATAGTTGAGGATTATTGTGCGTTCTGACGTTTACATCATGTCAGCAGAATAAGACAAACACGAAACATTCACGGTGTCGTCACCTTTCGCTCTTGACGGCATTGTGGGTGCTTGTTTGCTATGCAACAAAAAACGATTCCGCCGTACAAATAATCTTAGTTTATGTGAATGGGAGGTTCATAACATGAGGAAGCAATGGAGTTTCAGAGCGCTTGCCGTATTGCTGGTTGTGTCGCTGCTTGTCACACTCGGCAACCAGGGATTGCTGACGCTGGGCGAGAACATCGTGTCGGTCAATGCGTCGGGCGATACCGCCGACGACGGAATAGGCAACTACATCACCTACAACGGCACTGTTGATCTCAGCACGCTGGGCAATGACCTTGACGCGCCGGACGATGAAAAAGCGCCAGAGCAAACTTTGCCCGACGATACGCCAGAGGGCGACACGCCATCCGACGATACGCCGTCCGCGGAGGAAGAAGCAGCCGCGCGGTTGTATACCAACGGAACAATTCATCTTTTCAATTTCCGCCAGTTGCAGCTTGTCGGAAGCGGCGCGCAGCTCACCACGGGGGACGATCAGGAGGAAACCGTCGGTTCAGGCACGCCGGTAACGGATGAAAACGGCCAACCCGTGACTTATTCGGGCGATGCGAAGTATTTCCTCGAGGGCGACATCACGCTGCCGAAGGACAAAGAATGGCAGCTGCCCGCCGATTTCTCCGGTGAATTCACCTCGGAGGAACGCAGCAAACAGGATGACCCCGAAAAGGGCGAAGGTGAGGACGAAGGGTCCTCCGAGCCGGGCGAAGGTGATAGCCCCGGCGATGAAGAAGGGTCAAAGAACGAACGTCTGTATGACGTGGAGAGCGACACGATTTTCATACAGAATATCTTCCAGCTCAAGACACTGGGGGATTTAGACAGAGCGAATATTCCCGTCATGACTGGCGACTGGAGCGCCGAGAAATTCGGCATAGGTCAGATGATCTATCCCGACGGCGAATCAGGCGGCTATCTGACCTACAGCACCCGACACATTTATGTCATCTCGTCGGAATTCTCGGCAAAGCAGCCGGAGGAGGTATCCATAGCCCTTCGCGGCGAGGAAATGCTCCGGTCGTATGCCGACCCGGACGTTGAACATCTGGATGGCAGAACCTATGTCGGTCAGGTGACAGTGACCGTCGGCGGCACCGAGTACATCCTCATCGGCGACCGTCAGCAGCTCGAAGCCATCAATCACGGCAGAACGGTCGCCGGCAAGAGAGTGGATGTGAAAGTCTGGGGTCCGGTCTATCATATAGATGGTTCCACACAGGAGCTGATCTATCCCGGCGACGCCGACCTGATCGGAGACTACGCGGACAATGTGATGTACGACGGCAACAACGGCATTTATCACAGTCTGTTGCTCGGCAAGTATTGTCCTGTCAATCCTGAAACAGGTGTGGTGGACAAAAACGAGATCAGCAATCCCATTCATCTGAAATACACCACGGACGGCAACTACATCGTCTTCCGCAATCTGGACATGGGCGGCTCGGAAAACCCGTGGACACCGATGATGTTCAGCGGAACGATGATCGGCGCCGTTGCCCCCGCAGGCGGCATGATCTGGAACGACGGCAAAACGGATTTCAATTCCGGCTGCCAAAAGGCCGTGTTCAGCAACATCTATGTCGTTCCGGCCACGCATGACGGTGCGCTGGACGTCGGCGTTCATCAGGGCGTCGGTTTCTTCGGCACGCTTAGCGCGACGGACGACCATATGGACGATATCGGCAACTTCACCAAGGTCAAAAACCTGAAGCTCAGCGGAGGCTCGGTTGTCAACAACTGCACCGAAACTTACATTGAACCGACCCTTGTCGGTGAACTGACGGGCGGTTTAGGCGACGTGGGTGAAGCGGCACTTGGCTTGGCATTAAAGCTGGTACTGAAGAAAGACGATGTTGACGCCGGCGCGTTTCTCAATGCGCTGCTCAACGCGACCCCGAATGATCCCACCTCACTCGCCACCGGCGCATTCGTCGGAAGGGTTCGCGGCGGCGTCGAGATCTCCGGCTGTGAAGTGGAGAATATTTCGGTAAAAACCGTCAAAACATCGTTTGAGAACAAAGGACTCATCGTCGGCAAGGGCGGTTTTGTGGGAAGCGTGCAGGGCGAATTTGCCTATAACCTCGCTGCCATTCAAGGCCTGATCAACGCGCTGGATACAATACTTGGCGCGGTACCGGGTCTGGGTTTGGATGCCCTTATCGACATACTGCTCAACAACGCGCTTCCGTTGGGCAAACTGGCGCCCAAAGGCTACAACCAGCCTCTCGTCACGGGCTGCTACGCCAGATCGACAACGCTCAACCAGGATAACGGCAAATACGGCGTCGGCGGCTTTGCCGGCTCGGTTTGCGGCACGAAGATCACCGACTCCAAGGTCGTCAGCGACAAAATAACCCTGAATGTCAGGGCCGACCATTTCGGCGGCGGCTTTGCCGGCGTCGTGCGCGACGACGTCATCCGTCAGACGCTCAACGACCTCGCCAACGTCAGCTCCCTTTTCCCCATGAGCGAGATCGTTCACTGCTCGGTGGAGGTCAAGAAGCTGAATGTTTCCGGCAGGAATTACCTCGGCGGCTTCGCGGGCGTGCAGGCGAACAGCTATGTCATCGAATGTGACCTGAACGTCCCCAGCGGCATCAAGCTCTCCGGCTCCGGCGAATGCGTCGGCGGCTTTACCGGCAGCGCGCAGCTCGGCACGACGTTCACGCTGGATGATTACCTTCCCGTCTCCGGTTCGCTGCTCGGCACCGTGACGGCGGTGCTGGAAGACGCGGCGGGCAGTCAGAACGGTCAGGTTCTGCTCGCTCTCGGCGGCGTTTCCCCCTCCGGCATAGTCGGCTGCCGCATCTACGGCAGGCTCGACGTCGGCGCTTCGGGCGATATGGTGGGCGGCATCGTCGGTAAAGGCGAAGCGGTTCAGATCCTCAAATCCTCCGACATCCTGCTGCTCGGCAAGTATGCTTCCGGCAACGCGACGCCGCCGGCGACTTCCGGCGACCGCAAGACCACCGTGTCGCAGCTTTACCGCGTGCGCACGTGGGGCAATTATGCCGGCGGTATCGCAGGATACCTGATGTCCGCCAGCACCAAGAGCCTGCTCGGCGATACCCTCGGCGCGAAGGCGTTCCTCGGCTACCTCGTCGAAGACGTGGACGTCTACGGCGTTCCGGAAGGCTATTTCGTGGAAGCCGACGGCGACTACGCGGGCGGCGGCTTCGGGTATGCCATCGGAGGCGACGTGGGATTCTCCGAGGATTACGCCTTTGACAAGTACCTGACCGACTCCGGACAACAGGACTATTACAACAATCTTCCAAATACAAGTGCAACTGAAGAAGATAAAGATGACTTCAGAAAGGCGCATATAGAAGGAGCCGTTCTCACGTGCGTCAACGGCAACGACAGAGCGGTGACGCTCCACAACCTCCAGTATGTCAAGGGCAACAACCATGTCGGCGGCTTTGTCGGCACGACCGGTCCCGACAAATTGGGTGGCGAAGGCGGACTGGACGTAAGCCTGCTGGGTATCTCCGTGCTCTCTATCAATAACCTGGTGGGCCTGACCAGCGGCATTCACAGCAACTTCGGCAACTGCTTTGTCAGCGGCATCGAAGGCGGTTATTACGTACAGGCGGTCGGTGCGCGCGACGAATTTGACGACGAAGACCTGTCAGAATACTCCGCGGGCGGCTTTGCGGGCGATACCACCAGCGTGACCATGATCAACTGTCACGCCAGCGCCCTGCATCACGTCCTGTCGGACGATCACGCCGGCAAATCCGGCGGCTTTGTGGGCGATTCCGCAGCAGGCAATCTGACGGGAGTTGCCACCAAGGGCGACGGCATACAGCTGATACAAGTTCAGCAGCTGTTTCAGATCGGCGCGGACGTTGTTCCGTCGTTTGAGATGTGCGACGTCATTTTTTCCAACGGCGGCTACGTGAAGGGCAACGCGGCAGGCGGTTTCGCGGGCGTATTCCGCAGCGGCACCGTCAACGTGATGGCTATTTCCCAGAGCAGCACCAGCCCCTACGCGGTCTATAATATCGATCATGTACTGGGCGGCGAATACGCCGGCGGCTTCGGCGGCAAGGTCTTCTCCGGTGCGCTGGAGCGCGAAGGCGGCGGACTCAAACTGCTCGACGGCGTCGCAGACCTGGACCTCGGCGGTCTGCGCAGCGTCACCAACCAGTATATGCCCAGAATCAATTACGCGGGCGTAAAATCCGATAACGGATTCACCGTTCTCGCGGCGTATGTGGTAGACGTCGACGACGAAATCCGTCCCGCGACAAAGGGTATGGCGGGCGGCTATATCGGCTTCGGCAGCGGTATGATGGTCTCCCACTGCGACGTCACCTCACTCAAAAAGCGCACTCCCTCTATCCCCGCCAATCTGGAAGGCAAGGACGGCTCCGCCTATATGTCCTTCAAGCCGGAGAACGCAGCGGTGGCAGGCTGGGAGGACGTTCCCTACTCGGTAGCCGGCGCGCATTTTGCCGGCGGCTATATCGGCTATATGAACGTCGGTTCATCGAGAGCCTTGGGCGATACCATCAAGCTGCTGGATCAGAGTCTGAGAACCGCTGCCGTGCTGCAGGGTCTTCAGATGGTCGTATCCACCATCGAACATTCCGACGTCTACGGGAAACCGGGCGGCTACTCGGTACTGGCTTCCAGCCATGTCAACCTCGGCGACGGCAGTTTCGATGAAAAAGGCGTCGGCTACGCCGGCGGTTTCGCCGGAAAGATGGCGGGCGCGCACATTCAGGACAGCAACGCCAACAACTTCTCCTACATCATCGGCGAGGTCGCGGCCGGCGGCTACGCGGGCGAAATGGACCCCGGCGACGTGCTCGACGTCCTCGACTATCAGTCGCAGGAAAACAGCGCCATCACCGACCTGTTCAGCGGCATACTCGCCACCGATGACCTTCTCGCGGTGATACAGTCCTTCGTTCCCACCATCTACAACAGCCGCATCACCTGTATTCCCTGCGGCGGCGCGGTGAGAGCGCATTGCGCCTCCGACAGCGACAACGTGACGCTCCCCGTTCTTCGCGGCTGTGCCGGCGGCTATGTGGGACGCATCGCGGGTGCTCAGATCTGGGGCGACAGCAACGCCGCATGGCTGGGCGATGAAGTATACGGAAACAAGGAAGGCGAAGATAAACGCCCCTGTGACGCGGTACGCATCCGTTCCGTCTACGGCGCGGAATACGCCGGCGGCTACGTCGGACTCATGGAGGCGGCCAGCACCGCCAAGGGCGGAAGTCTCTCGGTGCTCGGCGGCCTGATCAGCGCCGACAGCCTTGTAGGCGCGTTGGACGTGGTCTATCCCACAGTCGAACAGGCGAATGTCTACGGCCCGCTCGAAAAGCTCAGCGCCGCTCAGTGGAACTCGTGGATTGAACATGTCGGCATGGACGGCAGCTTTGCCGGAGAATTGGCGGCGGTCGGCACAGTGACCGACGACAATGTAGAAGAAAAAATGAGCCAATTCATCTACGGCTATCACGTGGTCGCCGGACGCGATGAATTTGACGACAGCGCAAAAACGATTCTTGCGGGCTGCGCAGGCGGCTTTGCAGGCGCGATGCACAGCGGTATCATCCGCAACGCGACTGCCAACAACGCAAAGAAGGTCGTCGCCATGAAATCGGCAGGCGGTTTTGCGGGCGAAATGCAGACCCAGGGCCTTGCCAATTTCGGCGAAGTGAGCCTGCTGAACGGCATCGTGGATCTTCAACTCGGCTCGCTTGTCAAGGCGGCAAGCGTACTGGTGCCGGTTGTCTATGAATCCGGCGTGACCGGCTACCAGAACGGCCTGATTGTCACCGCCGAAGGATTCCCGACCGTCAAGAAGGTCGTGGAAGGCGAAGGTTCCAAGACCGTCAAGACCGACGGCGGATACGCGGGCGGCTTTGTCGGCGCGTGCTACGGCGGTCAGATCGGCAACAAGGCGGACGGACGCATTGATCTGCAAGTCCAGGAACCCGTCAACGGCGCATGGGCGAGAAAGATCAAGACCGTCAAGGGCAAAAACTGCATCGGCGGCTTCGTCGGCAGAACCACGGCGGCATCGGTCGCCAACGCGGACGCATCCGACGCTTCCGACGGTCTGATCCAGAACGTTCTGGACACCGTCCTCACCAACAGCAATCCCACACAGCTTCTCAGCGTGCTCAATGCGACGCTGACCGTCATCGGCAAGGCGGAAGTCACCGCAGCGTCGCCCGAATGGGGCATTGTGGTGGACGGTGAATACGAGGACGAGAACCATCAGACCACATACGCCCACTGCGCCGGCGGCTTCGTCGGTTCCTCCGAGGCGACGGTATTCGGCAACAAGGACGTTCCCGAGCGCACACTGACGGTAACAGGTCTGCGCGGCGTTTCAGGCGGCTACTATGCCGGCGGCTTCTTCGGACTCGCCCATGTGGGCAGCGTCGCGCAGGTCGGCGACAACAGCGGATCCACCAGTCTGCTGAACCTCATCAAGACAGAGAACGTCAGCGTTCTCGACATATTCCGCACGTATATTTACCACGCCACCGTCACCGGCGTGGAGGACGGTATCAGGATATTCGCGCACGAGCAGACCGCCAGAGGCACTATGAGCACCTATCAGGTCGGCGGCGCGGCGGGCGGCTTCGGCGGCGGCATGATGAACGGCACGGTGGAGAATTCCTCCGTCACCGGACTCAACGCGGCGCAGGCGACCAACTACGCGGCAGGCTTCGTGGGCTTGAGCGGCACCAGCGGCGGCATCGGCTCGGACGGCATCGAGGTGGAAAACTCGCAGCAGACGGGCGGAGACCCGCAGACAGGGGACCTTCTCGCCCTTCTGGGCCTCGATGATTTAGGCCTCAACGCCCAGCTGCTCAATGTGGTAGGTTCCACCTTCACCAACTGCTCTGCCACAGGCATTGACAACGGCTTTGTGGTGCGCACCACCAATATTCAGCTTCCGCCGGCCGACACGAACGAAGCGGACGTGAAAGGCTCCTGCGCGGCAGGCTTTAACGGCTTCTCCGACATGGCGCACTTTGACAGCTGCTCTGTCAGCAACTTCAAGTTTGCCAAAGGCCCCCAGATTGCGGGCGGCTTTGTCGGCAGATCGGCTATCAACTACCTGATCGACCTCGATGTCAATTCCAAATTGACCGGCGCTGTGGTCGGCATCGTGAACGTGCTTGTCCGCGCGCTCTACCTCAAGGAGGCACAGCAGCTCGATCTGATCAACTTCACAGACACCAGCCTGTTAGGTCTGAAGGTTCTCTCCGACGGCGATTTGCTCTATGTGAACCTGCAGGGTCTTGTGATCAGCGCTTCTCTCTGCAAGGAGGATCCCGAGTATCCGGGTTATGACTCCGTGACGGTCAATATCGGCTCATCGACCGTCAAGCTCCCATGCAGTCAGGAAAACGGCGTCGATTGGGATTCCGATGACACGCCCGACATTTCCGTCACGCTGATTGAGGGCAACCGCACCGAGATCACCAACTGCACGGTTAAGGGCATCAACGACGGCTATGACATTTACGCGGGCTGCTCGGATGAAGAAAACGACGGCACCAACTCTTTCGGCTACGCTGGCGGCTTTATCGGCTACAACGACGCCGGAAAGATCAAAGACAGCAGCATGGAGCTTTGTGACGTGGTGCGCGGCACTCCCAATGAGGAAAGCCAGCCGACAAAGGTCGGCCCCTTCACCGGCTATCTCGACTCACGCAGCAGAGGGGACGACATCATCGAAGGCGAGACCAACCAATACAGCATCTATCGCAGCGACAACGGCGGATATACCGAAACGGACACCGCAGGCGGCACTTCGTTCAGTTCACAGCCGGAGAAGGCAACGATTCATAATGAAGAGTGCAACCGCTATGTTGTCACCCACCGCGAAGTGATCAAAGAGCACAGCGACCTCGAGGGAGCCGTCGAAAGCCACGGTACGGCGAGCAACAGGGATCTGCTGGCGTATGTCTCGCCGGCTATGGCGGTGCTGATGCTCAACATCCCGCTGGACGACAACGGCATCGGCGACACGCCCATTACCATGGATCTGAAAGACCCCTGCGACATGGAATTTGATCTGACGATCAACAAGATCTGGAGAGATTTTATCTATCTCGGCTCCAGACCGGATCATATCACCGTCACGGTTGCGAAGGTGGACTGCGGTGAACAGCCTCCGCAGAATCTTGTCACCTTCGGCAGCACGGAAGGAATGGCAGTCGTAAAGACACAGACGCTGACACTCGACAATTCCTCCGGCAGCACATGGAGCTCTACCTGGAAAGCGACACTCGAAGCGCTGCCGGTTGCTTACCGTATCACGGAGGGCGGACAGGAGAAGACCAAATACTATCAGTACGTGGTGAATGAGGTCGAATTCGACAACTATAAAGCCTATTACGAGAAGGCGGACGGCAGCGACGCAGTGACCATCACCAACCGCTACACCGGCCCGCTGCTTCCGACCACCGGCGGCGGAGGCGTGCTGATGTTCTACGCGGTCGGCATGTTCCTGCTGATAGGCGGCGGAATGCTTCTGATTCTCCTCCGCACCTCCGGTAAGAAGAAGCAGCTCTGTGCGACAGGAACCGCGGGAAATGTGAAAAACACAGGACTCACCGGCAACACAGAACTTGACATCTCGAATTTCTCTGATTTTTTCAAAGATCTTAAGAAGAAGAAAAAGAAATAAGCCAAAGGAAAAGGAGCGTCCCTCATTATGAAAAAATTCCTCGATACCCTGCTTATCATCATGATCATACTGACGGGACTCTCCCTGTTCCTCTATCCGACAGTCAGCAATTATTTGAGCGAACAGAACGGTTCGCAGGCGATTGACGGATATACAGAAAATGTCAGCGTTCTCGACGAAGGCGCGAGCGCCGAGGAGCTGGCCAAAGCGGAGCGTTATAACGCGGCGCTTTACCGGAGCAGCATCGACGCCGAGCCGACGGCGGTTTCCCAGTCGGATTATGACTACATGCTGAATATATCGGGCGACGGAATGATCGGGTATCTCGACATACCGCGCATCAGCGTCCGTCTCCCGATCTATCACGGCACGGACGGGAAAACGCTGGAAAGCTACATCGGCCATATGCCGTCGAGTTCGCTCCCCGTCGGCGGCGAAAGCACCCACTGTGTTCTCACCGGACACACCGGAATGCCGGACGCAAAGCTGCTCACCGATCTGAATAAAGTGCAGGTCGGCGACCGCTTCACGGTGACGACCCTCAACCGCGAGCTTACCTACGAGGTGGAGAGCGTCACCGTGGTGGTGCCGGACGAGACGGAAGCCCTTCGCATCAGAAGGGGAGAGGACTTATGCACCCTTGTTACCTGTACTCCCTACGGACTGAATACCCACAGGCTGCTTGTAACGGGACACAGGGTGGAAAACGCCGAACCGGCGAGTTCTTCGCTCAGTGATTCCTACGTGGATGCGCTGATGAACAATCCGATTATGATAGCGCTTGCCGCGCTGCTGATCATGCTGATGATCACCTACGCGGTCACCAAACTCAAAAGAGATTAACGAAAATTTCAGAGAAACAGAGGCGAGAAAAATGATAAAAACGAAAAGAAATACTTTCTTCAAAAAAAGCATATCGGTTTGTCTGATTATGATGTTTCTGTCCGCCTTTGCCATTCACGCCGTTGCGGCGGCTGATTCTATCGACCCGATCATACTTGACCATGAATGTACGCTGACAATCCAGTTCCTCGACAAGACCAATCATCCGATAGACGGCGCCGAGTTCCATCTGTACAAGGTGGGAGAAGTGTCGAGAACGGGCGCGTTCTTCATGAAGAAGCCGTTTGACAGCGTGTATAATCCGGAGGCTGAGTGGAAGGACGTTGTCACCGCCATGCGGGATTACATCCACAGCGAAAATCTGATGGGCCGTCCCATCGCTCCTCTTATGACCCGGACAACGGACGACAACGGTGTGGCTGTTTTTGCGTCAGATGAGAATGTCAAGCTTCTGACCGGACTTTATCTGGTGGAGAGCGTTCCGCGGCAGTATGAGGAGGCACATGGTCCCTATGAAGCCGAGGATACCTTTGAGGCAACTCCGTTCATCGTTCGACTTCCGAACTTCGTCGGTGAAAACCACGACGGAGAGCATGAGATATGGAATTACGAAGTTGTCGCTGCACCCAAGGAGGTCATTTACTCCGGCAACAGCTTCTGGATTCATTACAAAGACAACAACCAGAAAATAGGAGGAGCTACCGTCACGGGAATGCCGCATCTGCTGGATGAGCAATTCCACCTTGACGACACCCGTCTGAGATACTTCGCCAACGCGGAGGATGTGCTTCAACCCTATTCCAAAAACAGCGGCGCCTCGAATTCCAACGCTTTTGTCCTTGACAAAAACTGCGACCCGCAGGCGGAGGGATACACTTTCATAGGCTGGAATACAGATCCTGATGCTGACGAAGGCTATTCCACGGTGGCATTCTCCAAAACAGACAGGGACTACATCGTATACGCTATCTGGGAGAAGAATAACCCAGACCCGCCTGTGACCGACCCGACTGATCCGACCGATCCGACTGATCCGACCGATCCGACTGATCCGACCGATCCGTCTGATCCGACCGATCCGACTGATCCGACCGATCCGACCGATCCGACCGATCCGACCGATCCGACCGATCCGACTAATCCGACTAATCCGACCGATCCGACTGATCCGACTAATCCGACTGATCCGACTGATCCGACTGATCCGACTGATCCGACCGATCCGACCGATCCGACCAGCCCTACCCCGCAGGGCAACCAGGGAGGCACACAGAAAAAAGACCCCATTCTTCCCCAGACAGGTATGCTCTGGTGGCCAGTCCCTGTGATGGCGCTATTCGGATTTGCGTTCTTCCTGCTGGGCGTGTTCTCAAAGAAGCGTAAACAGAAGAATACAGAAAAAAATGATTACATCACAGGAATTATGCTGGTGACAGGCATTCTTCTGGTATCGTCTTCGCTGGCACTGGTGCTTTATAACGGCTGGGACGATATGCGCGCCGGTTCCGATACCGCGAAAGAACGCGTCACCATCATGCGTGTCATTCCCGGTCCCGACGACAAAAGCGACAAGCACACGCAGGTGAATTACGACAACGGAAAGAGCGTCATCGAAATGCCGGTAAAGAGCATTCAGGGCACTGATTTTGCTGCAATGCTGAGCATTCCGTCGCTGTCGCTGGAGCTGCCGGTGCGCAATGAATGGAGCTATCCGGGTCTGCGCCGTTCGCCCTGCCGCTATTCCGGTTCGGCGTATACAGACGATCTGGTGATCTGCGGACACAACTACAGTTCGCACTTCGGCAACATCAAGCGTCTGCACGAAGGCGATGAGGTCACGCTGACAGCAATGAACGGCGATGTGTTCCGCTACAAAGTGGCGCAAGTCACCGAGCTTTCTCCCGAAAGCATAAACGAGATGAAACACTCGGCATATGACCTGACGCTCTTCACCTGTACGGTAAGCGCTACCAAAAGAGTTACCGTCCGATGTTCTTTGTACGGCTATGAACCGCACGACAAAAACATCATCAGCTCTGAATACGCGCTGTTCTGATGCGTTGCAGTTTATCCGAGAGATGATCGGATAAACTGCCGGAATCGGAATCAGGCAATATCCATTCATGACAAAAAAAGCACCTGAAAAGGCCATGTCTTTCCAGGTGCTTTTTTGCTGAGAATAAAACAATATAGTAACAATAAATCGCAAGATTCGGGTAATATAAAGAGATTTTTTAACTTTTGCTTGTCAAAAAGTTTCAAACAAATTGACATATTATTCTGATGTGCTATATTATTAGTGACAACGACGAGTTGAGTAATCATTCGACAGCAAATGAAGTGCCATGTATCATTTGAAAGAAGCAGCTCATATCATATGACTTCACCGCATTTACGCGTTTGTATCACCACTTAAGCAAAAAGGCAATCGACCATCAAAAGCCGGTTGCCTTTTTGCGCTGTATGATAAAACGCAAGTAAAGAATTTTCGTCAAAGAAAGCAAGAACGCCAAAATGATATTTTTTTAAATTAAAAACCTTCAACCCTCGCCCTTCACTCTGATTGAACTGCCGATGCGTTCACCGTATTTGATGACGGTTTCGCAGCCTGCGGCGTTGTTTCTGAGAATATCTTCGTCTACGCGGAGTACATTGGGTTTGACAAGTACGACAATGGTACTGCCGCCGAAATCGAAGTGCCCTTTTTCCTCACCTCTACGCACCCGGCGTTCGCCGTGGAGGTTGGAAATTCTGCCCACAAGCGTTGCGCCTACCTCCATGATGACAAGATCACCGAAGTTGTCGCTGTGCAGCACGGTGTATTCTCGGGTGTTTTCTCTGAAAACCGCGTACTTTCGGAAGGCGATCGGGTTCACCGTGTGATAGATGCCCTGAATATGTACGTTTTTTTCTTTTACGCCGCTGTCGGGATAGCAATACCTGTGATAATCGTCCACGGTGAGGCGGAAAACAAGCAGCGTGCCTCCGGCGTATGCCTGTGCAAGCTCCTTGTTGCGGAGCAGCTGATCGGGGGTGTATCTGCCGCCCTTGATGGCAAAGGTCGAATCCTCGTTAATCGGAAATACCGTCAGCTTGCAGTCACAGGGGGAAATAAAATGCGTCGGTTCCAAGTCGACCGGACGACATTCGGGGCGAATCTGCCGCGTGAAAAAATCGTTGAAGGACTTGAATTTCCGGTTTTCATACTGCCGCATGTCGATGTGGCTGTTTTTCAGAAATTTCTTGATCCACAGCGCGGAAATTCTCCGCTGCATGAACCAGCCGACAAAATCCGATACCGGTTTTCTCACAAGAATGCTCAGTACGATGCCGCCGAATTTTGTCTCGTACAAAAAACGAAGCGATTTGTCATTTTCATCTCCGTCGCTGATATGATGGCCCTGACGGTCTTTCCATTCCATAGCTCTGCTCTCCCATGTTGTAGATTTTTTAGATTTTATTGATATAACACACATACTCTCCGACCAAAGGCGGCCGCATTCTGTCCGCTTTCGATCGGAGAGTAATTTTCATGTTATTTCAGTGTCACATTGACTTCTTTTGTCTTGACTGTATACCCGTTTGCATCGGTAATCTTGCAGAAAACGGCCATGCCGTTCCACGTGTTGTTGGATGCGACGGTGAAGGACGGCGCTATGCGTCCGTTCCAGACAGTCCAAGAAGACGCGCCGGCTTTCTTGAAATACCACTGGTATTTAAGACCTGTACCTGTTGCCTTGACCGTGAAGGTTGCGTCCGCGCCTGCTTTGACGCTAACGTTTGTCGGCTGTGCGGTGATCACGGGGCCGGAAACCAGCGTTACTCTGCAAACCGCCGATGTCACCGATACGCCGGAGGCGTTGGTGATGACGCAGCGCACCATCATCTTGTTCCATGTGTCGTTGGCGGTCACGGTGTAGGAGGATGCGATGCGTCCGTTCCAGACCTTCCAGTCGGCATCCGTAACCTTCATGTAGAGCCATTCGTATTTAAGTCCTTCGCCGGTTGCCTTCACCGAGAATTTCACTTCACTTCCCGAGCAGACAGTGACGTCCGTCGGCTGACTGGTTATGAAGGGTGAGGAAACGAGCTTGACCTTGGCTGCATTGGATGTTACGGCATTGCCGGAAGCATCGGTAATTTCGCAGCGCACCTGCATATTGTTCCAGCTGGCATTGGATGTGACTGTAAAGGTCGGAGCGATGCGTCCGTTCCAGACAGTCCAAGAAGCCGCGCCGGCTTTCTTTGTATACCACTGATATTTCAGACCGTTGCCGGCTGCCTTGACCGAGAAGGTCGCGTCCGCGCCGGTATTGACGGAAACGTTATAGGGCTGGGTGATAATCTCTATCGGGGATTGGCTGACCTTGATCAGTTTGACGGTTGCGGGGAAGCTGTCCTTTTCCACGTCAAAATCGTAGAGACAGTATTCTTCGCAGCCCTCCACAATAATGACTACTTCGGGATAAACGCCCGCAGGAGCGTTCAGCGTAAAGGTTGTCCTGCCGTCCTTGGTAACGCCATCGGCGACATAAGGACGTTCGCCAGCTGCCTTGAAGAAGCTCGCTGTCGCTTTGCCCTGTACCGAGAGCGTTGTCTTGAAAACGTAGCTCTTGACAGAGGCATTCAGAAGTCCCACATTGGCGGAACCGTTTACCTGAGTGGTGGATGTGGTCGGTGCTTTTGTCGTTGTGGTGGTGGGTCTTGTCGTAGTTGTCAGCTTGGTGGTAGTGGTAGTTGCTTTGGTTGTGGTAGTGGTTGCCTTGGTAGTAGTGGTTGTCTGCTTAGTGGTTGTGGTGGTTGCTTTTGTGGTGGCGGTCGCCTTCTTGAATATGTAACCGCCGTTGGTGGGGCAGTGATAAACACCGTCGTTTTTATTGGCCTTGTAGAAAGAGATATAGCTCTTGTCCATTTTGCGGTCCCATTCAATACCGCAGTGATACATCCAGTTGCAGTCCGCAACCGTGAAGTAGGTCTTGTATACGCCTGTGATCATGACGGTGTGATGTCCGCGGTAACGGACAAGGTCGCCGACCTTGATCTTGCTGACGTCGTAATGGCGCTCCCAGTTGGAGGGATGAATACCGAACAGGTCAAAGCCGAGCTTGATCGAGAAGCCGTGGCACTGGCATGTCCCGTCGAAGTAGTTGCAGCGCTTGTCGCTGTGACCGTTCGCGCAAGGTGTATTGGTGTAGCCGTCGGGATTGTTCTTGTCCGATGAAGGCTTGTTCCAGTACTTTCCTTCGGGGAACTTCTTGCGCAGCATATTGAGTCTCGCCTTGACATCGACGGTGTTCTTTGAATTATATGCGTAGCCGAGATTGACCCAGCCTGTCTTGCCGCCGTAGGTGGTCTTGCCGTATTCGCCCTTTACTGAGGTGACGTTGAAGTTCGTGTCAAGCGGAATGGTTTTACCGGTTGATTTCTTTCCGTCGTAACTGGTGTAGATTGTAAGCTTACCTAAGGCGACGTAGCTGCCTGTATGATAGGTGATCTTGGTAAGCGCACTTGCATTGCTCATGGCGGTGGCAGCGGATACCTCCGGCAGGGAAACCGAGGGAATGACACACGCTATCAGCGCTATGATAAATGCAATTGAGATCAATCTTTTCTTCATATCGTTGATTCCTCCAAAGATTACGAAATGTTTACAACCAACATTTGAATTATAACACATTTGTAATTATCTTGTCAAATGATTCGGAGTAGAATAATACACAATAAACAAAAGAATTTTTAGTGCAAAATGACAATAAAAGGGCATCTGGAGATGCTAAACGGAAAAATTGTAATATATTTCATTATATACTTGAAATATTTCAAATAGTTTGATAGAATATAAATTATTGTTTATCAGATGATTAACAACGCTGTTTTTTTCCGTTTTTTTATCAGGAGGTTCATTATATATTATGGTATGGCACAATGCAGACAAAGAAGAAGTGGCCATGGAGCTTGACTCCCAGCCCAAAAGAGGTCTTACCGATCTCAACGCGGGCGTTCGCCGAGCGGCTTTTGGCGTGAATACGACATATACCACGCGCAAGAGATCGGGATTCGCGGTTTTTATGGGAAAACTGCTTTCTCCTCTCAGCGTGATACTGATTCTTATCTCAGGGCTGTCGGCCGCGGTGAATATAGCCAATTTTTACGCCGGCGCTGCTGACCGCGTGTCGCTGGCCTTCAATCTTGCCTACGCCGGAACGATTATGCTTTCCGCTATCGTTCTTGACATCGTGCGTTCGGCGAGGGAGCTCTCCGCCAACAGCACCATCGTGGACATCAAGCGGAACGCTCTCACATACGTGCGGGTCAGACGCAACGGTATTATCAAGGAAATTCTCACCGAGGAGCTTGTTCCCGGCGACATCATCCAGCTCGAGGTCGGCGACATCATTCCCGCCGACGGCAGACTGCTCATCACCCGCTCGTTCATGTGCGATGAACGGGTGCTCACCGGCGACGACACGCCTTCCCTGAAGGATGCAGGTCAGGTGCTTCCCGAGGAAACGCCTCTCGCACAGCGCTGCAACATGGCTTACGCCGGAACCGTCGCCGTCACCGGACGCGCGGTGATGCTGGTGACGGAAACCGGTTCCCGCACACAGCTCGCCCTCGCCCACGGCAAGCGCCCCAAGCTCATCAGCAACCGCACGCCGCTGGTCAGGAACGCCATCTCCATCCGTTCCTTCGGGGTTTGGCTCGTGCTCTGCACCATTATTTCCGTTCTTTCGATTTATGCTCTCGGGCTGGATCTCCGATCTATTACAATCGGCTTTTCGGAGATTAAAAAATTCGTCATCGCCAATTTTGAAGTGATTCCCGACTATCTCAAATCCATGCAGCGGCATTCCGGAGCGGATGCTCTGTTTGACGGGATACTCTTCTTTCTCACGCTGGTGATCTGCACCGTTCCCGTGGGACTGCCGCAGAACTTCATGCGCTCCATTGCCAAGGGCATTGCATACCTCAAAAACGAGGGCATCATGCTCCACCGCTTCAAGAAAACCGAGGTCATCGGCTGTACCTCGGTCATCTGCACCGACAAGTCCGGAACGCTCACCCTTGACCGTCCCAGCGTGGTGAAGGCATGGCCCGCCGGAGATTCTCCCGCTGCTGTCAGCGAGGGATTCTGGTCGGAGGATATGAAGTACCTTATGCGATGCTGCACGCTCTGCTGTGACAGAAAGCTCTTTGAAAAGACCGACGCCGAGGGAGATGTCATCGGCTGCGATCCCATCGAAGAAGCCATTTTTGACGCCTTCGTCAGCAACGGCGGGAATATTGAAGAGCTGCTCGACCGCTACCCGCGCGTTTCTGAGGTACCGTTTGATTCCTCCCGCAGGCTTATGACGGTGATCTACCAGGTGAACGGGGTTTATATGACTGTCACCAAGGGCGCGCCGGAGGTTCTCATCGCCAGATGCACCGAGGTCGATTCCGAGGAGATTAACAGACAGGCCAGGGCGATGTTCGACGACGGGCTGAAGGTAATTGCCGTCGCCGTGCAGTCGCTCGGAAGGCTCCCCGAAAAAATCACTCCCGAAACCGTCGAAAAGGATCTCACCTTCATCGGTCTTTTGGGACTGGACGATCCCTGCCGCGAGGATGTCTGCGAGGCCGTAGAGGTCTGCACCGAAGCGGGAATCCGCACCGTGATGATCACGGGCGATCACCCCGAAACCGCCGCTTCGCTGGCCCGCAAACTGCATATCCTGGGCGAGGACGAAGCGGTTATCACCGGCGACGAACTGGCCGGCATGTCCGACAGAAAGCTCAGGTCGGTCATAGAAAACTATTCCGTATTCGCGAGAATCACACCGGAGGACAAGGTGCGCATCATCAATAGCTGGCAGTCCAAGGGCGCCTGCGTGCTGATGACCGCGGGAGGAATGACCGACGCGCCTGCCCTTCACAGGGCGGATATAAGCTGTTCCGCTGAGGAAACTGCCACCGATGTCGCCGTTGACGCGGCGGATATTACCCTTGCGGACAGCAGCTTTGTCAACATCTGCCCCATGATCCGGCGCGGCAGACAGATCAGAAAGAATCTGAGAAACCTCACCGAATTCAGCGTGACATGCGCCATCACGCAGACCGTTCTCATGCTGCTGGGCGGAACATTGTTCAGGGTGAATATGCTGGGGCTGCTTCCGCTTGTCCTGCTGAATCTCATGCTTTTCCTCTTTGTGCAGCCGTGCTTTGCCAACGAGCATTGCGATAAATATATAATGAAAAGAATGCCCGATGATAACACCGGCGAAATTCTCGGCAAATTTGAGAGATACCGCTCATGGATCGCCGCGCTTTACATAGTATTCAATTCCGTTATTGCTTATATGACCGGAAACGGCGCTTTCCGCCTGCATCCCGCAGGCGGCGCCAGAACGGGTATCACCATGGCGTTCGCCGCCATGAGCCTCGGGCTTCTGCTGCACGCCCTTCTTTCCCGTTCCGAAAGACCTCTGGCCGCGGCGGGTGTCTTCCGCAATATCAAAATGCTGTTCAGCGTCTTGTTCATTGCGGCGGCGGTGGTTCTGCTGATCACGCTTCCGTGGACAGCGCAGCTCTGCGGCTTCTCTCCGCTCAGCATCCGTGAATGGTGCATTGTCGGCGCGCTGCTGTTGATTCAGCTGGTTGTATGGGAATATCCCAAGCTGTATGTCGCTGTGAAAATCAAATAAGCATCACAAAAAATTCCATTCATATAATTCATCAGTCCGCGCACAATATTACTGCGACGCACGGATAACGATTCTTGAGATTATATTAAAGGAGTGCTGTTGTATTATGTCCAACAAATCAAGCAACAGAATAGTTGTCCCCGAGGCAAGAGAAGCCCTTGACCGTTTTAAGATGGAAGCCGCCAACGAAGTCGGCGTTAACCTCAAGGAGGGCTACAACGGTCATCTCACATCCCGCGAGGCAGGCAGCATCGGCGGTCAGATGGTGAAAAAGATGATCGAATCCTATGAAAACAGCGTAAAGTAACAGCTGTCTTCATTCCGTTACAGTCATAACCCGATATTGACAATTGAAAGGCGGAGAGTATGCGTATGATTGACCTGCTCTCCGCTGTTTTTTTGGCATTATCATCGCAGCAGGATTGGAAAATAATAATAATTTTACAATTATACCGATTGATTAACCAAAAACTATGATGTATAATAAATAGGAATTATCAATGGTAACAAAATTATTAAAAATTCGATAAATACGTGCAACTGTCGTTTTTTTGTGTTATAATTATCAGGATAATAACCATAGAATACGAAACTAATCGGGAGGCGATATTCTAAATGGGATTTCAGGACTCTTTTGACAGCATTACCAAAAAGATAAAAGGCAGCCTGAATAAAGACTCCGGCAGCTCCGGCAACGGTTCCGCCGGTTCACGTCCGCGCGCTTCACGGACTTCTCCCTCCGGAGGAGTGCGGCGAAGCACCCCCGGTGTGCGCAGCGCGGAGGGTTTCAAGTCGTCATCGGGCAGCAAATTAACCTCCGGCAGGAAAAAGACGGACGATAGGTCAGACAAGCCGAAATGGCTGGCGGTTCTGCTTCGTTCCGGCGGGTACATCGCCAAGACGTTTGCAACCATGCTGCTGATCATGGTCATTACCACATGTATTGTCGGCGCGACGGCGATGATCTATGTGCTGGCATTCCTTGACAAGAGCGTGAGCGATATTGACCTCACCCAGCTCAAGCTGAATTATACTACGACCATCTTCGCTTATGACAGCAATCAGGAGCTGATCAAATACGAAACCATGCACGGCACAGAAAACCGCGAATGGGTCGATTACGACGAAATGCCCCAGTATGCCAAGGACGCGGCTGTCGCCGTTGAGGACGAGCGCTTCTGGAACCATCACGGCGTGGACTGGAAGAGTACCACCTTCGCTTTTGCCAACATGTTCCTCGGTCTGTCCAAGAATGACCGCGGCGGTTCCACCATCACGCAGCAGCTGATCAAGAATGTCACCAAGGAGGACGCCCACAGCGTCAACCGAAAGCTGAAGGAAATATTCAAGGCTCTCGAGCTGGAGAAAAAGTACACAAAGCCGCAGGTGTTAGAGGCATATCTCAACGTCATTGCGCTGGGCAACGGCTGCAACGGTCTTCAGACCGCCGCGCAGACCTATTTCGGCAAGAACGCCAAGGAGCTGAATCTCGCGGAATCCGCGGCCATCGTCGGCATCACAAAATATCCGTCCAAATACAATCCCTTCTATCACCCCGATGAGAATCAGAAGCGTCAGCGCTATGTTCTCAAAAAAATGTACGAAAACGGATTCATCTCCAAGACAGAATACGACGATGCGCTCCAGGATGATTACATCTCACGTCTCAACGTCGCAGCAAAGAATCAGAATTCCGTTACGAAATACTGGAGCTGGTACACCGAACAGATCTTCACCGATGTGGTGAAGGATTTGCAGAAGCGGAACGGTCTGACCGAGAGCGAAGCCCGCTTCCAGATGTACAACGGCGGCTTCAATATCTACGCCAACGTTGACATGGATCTCCAGAACAAGGCGGAGGCCATTTTCAAGAACAAAACCGGCAACAACACCAATTACTGGCGCAAATTCCCGCGTTCCGTCCAGCCGCAGTGCGCTATCGCCATTCTGAACTATAACGGTGAGATAAAAGCGATCGTCGGCGCCCGCGGTGAAAAGAACGCCAACCGTATTCAGAACCACGCCTCTCAGTCCCGCCGACAGCCAGGTTCGTCCATCAAGCCGCTCAGCGCCTACGGTCTGGCGGTGGAATTGGGTGTGCTGGAGTATTCCACGCCTGTCACCGACGAACAGATGACCATCCGGGACAACGGTCAGACCATTAAATGGCCGAGAAACGACAGCCGTCATTACAGAGGCAATATTCCCGCTGTCAAGGGTCTTGAAATTTCGGCCAACTGCGTCGCCGCACGAATTGTCCGTTATATCACCCCTCAGCAGAGCTATAATTTCCTTACCGAAAGGCTCTCCATCAAGCTCAACGAAAACGACAACAACTTAGCTCCCATGTCGGTCGGCGCTCTTACCGACGGCGTTACGGTGCTTGAGATGGCGGCCGGTTACGTCATGTTCGGCAGCGGCGGTATATACTACTCGCCCGCAAGCTACTCGCTGGTAACGGACCAGCAGGGCAATACCGTGCTTGAAAACACCACCGCCCGCGGCGTGAGAGTCATGAAGGAGGACGCTGCCTCGGTTATGAACCGTATGCTGCTCGCTCCTGTCAACGGCGGCGGCGGTACAGCTCGAAGCGCAAAGATCAGCGGCTTCGACACCTTCGGAAAGACCGGTACAACAAGTGACGTCAAGGACCGCTATTTCTGCGGCGGTACTCCCTACTACGTAGGCGCCTGCTGGTACGGCTATGCCGACAACAAACGCCTCGAATACACCGCCAACTACGCTATGCAGGCGTGGACCTATGTCATGCGCGCGGCGCACAAGGGGCTGCCTTCCAAGCGCTTCAACCTCAGCAATAACGTCGTCTCCCGTTCCTACTGCACGCTTTCGGGCGGTTTTGCCAGCGCAAACTGCGGCTCCACTGCCACGGGGTATTATTCGAGGAATTCGGCGCTTCCGATATGTCCCGTTCACGGAGGAGGCGCGATGACCAAGTCATTTACCGCGCTGCTCGCCGATTCGAGTTCCTTCCGCACCACCACCAAGGCTACCACGGAATCCACCACGGAGGGCACGACTGACACGACAAAGGCCGCTGAAAAGACGACATCCGCCACACAGGCTCCTGTCGGTTAATGGATCCGACATGGTAGCTTTTTCCGGAAAGTCAACACAGTTATTATGAATTATGACGGTCGGCTCATGCGATTGCGCTGCAACCATGAGCCGGCTGTTTTTCTATTTCACCTGTTCTTTTTCCTTTTTATCAAAACAATCGTATGTATGAAAAAAATTATGTTCTTTTATAAATTTTCTTTTAATTTGTAGTTGATAGAATACAAAATCTATGCTATACTTTATGTAGTCAGATACTCAATCCTGATTTTTTTGCAATGTATATTTACATTTTAAGGAGTAGATCTTGGCTTGACTGCAAAAATAAAATACAAATTCTCAAGGGCGTTGCAGCGATGGTCAGATTTCAGTACGGACGAGAGAATCATTACCGTTTGCGTAATTGCTCTCTTTCTGCCGTATTTTCTGGTAGCGGTTCCCGCGCTTCTCGCGGTATTTCGCGCGTTGCTGCACCCTGCTGTACGCAGACGGATGACGGAAGTATCATCCTCCGGGTTTATTTATGCCGCTCTGCCTATTTTCGTATTCCCCGCGGTCGTGTTCCGCAACTGGTTCGGACTGTTCGGCGGCATCGTGCTGTGGCTGATGCTGGTTTTTATGCTCTTTCTCTTCTCCGTAATGAGAAGGCGCTTTTACAACAATATTATTGACCTGATGCTCATTCTCAGCTTGACCTCTGTGATGGTCGCCATCGTCAGTAAGTTTGTTTTTAATTATTTCGGCATCTCGATGTACCATTTTGTGTTCGGAGCACACGGAGCGATGCTGAATTCCACCTATCAGGGAAGCGGCCATTTCTTTGGCTTCCTGTTTGATACGGTGCGATCGGCTTCGGTTTTCTGGAATCCGAATTACTATGGCTATTTGCTGGAGCTCTTTGTCATTTTAGCTCTCTATCGCTTTGAAAAACGTCATTCTCCGTGGTATCTTGTCATTCTGTTTGTCAATATCGGCAGCATTCTTCTCTGCGACTGCCGCACCGCTTGGGCTGCGCTCGGCGCCGCGCTGCTGTTTTACGCCGTCCATTACAAGCACAATGTCAAGTGGGTTGTCGTTACGATGCTGATTACTGTCTGCGTGGTCATCATCATATTGCTGGTGCCTATGTTCTCAGGAAGACTTGCTTCCAACATTATCAATTATGACGTTGACAAGCGCTCTAAAATCTGGAGCGACGCCATCCACTGGATAAGACATCGTCCGGTTTTCGGCTACGGCATGGATTCTTACCGCAAAATCTGTATTGACACCGGCGCGCCGCGCGTGCGCTGGCATTCCCACAACATCATTCTCAACATTCTGCTTGACTTCGGCGCGGTTGGCCTTGCCTATTTCAGCGCGATGATCGGCAGAATCGTCAAGGTGCTCAATAAACCGCAGTTCTGCGTGGCTTTCAGCCAGATACGCAGCCTGATTATGGTGGCGGGACTTGCCACTCTCATTCACGGCGTCACCGACGTGCCGATTTTAGGCGTTCAGTCGGCATTGGGTCTGATTTTTGTCATTTCGGGCTGCAGCGTCGAACGCAATGAGCGTGTATGCAAGCAGCTGAGCAATTTCTGTGAGATCTACGAAAAATAAAATAGTTTTTTACATTTCAATCAACCGACTTCGGTACCATCCGGGTCGGTTTTTTTGTTGTCCCAAGACTTTCATATTTTCACCCTTTATTGAATACTATTTATCGATACCGTCAAAAAGAGAAAATGTAAAAGACAATCCGTCAACCAATAAAAATGCTCAAAATGCAGCACTTAATTCAGGAGGGAAAAGTATGAGAGACAATCCGCAGGAAGCAGAGCGGAGAGCCGAGGCTCTGGGAAAATACATAGTCGCCAACAGAGCCACCGTACGGGCCACCGCTGCCGCGACGGGAATATCCAAATCCACCGTTCACAAGGAAGTGACCCGCCGTTTGAAGGAAATTGACCTGGACTTGTACGAACAGGTGAGAGACATTCTGGATCTGAACAAATCCGAACGGCACATCAGAGGCGGCTACGCGACACGTGAAAAGTACCGCAAACTTGCCCAATCCAACGGCGACACACAAATTTAACAATCTTAACAAACCATCTATTGCATTTCATGAAATTTTATGTAAAATATTGATTAGTGACAAATGCATTCACTATTACCCTCAACCTAAAGAAACCTTCACTCTTCACCCTAAACTGAAATCTACTGCCTGAAAAAAGGGGAATTATAAAATGCCGGAAATATCTCAGCTGCTTGGCGCGATGATAACATATTACAGGGGCGACGTTTCCATAATTCAACATTTCATCCAAGTGCACGACCTCGCCCGCACCATCGGAATATTGGAAGGACTCGACAAGGACACGCTCTACACCCTCGAAGCGGCGGCGGCGGTACATGACATCGGCGCCCACATCTGCGAATTGAAGTACGGCAGATGCGACGGCGAACTGCTGGCGCAGGAGGGGCCGGAGCTTGCAAGGGACATGCTTACCGCGCTGGGATTTGACGCCAAAGTGATCGTCCGCGTCTGCTGGCTGGTGGGGCACCGCCACACCTACCGCAAGGCGGATGGCTGGGATCACCAGATACTCATTGAATCTGAATGTCTGGTTACTCTCTGCGAGGAAAACGCCTCCCACGAGAGGATAGAGGAGGCCTATGAAACTGTATTCATCACAGAGACCGGCAAGTTCTTCTGCAAAAAAATGTTCGATATTTAATCAGAAATAATTTACGTCGTGAAAAGACAATAAAAAAAGATTATAAAATTAAAATTTTGTGTTGATTTTTTTTAAAAAATGATTATAATATTATATAGCAGGTTTTTATATTTGTATTGAGATCGGAAAGGAAGCGGTTGAAATTTTTAACGATTTGAAAAAACACATTGTTGGCAGAACACAGGCATTCTGGATTATCGGCATCGCCATTTTGATTGTCATCGGAGTTATTGTGTTCAGACGCTGGAAGCCTGATCAGTACATTATCGGTGAGATCACCTACATAAGTTCCGCCGGAGCCAGTATGGAGAATTTTGACAAAAGAGACGGTGCTTATACAGGCGATCCGAAAAAGCTGTTCATTACGTTCATTGAATCCGGCTGTGAGTTTTTGGATGAAAACGGAAAAGTCATTACCGCTCTTGATATTACCATCGGTTCAAAGGTCAAGATGACTTCCACAACCGGACTGAAAACCAATGCCGAAGGCTATACCACTGTAGAGATCAAAAAGGTGGAGGTTCTGCAAATGGCGCAGACCGCCGAAGACTTCTTCCAGAGCAATCAGTCCGAAGAGGAAGTCGTAGAGTCGCAGGGCGATCAGTTCATTGTTGGCGAGATCACGATCATCAATTCCGCCGGGGCTTCCATGAATAATTTTGACCCCAATGAAAGCGCTTATACAGGCGATCCCGAGAAGCTGTTTATTGATTTTCTGGATCCCGGCTGCGAGTTCCTGGATGAAAGCGGAAAAGCCATTATCGCGCAGGATATTACCGTCGGTTCTAAAGTCAAAATGACGGTTTCGTCCGGTCTTGACGGCAATACGGAAGGCAATACCACGGTTGAGATCAAAAAGGTCGAGGTTCTGAAAATGGCGTAATCTGAAAGGTTAAGCCGTCCAAACCATCTGTTATAAAAAATCAAAAATTTCTGTCGCCGTATGTTTTTTTCAAAATATGCGGCGGCATTTTTGTTTTTTTGCTTAACTTATAGCTTTTTTGACAGGGTTGTGCTATAATACAATCATAACATCATTCAATTTAGGGAGCCGAATATTATGGAACAAAGAAAAACCGTATATATCGCCATGTCCGCAGATATTATTCACAGCGGCCATATCAATGTGATCAATGAAGGCGCTAAGCTCGGCGACGTGATCATCGGCGTGCTGACGGACGAAGCCGTCGCCACCTACAAGCGCCTGCCGCTGCTGGATTACGATACCCGCGCCTCCATTCTCGGCAGCATCAAGGGAGTCGTCCGCACGGTGAAGCAGGAAACCCTTTCCTATGCCGACAACATCCGCGCCCTGCGCCCTGACTACGTTGTTCACGGCGACGACTGGGCATCCGGCGTGCAGAGCAATATCCGCCGCGAGGTCATCGAACTGCTGAGCGAATACGGCGGCAAACTTGTCGAAATTCCCTACACCAAGGGCGTCAGCACTTCGCAGCTGGAACAGAGTCTTAATTCCATTCACAACACCCCCGATGTACGCCGCGCGAAGCTCCGCAGGATGCTGAAAATCAAACCGTGGGTCCGCGTGATGGAGGCTTCTAATGGACTTTCCGGTCTGATCGTGGAGAACACGCGCATTGAAGACACCGAAACCGCCACCGTCAAGGAATACGACGCCATGTGGGTAAGCAGCCTTTGCGATTCCACCTTCAAGGGCAAGCCGGACATTGAGCTGGTTGACCTGACCAGCCGCATCAACACCATCAACGAGATCATGGAAGTCACTTCAAAGCCCATCATCCTTGACGGCGACACCGGCGGCAAGCTGGAGCATTTCTTCTTTAACGTGCGCACACTGGAACGCCTCGGCGTATCGGCTGTGATCATCGAGGACAAGACGGGTCTTAAGCAGAATTCCCTTTTCGGCACTGAGGCCAAGCAGGTGCTCGACGACCCGCACGAATTCGCCATGAAGCTCCGCGCCGGCAAGCAGGCACAGCAGACACGCGATTTCATGATCTTCGCACGACTGGAAAGCCTGATTGCAGGAATGGGCGTCGACGACGCTATGCACCGCGCGAAGATTTACCTAGAAGAAGGCGGCGCGGACGGCATAATGATTCACAGCCGAGAGAAGGACGGCTCGGAGATATTCGAATTCCTGCGCAGATTCCGGGAATACTCCCCAGACGTGCCGGTGATTCTTGTTCCCACCTCCTACAACCAGTTCACCGAGGAAGAACTTCACGCGGCAGGAGCGAACATCATCATCTACGCTAATCACCTGCTCCGCAGCGCCTATCCCGCCATGGCCAGCACCGCCCGAAAGATTCTCGAATGTTCCCGCAGCAAGGAGGTCGACGAGGTATGCCTCTCCATTAAGGAAGTGCTTTCCCTGATTCCGAATAAGAACTGATTCTTTACCGTAACCAATCCCTTTCTTAACCTTTTCTAAACCCTGCGGCGTTATACTATAGCCAACACCAAAAAGGAAAGGTTGTAAGAAATATGTATAAAACAATCGTAATCGGATTTACAAAGGACGCCGTTCAGCGCGCCAGACTCATTGAGTACAATGCAAACGAAATGTACGCGCAGGGCTGGGAGGTTGTCTGCGTAACATCCACCCCGAACTGCGGAGCGATCATTACCTTCAAACAGAGAACATAATCCGCCTTCCTCCGGAGTAGGGCGATCTGGAATGCAGCCGCATTGCTCCGGGGCCGGATGTGGATGCAGGAAAAGCAGGTAACTGCGAGATGCATTGCAAGGTAAGAACGTTTTCTTTGCCTGTCCAATCTCGCTATATGCGCCAAAACGAACAACAAAAATGATGCGCCGCAGAGCAGGGGAGATACCTGCCTTTCTGCGGCGCATTAGTTTTGTATTTTTACGAAAAAGTAACAATGCAGCACTTGACTTCTCCGCGTCAAAAGAGCAAAATGTAAGTAGGTCTTATGCGACAGACCACCCATCTACAGACAAGGAGAATGAAAGATCATGCTAAACAACAAAAAAACAGCATTGGGCTTTATCTGCGCGGGGATTGTCGCAATTATCGCGGGAATCATTGTGGGTATCACACACCCGACAGATTACAGCACACAAATTCCGCAGGCGCTTGATGAGGCGGTAGTCCGCAGCATTTTCACCTATGCCAATGTATCGCCGACGGACACGACCATCGACGGCAAGGATTACAGATACGTCGCCGTCACCGATACGGAAAGATTCTACAACAGCGAATGTTTAGGAGAAGGACATATCATTCTCGGCAGCAGGGAGAAAGGCGGTACCGTTGAGGTTTACGCCCTGTGCAGCCTTGCCGGTTACGGCTTCCGCAACGGAATGCTGGTGGACAACTCCGGCTCATCCTGCACGCCGACTCTTATTACATTTGAAAAAAACGACAGCGGCGCATACAACTATAAGAAAACACAGGAGGCAGAGGACGGAGGACATTTTGCTTCATCGGTCAGAAAGATGTTCCCGCCGGCACTTGCGAATAAAGCAATCTCCGCGCAGGGAAACGAAGAGTATACCGCGTCCTTGCGGGAGCAATGCGACAGGTACGCGGAGGCTTATCTCAAAGTGCTGGGACGCGACGCGGAAATAAGCAGCTACCGCGAGCAGAATTTCCTGATGCTCAGTGATTACGGCGTATTCTCCGATGTGGAAAACGCGCTCTGTGACCTTCATCCGGAATACGGCTTCTACCTCGGCAGCCTTGAATTATTGGAGGCCGACGGACGTTATGTCTATTCGGTTAAATGGGACGGCGACGACAACGGAAACGGCACTGTCACATACACAAAGACCCGGTACGACAACGACAAGGCTGTGGAAAAATTTGCCTACAAGGTCGAGGGCGAACGTTTTACAGAAATCAAGCCCAAAAAGAAAAAGAAGTGAGAGCCAAGAAGGGCATTTGTTTTAGGTTGAAGGTTGAAGGGTGAAGGGTGAGGGGTGAAGGTTTCGTTAGTTGAAGGGGACGGCCTTCGGACGTACCGGTAAAACAGGTTAACAGTTTTTAATGTAGGTATGGCGAATTCAGATTTCTGATGTTTTCTGAATTCGCCATACCCTTTTTTATATTTTCATTGATCTGGCCGGGATGTTTTTTTCGCTGTCAGGTTCTTATGCATTTCATTGCCGATATGATAATACGTTATTTTACTGAGCGCTATTTTTCAAACAGTTTCAGAAATGACTTTTTCCTGTCTCCTGCTTTGTCGGAATAGGGATGTTCACGCAGAGGGAGATTGAAGTGCGTGCTTCCTTTCAGCACGGTCTGGGGATGGGTGAATTCACGGAATCCCCATTCTCCGTGGTAGGCGCCCATGCCGGAATGTCCCGTCCCGTTGAAGGGCACGCCTTTGACCATCATGTGAATACAGACCTCGTTGATGCACCCGCCGCCATACTGCTGCGTCGACATGAACCGTTTGGCCCATTTCATATCCGAGGTGAAGACATACATGGCCAGCGGATGCTCACGGTCGGCGATCGTCTCCGCCAGCCTGTCGATCTCACCGTCTTCAAAGGGAATGATCGGGAGCAGCGGACAAAACAGCTCATGGCGCGCTATTTCCTCCTGCTTATTCACCGGGTAAATGATCGTCGGAGCAAATCGGAGCGTTTCTCGGTCACCTGTTCCGCCGAAAATCACTCTGTCACTGTATTCCTCCGTCAGCTTGGCGCATTTATCATAGGCGGCCTGCGTGATCAGCTTCGGATATTCGGGATTTTGCTCAGGGTTCTCTCCGATCTGCCGAACAAATTCCTTCTTAAGCTCTGCCAGAAAATCCTCCGCCACTTCCTTGGCGACGGCTATCTGATTGACGTTGATGCAGATCTGTCCCGCGTTGCAAAGTTTGATGAAGGCAATCTTCCGCGCTGCATCCTTCAGATCCGCGTCAGCGCGGATGACACACCAGTTTCCGGTCTCGCCTCCCAGCTCCAGCGCGACTGACGTCAGATGAT
Organism: uncultured Ruminococcus sp.; assembly: GCA_902799245.1. GTDB lineage: Bacteria > Bacillota > Clostridia > Oscillospirales > Acutalibacteraceae > RUG762. The sequence continues at coordinate 187,423 of CADBZY010000001.1, forward strand.
GCGACGCTGCTTCCAGAACATGCTTGGCCACCGCGGGAGAACCGGTGTAGAAAATCTTGTCAAATCTCTCCGCCAGACACATATCCGCCACATCGTGACCTCCGTCAATCAGTGTCACGTATTCCTCGGGAAAGGTTTCGGAAATGATTTTTTGCAGTGCGCGTGTGCTCGCCGCGGATTTGGAGCTTGCCTTGATTACCGCCGTATTGCCGCCGCTGATGCTCGCCGCCAAAACCCCCAGCGTCAGAAGCACCGGAAAGTTGAAGGGGCTGATGATCAGTGAAACGCCATACGGCATTTTGTATACCGTCGTAAGGATACTCGGAAAGCACATCAGTCCGCTGAAATGCCTTTCAGGCCGCGCCCATCTTTTCAGACCGCGAAGAATTTCGTTGATCTCCACAATTACCGGTCCGATGTCGCAGAGATATGCCTCCGAAGGGCTTTTTCCGAGATCCTCATAAAGCGCTTTTTCGAGTATTTCCCTGTTGGCAATCACCGCCTGCCGCAGTCGCCTGAGCTGCGCCATACGCCATTTGACGTCGAGTGTCTCTCCCGTACGGAAATATTTTCTCTGTGCGGATAATATGGTGTGAATTTTTTCCTGTGTGAATTCCGTTGTTTTCATATTCATTTCGTAATCCTTTCGTCGCGATTTACCGGCAACAGTGCAAGACGGTGTTGTTTTTCTGCAATACGAAACCGTGACGGCCAGTTTTCATTGCTGTTCTGACTTACATTATATAAAAATATGTGGTGTTGTCAACCGTCCGCAATCCGAATCTCTCAAAAAAAGAACACAGAAAAAATATCAATCAGCTCATTTCTTGCGGCTGGCTTTCAGTCCGGCCACGGCAAGGGCCGCCGTCGCTCCTAACAGGGTAAAATTGTATCCCGTTACGGCAAGAATATACATTCCCGCAGCCGCCATTATGCAGATCGTCAGCCACGAAATGACTTTTACCGCACCGGCAGCAGCCGATTCATTTATCAATCCGCGCAATAAAACAAACAGAATTCCTCCGCCGTCCATTCCCTGCACCGGCAGCATATTCATCAATCCCAGCACAAGGCTGACCGCCGCAAAGTCCGGCAGAAAGCCGAAAGTCACGGCGGCGCACAGGAAATTGGCGCCGCTTCCGGCGGCCAATACAACCGTATTTCCCCTGCCGAACTGCGACAGCGGGCTGTTTTCTATTCTCATGCCGAAGGGTGTAATGCGAATCTCCTTGGGCGACTGCTCCGGCAGCAGCAGCATGGCGGCAAGGTGTCCGCATTCGTGCAGCAGCGCCGCCAGCAATCCCCAGAGCATGACGCCTCTGCGGTCGATGAATGCTGCCGCGCACAGCAGCGCGAAGAAATAGAAGTTTACGCTGACGCGGCAGTTTCTGACTGAGAAACTCAATTGTAGATGCCGCCTATCACCCATTCGGGGTCGTACTTCTTGCCGCCCTTGCGGAATTCGATGTGCAGGTGAGGGCCGGTGGAATTGCCTGTGGAGCCGACACGTGCGATCACCTGTCCCTTGCGCACTTTCTCACCGGCTTTCACCAGCAGCTTGGAACAGTGGGCGTAAAGCGTGCGGATGCCGTCCGAATGTTCCAGAATGACCACATTGCCGTAGCCGCCGTTGTACTTCGCGCTGATGACCTTGCCCGCCTTCATCGCCATAATGTCAGAGCCGCTTGCCGCACCTAAGTCCATGCCTGTGTGGAACACGTAACGTCCCGTCACGGGATTCACGCGGTAGTCAAAGCGGGAGGTGATTCTCGCCTTTTTCAGCGGCTTGACAAAATCGCTGCCGAAGTCCAATCTGTCGAGCCGCACATTGGAGGGAACGTCCAATTTCCCGTTGTAGCTCGAGGAAATGCCAGAGTCGATTTCCTCCCCGTCGAGCAGCAGATCGTCCAGTTCATCGTCCACCGTCAGGCTGTCGCCGGTATTCAGCGGCGCGGTAGTCATTCCTGCGCTTCGTGGAAGAGTGGTTGTTGTGGTCGTCGGGAAGGATTCGTCCTCGTCACCGATGGGGGAAAGTCCCTTACTTGTTACATCAAAGCCGCTTTGCATTGCTACTTTGCTTGGTGCGCTGTCGCTTTCCTGTGAAGTATATACCGCAGCAATGCCGCTGGCTGACACATAGCGGAATACGACAAGCGCCAGCGCCGCCGCTGCAAACGCAACGGCTCTCCCGCCTGATTTTTTGCTGCGTACGCTCTGCTGTCGATGGACTTTTTTTACGATAATTCTCATTTTCATTTCCCCCTGTGTGAGTAACCGTTAGCTGGTGCTGATTGATTTAAATATATGCGGTGGGACAGATAATAATGACTTCGCTCAAATCACAAAGTGGGATAGGGTGTTTCTTGTTTTTTGGGGGGATTAATCGTATTATGGTGAGTATATTATTGGACTTTTTTGTAAGGGCTGGATAGGAGGGGATATGGCAGCCGATTCTCGATTTATGAAAGAAGGAATTGCATTGCCCGCGTCCGAACTTTTGGGACATTGCCCGCGTCCGGGGGCTGGATATTGAAGCGCATCCGCGCTTCAATCCGCGAACTTACGCCCATGGATACCTTGGTTTAGGTGACGGTTGTTGCTTTTTGCTATGGAACGTCTGGAGTTGGATTTGGAGGCTTGGATGACAGGATGTGTTGGTCTGGTTCCGTAAATGGGATAATATTCACTTTTTTAAATTTATCAGGACAAATCGCTAATCATATCGTAGGAATTTCTTATTATGTTTCAACTTACTGAATGTCTTTGCTCATCTACTACCGACTATCGGCTATTGGCTAACAGATAACAGTCTCAATAACGACCACAACACCTTCTACCTTCACCTTTCACCCTTCAACCTCATTTCCCTCTTCTTCCTGAGCGAAAATCTTTTCCACAATTTTTGTATAATTTCACCATTCACAGAAATGTGTAAAGTTTGATACACTTTTAACGATGTTTTGACCTCTGATATTTATTGAAACCTCCTATAATCAGTAAATAAACAAAGAATTATGTAGTGAATTTGTCTAATATGTAAATTTTAGCAAATCATGCCAAATGCAAAAAATAACTGTAGACAAATTCTATTTGAGATGATATAATTTAAATGTTAAAGAGCGCATTCTGCCCGGCGTGTCACTATATCTTGTATTTGGGATGTAACAAAGACACATCGGCGCTTATGGGCTCTTGCAGACATGTTCTTCATTATTAAGCAATGCCGCGGTGCGGTTTTCCCATCGCGCGGCGGTAAAATTTTGTTGCAGGGAGGCAAATTTTCATGCAGAAGCGAATCAGTACGCTGCCTTTCAAGGGCACTGCAGAACAAAAGAGCAAGCTCGACGCGGTCATCGCTGAGCACAAGTCTCAGCCCGGCGCTGTCATGCCCGTGCTCCAGAAGGCTCAGGACATTTACGGTTACCTGCCCATCGAGGTCCAGGAAATGATCGCGGACGGTCTCGGGGTTTCTCTCGAAAAAGTCTACGGTGTGTCCACCTTCTACTCACAGTTCGCACTGTCCCCCAAGGGCAAGTACAACATCTCGGTATGTCTCGGCACCGCTTGCTATGTCAAGGGTTCCGGCGCTCTGCTCGACAAGCTCGTCGAGGAGCTTAAAATCCAGCCCGAGGAATGCACTTCCGACGGACTTTTCTCACTCACGGCTTGCCGCTGCATAGGCGCCTGCGGTCTGGCTCCCGTTCTCACCGTCAACGACGATGTTTACGGACGTCTGCTGCCCAAGGATATTCCCGACATTATAGCCAAGTACAGACAGTAATCCCAATCATCTAATATGGAGGTGCCATAGTTTAAAATGGAAACATTGCAGATTAAGACCTTCTCCGACCTGCAGGAAGTCAAAGCCCGTGAATACGTTCATGTGGCAATGCGCACGTCGGCTGAAGAGGCTAAGAAATACGAGGGTCAGACCTTCCGCAAGAACGTCCTTATCTGCGGCGGTACAGGCTGTACCTCTTCCGACAGCGAAAAGCTCATCGCCAAGATGAAGGAAGAACTCGCCAAGGTCGGTCTTGACAAGGAAGTCAATGTCGTCCGCACAGGCTGCTTCGGTCTCTGCGCGCTCGGCCCGATCATGATCGTATACCCCGAAGGCTCTTTCTATTCCCGCGTCAAGGTCGAGGATATTCCCCGCATCGTCGAGGAACACCTCAAAGGCGGCAAGGTCGTCAAGGAACTGCTCTACGATGAGACAGTTGACGGCGACAGAATCAAGAGCCTCAATGAAACCACATTCTACGCAAAGCAGAAGCGCGTTGCGCTGCGCAACTGCGGCGTTATCAACCCCGAGGACATCAAAGAATACATAGCCGTTGACGGCTACAAGGCTCTCAACAAGGTGCTCACCGAGATGTCCCGCGAGGACGTCATCAAGTGCGTCACCGATTCCGGCTTGCGCGGCAGAGGCGGCGGCGGATTCCCCACCGGTCTGAAGTGGAAGTTCGCGGCAGCCAACCAGGCTGACCAGAAGTACGTCTGCTGCAACGCCGACGAAGGCGACCCCGGCGCGTTCATGGACCGTTCGGTTCTCGAAGGCGATCCGCACGTTGTCATTGAGGCAATGGCTATCGCAGGCTACGCTATCGGCGCAACCCAGGGCTATGTCTACGTCCGCGCGGAGTACCCGATCGCTGTTAAGCGGCTTTCCATCGCCATTCAGCAGGCCCGTGAAGCCGGACTGCTCGGCGACAACATCTTCGGCACAGGCTTCAAGTTCGACCTCGACATCAGACTCGGCGCCGGCGCATTCGTCTGCGGCGAAGAAACCGCTCTGATGACCTCCATCGAAGGCAACCGTGGCGAGCCGCGTCCCCGTCCTCCGTTTCCGGCGGTCAAGGGTCTGTTCGGCAAGCCCACTATCCTCAACAACGTTGAATCCTACGCCAACATTCCGCGCATCATCCTCAACGGCGCCGAGTGGTTCGCCGCAATGGGCACCGAGAAGGCAAAGGGCACCAAGGTCTTTGCTCTCGGCGGCAAGATCAAGCACACAGGCTTGCTCGAAATCCCGATGGGCACCACCCTTCGCGAAGTCGTCGAGGAAATCGGCGGCGGCGTTCCCAACGGAAAGAAGTTCAAGGCGGCTCAGATGGGCGGTCCTTCCGGCGGATGCGTTCCGGCAGAGCATTACGATGTCCCGCTCGATTATGACAACCTGATCGCTATCGGCGCTATGGTCGGTTCCGGCGGTCTGATCGTCATGGACGAGGACAGCTGTATGGTCGATATCGCCAAGTTCTTCCTCGAATTCACCGTTGACGAGTCCTGCGGCAAGTGTACTCCCTGCCGTATCGGTACCCGCAGACTGCTTGAAATTCTCGAGAAGATCACTTCGGGCAACGGCACCATGGAAGACCTCGACAAGCTGGAAGAGCTTTGCTACTACATCAAGGCCAACTCCCTCTGCGGTCTGGGTCAGACAGCTCCCAACCCGATTCTCTCCACACTCCGCTATTTCCGCGACGAATACATCGCTCACGTTGTCGATAAGAAGTGTCCCGCAGGCGTCTGCAAGAACCTGCTCCAGTACGTCATCGACGCCGACAAGTGCAAGGGCTGTACCGCCTGCGCCAGAAAGTGTCCTGTCGGAGCAATCTCCGGCACCGTCAAGCAGCCGCATGTCATTGATACCGCCAAGTGCATCAAATGCGGCGCCTGCATGGCTACCTGTAAGTTCGGCGCTATTTCAAAGCAGTAAGAAAGGAGTGTTGCTGAAATGGATATGGTCAATATTAAAATTAACGGCGTGGCGATTTCCGTCCCGCAGGGTTCTACAATTCTTGAAGCAGCACGCTATGCCGGAATTGAAATTCCCACACTTTGCTACCTGAAGAAGATCAACGCCATCGGCGCTTGCCGTATCTGCGTTGTGGAAGTTAAAGGTGCTCGTTCGCTGGTCGCTGCCTGCGTTTACCCCGTCAACGAGGGTATGGAAGTATTCACCAATACTCCCGCAGTCCGCAACAGCAGAAAGATGACCCTTGAGCTGATTCTCTCCAACCACGACAAGAAGTGCCTCTCCTGCGTGAGAAGCGGCAACTGCGAGCTCCAGAAGCTCTGCAACGACTACGGCGTGGACGAGAACAAGTTTGAAGGCGCGATGACTCCCTCCGAGATCGACGATTCCGCCGCTCACCTGGTCAGAAACAACAAGAAGTGCATCCTCTGCCGCCGCTGCGTCGCCGCCTGCCGTGAGCAGTTCGTCAACGTCATCGGCGCAAACGCCAGAGGCTTTGATACCAACATCGGCTGCGCCTTCGAGAAGAAGCTGGCTGACGTTCCCTGTATCTCCTGCGGTCAGTGTATCGTGGCATGTCCGACCGGCGCTCTCACCGAGAAGGATCAGATCGACGATGTATTCGCCGCTATCGCGGATCCCAAGAAGCATGTGGTCGTCCACACCGCTCCTTCCGTCAGAGTCACTCTCGGCGAATGCTTCGGTATGCCGATTGGCTCCAACGTCGAGGGCAAGATGGCTGCGGCTCTCCGCAGACTCGGCTTCGACAAGGTGTTCGACACCGACTTCGGCGCTGACCTCACCATCATGGAAGAAGCAAACGAATTCGTCGAGCGCGTCAAGAACGGCGGCGTTCTGCCGATGATCACATCCTGCTCGCCCGGATGGGTCAAGTTCTGCGAGACCTATTATCCCGACTTCATCCCCAACCTCTCCACCTGCAAGAGCCCGCAGCAGATGGAAGGCGCTACCATCAAGACCTATTACGCCAAGAAGAACGGCATCGATCCCAAGGACATCGTTGTTGTTTCCGTCATGCCCTGTACCGCGAAGAAGTTCGAGGTCGGCCGTGACGATCAGAGCGCGGCAGGCGTTCCGGATGTCGATATCGCACTCACTACCCGTGAGCTTGCCAGAATGATCGAGCGCGCAGGCATTACCTTCACCGCTCTGCCCGACGAGAAGTTCGATTCCATCCTCGGCGATTCCACCGGCGCGGCTGTGATATTCGGTTCCTCCGGCGGCGTTATGGAAGCGGCTCTCAGAACCGCTGCCGACTGGCTGGAGAACAAGGACCTCGAAGCTGTCGATTACCACGAAGTGAGAGGCATGGCAGACGTCAAGGAAGCCACCTATCATGTCGGCGGTATGGACGTCAACGTCGCTGTCACTTCCGGTCTTTCCAACGTCGCGAAGCTCCTTGACGCTGTCAGAGCCGGCGAGAAGAACTACCACTTCATCGAAGTCATGTGCTGTCCCGGCGGCTGCATCAACGGCGGCGGTCAGCCCATCCAGCCCGCTTCCGTCCGCAACTTCGTTGACGTCAAGGGTCTGCGCAGCAAGGCGATCTATGAAGCCGACAAGGCAATGCCCATCAGAAAGTCCCATCAGAACCCCTCTATCAAGGTCGTTTACGATGAGTTCTTTGGCAAGCCCGGCAGCCATGTCGCACACGAAGTGCTGCACACCTCTTATGTAGAGCGCAAGAAGTATTAATTCTTTCCCCTGCGCTTTGCGGCTAACTGAATAAAAAAAGCGCCTGTTGGTTTCATTTGCGAAGCCGACAGGCGCTTTTAGATTAGGTTGAAGGTTGAAGGGTGAAAGTGGAAGGTTGGCTATTACAAAAAACATATGAAATGAGACAAAATCCCCCGTTTCAGAATGACCGTTATGAATTACTCATTCTGAAACGTTTTTTTACACTTTATTGTTGTTCTTGTCGTCCGCCTCAGCGGTTATGGCTGCGTGTTCCGCGTCAACCATGCCCTCGCCAAGAATGTAGGCAATTAACGCGCCGCCGGACATTATGAGCGCTGTCACCCGGGCCGCCAAGCTGTCGGCAGCGCCGAAGGCCAGCAGTATCGGCGTGACGAATCCCGCGGCAGCCGCCCAGAATTTGCGGCTGGATAGCTTGCGTTTCAGATCACTGTTCATGTATCCTGTCTCCTTTCGAGGTCGTCGATCCTGTGGTTGGCGACCTTTATTTTTTCCTCATGCAGCTTTACCGCTTCTTCGAGCCGGTATGTGCGTTCGATGACCGCGTTGTGCCTATCCTGCTTTTTTTCAAGCTGCTCAATACGGTAGGCGGTCAGCTTGCTGTTTACGAAAATACCGCTGAAGGTGCCGAGCGCGCTTCCAAGCAGTGTAATGAGGGAGATGACAATTTCAGTTTCCATCTATCGCTTCACCGCCTTCTTTATCGCGGCGCGAGTCATAATGCCCACAATGCCGTCCACCAGAAGCTCCTTCTTCTTCTGAAAGCGCAGCACAGCCGCCTTCGTGAGCGGGCCGAAGATTCCGTCCACCGCGAGTTTTTCACCTGCGGCGTGATTGAGATGCCACTGCACCCAGCGGACATTGTTTCCTCTCGCGCCGAACTGAATATCCTTCTTAGGCTCAGCATACGGACATTTCACCGCGGCCGGAACAGGATGCGGTGAAGGCTCATCCGTCAGCGCTGACGTCACCTTCTCGGCAAGATCGCCCATGCGGGCATACATCCAATCGCCTGGACAGGACTTGTTGGCGAACCAGCGGTGAACGGACAGCATCATTTCATCCGGCTTTGGTGAATAATTGAGGGTTTTTGTCTTGTCGCCGAACCAGAGAAGCTTCTTCTTGCCGTTGCGCCTGCATATGTCGATACACAGCTTTACGAGCGAATCGTAGACAATCGGTTTGAAAGCATAAGGGGGCTTCGGGTCGGAGGCACATTCGATGGTGATCGCGCGCTGATCGTTTGCATTGGAGGAAGAACACCACGAGCGGTTCTTTTCCTCCACATACAAGCCGATTGTCCCATCCAGCGCAATGCCATAATTGGAGGAAACGTCGCGTGTGCCGGAAAAAATGTCTCCGAGTCTTGCAGCTGTCACCTGTCCCACTACGCAATGCGGCGTGATGCGGTCGATGCAATGCGTTCTCTGCCCGGAATGTTTGTTGACAAGTCGGGTATAGCCAACAAGCGGACTGTTAGTATAAGTTGCTATAAATAATCACTCCTTCATATTGTGATTTCATTCAAAGCAAAAAAACTATGCCTCGTAAGGCTGACCTGTGATAATCTTGAATTCTTCTGCCGTAATCCAGCCCTTTACCACAGCGTTTTTTACCATGCTGACAGTCCAGAATCCGCGATCATAATAAGATTGGACCTTTTGAAATTTATTGCTCATTCTCGTCAACCTCCATTTCTTCGGATTCTGGAAATTCGACGTCCGTCATCATAGCAATGTAGTCAATGTCAGCCACGTTTTTGTCTGTCATTGCCCGCAGGCTTTTGTTTTCGATCATCAGTGCCGCCAGCTTTTCGGCGTTCTGTGTTGGCTTTCCAGCTATTTCTTCCGCTTTTGCCAGTTCATCGAACACATCGAAGTGCTTTTCTGCGTAGCCCAGCAGGTTCTCTGTCGCCGGATAAGTCAGGCGGTAAATGTCGCTTTCGTATTCCGTGGATTCCTGCTCATTCTCGCGTATGACCGGCAATGGAGAGATATTGGATATTATTACGACCTCCACAAAACCATCCTGCGCACCCGGCTCAATGCGGATAGCGTCAGGTTTTTCGATTGTTAATTGTTTCATATCACATTACCCCCTTTATGCCGTATAAGAAAGACGGGATCCACGAAACGTATTGGATTCGGACATGGAAGTGTTATAACTCGAACAGGAACGCCCAGCCCTGCGATCACTTTGAATAGCACCACCGCGCCAGACTGGGCGCAGTCCTGTATCGGAAAAATTATAAGCGGCAAAACCAGTGATCGTGCTTGCGTTATTTCCTACTTGCACCGGGTTTTTAACATGTGGGTATCGCTCATCGAATCCCATGTTTCGGATATAGCCGTTTTCGTTCGCATTCGCATATTCTATCGGGATGTAGTAATCGGTCAATTGATTGCCATAATTGCCACCATGCATGTCGTTACAGAAATACGTCTGATAGTTATTTACCAACAAATCCATGACAACATCAAACTGTTTCCCATAGGGGGATTCAATCCACCTGTAACGACAATCGTGCAAGCCGTCGTTTAACACAGTGCCCGATGGTGCGGATAAAGTATCCGTCTGTCCGGTCTTGTTTGGAAACGCTATGATACAATATGTCTGAGCAGAGATGTTGACAGGCGTGCCGCTAAAAGTAATAGCGGTATTATCAGTATCATATTCCGTAATCTGAGTAATTTCCCGTACATCGGTAATACCTCGATAATCCGCTGCTATGCCCACACCGATTAGATCACCGACACTGAATCCTGCGGCGTGCGCGTTGGCGACAACAATGCGGTTCGTGTTCTCCTCGCTGATTTGCGCTTTTCTGTCACCGCCCCAGTATCGATTGGTTTCGCCCAACATGACAGACTGCTGATCACGGGTTGCAAATTCTACATCCATCAGCAAATCGATTATTTCCTCATCCTCTGATGTGGTGCCGCTGATGCCGGTTCCCATTGCCTTGTACTTAGTCATAAACGTGTTAAAGCTGCCGTACTCGGGAATTGCACCGGAAACAGAAACCAGATTGCCGTTTCCGTCCTCGCTGGCACGGTAGGCGGAAATGTACGTTTTGTTCTGCCCTCTTGCAATGGAACGCTGCAATTTCTTCGGGATATAATAACCGTCGCCCGGCGCATTGCTTATCCACTTTTCCTCTTTTTCGCTGTCGTAAATGTGCTTCGCCCAGAAGAGCGGAATTTCTACCCAGACATTGCCGTTACTGCCGTCAGTCTTGAAAGCCGTGTTTGCCACGCCGTCGGTATCGAATTCATAGCACATGACTTCAAAAAGTCCAGTCGTAGTATTCCAGTCGCCGTTGCATCTGCGCATACTGTTCCACGGGTATGCGCTGTCAAAATCGTTATCATTGACGGTTTCGCCAATCTGCACACCTGCCGCCATGCCGACCGCATCGCCAAGTCTGGTGCCAGCCGCAGCAGTGTTCCCCGCAAGCCAGCGCACACCGTAGCGCTTTGTAGTAGCTGCGGCCTCAATTTCGCTTTCCAGCTTATCATGCATATATTTAGCCATCTCAAAATTGACTAATTCGTTCCCTGTCGCCATTATCTTTTCACCCCTATGAAATTTATAAAGTCTTGTATCGTGCCAATCGAATCAGACAATTCCTGTTCATTCACAAAGTCGCTGTCGTGATTATTGATATAATCAGCAATAGCCGTGTTGATTGCAGCAGGAGATACCGAACCGCCGTTTTCGGCAATTTTTTTCAGATAATCATCCACTCTTGTCACCGGATCGGGCAGTTCACCGGAATACTCGCCAGCCGCTGCAGCCATGTATAATTCATCTCTTGTTATTGGTTCCATTCAGTCACTCTCCCATCACGTAAGATTGAAAATCTGCCATAGTGCCAACACGGATGTCAATGACCCGATCCATCGCGTTTCTCAAAGCTGTGTCGTTATCTCTGCGAATTTCGCAAAGCCGGTATAAATTTCCGTCGCGTTTTGTGACCGCGACAGGAAGAGAAGCAAAATCATTACTGACACCTAAAATGTAATTGTAGTATTGTTCCTGTCTTGATACGGCTATGATTCATCACGCTCCCTTCTGTGTTTTCAGCCAGTTAACATAACCGACCGCCTTTTCACGAACAGCAGCGGCGATGCACTGCCCCAAAATCTCCTGTCCCGTTGCATTGGGATGGAATATCGAGCCGTCAGGAGTATTGTCGGTGAGTGCGAATTTCGGAGCGGCATAATTCTGCCGTGTAAATCCGAAATTGCTGGCGTCAATGAAAACGCCCCCCATCAGCTCACAGACTTCCTTCAAAGCGTCCTCAAAATCCTGGTAAGTATTTCCGCCGGAATTGACATTCACACCGTCAGAGTTCCCCCTGACGAAGAACCACGGCGAGAGGCAGAATATAAGAGCATCCGGGTACTCGGTGTGAATCCGGAGCAGCATATTGGCATACGCGCCACGCCACGTCGCCGTATCGGAGGAAGCAAGCGGCTCATGTCCGTCCCAGCTGCCGAGCGGCACATTGGCCTGAAAATCATTCAGCCCCATGGCAATCAGAATCATGTCGGGGTCAACGCGGTTGCCCGAAGCGGAATTCCCCGTGTGCAGCGCCTTGCAACGGCTGTTGTCGACAGCGGGCGTAATGCCGCTGGTCCAGTCTGCGGAAGCGACGGCGCAGCAGCTGGAAGCGTAAGCGTCAATGACCAGAGGCTCTGCCCCGGTAATACTGCAAAGCTGTTTCCACCACATGGAATTGACCGACGGAATTTTGGAGGAAGAATAATACGCGTTGCCGACGGAAATCCCCTGGTAAGAACTGATGCTGTCGCCGAGCACCGAGATTTTCAACCCCTTCCAGACTCTCTTGGAAGGGTCGGAAAGGCTATGCCAGCCGTTCCAGCCGTCCCAGTATTCGCGCACTAAAATCTCGCCCGTCCAGGAGGCGCCGTCGGGAGTGGTGAATAGCTGCAGGTCGCCGTTTTTGTGGGGAAAGGATTCAGTGGAAGCCCCTCGACCGAAGGTGATGAGCGTACCGCCGGAATCAGTCAGCGGCGCATGGGCGGATTCCGCCGTAATGCCTGCGCTGACGGCGTCGCTGCCGGAAAAATCGATGTTGACAGGGAAAATTCTGTTGTTGGGAATATTGTTGAAATCCCCGGAGAAGTTAGTAGACAGTCTCCCGAGGTTCAGGAAGGAACCGCTTCCCCTGAGGTAATGCTCCATTTCGCCGAGAATGGCGTCCGTGTCAGCGGAAGCAGCCGGTCTGTGCCAATCGTTCCAGCGATTGTGGGAAACATCCCAGTACTCGCGCACCCATATCTCGCCGTTCCAGACGAAGCCGGTGGCGGAAGTGCCGTTGGTAGAAACCAGCATCTGCATATCGCCCATATTGCGACCGGTATTGCGCCCGAAGGTAATGAGCATTCCGCCCGGCTCCGTGACGGGAGAATGTGCCGCCGAAGCGTCGGCGGCGCTTTCAAAAACGATGTGAACAGGATAAACCCTGTTGTTGGGCGCGTTATCAAAATCTCCGTTGAAGGGAGCGTTCTGAAAGCGGGAATTGTTGATGATAACGCCGCTGCCGCTGACGGCATTTCCCGTCTGTTCCCTCACAGCCTCGCCGAGGCTGGCATAAGCCGTGCCGTTCCAGCCGACGCGGGCTTCAATGACTTCCGCATCCACTGTTCCGGCCGGAAGCTCACCGCTGTCAGCCATTGCGGTGAGCGCGTTCATTCTGCTGTTGAGACTGCCGACCGTCCTCAGCGCATTTTCCAGCGCGGAGAGCTGCGGCGTCGCCTCGATAGCGTCGTCTGCCTGAATGGAATCTTCTACTTTGAGCGTGAAAGGCTTCGTGGAGATGAGCGCGCCTCCGACAGGTTCGGTAATGCGAATCTCACAGAGATAGATGCCGGCACGCTGGGTCACGCTGCCGGGAAGAAGGAAGGTGACAATACCGCCCTCGGCGTCGGCAATTTCGCCATCGACGTATTCGTATCTGTCGTGCCCGAGAGAAACCAGCAGCCGCGCGGCGCATCCCGACATCTCAAAGATTTTGTTGTAATCCTCAGGCAGATCTCCATCGGAAAGCGTCAGATGAAGGAATCGGCTGTTGGTGTCGAACTGCTTGACGGTAACGGAAGGAATGGTGCCGTTAATGTCGGTTTTTATGGAAATAAAATCCTGCATGTTATAAAATAATCCCCCTTTATTGATTCGAATTACAGATGGATGTAATACGATTTCGGCTTCTTTGCGCTGCCCAAATTACCGGCTGATCCGCCGTAGCTCGAACCGGATCGGGTCACATACAGCTCGATCTTCGATCTGGCGGCGTCGTTGCCGTTCAGGTGAAGCAAAACGGAATGTTTGGTCGCATCGTTCCAAAGGGAGGCGCTCGGCTTGATCACCGCCGAAACCCATGCGCCGCCGTTGACCCTTGCGTAAACCGTCAGCTTGATGCCGTTTCCCAATCGGGAAGCGGACGAAGTGAGCCAGCCCTTTACCGTCAGCGCGACCGAAAGCGAGTCGCCCGAACGCGAAGCGGAATAACTGGCGGAATAATGCACCGTCGGAGAGCTGACGGTTGATTTCAGATCACTGAACAGCACACCGCTGTCGGAACCACCGGAAGAGGAACCGCCGGAGCTGCCGCCTTGCGAACCGCTCCATAAATTCACCCACGCGGATCCGCTCCACCGTTTGCCGGATGTCAGCGCCACCCAGGAGGAACCGTTCCACCGCCTGCGGGACGAAACCCCCGCAAAATCCGCCCCTGAATATCTCTTAATGCTCAAAATCAAATACCTCCTACCATCAACCTTCAACCATCACCCTCCTGCCTGCTGCCTGTCACCATAGCCAAAGATCACCCACAGAAGGGGAGGAAGGCTGCGCCTGCTGCACAAAGACCTTCGGCGCTGACGAAGCCGCGGGCAGCTGCGCGGCAGCGCGGGAGACGGAAGTGATTTCGCTTCCGGTAATTCGCACGTAAAAGACGGCTGTCTGATTGACATGGCCGGTGGAGAGCAGCGCGGAAGATGTCAGCGCCGGCGCGGATGGCGTGCCCGTCACAGGCGTTCCTTTGACAACGGCGAAGGTGTGTGTGTCAGCGACCTCACCGCCGCCTTTGGTAAATACCGCGGCCACGGTATCGATGCGACTGTACCCGGCAGTTCCGCTGTCGACGGTGAGCTCCAGCGTTTCCCCGTCGGGAATCCACAGAACATACCCGCGATTGCTGACGCCGCCGCCGGAGAGCCGGACGGTGTTGTCGTCCACCTTGACGCAGGAGAGCGAACCGACAATGCCGCTTTCAGCACCCAGTAAGGAGCGGAAAATAAAGGCATCGTCCTCAGCGGCGATATGCGCGGCAGTACCCTCCGGCGTATAAATCGTAATTGCTTTCTGACCCATAATTACCTCCTATTTAATCGTGTATCTCAGGCTCACGCCGTCGGCCGCCACGGTGAGCAGCTTGCTTGTAATGGTGCGGATGTCGCTCATACAGGTGATGCGGTCGCGCAGACCGACCCGGTCGCCGAGCGGAAGGTCGAGATCGCCGGAATCGAAGCATATTTCAATGCCGTTCTGCGCGCCGTGCTGTTTCAGCTGCTTTTTGGCACCCTTGATCAGCTCCTTCTCGTCCTCGGCGGAAGAATAATCGTAGACCAGCGTTTTCTCATCTTCGCCGGAAGGAATGCCGGCAGCGTTCGGATCGGAGGTCATGGAACCGTCGGGCAGCAGCCAGACGTGCCGGACGAGACGGTTCTCCTGTTCGCCGCGGCCGAGGGCGATGACGTGATTGTATGTGGCCTCACCGAAGGTGGAAATGTAGGAGAAATCGTAATCGCCGGAGAATTCAATTTCCGCGCTTCTGTCAGCGACAGGAGCGGTTGACAGATGCACAAGTCTGCTGTCCGGGTCAAGTGTCAGCACGAGCCGCAGGCTGAATGGGTCAAGCATGTCAAGTATTCCCTCAAGCACATTCTGGTAGCGGAATTTCTGCCCGCACAGCAGTCCGGCATTTCCGGAAGGCGCGGAGAAAAGCCCGCCGAAGCCTTGTGCCAGAGAACGCATGACGGGATAAATATCGCTCTCGCTGAGATCAAGATGACTCTGTCCGGCAGCCGGCATAATGACCCGGCGGGAGAGCATCCCGCGCCAGGTAACGCCGGCGAGCCGGACGGTGTGCGTCTTGGAAACGTGCTGAATGGATTCGAGTCTACCGCCCCATTCACCGCCGGGAAAGTAGAGGTAATGCCCTAGCGCGAAGCCGTAACGTTCAAAATCCTCAGCCGGAATCTCGATCACCCAGTCGTTCCCGTCGGCTTTCGGCTCCAGCGAAATCACCCCGTCGTACCTCACAAAATCCACAATCCCAAGCTCATTGAAGTTTCCGTCCGCATGAATCAATGATAATTCCATTCCGGTTCGCTCCTTTGCGTTAAAAACGTGACCTCGCAGGCGAACTGTCCGGAGCAGCTCACAGAAAGCGCACCGGGCGGCGCGGGACGGAAATTATCGACGCTCTTCTTGCGCAAATGAAAAACATTCGATCTTGCGCCGCTCTGACTCACGTGAATAATGCTCTTGTCGCGCTGATCGATCATGACGTAGTCCCCCGCGGATAGCCCTGTGTTGACGGAATACTCGTTTTCACCGACATACACCGAAGGATTGCTGCACGGGCCGAATATTTTGATAATCATCGGCGCGCTGCCGGCGGTATCGTTGACGAATCGCGTCATATTTCCTTCGGAATACCGGTAGGGGTATTTGCCGGGGTATTTTTTGTCACCGCTCTGTGACTGCTGCGCAGTGGGCAGTACCGTGACGGTTTCCTCCGCAACCCACGCGGGCGAAATAATCTTGAGCGTCAGTCCGACAACGGTGTAGGATGTCCAGTCGCGGTTGAGCGTCTTGACGGAAGCGGAAGCAAAGCAGCGGATATACCTGTTGTTGATCCAGAGCTTTCCCGGCACAACGGCGCAAAGGTCGCGTTCCAGAATATTGTTGAGCCTGTCAATAGCCGCATCGTGTTCCTGCTGGCTGTCTGCGAAGACGTCAAGCACCAGCGACCGCTCCTGCACAGGTCGCCGCGCGGCGACGACACGACCGCCGTCACGGAGCGCGCGGTCGTAAGAAGAAACAGAAAACTGCCAATCAAAAAGCCCCGTTGTCTGCACGACAATCGGAGCCTCGTCAAACCGTATCGTTTCGCCAGCGGAATTCTCATAAAAAATGCTGTAAGGCAAAATGTCCCCCAAAGGATCACCCCCGTGTTTAATATTACTTAAGAATGAAAACTTAAGACTTAAGAATGAATAATATCGGAAGGGCTGTCGCCCTTGAAAATATATATTTCAAGCCCGCAAGGGCTTCATTTATTATTCATTTTTCATTTTTCAGTCTTAAGTCTTAAGTTAGCGAGCTCCGCTCGCGCTTCGCACCAGCCTTCCGAAGGATCTGCCGTCAATCTCCATCGTGGTCTGAGAATCGGCGAGCTTTTCCACCGCGTCAAGCAGTCTGTCAAGTCTGTCGCCGTAACCCGCGGAATAGCTGCCGGAAACAGGCAACCCTCGGGAGGAAATACCGCTCAGGGCGGCGGCGGTCTCGTCGGAAATCGCGGAAGCCGTTTTGAAAAGGCTACCTGCCCCTTGCTGCAGTCCCAGCTCCATGCCCTCGGCGGTGTAACGTCCGACTTCCATCATGACGCGGGAAGGCGAATGAATACCGAGAGCGCGCTTTGCGGCAGCGGCGGCACTGACCGCGAAGCTGGCGGCAGTGGACACCAGGCTGGGCTTTTTGTCGTTCATGCCCTTGAGAATGCCGCTGACGATGCCGCCGCCGATGCCGGTGAAGCTGACGGAACCGGCCGCCGTCACCATGCTGTCCAATATTCCCTTCATTGTCCTCTCGGCGTTCGGCTTTTTGTCCTCCATGCCCTTGCGGAGCGAATCGACCGCGTTTTTACCCGCGCCCCTCATACCGCCGGATGCAGAGGACGCTCCGAGAGCGCTGTCAACGCCGCCGAGAATGCCGTCTCCGTCACTTTTAGCAGCCGCGAAAAGCGCCGGCTGGCCGGAAACAAGCTCGTCTCTCATGCCGGACCATGTATTCAGCATGTCAGCACGTGTCGATTCGGGAAGCTCAGCGAATGTGGAGGATACCGTGTTCGCGCAATCCCGCGCGCTGTTGGAAATCCGTTCGCCGCAGCCTTCCTGCTGATTAGCGGTGACAAGCCACGCATCGCCGTTTTCGGCGAGCGCGGCGGAAACGCTTCGAACCGCCTCCGCGACACCGCTGGCAGAGGATACTATTTCATCCGAACAGAGCCTTGAAGCCGCCTGCACGGCGGTCTGCAGGTTTTCGCCGATGCCGCCGACAGCGCCGCCAACCGTTTCCGCGTCAGAGCGGACTTTCTCCGATGCGCCGGCAAATATTCCCGCAAACTCGACAGCCGCTTTTCCGGCAGCGAGAATGGGCGCGGCCAATCCTTCCAGAAGTGCGTTTCCAAGCCCTCCTGCCCCGCTGAATCCGTCGTCGTATTCCTTTCTGAAATGATCAAGCAATTGTCCTGCGGTCAAGAGATTTTGGGTGAATCCGCTTATGTCCAGTTCCAGATAAGCGCCCACCGTTCCCGCGTTAATCAATGCCTTTCACCTCCGCGCCTAATTTTTTCAAAATATCGATGGTACGTGCATTGCCGGAATTCTGTGAATGGCCTTCCTGTTGGCGCCGCGTAAAGAAGGGGCGTTTGCCGTCCTCGAGCTGGGAAATAATAAAGCAGCACGCCTCATCGAAGCAATAGGCGGCATACCCGTCGTCAATACGTAAAATGTCGCTGGGCTTAGTCCGAAACCTCTGCGCCGCGTATATCACCGTCAATACCTGCGGAGAGTCCACGAAATCGGTCGAGCGCCTTGGCTCCAAACTGCGTAAACTGAAAAATAGCCACCAGCTGCTCGTCAGTCAGTGCGATTCCTGCGGCCTCCAGCTCATGGAATGCAGGCTTCACCAGCGCAGCCTTTGCAATTTCGAGCAGCACGCGCCCTTCCTCGGCGAGATCTCCGCCGTCAGGAGAAAGTCCCGCATAAAAAATCCTTCTCGCGGTTTTCAGCAAAGGATTGGTAATAGCACCCGCCGCCGCCAAGGCCAGAATGGAAGGGCGCGTAAGCTCGACCTCGACGGCCTCTCCGCACCAGCCTGGAATCGTTACGGTCTGCGAGGTTTTGATAGAATCAACAGAAAGCATTTTTGTTTACATTCCTTTCGTTTTATTTACACCGCCGCGTAAGCCGCGCCGTTGTAAAGAGCGTAAGTTCCGGAGGAAATCCCCTCATCCAGTCCTGAAATACCGTCAGAGGCAGCGAGGATAACGGTTTTCCCCTCCACGGGAGCATCGGGCAGGTCCCCGGAATCCCTGACGATAACGGGCAGGGAGGGAAGGGAGAGCACTTTCATAGGGCTTTGTCCCTTGGAGGGACGACTCTTGACGGTGTAAGAGGGCGCATAGAATTCACCGTCCTTCAAAGAGACGGACGCGGGCGAACCGGAGGCGTGAGGAAAAACAAAAGCGGTAAACGAGAGGGAATTGCCGTCATAGTCCTTTTCGGACGCATAGACGGCAAAGGTGCTTTTGACGCGGCTCACGACCTCACCGGCAGTCGGGGCGGAATATTTTGCGAAATTCTCGTTGGAATCGACTGTGCTTTCACCGCCGTCGACCAGCGCGAAAACCTCCGGCGAGAAGGTGCTGTCGGTGAAAGAAATATTGAATCCCTTTACAATATCCTCGGTGATGTTCTGCGCGAGAATCTGATTCTTGATGCGCAGCTCGTTTTCCGCGCCGGCGGAGATCTGCGCCTCGGCCGACGCCTCACTGGCGGTGTCAAAAGAGAATACCCTCGGCTCCTCCTCCTCGGTAATAATGTCAATTCGCTCAATGTTAGCGATAGCCATCTGCATAGTTGCCAATTTAAAACTTCATCCTTTCCTGTCAATGCGTCGTTGCTTTCACAATCGCCCGCATACCAAATAAACTGTCGTTTCAAGGAAGCGACCGCAGGGAGCGCATAATCATATACTGAACGCTGCCCTCGTGGGCGCGGAATTTGTCGTTGATAAGCTGAACGCCGTCGTTTCCGGTAGGTCTTAGATCAGGTTCCAGCCCCTTCAGCGCGTTCTTGACCCGTTCGATCAGCATCCCGAGCTGCCGGAATCCGTTCAGAGGGGCGTAGCAATGCACGGTAATAAGCGTGTACCCCAGACCGGTAGAGACGGCGTAAGGGTAAGTGCCGGACATCTGCACCACCGCGTAGGGAAAAGTGCAGATGTCCTGTTTAATTCCGGGCAGCGCCACATCGATACCGGCGTCAGACAGCGTTTCAAAAATATCCCAGTAATTCATATTTGCCTCATTTCAAATGATTCAATCCGCGAGCGAAGCCGAGCAGCGCATCAGGCGCAAAATGGTGCACGGTGGGCGCGAGAACGGAATACCTTCCGCCGTAGCCAAGCTCGAGGAAAACGGAATAGGGCATATGCCCCTCAACGCCTACAAAAATACTGTCTCCGTCGAGTGCGGAAACGCCCTCCATCGTGCGCCGTGCGTTGCCGGTGCGATCGGTCCATGGGCGGTTGATTTTGGCGTAAGACTCCATATCGGCGGCGGAAGAGCGCGCGGTATCAAGCAGAGAAGCGACAGCCCTTGTTCCGTAATCCGAAAGTTCGGACAGCGCGGAAGCAATGTCAATTCGCACTTTCAATGCGTTCCACCTCCAGATCAAGCAGCCGGCAGGAGGAATAGATGTCCCTTGCGGAATCCACGCGATAAAAGGTGCCGTCAATGAGAATCAGGTCGCCAACGGCCGCGTTGTCGTCAAAGACAAGCATACGGAAGTCGTGTCCGGTTTTCTCATGAATTTCACCCGCCAGTTCCAGAACGCCGGAATGATGCCGTGTGTGCTTTGAATAGAAATACCCCGTGGTGCAGGCGAAAAGCTGAGGCGTTCCCGGCACACCGAATGCGTCTGTCTCGCGGGAATACACCTCATATTCGCCGAGCAGACCGTTTCTGCACAGTCGGCACTTCAGTGAATGAATGCTGCTGCAAAGAGCCAAAATCAAAGCACCTCCTCGGCTCGGGAAATGTTGCGGCAGACTGCAGGACGGTAAAGCCTTGCCAGCGCCAGCCAATAATTCCTGCCGTCAGGCAGTTCCAGACCGTCAGGCAGCTTAAGGGAATCGCACCGCGCCTTGATCAGCAACCCCTCATAGGAAGCGGCATTCACATCACCGCTGTGTTTCTGGAGCAGCAGAAGAAGCTCCTCGTTGGAAAAAGCGGCGCACCCGCAACCGCAATCCCCTTCCGTCTCCCTCAGATTAAATTTGAGCACCGGCAGCAACCCGGAAAAATTACCCTCCGGCATAAAAACACCCCCGTAATAAATTAGTGAATGTTGAATAGTGAATAGTGAATAATGAAGGAGCTAACGCTGGAAAATAATTCAAGGCGCTTTGCGCCTTCCGACGTTATTCACTATTCGTTATTCTCTATTCACTGTTCTTTTAGCGAGCGAATGCGAGCGCATCAGCACTACGCTATGTTGGTAATCTTGAAGTGTTTCCAGCTGGGGCCGTGGTCGAGTCCGATCTGACCGAAGATCTGGTACTCCTCAGCGGCGCCGGTTTTGGAGAGAGGCTCGCGGAAGAAATTGCCCTTGTCGGGAACATCCTGTTCCACGGGACGAATGCAGGAGATGTCCGCGCCGAGAAGCACACCGGCGGGCATAAAGCGGTCGAGCAGGATGCGCAGCGGGCCGAAGTCGGTTTCGATCACGGTCATGTTAACGCCGCCGACGTTGCGGGAATCAGGCAGATTGAAACCCGCCTGAGAAGCGTAGATAATCGAGAGATACTGCTTCACAGCGGAATTGCAAAGCAGGATCATGTCGGTGAAATCCGCGCCGGCGTCGAATGCGGTCTTGAACGCGGAGTTGAGAAAATTCTGCGTGAGAGCAGCGTTATCGCAGTCGATGACGGTTCCTGCCGCCTCGAGCATCCCCCTTGTCTTGTTGGCCTGAGAGGAATTGCCGGCGAGCTGATAAACGCCGTTGATGAAGGTGTATTCCACATCACGCGCCATTTTTTCAATTGCCCTTGCGGTCTGGAAGTCAAGCTCACTGGGAGCGCAATTTCCCTCGAGCATGGAGGTAACACCGCTGAGCCTGCCGCTGCTGGACTGCTTGGCGTAGGTCACGGAAACCTTCTCGTGGAAGATCTGTGTGACGTTGGTGTTCTGGCTGCGCACATAGCTGACAGCGGTGGGAGCGATTACGGAAGCGTTCTCGGAGATAGCGGGCTGAGAAGCCGCTTCATGAGAATACTCGACTCCGGTGGAAAACTGGAAATTGTCGGTCTTGACCGCGTTTCCGCGGATCAGATTGAGAAAAGGCGTGACAGCGGGAGTGGAAGAATAAAGCTGTCCCACAAAATTGGGCAGATTAAACACAGTGCCCGTACCGTTAATGTTGGCCATATTTTAGTCCAATCCTTTCATATTTCAAAATTATTGAGAAGTGAGAAGAAAAAGCGTTAGCGAATAATATCCTTCCTCTCACAGGAAGGCGAATTGCGGTAGGCGTGACAGAAGAAGCACATGGTTCACTCGGATACAGATTCCACAGGCAAAATTCAAATCTCCAACCTCCTACCTTCTACCTCCTACCTTCACCCTCCTGCCTTACCGTAAGTAGACCCCTTTTGCCGCGGCCTCAGAGATAACGGCAGCGGCGAGGGTGTTGTTGCCGGAAGCTCTGGCGGCGGCGAGGCGGGCGGCGAAGCCGGAAGCGTCGGAATCGGCGCGGGGGAAGTTGCCCGCGCGGCCGGTGGAACCGGAAGCGCCGCCTGCAAGATAGGGCTTGTTTCTGAGCAGCTCGGTCAGCGACTCGCGCACGCCGCTGACAGAACCGTCGTCAGCGACACGGACGGAAGAGCGATCCATCATCGCCAAAGCGGCGTCAGGGTCAATCAGACCGAGCTGCGCGCCGACCTCGCGGATTTCGGCATGAATGAGCCTGTTGTCGGCCTCGCGCATACGGCTGTCGATAACAGCCTGAACGTCATCGGGAATATCGTCCTTGCGACGCTGAGAACGCTGCTGCAAAAAGCCCTCCAGCATTTCAGGGGTGAGATTGTTCTGACGGGCGAAGGAATTGATCACCGAGCGCTCGGCGCGCTGTCTGCGGCTGTCGAGCGCAGCGGCGAGCGAATCAGCGATTCTCTCGGCGTCCTCGTCAGAAATGCTTTGTAACCCGTTGTTCTGCGTATTGTCCATAAGAAATATGTCTCCCTTCCAAGGTAAAAAATCCGTACAGCGCCGATCATTGCGGCGGAAGCAATCCCCGTAAAATCAAAAAATCGTGTCGAAATATCTCCGCGCAAAAAAGAATCTTTAAAAATAATCGACGCCAGCCCGTCGGCAAAAGAAGAAAAACCTCGTCAGTTTAACGTCATGCCGAGTACCGGACAAAAGAAAAACCGCCAAGAATCACCCAAGCGGTCAATGCATCAGAGCTTCTTCCCGGACGCGGGCCAGCTCGGCCTCCGCGTCGGGCGCAACGCCCCATTTCTGGATGTAGCTTGCGCGGCTGCGCAGCCCGGCAGCGACCTCCTGACGGTCGTTGGCCATTTCGGTAAAATCGTCCTCCAAAATAGGGTAAAGATGCTCTATCTCGACAGAATACCCCTCGGGAATAGGGGTGCCGAGATAGACAGCCTCCATTTTGAGAATCGCCTCGGCGAGCCATTGGAGCGCAGGCTCCCACGAAGCCCATTTTTCCTCGCATCTGGAAATCAGCTCCCAGTAAAGCGCCCTCATGCTCTTGCCGGACTGCATCAGTCCCTTGAGCTGTTCAAGGCTGACGTTGGGAACGCTGAGCAGGTCATACATATCGTTTTTGGTGCGGTTGACCGCCGCCTCGAAGCGGTCGGAGTAGCCAAAACCGGACTCCAGTTTCTGGAGCTTTGCCTGTCTGGCATTCCCGTCGCCGATCACAGCGGGATCGGTCTGCAAATCCACCAGCGCGCCGGGGGAGATGCGAATGTACTCGAGTGACTCGGCTTTCGCGTCGGTGGCGACGGTCTGCGGGAACATGTTGAACCGCAGGGCGTCAGCGTCGTCGGAATTGAGATGATTGTAAGCGTTCTGCAAATCGATCAGCTCGGCGACGTCGCTTTCACCCAGCAAATCGCCGGTGAGCCCCTCGTTGAGAATGACATAACAGGGAATAAAGTCCAGCCCCGTGTCAATATCCTCACCGCCCTCGATGAGCTGTCCGAAGCCGTTGTAAACGCCCTCGTTGAGAATACACCTGCCGTGTTCCATAACATACTTCTGTTTCCAGACCCTCTGTTTTTCCCGTTCGGCATGGTTGTTGGTCTGATAGAAGAAAATGATTTTCTGCAGGGTGTCGCAGTCGTCGTCGGCGGTAGTGTAGACGAACTCGAAAGAAGGCCGGAAGGTAATTCTCGGCTCCCGTCCGAAGCCGCCGGAGAGCTTGACAGCGACGCGCCGACCGATGAAGCAGTCCCGCGCCGCCTGAATGAGCTTGTTTTTGAAGCGAGATTTTCGCAGAACGTCGTCAATAATGCCCTGTGCGGCAGCGATGCTGTCGGGGGCGGCGCAGTCGGAACGGATATTGATTTCAGGCGTTCTCCCGAACATAAAACCCGCCTCGCGCTTGATGAGTTTCTTGACAAGATTGACGCGCTTTTTGGAAGGCTTGTAATCCAGTCCGGAAGCGACCTGCCAGTCCTGCCCCTTGCCGTCGTAGAAATTATAAAGCCGAATTGTTCTTCCGATGTCCTCCAGCACAGCCGAACCGTAAAGTCCCCCCAATTCAGCATGAATCATCTGCATAGGTGTAATGTACATAAGTTTTTCCTCCAGAAAATAGATAAGAGATAATGGATAATAGATAAAAGATAATAGAAAATGAAGCCCTGACGGGCTTGGAAAAATATAATCAAGGCGCGTATGCGCCTTCCTTTTCTATTATCTATTCGTTATTCTCTATTCTCTATTATCTAAGCGAGCGAAAGCGAGCGCACGCCAGCACTTTACCTCGCGCCGCGTCCCGAAACAGAAGGTCTTGCTGACGGGTGCGTTACCGCGTCGTAGTAAACCCCGTATCGCATGGCGTCGCAGCAATGGTCGTTTTCCTTGAGCGGACGGTCCTCGCCGCAGGCGGCGGCATATTTGGAGTCCCAGACGTAGGAAGGAATCTCGCCGAGCGTGCGGACGCAGTCGGGGGAGATGCTGAGCCGTCCCAGCACCAGCTCGGAGGACACGGCGGAAATACCCTTGGCAACAGAATTCTTAGCGGGAATGACGCGCGTAAATCCGTCGTGCCGGAGCCGGGTGATGAAGGAGCTTGCGGAGGGGTCGATAATAATGGGAATGTCGCGTCTGCCGCCGGTGAAGGCAAGCATGTCGTCGGAATACTGTCCGTCGTCCTTCTGACAGGGAATACCTCCCTCGCCGTTTCTGCCGTCGTGGTAATACTCGCGGTCGATGAAATGGACAACGCCGTCGCCCCTGCCGGCCGCGAAGAAATGGAGAAACACGCAGGGATTGAAGGTGCCGTAATCCACGGCGATAAACTCCCTTTCCGGGAGAAAGTCGGCGTCCTCGCGCACGTTTTTCTCTTTGTCAAACATGGAATAAATCACGCCGTCAGCGACCGACCACTCGCCGAGAATGAAGCGCCGCGCAAAGACGCCGGTGTACATGCCGCGGTATCTTTCGAGCGTCCGCGGGGAAAGCGTCGTGTTGTCGGTCATCAGGAAGTGGATGTAGAGCAGGCGGCGTTCTTCGGCGCGGTCGATCCAGCCCTTTTTGAACCAGTGATAAGGCCCCTCGGGATTGCAGTTGAACCACCATTTCGCGCCCTCGACGGAGCAGCGGGCGGTCGCCTGATTGACGAAGGATTCGGGCATGAGAGCGACCTCGTCAAAGAGCACACCGGCGAGGGTAATGCCCTGAATGAGGTCGCGCGCCGCCTCATCCTTGCCGCCGAAGAGGTAGAAATAATTCTCCCTGCCGCCGAAGGAGATGGTAATCAGGTTCTCTGTGCGTTTTTCGGAGAAGGAATAGGGGAGAGAGGCGAGCATCTGCTCAAGCGGCGAAATGACGTTGCGCCTGAGGGACGTGACGGTTTTTCCGCAGATCGCAAAATTCGCCCCGTTAAACTTCTCGGTAGCCCACATCACAAAGGAAAGGGACATACTGAGCGTCTTGCCGGAACGAATCGCGCCGTCGGCGATCACGCCGTCGTAATCGGAATAAGGCGATTTGTCGAGCCACCAGCTCATGATTTTCATTTGCTTCGGCGAAAACTTTTTAAATCTGAAAGCGCCCTTGTGTTTTTTCAAATTTCCTCACCTCCCTGGGGTTCATTTTCGCCGCCGGAATCACCGGAAACAGCGGATTGCCGCAGCACGTCAAAAAATTCAGTCATAAACTGCTCGCCGCCGTCGTCAGCGGAAACAAACTTGCGCCGGATCTCCTCGGTCTGCGCCTTAATTTTGTCGAGCTGAGCGACACCGGTTTTTCTGTCGAGTTCGGTTTCGTTGTCGCAGACCATCTGACGCAGCTCCTGAATAAACTTCAGGTCGCCGCCGACTGCCTTTTTGAATACGGCAAGCGTGACCAGCATGTAATTGTCCGCGTCGTGTTCGTCAACGCCCAAAGAAAGAAGCTCCTCGCGCGCCGTGGCATCTCCGACCGGCAGCGAAAGCAGCTTTTTCATGCACAATCTGAACTTTTTGGATCTGACCCTTCTCACCGGATCGGTTTTTTTCTCGTCATCAAAATCAAAAGTCTCCATATCCATCCCTGTCACCCCCTTTCAAAAATGGTTGAAGGTTAAAGGGTGAAGGCGGAAGGAGAGGTATCGCGTTCCTGTCTGTTCTCACCCTGATTTCTTACAATAGCATTTTATCATATGTGACCCTGCAAAACAACGAAGCCTCCAATTAACTTCAATTAACCCAAAAAAACAAAAAAAAGATTGAAAAATCCGATAATCACCGCTATAATATAATAGTATGAGAAGAAAATAAAAGGAGCGAAAGCGATGAAATGCCCATACTGCGGTTACATTGAAAGCAAGGTCGTCGACTCACGATCGACGGAGGACGGCAATAAAATCCGCCGGCGGAGGGAATGTCTGCAATGTGAGAAGCGGTTCACGACCTATGAATATGTCGAAGCGGTGCCGATCGTTGTCATCAAGAAGAACAAATACTGTGAGCCGTTCGATCGGGAAAAGCTGCTGCAAAGTATGCTGCGCGCCTGCAAAAAGAGCGAAACCGACTTGAAGGCACTGGAAACCGCGGTGGACGAGATCGAGAATATACTGGTGAATTCACCGACGCACGAGATCACGTCGGTAGAGTTAGGCGAAATGGCGCTGGACAAGCTGATGGACATCAATCAGGTAGCCTACGTGCGATTTGCCTCGGTTTACCGGCAGTTCCGTGACATAGACACCTTCATGCGCGAGCTGAAAAAGCTCTCGAACAAGAACTGAGCGTGCCGATGGAAACAAAGGAAAGCATCACAGGACTCCGCTTCATAGCAGAACCGACGCAGGAGAACGTAGCCCAATGCTCGGAGCAGTCGGCGAAACTGCTGCGCACGCTGGTGGAGCGGCATAACATCACTTATAACCAGATACTGTACCCGTATGCCGACGCGCTTTCCCTGAGCGGAGCGGCAGGAACGCAAAGCACGCGGATATTCGGCACCCACATACTGCTCCGGAACGTGCCGAAGGAACTGATTGACAATGTAATGCATGAATGCTTTACAGAAGAAAAATCACAAATTCCGGTATTTCGCCGGGAAATCGTGGAATTTCCACTCACAGACGGCATGGTCAAATCGTCCGACATAGCGGAATTCCTCGGCGTGAAGCAAGAACTCCCTCTCCCGTGGGCGGGCGAATTTGCGGGAATGCTCGGCGGCTGGCTGCCGCACTGGCGGATCAGGGAATGTGCGCGGTTTTTTGCCTCCTTCAGCGAGATGTCCTACCGCCGCGCCAAAGGGGAAATCGTCGGGCTGTACGGCGGCAGACTCATCCTGACGCCCGAATGTAATTGTCCCGACGATCTCGCCGCCATCTTCACCCAAAAAACCGGAGCGTAATTCAGGTTGAAGGTTGAAGGTTGAAGGTTGAAGGTTGAAGGTTGAAGGTATGGAGTTAAGCGGTCAATTCGCTTGACTCTTTTTTTTTGCAATCAAACGCCGTATGATTCATACGCTTATACATAAACGGTATTCTCATTCGGAAGGAGTCGAGAATAATAAAACTTCACCCTTCAACCTTTCCCACAATGCTTCCTGTCAAAATTAACAACAGGTTTTGACACTCGCTGCATGTTGAAAGTGAGAAATGAATGATAAAGCCGTGAATTTGGCATCTTGTGAAATTTACCGTTTTGCGGTACTGGAATAAATGTGTTGTAAAAAGAACATTCCACAAGAAACCTTGAATAATAAGCCTTATAAAGCTATAAGGCTTTACATAGCGTGATGATAATTTTTATTGTGCGTTTTGCCTAAAATTGCTTTATAAAAACGATAATCCTCACAAATATAACACTATTTTGAAAAATCTATTACAGTTTTTAGTCAATGTTGATATAATAAATGTATATAATTGCGTAGCTCTATGTGCAAAACTAATCAACATCTTGTATACGATTCTAAAGAAGGAGGCTGTATATTGTTATGATCAACTACAACAGCGCAACGAGAGTGAGGCATAAACCTCATAAGTTCAGGCGTTTTGAGAAGCGGAACAAAGGCTCCACCAGGGTGATTGCCGTAAGTCTGGCATTCATCATGGCTCTTTCTGCGCTCAGTGCCAATGTTTCGTCCATAGTAAAGCTGCTCGAAACGTACGCCGCGAACTACTCCGTACTGGATGATTTCTACCCGGTTGACATCGAGCTGTACGATTACTACTCCGATGAAGCGCTGCGCGGCAGCGACGTGAGAGAACCGGACTTTACGATCTTCAATAACGCCCTGTACTACTCGGGCTATGCGTCAAAAGCGGGCTATGACGACGGTCTGCCGGCTGCTACGTCAAACGACGCCTGGACGCAGCAGAATCTGAATTATTTCCCGCTCTATCAGGGCTTGCAGTACCCCAATCAGGGCGACGGAAAAAACAAGATGATCTACAACGCAAGCAATGCGTTTAACTACAGCATCGTAGCCAACTCCCAGGCGGGAACCGGCGATGGCGCTGCGAACAGCGGCGCCGCGGTCGGACTGGTTGACAAAAAGCTTGCCAACGGCGTCATCACGCAGGGCAACGGCACGGTAGCGCTGCCCTATTTTGATGAGAAATTCATCACAGCAACGAAGCTCAGCCAGATTTTCCCTGAGGGTAAGGTTCCGACAAAAACTGTAGGCAATACGCAGGTTTCTCTTGGCGACAGTTATCTTGGCAGGATAGACAAGGGTGGTCAGTTTGTGTTCCGCAAGGTTGCCGATAACGACCCGAGCGATTACAAAGGCACCTACCTTTATGACAGTTCGCAGCAGTTCCTCAAGTACACTGCCGCGTCTGCCGCTACCAACAACAAGTGGCAGCTGCAGGTGGAAGCGAATGAAGGCAACGGCGCAGTATTGATAAAGGATAATAAAGGTGACAAATCCGCTTTCTTCCCCTGGGATGTGAAGGAAGGAAAGTCAAGTGGTCACGAAAGTACAAACTTCGGTTACGGTGTAAAATTTACGATACCGTTCAACATGACGACTACCGGTTATCTCACCAACCCTTCTACCGGTGAAATCATGAAGGATGGAAGTAATAATCCCATTCCCATCAAGTTCGGATTCAGCGGAGACGACGACGTTTGGGTATACATTGACGACATGCTGGTGCTCGATGTCGGCGGCGCGCACGGTGAAGTCAGCGGCACAATTGATTTTGCCGCCAAGACCGCCAAGACCGACAGAGTCAAGGCGACAACCTACTATATTCAGAATGGCAATTCGTCGATCACAGCCGGTACGGCAAAGAGCCTGAAATCCCTTCTTGGCGAACAGAAGTTCAATTCTCTTTACAACGACGTATCCGTAACCCACACCATGACGGTCTTCTATCTGGAACGCGGTACACTGGAATCCAACTGTAAGCTCTCCTTCAATTTCCAGGCGTTTGACACCCTTGACGTCAGAAGCAAGGTCAAGTCGGATAATGTATCCAAATGGTTCAAGACCGAAGCGGAAAATGTCGCCAACAGAGAGGCGGCTAAGTTTGAGATTCAATCCAACGGCTCCGGCGTCAATGTTGCCAGTCCCGACGCGGGCAAACCAACCAACGGCAAGCTCGAGTCGAAGAAGGAATGTACAGTACAATGGTCTGAATCCGAATACGGTCTGAGCGGCAGCAAAAAGGTGGCGCCTGGCGAGACGGTAAAACTTTCCGACGGCTTCAACGTAAGACCCGGCTACTATATCCTCGGCTGGCATAAATCCGGAGACCCCAATACGCTCTACAATTCCTACACGGTGCCGAGCAGCGCAGGCAACGGCGCAACATACAGCTTCGTAGACCCCGTGTGGGCAAAGGTTCCCGATACCAGCACGCAGTCAGCGCCGACGATTGATACCGTTCCGGATCCGGCATATATGATCGTGCGAACGTCTGACAAAAACATCACGACAAGCAATAATGACAAGAGACCGTCAAAATATCTGGGTCGCTATGGATTTGATAATGATAGTTACTTTAAAATGTACTATTTTATCAACCTCACAACCGAAGCCGACACTCTTGGCTGGCGTATATCAGTGGATAATCAGGGTGATGCGCCTGTAAACAACAGTGAGTATCAGTTCAATAACGGTACAAATGGAAAAATCAGGAGTGATAGTGGTAATCTGGTAAACGCTCAACTTGGTAATTTCTTTTATTGGGAAGTTGATGACCAGAATTCCTCAAAAATGAGGACACTTGGTACAAGTTCATTGAGCTATGACGGCAAGGTATATTACAACGGGATTGAGGAATCCGGTTATAACGGAAACCCAGGCCTTCCGTTTTACAATGGATATTATACTTCTGATTATAATGCCACTGATCTGACTTTCAGTAATGAAAAGCTCCAAACCTTCATCAGCAACCAGGCCAGTCTGAAAACTGCCCTCGAAGGTGCCCATGACAAGCTGGTTAACCGGGTAAATAACGGCGAGGACGTTACCACTGATTTAGAAACGTACAAATCTGCTCTTAACACATATATGAAGGCTTTGCCGGATACTGGTACAAACTACACCACATTGATAAATAATCTGAATGGTTTTGCCGACGCAACCTATGTGGACCCCGGTACAGTTACTACCACCACGTCATACAAGTACGCGCAGAAGCGCAGCTTCTATGTCTACAGTGCCTCTGGTGCGCCTTCCGTCACCATCACCACCGATATGTCGCAGTACGGCAATCTCTCCACAAACGGCATTGTCGAAATCGAGCAGGCATTTGCAGATGAGAACAGCCTCCCCGTCGGGGCAACTTCCAGCAATGACTATTCGTGGGAAAATTACTATCTTGTCACTGTGCCGACTAAGATCGTCGGTACGGTCAGCCAGACCAAGGATAATGAAACCACCGTGCTTTCCGCCGAATACCATGACATAGCGTACAATGTGGCAGGCTCCGCAAAGACGGGCACGGAGATCGTCAATCTGATGAACAACGACCCGTACAGCTGCTACTATGTGCCGGATAGCATGTGGCGAAGCATACGCGACGTCTGCGGTCCCTCTGGAACAAATAACATGTTCTGGGTCTATTCGATGGAATCCCAGCCTTCGCTGACCTACGCCTCCTATGACGGTGAAGGCACGAAGGTGGCTGTCACCGAACTGCCCGGCGTGATCTTTGAGAACGGCGCCGCCCCGGGATATTACGGCTACCGTGTGCCCACACAGATCAAAAATTATCAAACCGGTGAGATATACAACAATGTCAAAGCTACCTTGACGGTTGGCTCTGCCACCAAAGTGTTTGACATTACTGACGGTAAAGTCGGCACGGAGACAGTATCCGGTCTCCCCATGTGCTATTATGCGTCCGGCGTATCCGACGTACTCAGCGATGCGTGGAAGGATCTGCGAACCGTTGAAGTAGGTGCAGGCCTTGATGACTATTCCTACATCTATATATGGAAAGACTCAAATACAATATTCCCAAAAAGCAGTTACGGTTATAGCAACAACAAAACGTCGTTTGGAAAGGACGCCGCAAGCGGCGTACAGTTCTACTATCTGCCCAATGATAGCAGCTTCCAATTCATTATCAAGAAATCGGGCGGCGATAAGCTGTTGGCAAACAACATTTCTCTGCCGAGTAGTGACAGCTATTACACTTCCTCCGGCGCAACGGCGATCGGCGCCACGAATCCCTACTATGATCTGACCGCAGCAAGGAAGATGAGCACGCTCGTGAATGTTACAGCCAGCATGAGCGCGCGCAAACGCAGCTCCGCAGACATTTCTCTTGAATATCAGAATTCCCTTGAAGAACCGCAGACCGAGGGCGATCCGATGACGTCCGGTGACGGTGAAACCGAACCGAAAGTTATCGCGGAGATACCCGATCCCGAAGACACCCAGCCCGCTGACGACACCCAGCCCGGCGAGGGAGAATCACAGAACCGCTCCGGCGCGGGCAACGCCCAAGGTCAGTTTACAAACAGCGGCACAAATTATGAAACGGCAGGCGGCGTAAACTTCAAGCTCTTCGATTCAGCGAAAGACGATCTTTCCAAGGTGCAGTCAGCCGTCAGAAAGACCACGACAGGCGATAACGGCGGTTTCTATCTGCTCTTTGATCAGACAGCGCGCTTTACCAGTCAGTTCAGCCGCAGCAAGGGTCTGAAGATTGCCGCAACCGGCGATGGCGTGCTCTATTCATCCCGTTACGAGGTAAATGACACCACGCAGGGCACGGGCTATGAAAAGGTAACCGGTGACAGCGCTGACGAAGACAATAAGGGACTGTACAGACGTTATTCCACCAGATGGATTCTGTCCGATGACAATAAGGGCAAGGTCACTTCCAACCGCGATAATTACAATGTATATCTCAAGTCCGGCACCTACACAGGAAACGCAGCCACAAGAGACTATGAAGCAGTGGGCGCGGTTGACTTCAACAACATTGAATCCGACGCAGCGACCAATGCAAGCCTCCATCTGACAGCGACCTACGAAAGCACGATTCTCACCGGCTCGCTTCACATCAAGAAGGAGCTGACGCAGGAAGCCAAAACACAGATAACCAATTCGAGCGGCTACAACCCCGTGTTCAAATTCGGCATTACTTTCAGCAATATATTCAACGGCGGCTCTGATGATGCTACCTATACAGGAACCAATGCTGTGTACTATCTCCGCAAGACGGACGGTTCCGACTACCTGACCACAGGGGATACCAACGGCACAAGTACCACCACGAATCCTGAGGACGCGGTAAGAAACATCACAGACGGCGTTGCCCAGATCAATTACCAGCAGCTCAATGCGGACTACGAAATAGTGATCTCCGGCATACCGGTGCAGACCGATTTCACTGTCACTGAGACGCTTCCCGATGATTCCGGCAAGCCCAAGCAGAGTTTGAAGACAGTGACGAGCTTCACCATGAGCAACACGAGTCAGTCTTATACAGGTGATCCTGTTACAGCTACCGGCAACACGACAGATCTGCTGACCGTTCCGTCCGAGATCAACCCCGACGGCGTTGAGCCGAAGACCGGCAATGACGGCACCGGTCCCGCGGTTGGAACCCAGACCACGCCGATTGCCCAGTACTACACGCAGGCGGCTACTAATCCCACTGACATCCGACTTGTAGTTCTTAACGACATAGAATCCGCCTACATCTTCCTCGGCAAGAAGATCGATCATCACTACTATTACACGGTAGAAGGCGCAGGCGATAACCCGGCGGGTCTTAACACCACCACCGCAACGGTCGGCGCGCAGACGAGCGACGCGACCAAGGACCTCAACGGCTATCAGGCGGCGACAGACGCGGAGCAGAGCTTCATCTACAAGATCGAGAAGTATAAGCCGTCCGGCACAGGGTACGAGTCTAACCCCAGCGAGACCTTCTACGAGGTCATCAGCTTTGACAGCAGCAAGTCAGTTGGCACCTACTACTACAAGAAGATCAAAGCAGACCCGACATGTAAGTACGTCATCACCGAGCTGACCGACTGGTCATGGAAGTACGCTCTGTCCGGAGACGCCTCTGTAGAAGACGACAGCGGCAGCGGCAGCGGCGCGGTAGCCATCATCACATCCTTCCCCGGCGTTACCCTCAAATCAGGCAGCCAGCTTATTCTCAACAGTACTGTTGCAGCGCCCACCGAAGTGCAGGCCAATTCCGCCAGAGCCGACTACACCAATAACAAGGTCACGGACAACAAGAAAGACGTCGAAGGCGACACCTCCATCGCGCGCAATGTCATCAGAGTTGCGGGCTGACGTACGGAGGTGAACGGAGATTAAAGTAATCAGATACGTTTTAAACACCCTGCTGGTGGCAGTGGTGGTAATATTGGTGACGATATTCCTGCTGCCGCGCGTGTTCGGTTACCAGCCCTACATGGTAGTGAGCGCGTCCATGCAGCAGAGCTTTCCGGTAGGCTCCATGATTTTCGTCAGGGAAGCCACCCCGGAGGAGATTGAAGTGGGTGATCCCATCACATTCAGCTCCGGCACACTGACCATCACCCACAGGGTAATGGAAATTGACAAGCAAGAGCAGGTCTTCATCACCAAGGGCGACAGCAATAATGTCGGAGAAGTTACCCCCTTTGCCAATCTGAAAGGCAAGGCGCTGAATTTCAGCGTACCTTATCTTGGCTACTTCTCCTCGTGGTTCATCACCCGGCAAGGGCGAATCACCACTGCCATCATCATTCTTTGTACAGCCGCTCTGAGCTTGGTATTGCGCAAAATGAGCGAGCTGGACGAAGAGGATGAGGGCAGCGGAGGCGATGATGACGACCCGAACGAACCAGAAGCGAAAGAAGGTGAAACGATTGATTGAAAAGCTGAAGAAGACAGATCGCAACAAATGGATACCGTATATCTGCGCAGTGTTGGGTATAGTGGTTGTGTCAGTCGCGGGAGTGCTGGTAGTGCGCGCTTACCTTACCGCTGTGACCAATAACAAGATCAATCCCTTCGCCCCGATGACCTACACCAACACCGAGATTGATGAGCCGGAGGATGAATTTTCCAGTACGCAGGATAGCAACAAGGACATTACCGTTGCCAAGAGTGCGAAGGTCAAAAACCTCGCCGGCAACGACAAAAAGCCTGTTTTCATCCGCGTAGCGCTCACTTACTCGGTCTATGACAGCAACGGCGTCAACGTCACGTCCGAATACCCGATACAGGGCTATTCTTTCCCGAATAATCTCGGTTCAGGCTGGACGGAGTTGAGTGACGGGTATTATTACTACAACGCGATCGTCCCTCCCGGCGGCCAGACGACTGAAATTTTCGGTAACGATACGAATCATAGTATCAAGGTGCTGCTTGACAAAGATCTTCCTGACGGCTACAAGGTGGAGGTTGACGTCATTGCCGACACCGTGCAGGCAGTCGCCACCGACAGCTCCAAGTGGAAAGCGTCGGATTACACTACCGACGAGGTCAGTAAAGTCTGGAATTATGTTCCGAGCTTTTCCGTGGTAGGTATCGAAGATACGCAGCAGGGTGTAGCGATAACAAGCTGGTCGTCTAATACACCATAAATCCCCCAAAGTAGCCAAAAAAACATCGCAATTTAAGCGGCAAATCAAGCAAAATACCGCTTGAATAAACAAATCATTCTTTTCTTAGGAGGAATCATTCAATGAAATTAAAGAAAATCAGAAACGCATTACTTGTAATGCTGACACTGGCTCTGGTTTCGGCATCTGCTGTCGCAGTAACGTTGGCCTACGTTCCTGCAAAGATAGACAGTGCGACCAACACATTCGCCAATCCGAACCTTGATGTGAAGATCGGTGAGCGCAAATGGGACGGCGAGGACTACGACGGAAAAGGACATTATACCCCAGATGGCGGTTCAAGAACGGAATATGATGGATCATCTTCTAAGCCGATTCCATCCCTTCCAACTGATTCTGTTGAGATGGATACCGGTACAATTCCGGCAGATCAGCTCGGCGTCAATCAGGCAAAGCAGTATTCCGAAGGCGCTACTATTCCCAAGAATCCAAGCTTAAAGAACAACACCTCGGATGTAGCAACTCTCGGCAGCTTTACAGGTGATGAATGGCTGGCGATGACAGTCGACTACCGAATCAAGGTGTACGATAATAGTACTGGACAGAAGAAATGGTTGCTCTACACAATAGCTGAAACTGAAGGAGTAAAAAGCGCAACACTCGTCACATCCGCTCCAGATGGCATGTCTTCATTGGAAGATGATGAATATTATAATCTTGGAGCGAGACCAAACTTTGTTTCCGCCATTGCCAACATCGGCGACGGCGCTACAACATCTGCATATCAAAATAAGTCTTTTGGTTTATATTCGACAGTAACCGAAGAAGCCGCTAACGGCGCTGGCAAATGGGTATCCAAAGACGAAAATGATAAAGTATTCTATTATACTGAAAAAGTAGAAAATAAAGATGATACCAGTACAGCAGATATTGTGGAGAACAAGACCAAGACCCTGTTTGACTGGGTCAGGATCAAGACATTTGACTCTAATGACGTTGTTACGGCAAGACTTTACACAAACGAAACTCAGTATACTGAAGAAACCTTCTACAAGCTAAATGACACGAATTACTATTTCAAAGGCTTGCCCGAGTTTGACATCGTGCTTAAAGGCTACGCGGTTCAGGCAGACGGAGTAGAGTGGAAGGATGCAACTCAAACAACAATTACTCCTTCAGGTTATCCTGCTGTTGCTGCTCTTGACGCACTTATTGCTGCAAACTGATTTTGATTGAAAACATTATTATTCCAAGGAGGATAAGTATAATGAAAGAAAAAAACAATGGCGCAAAAAATGTCTTGCTGATGGCAATTTCCTGCGCACTCGTAGCGGCAATCAGTGTCGGCGCTACACTTGCCTATCTGACCGCAAAGACAGAAGAAGAGGTCAACAAGTTTTCAGCCAGCCCGGGATGTACCGGTAAAGTGCTTGAGCCTAATTTCGATGAGGATCAAACATACACAGTAGTGCCCGGTGTGACCCAGGAAAAGGATCCTCTGATTCAGAATACTACAGCAGGCGATGACATCATTGTAGGCGCAAAGCTTTCGTTCTACATCAAGGTTGATCCCAATGCCGCGGATTATACCAATGTCACAGCAAAAGTTTTCCAGAATTATGTTACAATTGACTGGAATGTTCTCGGAACAAACGGATTAACCGGTTTCACGGGTGGCGATCTTTCTGCCACCGGAAATTCAACTAAATGGAAAGAAATCACCTCTACCGAGGCGAACACTTACTTTATTTATGACGGTATTCTGGCAAATTATCAGAAGGGCACTACTCAAGGTGAGTCAACCAATGACATTCCTGAGTCAACTGAGACGAATAAGACAACAGAGTACGATAAGTATGGTGGAGATAACACTTTCCCGATCTTCAGCAGTGTAACACCTGACAAGGATATTAAGATACTCCCTGATTATTCGGGAACTTACAACAAAACTATTGATGGTACAATCAGCGGCGTATATGAATGCTTCGATTACAAGATCGTCATCGAAGGCTACGGCGTTAAGGATGACGGAATTACAGTTACTGGCAGCACATCCGCCGAGAAAATTGGCGGCGTAGAGTCTCATATTCTTGAAAAACTGGGTGGTTCTAACACCTGATCATAATCCATTCCCCTCATTCGACAGCAATCGGAGGTGTTTGCTCTGAAAAAACGTAATAAAAATAATAAAGGATTTTTACTGGGCTTGTGCGCACTGATTGTTGCCGTCGCTATGGTGAGTGTCGGAGTGACGCTTGCGGCGGGAAAACCCAACTTCGAGACAAACGTGGTTGTCATCGGCAATGTCAAAATCGATCTGATCGACGAGTACTACGAGAAACAGCCGGATTTTAACCCGGATGATCCCGAAGGCACGGGTAAGCATTATACGAAGAAGAACCCCCCTGTATTGAACCCGAAGACCACTGTCAACAAGAACATCTCGGTCAAAAATATCGGTGAGTTTCCCTGCTATGTCCGGCTTCTGATCAAGAGAGAATGGAAAGTCGGCACACAGAATTATTCCGGGCTGATTCAACTGAATATCGACGAGACAAACTGGTACAAAGGCAGCAATGTCGGCGACTACGAGTGCTACTATTACAAGAACATTCTTCCCGCTAAAGCCGGCGAAAACAGTGTTGCTCCTTCCCTTTGTAAGACATTTTATCTCGGCGATTTCGATCCCGCTGTCGTAGCCGGTACGACCGGCGATATCCACGTCTACGCGCAGGCTGTCCAGTCGGACAACGTGGACATTCAGCAGCTTACGAATGATTCTGCTGCTTCCATCGCGGCAAGCACCGGTACCATTGTTAAAAACAGCAGCGGCATGATTGTCAAGTGGGACAGCAACCTGGTATTTGACTGAGAGGAGAGTGCGCGGACATGAATAAAAAATTCAAGAAACTCATGGCAGGCATATTGTGCTGTGTGCTGTGCATTCTCACCGCACTATTCAGCGTGCTGGCTATATCCGGCGTCACAGGAACCGTCAGAGGTATCAGAACCTATGCCGACGGATACGTGACCGTCAAGGATGAGGAGGGTTCTCTGATCTTCAGCGACATGGACGAATCCTTCTTCGCGCCGACCGACAAGTATTTTAAATACAACACGCAGGCGCAGGATATCCTCATGCCCGGCGATACGCGATCCGGTTCACTGACGGTGACAAACAACTCCGCCAAGACTGTGGCGATGAGCTTCCATGCCGAGAGCACGGGACCGACCCGTTTTGCTATGAATAATCCCAATGTAAACGTTCAGCCGGATATCTATCAGGAGTACAAGGAATTTGTCCATGAAAACTACCCCGAGTTCAAGGATGTTGACAATTATCTGACGGACGATGGCGTTGCAAAAGCCGCGACGCTGCAGGGTTTGTCACAGAACCTTGTCAAGCAGCTCCAGATCGAGGTCAAGAAAAACGGCAAAACCGTCTACAAAGGCTTGGTAAACGGCACCGGTAAAGTGACGGATGACAATAATAAAACCACTATGACTCAGAACATGAATATTCCCATCGGCGTTCTGAATCCCAATGAGTCAGTCAAATACACGTTCACCGTGACCGTTCCCAAGACGCTCGGCAACGCGTACAAGGACAGCATGGCGCTGATCGACTGGATTTTCGAAGCGAGCTATTGGGAAGAGCAGACGCAACCGTCCGAACCCGAGCCATCGTCTCCGTCCACTCCCACCAAACCCACGCCGCCGTCGCCCGGCACAGGCGAAGAACCGAATCTCTACGTCTTCGCAGCCGCGGCATGCGGTATCAGCGCAGTGGTCATATTCATCATAGCGTTTGGCAACACAGGCAAGAGGAAGAAAAAGGAAGAAGAATAATTCCGTTTGATTCCGATAGCCCCTAATCATCACACAACAGAGGGCGCGTCTCCGGACGCACCCTCTGTTTTAGTGGTCAGTGGTTAGTGGTTAGTTCCCACTTCCCATTCATTAAAAATCAACCAAAAAAAATCAAGAACAGCCCTTGCATTTCTTCATGCGAAGGGCTGATTTTTTGCCGTATGTGGTTCAAAAAGCGGAAGATGTGTGCTATAATACTTTTTAATATAAAATGAATGAATTATGTAAAGAGGGTAAAAAGCATGAGTGTAACATCACAGGAAAGACTCAGAAATATCGCCATCGTCGCCCATGTTGATCACGGCAAGACAACTCTCGTCGATCAGCTGCTCCGTCAGAGCGGCATCTTCCGCGAGAATGAAGCCGTCGCGGAGCGCGTCATGGATTCCAACGATCTGGAACGAGAAAGAGGCATCACGATTCTCTCCAAGCAAACCGCGGTGCAGTACAAGGGCGTGAAGATCAATATCATCGACACCCCCGGCCACGCGGATTTCGGCGGAGAAGTAGAGCGCATCCTGATGATGGTGGACGGCATCCTTCTGCTGGTGGACGCCTTCGAAGGCTGTATGCCGCAAACCCGTTTCGTGCTGAAAAAGGCTCTCGGGCTCGGCAAGAAGCCGATTGTGGTGATCAACAAGATCGACCGTCCCGGCGCGCGTCCGGCGGAGGTCATCGACGAGATCCTCGATCTCTTTATCGACCTCGGCGCCAATGAAGATCAGCTGGAATTCCCGGTGGTGTACGCGTCCGGCAGGGACGGCTATTCTTCGCTTGACCCGGAAAACATGGGCACCGACATGAAGGCGCTGTTTGAAACGATCCTCAGCGAGATTCCGGCGCCGGTAGGCGACGCGGAAGGCCCGACACAGGTGCTTTTCTCCAATATCGATTACGACGACTATGTGGGCAGAATCGGCATCGGCCGTGTCGAGAGAGGCACCGTCAGGAACGGACAGCAGCTCGTCCTCTGCCACAGCGACGGCACGACACAGAATGTGAAAATCGGCAAGCTCTATCAGTTCGAAGGCCTGCGCCGCGTGGAATCGGAGAGCGCTTCCGTCGGCGACATCATTTCCGTTTCAGGACTTGCCGACCTGAACATAGGCGAGACCGCCTGCGACCCGGAATGTGTGGAAGCCCTGCCCTTCATCAAGATCGACGAGCCGACCGTTTCCATGATGTTCATGGTCAATAATTCCCCCTTCGCCGGCAGAGAGGGCAAATACGTCACCAGCCGCAACATCCGCGACAGGCTCTTCAAGGAAGTGGAAACCAACGTCGCCATGCGCGTGGAGGAAACCGACACGACCGACTGCTTCAAGGTGTCGGGCAGGGGAGAGCTGCACCTTTCCATCCTGATTGAAACCATGCGCCGCCAGAATTTTGAATTTCAGGTGTCCCGCCCGCAGGTGATTTACAAAGAGATCAAGGGCGTGAAGTGCGAGCCGATAGAGCTTCTGATGATCGAAGTCCCGCAGGATTACGTCGGCACGGTGATGGAAAAGCTCGGCACCCGTAAAGCCGAGCTGCAGAATATGGACACCCGCGAGAGCGGCATGACGCATATTGAATTCAAGATACCCGCGCGCGGCTTAATGGGCTACCGTTCGGAATTCCTCACCGACACCAACGGCAATGGCATCATGAACCACGTGTTCGACGGCTACGAGCCGTATAAAGGAGACATCGTCGTCCGTCAGCAGGGCAGCCTGATCGCCCACGAAACAGGCGAAGCGACCGCCTACGGCCTGTGGAATTCGCAGGAGCGCGGCAGAATGTTCATCGGACCGAACGTGCCGGTCTATGAAGGAATGATCGTCGGCGCATCCCCGAAATCAGAGGACATTGTCGTCAACGTCTGTAAAAAGAAGCACGTCACCAACACCCGTGCCGCCGGTTCCGACGAAGCGCTTCGACTCGTACCGCACACGGTACTGAGTCTGGAACAGTGCCTCGAATTCATCGCGGACGATGAACTGGTAGAAGTCACCCCGAAATCCATCCGCATGCGCAAGGTCATCCTCGACAAAGCCCTCCGCATGAAAGCCTGGAGCAAAACCGCCCATTGACACAGTTCAGTTTGAAGGGTGAAAGGTGAACGTTGAAGGTTTTGTGAATTTGGCTTGACAGTATTTCAGAAAAATGATACAATAACAGTGGAAGGGGAGTGAAAGCGATGTCTGATAAGGATACGATTACCAAGGACTATATGCAGGATAAAGACATTTTTGCGGATGCATTCAATTTTCTGCTATACGGCGGCAGACAGGTTATCAAGCCCGAACAGCTCAGACCGCTCGATACCACTTCCATCGTGCTTCCCTACGGCGAGGACGGCCAACTCGTCCCGATACAAAAGTACCGCGACGTTTTGAAGATGGTAACCGCCATGGAAGATGACAAAGCGGCGTATATGCTGTTTGGAATAGAGAACCAGTCAGAGATTCATTACGCCATGCCGGTGCGGAATATGCTCTATGATGCAATTCAGTATGTGGCGCAGGTAGAGGACACCGCCAGATCTCACAAAATGGGGGACAAAATGCCGGAGACGCGGGCAGAATTCCTGTCCGGATTCTATAAGACAGACAAGCTGCTTCCGGTTATCACACTGACGCTGTATTTCGGCGCAGACGAATGGACAGCCCCGAAGGATTTGCACAGCATGTTATCGGCAGATAAGGAAATACTGCCGTTCGTAGACAATTATCATCTTCATCTGATCGCGCCGGCGGAGATCGCCGACAATGAATTTACCAAATTCCACACAGAACTGAGCCTTGCCTTAAGATTCATTAAGCAATCAAAGAATAAGAATAAACTCAAAGAATTGATCAACGAAGACACATCATTCCGAAGCGTATCAAAAAAGACAGCTGATTTAGTAAACGTTGTCACAAAATCAAATCTGCACTATGATGACAGAGAGGAGCGTGTTGACATGTGCGAAGCAATCGAAGGAATCAGAAATGATGCAAGAGCCGAGGGCGTAGAAAAAGGCAGAGTCGAGGGCACTCTAAAGACACTCATCAGTCTTGTCAAAGACGGCATACTGACGATTACCGAAGCCGCAAGCAGAGCCAACATGACTGTCGCGGAATTCGAAGCAAAGACCAAATTATTAGAACAGGTATAATTATCCAAAAACACACAGAGTATTATCTCCGCCTGCGGAATGTAAAAAACGCATTCTACGCAGGCGGAGATTTTTTCCGTTTCGTAAAAAAGTAGCAAAGCTACATGTGAAATTTAAAAAAAATATGAAAAAAATCTAAAAAATTGCTATTTTTCAAAAAAAAATAGTGACATTTTGAAAAAAGTGTGTTATAATACACTGGTAAATGTGATGATTGTATCTCGCCGAAGGTGAATATTCTGTCGGTTTTTCGCTCAATCGGCACAGTTTGCCTGTCGGCGGAATATAATCACAACAGCTTTTCAAAACTGAGAGGAGTCTTTAGGCATTGTACGAAGAAACCGTGCATATAGACAGATTAGAGCACGCGGTGAGTCTGTTCGGCAGCTATGACGAAAACATAAGGCTGATTGAGAGGACGTTTCGGGTCAATATCGTCACCCGCAGTTCAGAGATTAAGATTTCTGGCGAGGAAGAAAGCGTAAAGAAAGCGGTGCGGGCGATTCATTCGATGCTGACGCTCATCAGACGGGGAGAGACGCTCAGCGACCAGTCTGTCAGATATTGCATATCGCTTGTGGAGGATAATATCGAAGGGCAATGGGAAAACACGCCGGACGAATGTATCTGCATCACCTCCAAAGGCAAGCCGGTCAAGCCAAAGACCATCGGTCAGAGCAATTATGTCAAAGCGATAGCGAGCCATTCCATCACGTTCGGGGTAGGCCCGGCCGGCACAGGCAAGACCTATCTGGCAGTAGCGATGGCAGTGGCAGCGTTCCGCCGAGGAGAGGCAGAGAGGATCATCCTGACGCGGCCCGCCGTGGAAGCGGGGGAGAAATTAGGCTTTCTGCCGGGTGATCTGCAATCCAAGATTGACCCCTATCTGCGTCCGCTGTACGACGCGCTGTTTGACATGTTAGGGGCGGAGAGCTACCAGCGGTATCTTGAAAGAGGAACCATCGAGGTTGCGCCGCTGGCCTATATGCGAGGCCGCACGCTGGACGACAGCTTCATCATACTTGACGAAGCGCAGAACACCTCCCGCGAGCAGATGAAGATGTTTCTCACACGTCTTGGCTTCCGCTCAAAGATGGTGATTAACGGCGACGTCACGCAGATCGATCTTCCCGACGGCAAAAAATCAGGACTCTCGCAGGTGATACGCATACTCAGCGGCATCGAAGATATTGCGATTGTGCGCTTTGACGGGCGCGACGTTGTGCGTCATAAGCTGGTACAGGACATTATCAAGGCGTATGAAAACAGCGAGAAAACCGAAAAGAATGATAACGCAAAAAAGACGTTCAGAAAGACGATAAAACAACAATAATCTATACGGTCAGGAGGCAATCATTAAAATGGACAGAACAAAGGTAATCATAGAGGACAGGCAAAAAGCCGTTAAGATTCCCACAGGCATCCGACTGCTGATCAGAAGATGCTGCAACGCGGTTCTCCAGATGGAGAAGATCCCCGGCTCCTGCGAGGTCTGCGTGTCCTTTGTGGATGTGGACGAAATTCAGCAGCTCAACGCGAAATTCCGCAATACCGACGCAGTTACCGACGTGCTGTCATTCCCGCTTGGCGTGGACGGCAGCTATGACGTAAATCCCGCGACCGGCGCGAAGCAGCTGGGTGACATCGTACTGTGTGTTCCCATCGCGGTGGAGCATGCGAAAAAATACGGACATTCCTTCCAGCGCGAGATCGGCTATCTCACCGCACATTCCATGCTGCATCTTCTCGGCTACGACCATGAGCAGGGCGGCATACAAGCGGTTCGCATGAGAGAAAAGGAAGAAGCGGTCATGCAGTCGCTGGGACTCCCCCGGGATTCCAGCTACGTCACCAACCCCGACGACTTCCCGGGCTGAGCAGGCCAAGCAGAAGGCTGAAGGGCGAAGATTGAGGGTTGAAGGTTGAAGGTTGAAGGTTGAAGGTTTTTAATGTATTCGACTTCTCACTTCCTACTTCTTTCTTCTTATTAACCACTAACAAATAAACGCAAAAGAGGAGCGCAATTTCGGAATACAATCCGGTGGTTGCGTTTCCCTTTTTGTTTATATAGAAGATAAAACGTGTAAAAGGGTGGAATAATGAATGATGAAAAAAATATTCTCGCTGATTCTGAGCTTTGCCGTGCTGATGGTGGTGACGGTTTGTCTGTCATCCTGTACAGACGACGGCACTCGCGTATCCTTCACCGCGCAGAGCTACCGCACAGACCCGCAGCCGATCACGGACAGGTTTCCGTCGCTGGGGCAGCCGGAGCAGGTCTACTGGAAGCAGC
This sequence comes from uncultured Ruminococcus sp., assembly GCA_902799245.1. Taxonomy (GTDB): domain Bacteria; phylum Bacillota; class Clostridia; order Oscillospirales; family Acutalibacteraceae; genus RUG762. Next base: position 232,027 of record CADBZY010000001.1, read on the forward strand.
ACACCTTCGGCAGCGGACTTGCGGCGTGTATCGGCCCGACATCCTACCGGCTGACAGGCTTTGCGATTACCGACGTGGTGCAAAGCCTTTCCAATAAAAAATTCACTGACGCCGGAGTAATCGATTATCCCGACGGCATCGGGCCGGACATCACAGGCTTTACGCAATTCGACTGGAGAAAATACCCGGATTTTACAGCGGAATTGTTGGGGAATCATTATATCGGGACGGTGCTGGTGGACGTGCAAAAAAGGCTGGTCTATTTCGATGTGGAAAATCTGTAAAAAATCATGAATTAGCCCTTGACAAAAGAAAAAGCAGCGTGTATAATCTATGAAAAAGTGTATTAAATGATACACTTTCTGAACACAACAAGGAGGCGCGAGTATTGAAAAAATCGGAACCGACAGCCGAAGATTATGCGAGTCTGGAAAAATGCCGGCTGTTCAGCGGCTGTGACGGTGAGAAAATACGCGACTTCTTAGAGGAATCAGGCATCAAGGTGCTGAATTTTACCGGTAGAGAGACGCTGCCGCAGGAAATCCGTTCGGATTGCTGGGGAATAGTCCTGTCGGGTTCGGTCAGAATATATTCAGGAGTGGACGGCGAAGGCGAGATGCTGCTGAATGTAGTTGGCGCCTCACAGCCGTTTGACATAGCGGTGCTGGCGGGTTGCCGTCCGAACCCCGTGATGTCCGAGATAAAAACGGCGGGAAAGTGCCGGATCGCGTTCATCGGCACATTGGAACCGACACATTTGATGGAGTGTTACCCGAAGGTCGCGGCGAACGTCATGGAATTCTTCTGTGGGCGGATTGCCTTTCTCAACCGGAAGATACACACCCTGTCACGCGGCACAGCGGAGCGGAAGCTGGCGGATTATCTGCTGAGTGAATTCACCGCGGACAGCGGCACACCGGAGGTAGTGATCAAGAGCTGCACGGAGCTTGCGGTACGCCTGAATCTATCGAGAGCGTCCCTCTACCGCGCCATCGGCCTATTAGAGCAGTCGGGCATGATCTCCCGCACCAACAAAGTCATCGCGCTTCTCGACCTGCCCTCGCTGCAATCCGTATAAAAAAACAGGCGAAAGGAATCCCCAATCAAAAAGCAATCCCCTCCAACCCACAACCTCCAACATCCAACCTCCAACCTCCTACCTTCACCCTTCAACCTCCTACCTCCTACCTTCACCCTTCAACCTAAAGTAGCTTGTTCCGAGCCGGAAACGGCTCTGACAATATATTCCAAAATTCATCTAAAGAAAGGAAATTGTGATAATGAAAACAATTTCGAAAATCACAGCGATCGTGATGTCGCTGGCCATGGCAGCAACGCTTGCCGCCTGCCATTCAGAGAAAAAGACCGACGTCTCCTCACAGACGGGAGAAGTCAAAACCGTATCGACCGAAGTCAAATTCGGCGCGCTGTACGGGCCGACAGGCGTATCACTGGCCAAATTAGCCACAGAGAAGGCGACAATCGCCGACGCGTACACCGACGGCGAGAACACCTACACCAACACCTACACGGCGGATTATGTAGACGAACCCACGCAGATGGTCGCCAAAATTTCCTCCGGAGAAGTGGACGTGGCGTGTGTACCCACCAATCTGGCGGCAAAGCTCTATAAGGTGACAAGCGGTAACGTCAAGGTCGCGGCAGTCAGCACCCTCGGCGTCCTGTATATGATCGACACCTCGGGCGAAGTGAAGTCAGCGGCCGATCTGAAGGGCAAGACAATATACGCTCCCTCGACTGTGCAGGGTTCCAACCCGGAGTATATTCTGAATTACGTCATCAAGCAGAACAACCTCGACGACGTGAAGGTCAGCTTTGAATACACGGTTGACGAGCTGACCGCGAAGATCGTCAGCGGCGACGTGCAGACCATCATGGTTCCCGAGCCGAAGGCGACCGCCATCAAGGGACAGCTCAAGAAGGCGGAGAAGGAATTCACCGTCACCGACATGCAGGCGGAATGGAACAAGGCATGTGACACTCCCATCGCGCAGGGCGTTGTAGTTGTCCGTGCCGACTGGCTGAAAGAGAACGAAGGCGCGTTCAAGACCTTCCTGAATGACTTCAAGGCGTCTTCCGACGCAGCGCTGAACGACCTCGACAACACCGTCGCGGCCGTGGTAGAGCTTGGCGTCATTCCCAACGAAGCCCTTGCAAAGCAGGCCATTCCAAACTGCAATATCGTCAGCGTCACAGGCGAAGACATGAAGAAGTCCGTTTCCGGCTTCATCAATGTGCTGCTGGAAGCGGATCCTCAGTCCGTCGGCGGCGCAGCACCGGACGACGAATTCTATTATGTCGGCTGAGAAGCGCGCTAAAGTAAAAAGAATCACGATGAAGGCAGCTGTCGCGGCACTCTGGCTGGTGCTGTGGCAGCTTGTCTGTATTATCGTGGATATGGAGCTGCTTGTGGTTTCGCCGTGGAAGGTGCTGCGGCGACTGACGGAGCTGTCAGCGACGGCAGAATTCTGGCAGTATTCGCTCAGCTCACTCGGCAGAATCACTGAGGGATTTCTGCTGGGAAGCGCGACAGGGGCAGTCCTCGCCATGCTCTGTCATAAATTCACCTTTGCGCGGGAATTCTTCTCGCCCGCCGTCATGCTGATCAAATCGACCCCGGTGGCGTCGTTCATCATACTGGCGCTGGTGTGGCTGACGGGACAGTGGGTGCCGGTGTTCATATCCTTTCTGATGGTGCTGCCAGTGGTGTACAGCAACGTCTTTCAGGGTCTGCGCGAAGTCGACCCGAAGTTGCTTGAAATGGCGAAGGTCTACGGCATGAACCGCCAGAAACGCGTGATGAAGATATACATTCCGTCGGTGCTGCCCTATATGATGGCGGCGTGTCGCACCGCGTTGGGGCTGTCGTGGAAGGCCGGCGTCGCCGCCGAAGTCATCGGCGTGACAAAGAATTCCATCGGCAGACAGCTCTATTATTCCAAGATTTACCTTGAAACCGCTGATCTTTTCGCATGGACGGCGGTAGTGATCATCATGAGCATCGCCCTGGAAAAATGCTTTGTCTGGGCAGTGGAAACCGTCAGCAAAAAATTCCACTTCGGACGGGTATCCGTCAGCCGGTAGCAAGGCCGAAGGGGGGCAGCATGAAACGGGTGACGGGTGCGGATCCTACGACCCGACGCAGAAAGAGAAGACGCACCCCGGAAAAAACCAAATCCCAACCAGAAAGCGAGGAACGGCACATGCCGCTGATCGTAAAAAACGTGAGCAAATCCTTCGGTGAAAAACAAGTCCTGCATGAATTCTCCATGACCGCAGAGGAAGGGGAGAGGGTGTGCATCTTAGGGCCGTCAGGCGGCGGCAAGACGACGCTGCTGAATATCATAGCGGGCCTGCTGCCGCCGGACAGCGGCGAAGTGCAGCGACCGGAAGGGAAAATGTCCTATGTGTTTCAGGAATACCGGCTGCTGCCGTGGTTGAATGCGGAGGAAAACATAACGGCGACAGCGTGCTGCACGAAGGAACGCGCGCGGGAGATACTGAACGCGCTGGAACTGGGCGCGGAGCGGAAGGCCTATCCGGACGATTTTTCCGGCGGCATGAAGCAGCGGCTGAGCATCGCGCGGGCGCTTGCTTATGAATCATCGTTGATACTGATGGACGAGCCGTTCAAAGGGCTGGATCCGGAGCTTCGGGAACGTGTCATCGCATATGTAGACGAATGCTGCAAAGACCGGACGGTCATTCTTGTCACGCATGATAAAGCTGAATGTGATCTGATGAAATGCACGAAAATGTATGAAATGTGATCATCTCGGAGAAAAACACCCCTGTAAAATTGTCGTCGTTCGTCATATTGCACAAACACACTTTAATCTGTTAAACAAACAAAAGACAGCACATCACAATATAAGACAAAATCCCTTTATTTATCGTTATTTAATAACTATTTATCGCTCCGCGGTGATTAGTTTTTGAAAGAATTGATAAAAATGCAAAAAACAAAAAAAATATATTGAAATTCGATAAACGATGTGATATACTATAAACAAAGCAAAAGGAAAAAGGCGTGCGAGTAAATGTGTCACGCGACCGGTTCAACTGCTTTGCTTAATTGTGATTTTAAGGGGGTCATTTGTCATGGTTAATGTGCGTGAGAATTATGTAGGCACTCTTTATTTTGATGACACACGAATCAAGACAAAGCCTGTTTACACTGTTCTCAAGAGAATATTTGATGTATGCGTTGCGGCAGCAGCCCTGACGCTTCTCCTTCCGCTCTTCGCGCTGGTAGCGATCATGATCAAGTTTGATTCCGAAGGCTCGGTCATATTCAGCCAGAACCGCGTTGGCAAAAACGGCAATCTTTTCAAGGTCTACAAATTCCGCACCATGAAGGTAAACGCACCTCATGAAATGGCTACAGCGGATCTTTCGGATCCGTACGCGCACATCACCCGTGTGGGACGTGTGCTGAGAAAGACCAGTATCGACGAGCTGCCCCAGCTTTTCAACGTGCTGATCGGCGACATGAGCCTGGTAGGGCCTCGTCCTCTTATCATGAGCGAATCCGACGTCCATAAGCTGCGTATGCGTGAAGGCGTGTACGATGTGCGTCCCGGTGTGACCGGATGGGCGCAGGTCAACGGACGCGACTGTGTTCCGGCGGAGGAAAAGGTGTATTTCGACAAGGAATACGTCGTCAAGCGCTCCGTAGTGTTCGACATGATCATTTTTGCCAAGACTGTTTCGGTAGTCATCGGCGGTCAGGGTTATGTGGAAGGCAGAAGAAACTGATCCCTTTCCCAACAAATCAAAATGGTATCTCAGCGGCTGTTGTACGTTTTCGTGCGGCAGCCGCTTTTTTTAGGTAGGAGGTTGAAGGTTGAAGGTAGGAGGTAGGAGCAAATTTACTGCTTGATCTTAATTAAACTTCCTCTTGACAATCTCAAAAATAAGAGCTATAATATAGATAACTTCCATAAACGGAACCTCTTGTTTAATAAAAAGGTGACAAGCGGAGATGATTCGTGACTTCTTCCGCACACCGGAATAAGGAGATGTGATCGTATGCCAAGACCGAGAAAGGCAGGACTGGATTACTACTACAAGGGGGTGCATGAATGGGACGACATCGAAATGACAGAGCTGCTGCAGAAGTACGGGCCGATGGGCTACTGCATATACGAGGTCGTTCGGAGCAAGGTTTATGAAAGCGGGTATTATCTGGAGTTTTCCTTAGACCGTCTGGCGTGTTATGTGATCAAGACGGTAGGAAACAGGTGGATAAGAGATAAAAGCATTGCGCTGCAAGTGATACGTTACTGCGCTGAGATAGGGCTGTTCGACAATGCCCTCATGCAGCAGTCGGTGATCACCTCTGTCAATATCCAGCAACACTATGCCGAAGTGACTGCGAGAAGCAAGGCGGATAAGAGCAAATACTGGCTGCTGGGCGATTCCGAAAAATCGGAACACCCCGCGGAGCAACCCGACCTGTCCGCAAAAGAGGTTTCCGCAGCAAAAACCGAGGTTTTCTCCGCAAAAACCCGCGAATTCCCCGAGAATATGCACCAAAGCAAAGAAAATAAAACAAAACAAAAGAAAATGAAAGCAAAGCAAAGCGCACCTGCCGGTGAAGAAATCGCCCTTTCAGCTTCCGCCTGCGGAAATATGCTAGCCGCCGCGCTGCCGGAAGAATATGATAAAGTGGAAGAGAAATATGTTTCCATAACGGGAAGGCATTTCAGAAAGTCGGACATAGCGGCGCTGGAAGAGATGCGTTCTATGGGCGCAACCGATTCCGTGATATTGTACGCTATGAATCAGGTAGCCAATCGAGGGAACAAAGAGATAGGTTCTCTGCGTTATTTTCTGCCCATCGTCCGTGAAGCCCTCAGAAACAATAAAGACTCCCCATCGGCCGCCACAAAAGCAAAACCGGATGGGAAGTCAGAACGCCTGCCCGAAACATCCGAAACAGACGAAATAGAAAGAATCCTCGACGAAGAATGGTTATCGATCATAAGCAAATACGAGCCGATGTCAGAAGAAGACTACGTGTAAAAAACTCACCCAAAACCTCCTACCTCCTACCTTTGACCTTCACCCTTCAACCTCCTACCTTCACCCTTCACCCTAAAGCTCAATGCTGCGTTCAGCGCGGGCATTGAGGCTCATGTCGGCGGTATTCCCCTGAAGGAATTCAAAATACCCCTGCGCGCCGATCATAGCGGCATTGTCCCCGCAGAGGGAGAGTTCGGGGTAATAGAGTTCAAAACCCCGTTCGGCGCAAAGCTGTGTCATTCTCCTGCGAAGAAGGGAATTAGCGGAAACGCCGCCGGCCAGCACCAGCCGCCTGTGTCCGAAGTCCTTCGCGGCCAGCAGGAAGCGATCGGTGAGAATATTCACCACGGATTGACGAACGGAAGCCGCCATATCCTCACGGGGAATGTCGATCCCCTTTTGGGTCATATTGTGAATCGTGTTGATAACGGCAGTCTTAAGCCCGGAAAAGCTGAAATCGTAGGGCGAGCCGCTGACCTTCGGCACAGGGAAGGAGAAGGCGTTGGGATCGCCGCCCTCGGCCAATTTGTCCATATGAACGCCGCCGGGGTAGGGGAGACCCATCGTACGGGCGGTCTTGTCGAAAGCCTCGCCTGCGGCGTCGTCCCGTGTGCGGCCGATAATGCGCATGGAGGTGTAATCGCTGACCTCCACGATGTGGCTGTGACCGCCGGAAACGACAAGGCAAAGGAAGGGCGGCTGCAATTCGGGGTGAGAGATGTAATTGGCGGCGATGTGGCCCCGCAAATGATGCACGGGAACGAGCGGTTTTCCCGCGGTCAGCGCCAGTCCCTTGGCGAAATTCACCCCGACCAGCAGCGACCCGATCAGCCCGGGATAAGCGGTGACGGCCACAGCGTCAACGTCCTGAATATTCAGCTTTGCCTGTGCGAGCGCCTCGGCGACCACGCCGGAAATAGCCTCGCAGTGCATTCTTCCGGCAATTTCCGGCACCACTCCGCCGAATTCCACATGCCGGAAGACCTGCGAAGCGACGACGGAGGAAAGCACCTTTCTTCCGTCCTCCACCACAGCGGCGGCAGTATCGTCGCAGGAGGATTCAATTGCAAAAATCTTCATTTTATCATTCCCTTTTCATTAGGTTGAAGGCTTAATCATCGTTGACGGCTGAGGGTTTGTCCGCAGCATAGGTATCGTTATCCGAAAACGGATCGCCCTCCTCCTCACTGATAACCCGCACGGGTGCAGGCGCGTTTATCCGGCAGGATGTACGCGCCCTGCGCACGAATTTCCTGAACCGTTCATTCCTGCCTCTGTCAGGATCATAGGCAAAGAAGAGCACATACACGGCGAATGCGAAAAGGCAGCAAACCGTAGAGGCAGTGCCTAATTTGAGCATAGGCGTCTCGAATTCAAACTCAATCTCGGAGAAGCCTGCGCCGCATTCCACCGCCATGAATCCCATATTGACCTTTTCCACCTTGGTTTCTTTGCCGTTGACATAAGCCTTCCAGCCGTCGTGATAGGGAATGCTGAAAAACACGAGATTGGGTTTGTCCTGCATAATGGCGGCGGTGAAGCGATTGTCTCCGGCAACAAATGAATGGCAGCACATGTCGGCGCGGTCACGGCAATCCGTTTTGTAGCTGCTCTCGTTGAATGACGTTCTGTCAGAGGGAAGCGGCTGCAAAATAGAGCCGTATTCGGCCTCCTGACTGTCGCTCAGCACGATCGCGCGCAGCATGACGTTACCGCGTTCATTCTTCGCGAAGGAATCCGTAAAATCCTGCTCCGTGATGTAATAATCATAGGTAAAGCCCATCGGAATATAACAGTCGTTCTGCCAGATATTGTATCCCGCCTCGTTCTTAAGCAGCGACCAACCGGGCATTTGGGGATTTTTATCGGATGGCTGTCCGGACTGATCTTTACTGAAATTGCCCTTTTCGGCGTTGTCAAAGAGATATTTGACGCTGAGCAGAGAGCGAATGGCGTAATATTCCACCTCCGGACGGCTGCCGACGCCTCTCTGAACGCCTACCGATGTGTAAAAATCAATCACCGAGGACGGGACGATCGAATGGAACGCCTGAATACAGGAGGTGTCCCAGAACATGCCCATGTTGTCCATGTCCTTGTAAAAATCGACGCGGTACTGGGCGTCGTGCAGCCCGTCAAGGTGAATGTTCTCCCCCCGGCTGAGGGCTTTAGGGATGACATAATCCCTGCTGTCATAAGAGAGCGTTTTGCCCTGTCCGTTGAAGATAAACAGCGTGCAGAAGTAAACCCCGATGATACCCACCATGCTCAGAGCGTAGACCGTTTTGCGGTCGTTCGATTGTATAAAGCGAATGATCAGCGACACCATCATGAGCGACAGTGCGACGATAGCGACATAAATCCAGAATCTGTCCTTGTAAGCGATAAGTCCATACTCGGCATTCAAATCTTTTTCTGGGTCGGCTTCCCTCTTCATCAGGAAGGCAAGCGGCAGAGCGATGGCAAGCGAAATTCCCACGGCCCATTTTAACGCCCTGTTCCAGTCGATGTCGGCATTTCCAAGCGCCATGACGGTGGCCAGGGAGGTCATCAGCGTGAACATAAAGAACCACCGTGCGTAATAAGTCGCGCTGAAAAGCTGGAACGCGGCATTGAGCATCGGAATAAACGCCATAAAGAAGCAGATAATGATCATTCTGCGCAGCCAGTGACCCTTGCGGCACTGGAGCCAGCCAATGACGCCGGTCATGCCGAAAAGCGGCAGGCAGGCGGCGAGAGAGCCCCATTTGGTGTTGGAATCGGGCGTGAAGTTGGGGCGCGCGGGCAGATCGGGCGGGAAGAAAAACGCCTCCAAAATATTCAGATAGCGCTGTGAATTGGAATAAACCACAGCGTTCCAGCCGTAGAGCTTGGCCTCGGCGCGCGGATTCTTTGCCACTTCCCAGACGGAGGGCAGCACCATAACACCGGCCATGCCGAAGCCCAGGACAGCTTCAAAGGCGATCGTCAAAAACTTCCGCGGCGTCACCTTCCACTCGGTGCACAGTGCCAGACGCACGAAGAAGTAAATCACAATAAACACGACTTCCGCGACGAAGAAGTAATAATTGACAAAGACGTTAATGGCGACAGCGGCGGCAAACCATCCCTTGCGGTCGTTGACCATGAGTTCTTCGAGGGCAATGAGCATGAGCGGGAAGAAGACCATCGGCTCATGGAAGTGGTTGAAAAACATATTGAAAATGGAGTAGCCGGAGAACGCGTACATCAGACCGCCGAGCACGGCGTAATCATCGAAGCGCGTGAAGCGGCGGATGTAGGCGTAGCCGGTCATTCCGGCGCAGCCGACCTTGAGCGCAAGCAGCGGGCCGATGGTGTAAGGCACCGCGCCGGAGGGCAGCAGCAGCGTGAACAGGAAGAAAGGCGAACCGAGATTGTAGAAACTGTAAGACCCGATGAAATTGACCCCCAGATCCGTCTTGAAGTCCCAGCCGATCTGTCCGCTGAGAATCGCGTCATGGGCGTGCATATAGAAGGGGTACTGCTGCACATTGAAGTCGCCGTACATCAGAAAATACCCGCTGTCGTAAACGATATAGGGCAGCATCACGGCAAAGGCCGAAAGGAAGCCCACCGCCAGCACAAAGAAATACCTCGGCTGTCCCGTGAAAAACGGCGACCTCAAAAACCGCGTAATCGCCGCCGGACGCTTGTTTTTTACATCCATTTTCTTTCCTCCAGTTGTTTTGTTTTGCTTCTCTTACAGAAAAATCTTACGACAAACACTGCCGCGGCCGCAAATAGCAGCAGGTTAAGCAGGGAATTGGCGAAGGCAAGTTTACCGCGGGAATTCAACCACTGGGGATAACTGCCTCCGGCGTATTTGTAAGTTCTCCACCAGCCTGATTTTTCCCGCACGCTGCTGAGAACCCGAAACTGATTGAAGAATATCACAAGCGAATTCAGTCCGTAGAGAGTGAGCAGCCGACGGTCGGCGAGCTGAATGAACGCGCCCATCAGCAGCGCCAGAACGACGATCTGATAACGCTCATGCTGTCGGCAGGTGAGCATAAAAATACACTCCATAAAGGCAAAACCCGCCAGCCAGTGGGAATGACGCCTGCCGAATATGTAAACCGCCACGACGCCGATCACGGACAGCAGCAGGAATACGCTGCCGACGGTGGAAACGCTGATTCCGGGCAGTATCCGCAGCTTATCCTTTACGCCGTTGAGATGGAAAAGCATGTAGATATTGTCGGCGTTAAGTGTGCAGTAGGGATATTTGGCGACGCCCTCGGAATAAACGGTAACAGGCTTCATGAACTTCTCCCAGAAGCCGAGTTCCGGCTGATAGCCGGAAAAACCTGCCCCCAGCATAAAGGGAAGGTAGACCAGCGCGAGCGTTCCGGCAGCGGCGCAGACGAATCGCAAAAACCGCATGACAGCGGACTTGTCAGAAACGGCGCGGGAGAGGGAAAACTGTTTCGGGTGCAGACTGCCGAAGCAGATCGTCAGCACCTCCATGCCGACCACGGGAGTGAGATAAAGCCCCTGCAGCTTGGTGGAACACATGACCGCCCAAAGGACACCCGCCGCTGTGACGTGCTTTTCTTCAAGGGCGAACATGAGCAGCGCCGCCAGAAGCATCAGCACGCAGTCTGTCTGACCCCAGCAGGCGCAGTTGAAGATGGTGGCGGGATTGACAGCCCAGAGCGCCGCCGCTAACAGTCCGATCATCTTATTCTTCTTTCGGGCAATGGAGTAAAGCGCGACGCAGGTCAGACTGTCGCAAAGGCAGGGAAAAAATTTGATCGCAAGCATTCTGAAAGGCGGGTATCCGCCGATGGCAGGGTTCTTGATCAGCTTTCCCACGAAATAGAGGGGATAGAGATAAAGCGGCGGATAATCGAGCGCTTTCACATGGGTATGCGCAGAAAAGAATCCATCGGAGAGCTGCACACCCCACATGATGTTCCATTCCGTGTCGTAAGAATTCAGATAACTTATCCCGAGAATCAATCGGAGAATAAAGGCAAAGAATGTGATATACCCGATCGCTCTTGCGTATGAAAAGTTATCTCGCCTTATTCTGAAATCATGGTTTTGGTATTTCTGGAACAATTCAGCAAAAAGATTGGAGTGGTTGGAATCTTGCATGTCTTCCGTATTCAAAAAATCATCACCTTTGGATGTGTCTGATAATCGTATAATAATAATACCACACTTTTCCCGTCATTACAACTAAACTAAAAATTCTTTTGTAAATTTAATTATGTTTGGCAGTAAAAAGCATTTACAGGCTTGCACAATTCGGGTATAATGAGTGCACAACAGATCGAAAGGACTAAAACGCAATGACGTTTGAAGAATTATACAGTACGATCAAGGAATATTTTGAGAGCAAGGATTTCAAGGACTTCGGTCTGGGCGATTATTCATATGAGTTCGACGTAACGGGCGAGGGAGAAGGCAAGTTTTATATTGAGGTCAGGGACGGCCGTCTTGACATCCAGCCGTTCGACTACAAAAACAGCCTTTGTGCGTTCACCGTGGATTCGGGCAATCTCAACCGGATCATCTCCCGTCAGCTTTCCCCTGTCGAGGCCTACTCCACCGGCCGGCTTGCCATTCGTGGCGACGTTTCCGCCGCCTTCCGCTTTGCCGATGTCCTCGGCATTGCTTAGCCGACCGCCGGTAAAGATGGCACATCAATAAAAACAGCTCTTCCTAATATCGATTTAAAAGAGGCACATTCGCGGAATAACGTGAATGTGCCTCTGATTATGTTTTCTCCCGACGCATGAATATCCGTCGGTCATGCGGACTATTCGGAGTCAACGGCGAAACATTCCTCTACCGCACGGTTCAGCTCCCACAGATGAATGGAAGCGTCGCCCTCGACAATCAGTTTTTCCTCTCCCTCGGTCGGGAAAATGCGGGAGGAGAACACCGCGTCGCCGTCGTTGACGAAAATCTCGATGGAACTTCGGTCGATAAAGATGCGCAGGTGGAAAAGTCCCTTCGGCAGCGGACGGGTTCTCTGTTCGCCCTGCTCGGTGTTGAAGCGGCGTTTCAGTCCCGCGCGGTCAACGGTGATCTCCTTCGCGCCGTCGTCGTAGGCAATCGTCAGACCGCCGGTTCCGTCGGCTCCCGCGAAGAGTCGCAGCGTGAGATCTCCGCCGCGGCTGATCAGCTCCATTTCACACACACGGGGCAGCAGATCGGTGGATTCGAGGTCAATCTTTTTGCCTCGCAGCGCCCTGAGTTCGTCCAAAGGCTGCTGAATCAACCGGTGATCGCGCACCCGCAGTTCGCGCGGGAGCGTCAGGCAGCCCGACCAGTCCTCTTCGTCGGTGGGATAGGAAGCGTCCGGCAAACCCATCCACGCCACCAGCGTCGCCTTGTTCTTGTCGTTGGGATTGGCGGCACACTCGGCGGCATAGGAATCAAAGCCGAAGTCCAGCACATGGAATCGTGTGTTGTCCGGCGTGAAGGTGAGCGAATCCCAGTCCATATGCCCCAGCAGGTAGCCGTTGTGGTGAACCGAGCCGCCTCTTCCAGGGAGGGTGAGATGCTGCGGACAGAACAGCAGCACATCATAGCCGCTGATGGTTTCGATGGACGGACACTCCCACATATCGCCGAAATCCTCGAACCCCGGCACGTTGAGCTGTCCGGCAAAAGTCCAGCCCTCGGTCGGGCTGTCGGAGCGGTAGATCAGGGAGCAGCCCTTTTTCTGCTTGGTCTGTGCGCCGAGGATAATGTAATATTTCCCGCTTTGCTCGTTGTAAATGATTTTCGGGTCGCGCTGGTGCTCGGTATAGTCTTCATTCATGCCGAACAGCGGCGGCAGCTTCACGGCGGCGCCGTCGTCCTTCAGATCCACCAGACAGGTGTAAGGTCTTCGCGTCCAGTCCTCGTCGCGGTGATTGCCGGTGTAATACAGATATAGCTGATCGTCCAGCGGCAGGGCGGAACCCGAATAGGCGCCCTTGTTGTCGTACTCCGTGTCCGGTCGGATGCACACGCCGACATTCTTCCACTTCACCAAATCCTCGGAAGTGGTGTGGTACCAGTATTTCAGCCCGTGAACAGCACCCCACGGACACCACTGGTAAAACAGGTGCCACACGCCGTCATGGTATACAAAGCCGTTGGGATCGTTGAGCAGTCCCGTGACGCTCTGAATGTGATAATGCTGACGGTAATCCGACCGGATGATTTTTTCGTGCAGAGGACGGATTTCCTCTTCGTCTTTCAGTACACGGTAGCGTTCTTCCTTTGTCCATGTCTTCACGTCTTAATTCCCCCCATAGTGCGCTCACTATTCTTTCAGTGTATAATTCTGAATCCCCGTTCGGTTGGGTCGGGTTCGAGCCAGGTTGTTTCCATGCGTTCGATGCGGATATACGGGTCGCTGTCGATTTCGGCAACGACGTCATTGATTTGCTGCCCGGTTCCCTGCATTTCCATGGTCACGGAGCGGTCGTGTTCGTTCTTGACCCAGCCGGTCACGCCGTGGCGTTTGGCGGCGTACTGCGCCTGGAAGCGGAAACCCACCGACTGCACCCTGCCATAAAACCGGACACGCTTGCGCAGCGTATTCTTTTGATTGATCATGCGATACCACATCCTGCGTTAAACAAACAAAACCGACAGACAATCTGCCGGTTTTGCTTTTTTTCAAAATAAACGGTTTTGCCACCGCAGTGTATCATTGTAAGGATGATTATTTATTTTTTACCCTTGCCGAAAAGAGAAAACCTGCTCTTTTTGACTTCTTCCTTCGGAGCCTCGGCTTTGGGAGACTCGGGTTCCGGCGTTTCGGGAGCCTTTGCGGTGCCGAGGTCGAGTTCGCGGATGACCTTTCTCACAGCTAAAACGCTGCCGGGATTGACGCTCAGTTCATCCATTCCCATACGCAGGAAGGTTTCGGTCAGGGTGGTGTCCGCGCCGAGTTCGCCGCAGATGCCTACCCAGCAATTGTGCCGGTGTCCTGCCTGGACGGTTTTTTCGATCAGGCGGAGCACTGCCGGATGATGGGAATCGTAGAAGGGATCGAGTTTCGGATTCTGACGGTCGATCGCCAGCGTGTACTGTGTCAGATCGTTGGTGCCGATGGAGAAGAATTCCACTTCTTCCGCCAGCTCGTCGGCGAGCATGACGGCGGCGGGCGTTTCGATCATGATGCCGATCTCCACATCGCCAATCTGTTTGCCCTCGGCGATGAGTTCCTGACGGCACTCCTCAAGAATCGCCTTGGCGTCCTTCACTTCGCTGACGGAAATGATCATCGGGAACATGATGCTCACCTTGCCGAAAGCGGCGGCGCGCAGGATGGCTCTGATCTGCGTCTTGAAGATGTCGCGCTGCATCAGGCAGATGCGGATGGCGCGATAGCCCAGCGCGGGATTTTCTTCCTTCGGCAGATTGAAGTAATCCGCCTGTTTATCCGCGCCGATGTCGAGCGTGCGG
>CADBZY010000002.1 GCA_902799245.1 uncultured Ruminococcus sp.
ATTCTCGACAGGTATGAATTGCCCCATCCCATTCACAATGCCGGTGATTACAAGATCATGTACCGTGCACCCTTTTAATTGACAGGCTTTTGCCCACGACGGAGGATAGGGCTACGCTGGGAAGCGACCTGAGCGCCTCGTGGGTTTTTGCCGGGAGCTTCTGCTCTCTTTTTCTGAAACTGACATTTCCTTCCGGTTGTGTCAGTTTCTTTTTTTCGCCCTTGACATTTTACTTTGTCTCTCACTGACAATATACGTTCACTTCTGGACGACAAAATACCCGGGCGCTGACACTTACGTTAAATGTTCCATCAAAAGACCATACGGTTCACAAAAATAACCCGATCTATTACAGAAACGATCAAACCGTCAAGTAAAAGATCGGGTGTTTTATTTTGTATTGTATTTTTCCGGAGATGGGAATTATATGAGTAAATTTAATAATCCAAGAATGAATCCAATCAAAGCACCGAGGTTGATAATGGCACCGAGTTCCTTTTTCATCACGTCCTGAACAAGTCCTTCCAGCTCATCTATGGACATATCGTTGATTTTGTCCTCTATCAGTTCTGAAATGTTGATGCTGCTGAGTACACCTTCGACACACTGGTCAACGAGCTTGCGATAAGATTTGATCTCTGTTTCCCTCACCGTTTGTTCGTCAATCTCAAAATGAGACATCAGCTCCAGCCCTGAACCGTTGGCTGCCTCTTCCAGTTTTGTTGCAAGAATAGGCGAAATGTAATCTGCGCCATGCTCGTCAATCATTGTGTCGAGCACTTCTTTTGCCGGTTCCATTAAGGTACTTAATGTGGTGTCATTTACGAACAATCTGAGAAGAGTGTTATTATATCTTTCTTTTACTGTTTCTCCTACAGCAGATAAAACGGTTTCCGTTGCGTTGGAAGAGCGGATTGCGTTTACGACCTGCAGACTGACTGCCTGACAAATAAGAGTCTTTTTTTCTTCAAAAGCAGCACTGTCCATATCAGCAAAGCGACATATTTCGTGTTTAATATTGCAAGAGAGTTTAGCAACAGCCACATCTGTTATCTTCTTTTCGGCTTGTTCGGTTAGCAGATGCGTTTTGATATCGTCTTTTGTAAGGAGGTTCTTTTCAATTACATTGCCGATGGAAGCTGCGAGCCGTGGACGCCCTTTTGGTATTACGCCAGGGTTCAAGGGCAGTCTTCGACCGAATACACGAATTTCATGTTTAGGATAAAAAAGCATTTTCACGGCAATCATGTTAGTGAAGTATCCGATTACCGCGCCAATTAACGGACCTGAAAGGATTCTTATTATTGGTGCAATATCCATATCCAACCCTTCTCTTTCAGTTTGTTATACTGTTATTTCACCGTCATGCGAGAGAATAGAAGCGGAAGTGACGCCCTCGATATTGAGTACTTCGCGTACCAGACGGCTTTCCGCGTCCACCTTGATTTCTATGACCATATCTAAAGAAGATGGTGTGAGATTCTTTGATTTGACCTTGTAGTTTTCGCTGTACTTAGCAACAGTTTCGAGAATGGCAGTATCGCTGTCAATATCAGTGCTGTTGACCACTAAAATCATCGAAAGCTTTTTCAGCGGGTACTTTTGCATTCCAAGTACCACAAGAGAGATCAGCAGTGTCAAAATGACGGCAATAACTGACAATCCCGCTCCACAGATAATGCCTATGCTGATGGACCAGTAAAGGAATACAAGATCAAGCGGATCTTTGATAGCCGTTCGGAATCTGATGATTGACAACGCGCCAACCATTCCCAGGGAAAGGACAATATTGGATTGGATGGTTAAAATAATAGCGGCGGTGATCACTGCCATTGCGATCAACGACAAATTAAAGGTTTGCGCATAAAATGTTTTTCTTGTGACCAGGCGGTAGATAAAAAAGATATATAGAGAGAGTACGGTGGTGATCGCCAGTCCGATCAGAATCGTTTTGACATCAATGCCACTTGAGAAGCCGTTCAGAAACGAATTTTTAAAAATATCTTTGAAAGTCATAATGTTCCTCCTGTAGAATATTTTCTGCATAAATAGTATTTTGAGAATGTGGTTTGCTGTAAATCGCCTAACTGTAAGATTTCTTTGATAAAATCAGGCAATAGATTGTCGTACTTTACCTCCAATAAGTGCCGTCCCTTTGGCATAATAGGTCTTGTCGGAAGGTTGTCGTCAAAGAAATGAGCAAAATCATTGGACGAGCGAATGTTGCGATCCAAGGTAATGCGAACATTTCCGATTTTGTAAACATAAGGCGTACGGTCATACTCTACAATAACGGCCGGACGGAAAAGCTCTGTCTTTTGCAGTACCGAGAATTTGCGTAAAAGAGGGGCTTTATCGTCGATACTCACAAGAGTTCCGCCGCTGATAATGTCTGCATATTCCTCCTTTGACAGTAAGCAGGAGATCTTGTATGTTTTGCCTCTTTCTTTGCGCTTACATTCAAGCGAAATACGGCTGTCATCGGCGTTGTAGATGCGAATCCGAAATTTTTCCCGGGGATCGGTGCCGCTTTCGTTTCCATGAAAGCAGCGGTTTTCAAAATTATCAAAATACATACTGCGGATGGTATATTGTCCGTTTGCCGCATGTCGGTCATAGGGGATGACACCTTGCAGGCGATTGCGGATAATGGCCAGATGCGCTTCGCTGCATTGGTACTTCAATTCGTGGCGGAATTTACGGTTCTCGTCCATCGTCATACCTCCTTTTTTTTGCCTTTCGTATGTCCGTTATCACAAAGTATAGAATGGCGCATACCATGATGATCAGCCCGCCGGATAAAAGGACGGATTCATGCAGCGGATTTGCCTTAATCCGTTCTATGATCGACAGCAATGCCGTTGCTTTTGAACCTGAGTCGCCATATTCCTCCCATTTAGCGTTGTAATTGACGCTACGCGTTACAGTCTGGTTAGGAACGTACTCATTGCCGTCCGCATCATACCAGCCGATAAATCTGTCATCATTGTTATCGTAAGAGGGAATTGGCTCCTCCGTCAGAACGTCGCCTTCTCTCACTGTAAAATAATCGGTGTTTTCCGGAGTCGAGAAGCTCACAAAGCAATAGGTTACATCGTCAATCCATGCCGAATCGAGAAATTGAATTCTTTGATTCATAAAATCCGATATATAGCTTATGTGCTCATCTAACGTATCAAAATGGTGTTGGCTCTGTCTGCCCCAAGTAGATGAATCAGTTTTATCGGTATCGCTTACCGTATAGCCGTTGTTGGCCTTTCTCCATCGTCTTTTATCCATGGCAAACGAACTGCTGACAGTGTTTCTGTATTCCTCAAGTCGGTGATAAAGGAGAGTGTCAAGATCGGATTTGATAACGGATGCATACATTTCTTTCAGTCTGGATTGGAAGATGGGATTGTCATACAAATACTCAAACCAGTTGTCAGTATTTCTGTACAGCACCGACGGATTGACATTGGAAACCAGCCAGCCGTTGCCGATACTCAAATCGAAATCCCATATGGAACAGGCATACACCTGGCTGTCCACCTCATCAGAATCCTTGCAAAAAAAAACGCTGCTCTTGTCTTTATTTGCGAAAAGTTCCTGTATAAGATAATATTTCACAAAAGAATCCACATTTATGTTGGATAAATCGCCTTTTGCAAGTTGAGATTCCACCGTATTGAAGTAATCAGACAGATATGTAATCTGCTGACGACTTGCATATTTGGGCGAGGAGACCGAAAAGCTTAAACTGTCCGTCCGAAATAAGCTTTCTCTGGCCGCCAGTTTTTCTTCATGGTGTTCGATCTGGACAAGATATCCGCCTGTTATGTTTTTGGGATTCTCAGCGATATCATATCCTCTTATCATTTTTCCGTTGTGTTCCTCTTCAAAACTTTGATAAAAGGACAACGGGTACGGATTGATGCTTTTTGTCTTTTCTTCCAGATTGGTAATATCAACATGGTTGTTTCCCACGTAGATTTTTTTCGCTAAAAGATACAATCCGTAATAAACATTGTCGATATAGAGATCCACATATTCAGCGTCAACCGCAAATGTGACGCCAATCGCCTTTGCCGTATCATATACGAGTTTATTTCTTAGTCCCGATTCATCAAAGGAATTAGAAAGCAGCACCCACTCTTTTCCGGCACCCATACCAAGCAAATCGGCTTCTTCCGGTAACGCCAGAGAATAGGATTTTTTTGCCTGGTCCCAGGTTGAATTGCCGCGCCCGTGAATGGATTGAATCGAACCTGCGTAATTGACGGTTTTGTTCTCTGTGATTAAGGTGGCCAGACCGGTTTTGGAGATCTCTTTATCGGCGTTTATATTTTCGATTGTGCCGTCAGTAAGATGAATCGACAAAGCGGGAATATGCTCTGCTTTCATAATAATCAGCTTTTCGTTACATACAGTGATATGAAACGAATTTTTCATTATCATCTCGTATGATCGATTGGGCTCAAATGTCGAAAACTGGCTGTCGGAATCGTAGTATTCGCCGTCAAGATACAGAGAATAGGCATTGTTATAGACAATGCTCAATGAGTTTGTATCAGCGTACGACGGCAAAAAAGCGTAATAAACACCGTCATCGTAATATAAACTGACGCTCTGCGTTATGTGATCCTCAGCCTGCGCAACCAATCGCACTGTATTTACCGCGTCATGCTCTTGCATACAGAAGCATACGATAATAAACAAAAATATTGTGGAGAACAATATCGATATTTTTTTCCATTTCATTCTTTTCTTTCACCTCATGCTGATAACGCACGATATATAGTTGTCATAATGATGCCAAAAATCAGAAAAAAGGCCTGTCGATAAACTTCAACAGTTTGTAAATGATGCGAAATAGATCAACAGGCGAATGTCCTTAACGGCGTTATTTATTTTTTTTAGTTGTAGGGGCGGAAGTATTGTCAGCGTCAGATGTTTCGGAGGTTGTGGTGGTTGGCTTGGTTTTGTAAATCACACGTCTGCTCCGTTCAGTTACATTGTTAGATGTATCAGTCACAGCGTAAGTCACTGTAGCAAAACCGTCTTTTTCCATTGTAATGCTCTTGATTATCATTCTATCGGTCACATCACCGTCGACAAGGTCGGAAGCTGAAACACCGGTAAACAATATGCTTGTGTCGTCGCCCTCCGTATATGACAGAATAATGTCGTCAAATGTGATTTCCGGAGGTGTGTCATCCTTTGCGAGAGCCAAACACACACACACGATAGCCAGCATGAAGCAGATGGTGGAAAGAATGCCAATCAAAATGGTTTTTATTTTGTTCATATAATCACTTCCATACATTTTATGGTTTGGTTTTTCTAATCCCAATGGTTATTTGCCTGGATTGCTATAATGCTTTCAGGCGTTTGCCTTCTGTTGTTTTTTCAGGAATTCATTTTCAAGCTGAAAAATATAAATGCCGGCTAATACCAAAGAGGATACAAGGATACCAATGATGGCGCCGAACATCACATAATACCGTGTGTAGGAGGGCATTGGATTGTGAGGGATGTTTTCTTTCTGAATTATTTTCGAGCCTGAGACTTCGAGGTTATCCGTTATGTAACGCATGGAAACTTCCCGCAGCTTTTTGACAATAATCATTGCTTGAAGCGGATCCTCATCGGTGACGCTGATTTCAATGATACGGCTGTTACTCATAAATGACACGTCGATCTTTTCAAGCAGCTCGGAGTAGGAGATAGAAAGATCCAGCTCTTGTATGACGTCCTCAAGAACGTCACGGGATTTTACAATCAGGGAGCAGTCAGTCAACAGAGTAAAGCTTAACTGCAAATCATCCCATGAAGGCTGCGATTCATTGTTTGCCTCAGCCGTGAAGATGATAAGCTTAGTGTTTGAGACATACTTGTGCTTCACGAATTTCTGGGTAAAGATATAACCAATCATGCTGCACATCAGAGCTGTCAGTATAACGATGAGGATGTTTTTGAATATATAGCCCAGAATGTCTCTGAGGTTTACCACAATGGTAGATGAGTTGGTATTCTGAAGGTCAGCGTGAGTTTTTGATATTTTCTGTGAAGCGCGGCTGACGTCTGTCTTTTTTGTTTTGACTGATTTTTTACTGGTTTTACTGAGATTACTGTTATTATCCATTTTATCACTTACCTCATTCGATTTTGATTTTCCGTCCAAGATTCCGGATGTTTCCAAAGACGGAGGGGAAAAACCATCGCTGACGGAAACGTTGCTTTGTTCAAACGTTCCGGAAATATCTTGTTTGGCGTCGTTGGATTTTGTGTTGTCCACCGATTTATCAGTTGTGTCTTTGGGGGATGTGGAGTTATCCGGCAACGGTTCTTCCTCGGGCTCATCAAAATCATCCGCTATGTCCGGAAGAGGTTGTTCCTCGGGTTCATCAAAATCATCCGCTATGTCCGGAAGAGGTTGTTCCTCGGGTTCATCAAAAAGAGGTTCTTCCTCGGGTTCATCAAAATAATCCGTCATATCCGGCAGAGGTTGTTCTTCGGGTTCATCAAAATAATCCGCTATGTCCGGCAGCGGTTGTTCCTCAGTTTCATCAAAATCATCCGTTACATCCGGCAGCGGTTGTTCTTCGGGCTCATCAAAATCATCCGTCATGTCCGGAAGAGGTTCTTCCTCGGGCTCATCAAAATCATCCGCTATGTCTGGCAACGGTTGTTCCTCGGGTTCATCAAAATCATCCGCTATGTCCGGCAGATGTTCTTCCTCGGGCTCATCAAAATCATCCGTCATGTCCGGAAGAGGTTCTTCCTCGGGTTCATCAAAATCATCCGCTATGTCCGGAAGAGGTTCTTCCTCGGGCTCATCAAAATCATCCGCTATGTCCGGAAGAGGTTGTTCCTCGGGTTCATCAAAATCATCCGTCATGTCCGGCAGCGGTTGTTCTTCGGGCTCATAAAAATCATCCGCCATGTCCGGAAGAGGTTGTTCTTCGGGTTCACCAATATCATCCGCTATGTCTGGCAACGGTTGTTCCTCGGGTTCATCAAAATCATCCGCCATGTCCGGCAGCGGTTGTTCTTCGGGCTCATAAAAATCATCCGCCATGTCCGGAAGAGGTTGTTCTTCGGGTTCACCAATATCATCCGTTATATCCGGAAGAGGTTGTTCCTCGGGTTGATTGTTTAAGGTGCCGTTCAATTCGTAATGGATGACAGGTTTAAAGCTGTCAGGCAGCTCATCGTGCGGCATTGGTTGTTGAAAAATATTTTTTTCTGAATATGGCAGGTCGAGCGGATTGGCCGGAATTGACGCGGAGTTCTGATTATCGTCGAGCGATGAAGTAAGTAAGTCATTCACGTCATCATCGCCCTGATGGCCTTCTTCCTGTCCGTCAGTCATTTTAAGGATGTTCTCAAGCGCCATGTTCAGCCATTCCGCATCGTCTAAATCGCCGGCCATGGCGTTCTCACTTTCGGGTTCTCCGACATGGGGAAGATGCGCTTCGTCATCAACCCGCTGACGGTTGGAAGAGGCAAGGAGATCGGCTGCGGTCGGACGCTCGAAAGGCGCTTTCCGAATGTGTTCGTTGCCTTTTGTCTCACTCATATTGCGACCATACCCCCAAAAAATCTCAAGATTGTGTTTCAGAAAGATGCTGCATGCTTGTCCGACATGAATTGATCAATGAAAACCATGTTTGTCAGACTGCCGATGTGTATAACCAAACGGAGTCCGTCATGCACTATTCAAATGTCATTTTATCATTGTTGAAAAAAAAAATCAATAAGGTTTCATGGTATATTTTTTTATATCATCAATCTTTGTTTTAAATGCACGAATTTAGATTGAGATAAGCAGAAAATTATTACAAAACTACAATGACAATATGATGAATAAAAACACAGGAGATAAATTATTTTGAATTTTTTTCATAAACCGCAAGAAAATGCTTTGATAATCTTGAAAAATTGCCATTCTTTGGTTATAATAGAGACATGCTACAGGCGTATTGGTTGGCAGAAACGGTTTCAGCTACCGTATTGCAGGCGGTGTTTTTTCAACATCCATCAAACCGATTAAGAAAATCATACGTAGCTATTGACTTTATTACAAAAAGTTGGTATTATCTCTGGTAGGGTTAGTTCCCAAAGTGTATGGGTTACTGTCGGATGTTGTTATGATGATACTGTGCGATGGGTTGTGATTGGGCAATGAGTTATAGAAATACAATGGGGTTTCTTCGTTCTCATTGCTTGTTTTTTTGAATCATTCCGGAAAGGTAGTTTTATGAAAAATTCGTTATCAAATAAAGCATTAATCAAGATCATGGCCATTTTAGTTGCTTTGGCTGTTGTGGTGAGTGTTTTTGCTGTCGGTATGAGATGGCTGAGCTTGAAATCCAGTGATCATTTATTGGATGAATATGTCGTAACGGACAATATTCTCACCGAAAGAGAGCATATGCTGGTCGGCTGGTGCCTTGGCAATTCGCTTGACTCCATTACTTACAGAAAGGGAGAAAGTGTTTCCTATTACGAGACCGCATGGGGCAATCCTGTAACCACCAAAGATATGATTGACAAAGTCAAGCAATCCGGCTTTAATGCCGTGAGGGTTCCGGTCACATGGAACGACCATATGGATGAAAATGGCACGGTGGATACGGACTGGCTGGACAGGGTGGAAGAAGTGGTCAGTTATGTCTTGGACAACGACATGATATGTATTCTGAATGTACATCACGATACGGGTGAAACCGCTTGGATCAAGGCGGATTACTCCCGCATTGAAGAAAACAAAGACGGTGTTTCTTCGCTTTGGCGTCAGATTGCGGAGCGGTTTCGGGATTACGACCATAGACTGGTTTTCGAGGGCCTGAACGAAATGCTCAATAACAGTAATCAGTGGACGGATGCGTCTTATGATGATTATATCGCTGTCAATGAGCTGAACCGCACCTTTGTGGAGACGGTGAGGAATACCGGAGGCAAGAATCAGAACCGTTATCTGATTGTAAACACTTATGCGGCTTCTACTGATTTCAAAGCGCTTGCCATGTTTGTCATGCCGAATGATACAGTGAAGAACCGGCTCATTGCTGAGGTACACTTTTATTTCAACGATACAAGTTCAACTGACGATATGCTCAAACGGGTGAAAAGTCGTTTTATTGACAATAATATAAATGTGATTATTGGCGAATTCGGCATGAAGGGCGATCCCTCAAATGAAAATTCTGTTTCGGAACGCAGATATTACGCCCAGTACTTTGTCACAAAATGCCGGGAAGCCGGTGTCATGGGCTGCTTCTGCTGGGACGATGGGGGTACCTTTTCGGACGCGCAGAGCATCAATAACTATGCTATGCTCGACAGAACGAACTGTCAATGGTACGATCAGAGGCTTGTTGACACTATAATGAGCAGTGCCACAGCCCATCAATAAATGGAAACATTAACAGAATGTTCTACAAGCAAACACACAGTCGTTTTGGAAAAAAACGATATCATTGAATGGTGATAAGGAGGTCTCTTTTGTGAAAATATGTTTTATTGCTTCCTCGGGCGGACATCTGGCTGAGATAAACCAATTGAGAGAAATATCGGAAGCATATGATTCATTTTTGGTTACGGAAAGAAATGATTTTTCCGAGGCGCATATTTGCTCCAAAGTGTATCATGTTTCCAAGCAAAATAGAAAGGAAGCCATGTTTTTGCCTAAGTTTTTGGCTTTGTGGGGCAAATCTTTCAAGATTTTTATGAAAGAGAAGCCCGACTGCATCATTACCACAGGTGCGCTGATTTGCTATCCCATGTGTCGCATCGCCAAGTTGTTTGGCAAAAAGGTTGTTTACATTGAGTCTTTTGCCCGCTTCAACACCGGCTCCATGACTGGCAAGTGGATGTACGGTGTCGCGGATTTGTTCATTGTTCAGTCCGAGTATTTGCTTGATATTTATCCGAAGGCAATTAATTGCGGCTGTATCTTTTGATTGACGGCCGTATCATTTACGGTTTGATTTTTGTTTTTATATGATATTCAAGGTGGAGTATTGATGATTTTTGTATCAGTAGGGACCCAGAAATTCCCATTGGATCGTCTTTTTAAGGAGATTGATTCTCTTATAGAGCAGGGTTTGATCAATGAACCTGTATTTGCTCAAATCGGCACTTCAAATTATATCCCCCAGCATTATGAATATGTCGACTATATGGAACCTGAGCAATTTGAACAAAAGGTGAAGGAAAGCGATCTGATTGTTACGCACAGCGGCGTGGGTACCATTGTAGACGCTATCAAAAGGAGAAAGCATGTGGTGGTATATCCCCGTTTGTCAAAGTTTGGCGAACATGTCGATGACCATCAGCTCGAGATTGCGCAGTCATTTGAAGCTGCCGGACTTGTCGTTTGCTGCGGCGAAAATGATTCGCTCCTGGATAAAATTGAATTAGCCAGAAAGAAGAAGCACAAGGCTTTTGTTTCCTGCAAAGAAAAGCATATCAGGACGATCCGTAATTTTCTTGAAAATGAGGTTATTCCAAAATAATATGCGAATAATTTCAGCGTAACTTATATGATTGGTCAGGCTGGGGTGTAACATGATAGACGTAAGTATAATTGTTCCTGTGTATAACGTGCAGGATTATTTGCCAAAATGCTTGGACAGCCTTTTGGCTCAGACATATAAAAATATCGAGATTATTGTGGTCAACGATGGTTCTCCCGATGACTCGCAGCGAGTGATTGACGAATATGCTGCAAGGGATTCACGCATTGTTGCCGTATCCAAGCCTAACGGAGGTCTTTCGGATGCGCGTAATTTCGGTATGCAATATGCGCAGGGAGAATATATTGGATTTGTGGACGGAGACGACTATGTCGAACCCGATATGTATGAGAAGATGCTGACAAAAGCCAAACAAGAGGACAGCGATATTGTGGAGTGTAATTTGTTTCACAATTATTCCGATAAGTTTGATGTGGAAATAGGCAAGGAAATTTACGACAAGCATGAAATGATTCGTGTTGGTCGTTCGGTTGTCTGGAATAAGATTTACAAAAAGGATTGGCTGTTTAACACCGGTGTGAAGTTTAGCGTGGGAATGATCCATGAGGACGTTGAATTTTTTGTCAAGCTGGTTCCCTTTATCAATCAAATATCCTATATCAAGGAAGCGGGAATACATTATGTATTCCGCAGCCAATCCATTATGAACAGGCCGACACGTAAAATACTGGACATTTTCCATGTGTTTGAGCATCTTGTTCAATATTATAAGGATAACGGTTTTTATGACGAGTACAAGCATGATATAGAGTATCTGGCCACCAGGATTTCGCTTTGCAATACCGTCAAGCGAATTGCCGATATAGAGGGCAGGGAAGAAAGAAAATGGGTGGCAGAGAAAAATTGGGATAATTTAAAACAACTGTTCCCTGATTGGAAGAAAAATCCTCATTTAAAGGCAGGCAAAAGCAAGAAAGAGCTTTACATGAAAACCATGACGCATGGCCTTTATCTGTTGTATGTCCGACTTTTCTCCATTGCGCCTAACGTAAAATATAAGTGATAACAATAAATAGCAAAAGAGGATTTTCAGATCATGTTGATTAGTGTCATTGTCCCCGTTTATCAGGCTGAGACGACACTCGAAAAGTGTGTGGCGTCATTGACTGCCCTTCCGCCTGACTGTCAAGGGCGTGTGGAAATCATATTGGTAGACGATGGAAGCACCGATGGTTCCAGAGAGCTGTGTGATGAGATTGCCTCCAAAAACGATTGTGTAAAGGTGATTCATCAGGAAAACGGAGGAGTTGCGCAGGCGAGGAATACAGGAATGAAAAACGCCTGCGGAAAATATCTGATGTTTATGGATGCAGATGATCAGTTTATTGCCGATGAATGGCATACCGTGATTTCCTGTGCCGAGAAGGAAATTGACTTTGCGGCTTTCAGCTATGATTCAATGTTTATGGATGGAAAACTGGTCGAAGAGCCGTTTCCGGAAGAGGTGGACGGTAGTGCGGACGATGAGAGATTCATGAATGTGCTGCTCGGTACACCGTTGCTTCATACCTGCTGGGGTAAGCTGTTCAAGTCTGATATTGTGAAACTTCACGGACTGTCATTTCCTTCGGGCGTAGCTGTTGGCGAGGACTACATATTTGTCATGGAGTATTGCAAGTATATTGAAACCCAGACGCTGAAAAATGTTCCGGTGTTGAAATATTTCCAGAATCCGTCAGGAGCTATGCGCAGTTTCAATTTGCAAAAAAGAATGGACTGTCTGGATATTCTCTGGCGTTACTGTACGAAATATGTTAATGACCCGCAGCGTTGCAAATATTGTGATACCATGTGTTTGTATCAGTTTTTTTCCATGCTGACCATCATACGTTCGCTTGTGTCGAGTGTCAAGGGCATGGAGAAGTTCCGATTGACCAAGCGGCTGTTGCATACGCCTGTTGTGATGGATATTGTGGCACATGCCCCCACCAAAATGCTGGGAGGGTACCGGCGGCTGGAATATATCCTGGTGAAGCATCAGTGGACACTGCTCACGGTTTGCTATTTCAGCATTAAGCAGGCACTGATGAAGTAAGCAAGCCGCAAATCATATATTAACTCTAGGAGGAGCAGATTCATTCATGGGGAATCTGAAATTAAAATATGACGTTGACAAGATGTATACGTTCGGATTTATCAGCCTGTTGATAAGACTGTTCTTTAGTTATTCCGATCTTTTGCAAATTCCCGGAGTAGTGGATATGCTGCTGCTGCTGGTGTTTGTGGCATGTATGCTGCTGGTCTTGATTGACGAAAAGCTCACCGGACTGCAATTTTTTGCGGTTGTGATAACCGGAGCTGTATGTATTTATTCGTATAATAAAATGGATAATTACTACTTGCTTGCCACTTATTTCTGCATGGTTGCGAGCAAGAATATCAATTTGAAATATGTGTTGGGTTGGTCTTATAAAGTAAGAGTTTTTATGCTGACGTTTCATGTGGCGGTTTACATATTCACATTAATTAACAATCCCAACTCCATTAAATATGTATATCGAGACGGGGTGCTGCGTCACTCGTTCTTTCTGTCTCATGCCAATACGTTTTCGATGTTTTTGATATGGACGATTTTTGAATATTATTATGTCAATTATGAAAAGCTGACTGTGCGATCTATGATACTTGTCGCGGTCATTAACGCTTCTTTGAATTATTTTACACTGTCAACTACCAATACCATTATATCTGTGGTTGTGCTTTTGGTGATTTTGCTCGACAAGCTTCGTCCGAAATGGGAAATGAGGTCGGTCAGAAAGTTTGTCAAATATGCGTTTGCTATTTTGAGCTTGTTTTTTTGTATGATTACGATCTATTACAGAAAATTCGGCGGTTCTTTGCTGTTGCTGTACAATTCGCTGAACGATTTCTTTACCGGTCGTCTGATTTACGGCGCATATATGTATGAAAAGTATGGAGCCACCTTTTTCGGACAAACGCTTAAACTGCGTCAGAATGACTATTGGAACGGGTATTGGTTTAACGGCATTGCCTGTGAAAATGCGTATATATGGCATTTGGTTTCGTTTGGCGTCATATACCTTTTGCTTCTTGCTTTTCTGTTCTTTGCAGTGGCAGATAAAGTAAGCCGGCAAGATACCATTTTCCTCGGCGTATATATTTTGTACGCTGTTACGGAATTGTATGTGACCAATGCGGTACTTTGCTTCTCTCTGATTTTACTTGCACAATACGCGTTTCAACTTGATTATTCGGATAAATTCCAATTGAGGATTCGGATTCGCAAGCTGAAGAAAAAAGCGAAGGAGGATAAACTTGAATCCTAAAATCAGTATTATTATACCTGTGTACAATGTGGCCGGATATCTTGAGAATTGTCTTGACAGCATTCTCGCACAAACCTTTCAGGATTTTGACGTGTATATCGTAGATGACGGTTCCACAGACGAAACGCCCGACATCTGTGACCGCTATGCCGCACAGAATGAGAAAATTACGGTGATTCATAAGAAAAACGAAGGTGTGTCAATCGCACGCAATGTTGCCATTGAACAGGCTAAAGGAGATTATTTTGTCTTTTTCGACGGCGATGATCATGTGGAACCCGAGTGCCTGGCAGAGATGTATCAGGCGGCGGTCAGTAAAAATGCTGATTCTGTTATTGCCGGTTATTATTTTGAGAAAAACGGCAAAATTGATGAAGTCTTTTTGCCAACTATGGAAAAGGACGTCTATGAAGGCGAGGAAATCATGACAGATTTGATGCCGCGGTTTATCGGTGTTTCGCTGGATGATATCAGGCATTGGATCAAGGGTGATAAGAAGAATCCGTTCCAAAAGGAAAACAGCGGTCTCTGGCACTCAATGGTGAAAGGTGATCTGATAAGGGATAACAATGTCAGATTCATACCGTGGCTGCGTGTAGGTGAGGATACCTGCTTTAATGTCGCATATATGAGCTATGCCAAGCGGTGTGTAGTAGTGCATAAATGTTATTATTATCTGGTGGACAGAAGTACATCCACCATATCAGTATATCGAAAAAGTCCCATGGCGGTGCTGCAAAATAAAATTGATCTTCCGCGTGCCAGAAGGCAGCTCACAGAAGAAATAAAAGAACGATTGGGCCTTAATATCGAAAATGATTGGTACGGTACCGTCGTCATGTCCTGCTTTCAGCTGGCTATTCTGTTTGGGAGAAGAGACCCGGAGCTTAAGCTAAAGGAAAGATATCGTGCCTATCGCAGTTATATAGACAATGAGGAAACGCAGAATGCTATTGCCGCAATGAATGTCAAATTTGAGGGGATCAAAGCAATTCCGTTTTTCCTGTTAAAAAGGAAACATTATTTGTTGATTTTCCTTGCGGCTAGTCTGATTGGCATAGGATCGCATCAGTTGATAGATAAATTTTCATAAGCTTGTGCATTTTTGATAATTCAGCGTAAGTGTATGGAGGAAATTTTAATGAATATTAAAATAAGCGTAATAATTCCAATATATAATATGGAAAAGCTTCTCAATCGCTCGCTGGACAGCGTGATGAACCAATCCTATCAGAATCTTGAGGTGATCATGGTTGACGATGGTTCCACCGACAAGAGCGCTGATATATGCAAGGAATATGCGGCCAAAGACCCTCGTTTTCTCTATTTTTACGAGGAAAACAGCGGACCATCCGCTGCGCGCAATTTAGGATTGGAAAAGTGTACGGGAAATTATATTGCATTCCTGGATCCGGATGACTATCTGCATGTCGATATGTATGCTCAAATGCTCAGGGCATTGCAGGAAACTCATGACGGAATGGCAATTTGTGATTACAGGGTGGTTTACGGTGATGAGCCGTATGACAGCGAACCCGCATACACCCTCCAAATTTTAAACAGACGTCAGGCGCAGACGATCTATTTTGAAGATACTCACAGTGCAACGGTTGCCACTGTTGTGTGGAACAAGCTGATTCCCGCATCCGTAATGAAGAAATTCAGATTTCCGGACAGCCGTATGGTGGGCGAGGACGAAAGCGTAATCTATAAGGTACTGTATAGTTTCGGTCAGATCGTCTATGTCAAAGCACCTTATTACAATTATTTCGTTTGTGACGGCAGTATCATGAACAGCCGGTTTAATGTGAAACGATTTGATTTGTTTAAAGCGTATGATGAAAGGATTTCATTTTACATAAAGCATAAGGAATATGATTTGTGCAGAAAGATGTTCTTCCTTTATATACATATGTATTGCAGTTTCGTGGAATTGTCGAAACAAACGGGTGAAGATTACAGCGGCGTTTATAAAAAAATATTCTACAGAGAACAAAAAAAATACAAAAAATATAAATCTGTTTTGCAGATGAATATGAATGAGAAAATGGAGTTGGATTTATTCAATAGGTATCCGTCTGTGTATCGCAGATTATGGAAGGTGTTAAATCATAACCACCACTGAAGTGGTGGTTTGCACAGCCCCTAGAAGGGGCAATTACAGGCTTAACCCCTAAAGGGGCACTGAAATAATATCATAGCATTACACGCCCTACCACTGGTAAACCAGTTAATCAAGGCAAAATAAAGCAATTTTATTAAAACTATGAGTTGGTATTTACTTCAAAATATACCCATATCAAAAAAATAGCCTTTATTAAAAATGCTTTAGCTTAACAAAACTCCTGGTAGAACCAGGGGTTTTGTTAAGCTAAAGCAATCAAAAAGAATAAATGATCTTTGGATGGGACAGTTATTTGGAGGGGACAGTTATAATGAATATAGCCTTTTTAAATCTTTGTCATTGTGATCCCAATGTGGTGGCGAGAGTGGCGAAAAAGCTCACTGCAAAGGAAAATTTTTACATGTTTATTCACGTTGATCAAAAAAGTGATCAATCAGAATTTGAAACAAAATTGGAGAGTTGCGAACGTGTGTTTTTTACAAAGAAAAGATACAATGTTTCGTGGGGCAGCTTTTCCGCAATAAGGGCGACACTGGAATTAATGAAGGAAGCTGTTTCTTCCAATGTGTCATTTGACAGATATGTGCTTTTGCAGAATCTGGATTATCCGCTTAAATCCAATACACAAATCGAGGCATTTTTCACCGAATACAGTGACAAAGAATTTATCCGTGCTTGTAAAATCGGTCAGTCCAAGGACAGACATTTCCAAGGGAAGTATAAATTATACCATGATTATGAGGATAAATTCTATCGTTCCGATAAATCTGTACCAAAGAAGCTGATTCATGGGGTAAAGAAGATTGTCAGAAGTATCCCCAGATTGGCCTTTGATGGCGTGATAAAAGAAGACGGAAAAAAATATCCGCTGTACTATGGTGCGGCCCAATGGGCGCTGACAGATGAATGTGTCAGGTATATTTTGGATTTTGCTGACAGTCATCCAGGCTTTAATGCCGAAATGGAACACATTCAGTTCCCTGATGAAGAATATTTCCACACAATCGTTCATAATTCGGATTTTAAATACAGATGCATCAAGTACGACGAACCCGAAAAAAGATGGTTGGTAAATTGGCGGAATATCCATTATTTTGAGTATCCGGCAGAAATTACGGTCTTTGAAACCAAAGATTTTGATAAACTAATTCAAAAAGAAGAGCTTTTTTGCAGAAAAGTCAGAAGCGGCGTTTCTGATGAATTGATGGATCTGATTGATCAGGCGTGCAATGAAAACGGCTAAAGAGCATTTATTTTATCTTTATTTTTTAAAACGAGGAGATGTTTGTTTTGTTTAAAAAAATGTCTGGAATGATTGCGGCCGTGATGGTCATTCTGGTGATTTTGCAGACGGCTATCGTCACAGTCATGGCTGACAATAATCAATCCAAAAATGCCATCAGGTCAGACTTTTCCGATGCGGTCGATCTTGTCAATGCCATGCAAATCGGTTGGAATCTCGGCAATGCTCTTGACAGCATCAACGGTTCAAAGGGCAACAGCGTGAAAAACACCGAAACCTGCTGGGGCAATCCTGTTACCACCAAGCGAATGATTGAAATGGTGGCCAAGGCAGGTTTCAAAACCGTACGCGTTCCTGTAACCTACTTCGGAAATTCCGATTGGGATGCCAATATTGACAAGGAATGGCTGGATCGCGTTGAGGAAGTCGTGAACTATGTCCTTGACTGCGATATGTATTGCATTATTAACGTCCATCATGATACCGGTATAGGGGCATGGATTACTCCCGATTCTGACAAATACGAGAGAAGCAGCTACCATATGCGCCATCTTTGGGAACAGATTGCCGAGCGATTCAAGAATTACGACAACCGCCTGATATTTGAAGGCATGAATGAGATATTGAATCGCAATCAGCAATGGACAGCAGCCTCCGCTGAGAATTATCAGAATGTGAATACGCTCAATCAGATTTTTGTGGATACGGTGAGAGCAAGTGGCGGAAACAACAGCAAAAGATTTTTGATGGTGCCATTGTATGCCGCTATTGTTTCAAAAGAGAATATAGACGGTTTTGTGCTTCCTAAAGACACCATTTCAAAGCATCTGATTATCAGCTATCATTCCTATGATACCGGTGAAAAAAAGATCAACGAGATTTTTTCTCTTGTCAAGGGTGCTTTTCTTGATAAGGGTGTTCCGGCTATCCTCGGTGAGTTTGGTATGAGAAACAGTACCAAAGAAGATAACACACAACGCAGAGTGGAATATGTCAACAGAGTTGTAACAGGTGCGAAGGCGCTGGGCATTACATGTATTTGGTGGGACGATGGCGGACACTTTGCCTCGTCCGACAAGGTGACAAATTATTGTCTGCTGGACAGATATTCCTATCGCTGGTTTTCTTCGCAAGTGGTAAACCAGCTCATCAGTGCAAGCGCTCCCTCAAACGGCAAGTCCTCCGATACCACTTCATCCAATAAAACGACTACGGCAGCTTCCACCAAAAAAACTGATGCGTCCCAATCAACAACCAAGAAGGAAGCTGCATCAACGACATCTACAAAGTTAACAACGACTACTACAAGGCCGATTATTACGCCCTTTGCTCAGGCGTCGGCGGCAGATGATTCCCACACCGACGGAATGTTATTCTCAAACATGACGTCAGGAGTTAAAACAGATATCACGCTTGGCGTTGGCTGTGAATATGAATTCGTATGCTCTCTGGACAACACCTCCAACTATGGCAATCTCATGCTCTCCAAGGATGGCAAGCGTATCGGATATCGCGTACGTCAGGAACTCAGTCAGATTTACACGGCATATGGCTATAACAATTTCAAGGTTTCCGATATTGAACCCGGTCATATTTACACGATTTCTCAGAAGGGTGACAACACATACGTTGACGGAAAACTTATCATGCGTAATGTCACGCAGAATTTCAACGAAGGTACACTGACCATCGGTGACTGTCGTATGACATTCTACGGCATGACCATCAAGCAGAACGGCAAGGTAACGCACAAGCTGGAGCCTTCAAAGGATAACTCAAATACAACATGCATACTGGATAAGATTACCGGCAAGCAGTATTATTCAGAGAGTAGTGTTGCGTATGGATCTTTGTTATCCACTACTACAGAAAAAAATGTTACTACTGTTGCGAAAGAAAAGCATGACAGTTATCCCGTAAAGGCTTTGTCCTTCCCCAAAATCTGCATGGGAATCGAAACCGACATCAAGCTTGGTGTCAGCAGCAATTATGACATTTCCTTCTCACTTGACAATACCAATAATTATGGCAATCTCATGCTGACGCATGACGGCAAGCGCATCGGATATCGTGTGCGCCAGGAGCAGAGTCAGGTGTACACAGCATATGGTTACAACAATTTTAAAGCGATTAAAATTGTAGCAGGCAAGATGTACACGGTATCGCAGAAGGGCAACGAAACCTATGTTGACGGAAAGCTTATCATGCGTAATGTCACTCAGAATTTCAATGAGGGAGTACTTACGATCGGTGACTGCCGTATGGATTTCTATGGCATGACGGTGACAGAAGGCAGCAAGATAACGCACAAGCTTGTACCCTACGTTGATGAGGTCGATCTGCCCTGTATATTTGACGAAGTAACCGGAAAGCGGTATTATTCAAAATACGATATTAGCTTCATTAAATAATTGTTTTTGTGCAACTGCTCAGATTCCCCCAACTGTTTTTCTAAAATAAAATCTGTTCTTTGAATGGATATCCAAATTGGTTGT
Source organism: uncultured Ruminococcus sp. (assembly GCA_902799245.1). Taxonomy (GTDB): domain Bacteria; phylum Bacillota; class Clostridia; order Oscillospirales; family Acutalibacteraceae; genus RUG762. The sequence goes on from CADBZY010000002.1 coordinate 19,674, forward strand.
TGAAGAAATGACAGCTTTTGGGCGGGAGTTTGAGCAGTTATCTTTTGTCTGCAAGTAAGGAGGCGTCTTGATGGAGGATTTAGTAACCGTTATCATACCGGTGTATAATGTAGAATCCTATCTGGCAAAATGTTTGGACAGTGTTGTGAATCAAACCTATCAAAATCTGCAAATTATTTTGGTGAATGACGGTACAAAGGACAATTCGCTGGAAATTTGTGAGCAGTATGCTCACAGTGACAGCCGCATTACCATCATTAACAAGGAAAACGGCGGATTATCCTCTGCCAGAAACAAAGGATTGGAATACGCAGAGGGCGTTTATTGCTATTTTCTTGACAGTGACGACTATATTGAACTTGACCTGATAGAAAAAGCTGCACGCAAAATGACCGAAGAGAATGCCGATATGGTGATCTTCGGAATGAAACGTTTTCGTGAAGACAGCGACGAAACAGAGTCATTTGAACTTGGTGATCGTACATATATGCTGTCCAGCCCTAAGCAGCGTTTTGAATTTATTGCCCGTGAATATTATCAGTATAATGTAGCCTATGAGGTTTGGAATAAACTCTACAAACTGGATATTATCAAAAAAAATAACATGAAGTTTGAGGACAACAATATAATCTTTTCGGAGGATGTTTGTTTCTTGTCCTATTATCTCTTTCATGTCAATAAAATCGTCACGATGCATGAAACCTTTTATCATTATCTGATCAGAGGTTCATCTCTGACCGGCGTAGGGTACAGGGAGCCAAAGGTCAGACAATTCCATTTGTTGCTGAATTATGTGTATCAATATGCGCAGCAATACGACGATGATGCTCATTATGTCACCAATCACTTTGAGTATATGTATGCTTCTCTGATGCATGATCAGTACAAAAGGTTAAATATCAGCGAACTGCCCGCATTGGTGTCAAGTGTGGAAGAGGATCCGCTGTTTAAGGAAATGTCGGTGCGAGCTTACCGCAGCAGAGGGCATTTTATTCAATTTTTCGGACTGAAAATGGGAGATTTGTTATCGGACGAGAGTTATATTGTATTTCACCGACATCATAAAACAAAAATTTCGATGTCGGTCAAATTGATACAACTGAAGCGAAATATCCGCACAATGTTGAAAAACCTCAAACGGTGATGAACCCACAAAATATCATCAAAAAATTGCTGAAAGGCTGATCTGAATATGAAAATTGGCATTGTTACCGTATATGATTCCGCAAATTTTGGCTCATACTTGCAGTCATATGCCCTGCACCTGGTTCTCAGTGAAATGGGACATGAAGTGTACTTTATTTCCAATCCCACGCCTGATAAACCGTACAAGAGGAATTTTTACAAATACCCGGTCAATCGCAACAGCCTGCGTCATCCTGTTTCCGTATGGAGAGAGTATCTGGCTGGCAGGGAAAAATGCAGGATTTTCAGCAGCAAATTAAAGAGATTCAATGTGCTGGATTTTTCTCAAGCCGATCAAATGGACAAGATCATATTGGGTAGCGATGAGATTTGGAATGTCACAATGCCATATTTTACCAATCCGTTTTTTTACGGGGAAGGTATGCGGAATGTTTACACATATGCGGTAAGCATGGGCAAGGCCACGGCCGATGACTATGCCGCGTATCCCGGACTGCGGGAGAATATGTCGCGCATTGCGCATCTGCTGGTGCGTGATCAGCATACGGCTGATGTGGTGAAAGAAATGACGGGACATGATTCCACCGTCGTTTGTGATCCGACCTTTTTAGTGGACGTTGAAAAATTCCATGAAGAACTCAATGATGATTACCTCAAGAATAACCGATATCTGCTGATATATTCCTATCCCGGTTATATCACGGATGAATTTAAAAATAATGTCATCTCGTTTGCCAGGGAGAATAACCTGAAGATAGTCAGTGCTTGTTTTTATCTGGACTGGTGCGATTACGTGATCAATTGTTCGCAGCTGGAATTCTGCGAAGTGCTGAAACTGGCGGATTATGTGGTAACTACCACCTTCCATGGAAGTATCTTTTCCATATTGAATCACAAACGTTTTCTCTCGATGCCGTCAGGCATTAAGGTGACGGATATTGTGACCAAACTGGGACTTTCTCATGCGTTAATTGATTCTTCGTGCGATAGTGAGACGTTTAAACGCAAATTATCTGAGGATGAATACGATTATGAATCAGTGGAACAAAGAATTATGGCCATGCGCAAGCAGGGACTGGAAGAACTGAGCAAGATTTTACAGCAGTGATGGAGCTAATGCTTATGAAACATGAACTTATCAGTATGATTGTACCCGTCTACAATGTGGAAGCTTATATCAGAAGGTGTGTGGACAGCATATTGGAGCAGAGCTACAAGCACATTGAAGTGATATTGGTAGATGACGGGACGCCGGATCACAGCGGAACGATTTGCGATGAATATGCGGCGTCAGATCCACGTGTCAAGGTTATTCACCAAAAAAACATGGGATTGTCCGAGGCCAGAAACAGCGGCATGCGGGAGGCAACAGGGGAGTATCTTTGCTTCATTGATTCAGATGACTTTGTACATTGCGATTATTGCAGCGGTTTGCTTCGGTTGATACAGGAATACGATGCTCCTATGGCAGTATGCGGTTATGAATTTACAACAGGGGATTCTGTGGAGTGGAGCCAGGAATCGTATGATGTTACTGTAAGAAACCGGGAAGAGGCAATGTATCACCTTATCAACAACGAACACACCAATTACGTATGGCTCCGAATGTGCAAAAAGGAACTGTTTGACGGAATCAGATTTGAGCCGGGGCGTCTGTGTGAGGATATTGCTATTATGTACCAGTTGATAGACCGGTGTAATAAAGTGGTTTATACGGATGCACCCTACTACGGATATTTTGACAACAGCCGTTCGATTGTCAACACCGTGAGCAGTAAGCTGGAATATCACACAATGCTGGGGTGGTATGAACAGTACCAATTTTGCAAGGAACACTATCCGGAACTTACGGAAAGATGTTTAAAGCAGACTCTTCATTATTATTTGTTGGTTTATAGCTATTCTGATTCCATGAAAGATGAGAATCTGCTCAACGCCAGAAAAGCAATCCAAAAGGATAAATGGAATCTATACAAGGTTGCGGATTTGAAATACAAACTGAAATATTGGGTAGTCACGCTGTTTCCACGAATCATGATTACAAGGAATGCATTGGCTAAAAATTTGAAGAAAGGATAATGGGAACGATTATGAGCAAAATCAGTGAAATGCTTCAGAAAATAAAAAGAAAGATTGATGTAGAGGTTAAAAGCAAGTTAAAGATTATGACCTATAAAGACACTATTCGTTATATTATTGACAAAAACGCATCTGTGGCTCGATATGGTGACGGAGAGTTTAAGCTTATGGTGGATGGAGAATCGCTGAGATTTCAGCCCTACAGCGACGAACTGCGTGCAGCCTTGACAAAGGTGATAGCGGAGCGTCCCGAACATCTGCTGGTATGTATCTCGAGAGCCTTGATGGACGTGAATACCTCTAAGGAATACAATGAACGCTCCAAGGAATTCTGGAAAAAATGGCGATGGTTTCATCTGCCGGAGACAGTCAGATACATCAGATCCTGCGGTGCAGGTTCCTATGTATTTGGCGACACATTGATTACAAGACCGTATATTGACTATGTCAAGTGTGACCGTGCCGAGGTATCATTTAAGATGCTCAGGGAAATCTGGAACGGAAGAGACGTTCTGATCGTAGAAGGTAACGAGACACGGTTGGGGATAGGGAACGACCTGTTTGACAACGTGTCAAGCATCAAACGCATTATTACGCCGAATAAAGACGCGTTTTCCGTTTATGATAAGATTCTGCAATCCGTCAAGAACAACTATAACGGCGAATTGGTGCTGTTGGCACTTGGCCCCACCGCTACGGTACTGGCTTCGGATCTGTGCCGTGAGGGCATCCGTGCCATTGACGTGGGGCATATCGACATTGAGTACGAATGGTATTTGATGCAGGCCGATGATAAGACCCAGATTGAAGGCAAATATGTCAACGAAGTGCATGATGCCTATGATGTACAGGCTTGTACTGACGAAAAGTACCTTGCACAAATCATAGATGAAATCCATAAATAATCGTTTTTTTGCGTTTGTTGAAAGATGAGGCGAAGATAATTTGAAAAAAACCAAGCGTATGGCTTACAATATGATAGCTCAAATTATTTCATTTGCATTGAATCTGGGAATTAATTTTTTCCTGACTCCGTATGTGGTCACACATGTGAGCAAGGAAATTTACGGATTCGTAAGTCTGGCTTATTCCTTTACCAACTATGCCAATATTTTGGTGGTGTCTATCAATGGACTTTTGGCGAGATATATAACTATTAATCTCAGACAGGAAAAATATAAGAGTGCAAATGAGTATTTTTCATCAGTAACCATCATTAATGTCATTTTCTCTTTGGTTTTACTGGTTCCGTCGGCATTTCTGATCATTTTTTTGGACAGTGTCATTAATGTTCCTGCCGGATTTGTAGTCGATATTAAGATCTTATGGGCTTTTATCTTCATGAGTACGCTGCTCAGTATTGCCACCACCACATTCCATGTGAGTACGTTTGCCGCCAACCGACTGGATCTGGAAGGCATCAGAAGTATGCAGAGCAATATCATCCGTTGCGTTATGCTCCTGCTGATGTTTGCATTTCTTGCGCCAAATGTGTGGTATGTAGGATTTACCGCCTTGGTGTGCAATATATACCTCACGTACATTACATACGGGTATTTAAAAACCCTCACGCCGCAACTCAAGCTTGATAAAAAATATTTCAAGTGGAGTGCTGTAAGGGAGTTATTCATTAACGGTATTTGGAATTCTATTAACCAGCTTGCTACGATATTGCTGGACGGTCTGGATTTGATTATCTGCAACGTGTTTATCGGAGCGCTGGGAATGAGTTTGATGTCCTACTCAAAGACCATACCGGTGCAGCTTGCCAGTTTAATTGCGATGGTGGCCAACATTTTTGTTCCTCAGATGACAGCCATATATGCTGACGGTGACAAGGGAAAATTTATCAAGGAAACCAAGAGCGCTGTCAAAATCTGTTCGTTCCTTTGTTCTGTGCCGATCATTGGGTTTATTGTTTTCGGATATTCGTTCTTCAGGTTATGGTTGCCGTCCCTGACAGACGGAGAGATCGCTACCATTCAAACACTTTCACTGCTTACCCTTTTGCCCAGTCTATTCAGTATTTTTTCCTATCCGCTGAGCGCTGTGCAAACCATTACCTGCAAGCTGAGACTTCCTGTAATCGTGACCATGGCAATAGGCATCATCAATGTAGTGCTTGTGTTTGTATTGCTGAACGTAACAGACATGGGCGTGTTGGCTGTAAAGATTGTCAGCAGCGTTCTTCTGATGTTCAAAGTGCTGGTATTTACGCCGATGTATGCGGCCAAAAACCTGAATGTAAAGCTGACCGAGTTTTATCCGACGATCCTGCGGGGAACAGTGGCAAACGGCGTAATGCTGGGCGTATTTGCCGTGATCGCAAGTTTTTCCGACGTAAATTCCTGGACGAAGCTTGTCATTATGGTCGGCATCTGCGGGGTACTTGGTTATGTGATGAACTACGTAATACTGCTGGATAAGAACGAAAAAAACATTATCAAGGGCAAGGCCACAGAACTGATCCATAAAATCAGCCCGAAAAAGGCTTGAAAACGGATGATGTAAAAGCTATTCCTGTTAAGTCAATAAAAAACTCTGTCTATCTCATTTTTCAATAGGCAGAGTTTTTTTATTGTAAATACCGGAGTGAGAATAATATCACTCTGAAAGAGTTATTTTTGTTGCTATCTTATAAAATTATTGATACTTTTTGATGTTTGTGATATTTGGTATTGACTTCACGATGTTATTATGATATAATCTTATAAATAGTCATCATATCAGTATTTATAGATGAAAGCGAGGAATCATAGCTTGAAGAAATATAATAACTCAATGGGTAAATTTCTACAGCTCACTTCATTAGCATTATGTCTTATTGTAATGACCATGCTTTCGCTTCCGCTGACAGTCCACGCAAAGGCATCGGACAAAGTTGTGCGCGTCGGGTGGTTCGATTCGCCCTTCAATATGAAGGATGAAAACGGACGCCGTTCCGGCTATTCATATCAGTATCAGCAGGAGATCGCCGCGCATACCGGTTGGTCCTATGAATATGTGGAGGGAAGCTGGTCAGAACTCATGCAGATGCTTGTCGATGGCAAAATCGACCTGATGAGCGACGTCTCCTTTACAGAAGAACGCAATTCACTTATGCTCTTCCCTACTCTTCCCATGGGCACAGAGGATTACTACCTTTTTGTTTCTTCCGACAATTCAACATTCACAAGTGACAATATTTCCGGATTTAATCAAAAGAAAATCGGCGTCAACAAAGGATCAGTGCAGGAGAATTTCCTTATTGAGTGGGCGAATGCGAATGGAATCGACGCGGAAATTGTCGAGCTGACCGGCACCTCAAATCAGGCATTGACTTCGCTTCGCAACGGTGAAATCGACGCATATGTGACGCTTGACGGGACTGTTGACCCGAATGCCGTCGCGCCGATTTGCAAAATAGGTGCATCGGATTTTTACTTTGCAGTCAATCTGTCACGCCACGATCTTCTTAACGAACTGAATTCCGCGCTCAGCAAGATACAGGAGCATAACAGATATTATAATCTCCAGCTTAACGAGAAATATATCAGCGGGACCGCCACCAATCTCTTTTTTAATGAAACGGAGAAGAAATGGCTTTCTGAACATAACGCTGTCAGAGTAGGATATTTGAAGGACAATCTGGCATTCTGCGGTACCGATACAGCCAGCGGCAAGCTGACCGGCGCTCTCAACGACTGTCTGACATACGCATCGGGAATGGTTAAGAACCATTCGCTCAGCTTTGAACCCGTGGAGTTTTCCTCGATATCAGAAGCTTTAGAAGCGCTCGACGACGGCAGAATCGACTGTGTCTTCCCGATCAATTTTACCAAATACGACGGCGAAAAACTCGGTCTGTCCGTTACGCCCTCGCTGATGAACGCCGAAATCTATGAGATCATTCGCACGGTAGACAAAAATGAATTTGCCAATAAAGAGATCGTGACAGTGGCTGTCATTGAAAAAGACCTCAACACCCAAACGCTCCTTCAGCAAATGAATCCTCAGTGGGAAATTATTTCTTTTCCTGACATAGAAGCATGTCTTGACGCCGTGGCGGACGAAGAAGCCGACTGCGTCCTGCTCAGCAATTACCGTTACAACAATCTCTCCAGGCTGTGCGAAAAGTACGGGCTGTCTCCGATTGCCACCGGCAAAAGCGTGGATTACTGCTTTGCCGTCAGCAAAAATGAGACGGGGCTTTATTCCATTCTCACCAAGGTTACAGGAATCATTCCCTCGTCGAAAGTCAGTGTGGCACTTTCCTCATATATGCAGGAAAATAGTCACACTTCAGTAGTCGGTTTTATCAAGGAACATCTCGCACTTGTAATGACAGTAGTTGCGGCGGTGCTTCTGATGATACTGCTCATGCTTTGCCGCATATTGTGGGTTCAGAAAAAAGCAAAAATAGATGAGGCGCTGATTGCTACCACTGAAATTGATTCTCTGACCGGTCTTTACTGCAAAAATTTCCTGTTTGAATACGCCGACAGAATGAGAAACAAGTATAAGGGCATCCCCATGGACGCAATCGTTCTGGACATCGATCGTTTTCATTCCGTCAATATTCTGAACGGAACGGAGATCAGCAATCAGATTCTCCAGCTGATCGGAGAAGGAATCCGCTCTATATTCAGCGAAGAGGACTTTATCGCAGGAAGAGTGGACGCGGATCGTTTCTGCATCTACTGCTGGCACAGAAATGATTATCAAAAGATTCTTACCCTCATTCAGAACAAATTAAGCGAACGGTTCACTAATGTCAACATCCGCCTGCGTATGGGAGTTATGCCCGAACAGATTACCATGGACGTTGTCAAGATGTATGACAGCGCACACGTGGCGTGCGATATGAGCAAAGGTCAGAATAACAGTCTTCTGACTGTGTTTGACAGTTCCGTGCGCGACAACCTGTGGCTTAAAAATCATATGCTCAACGATCTGCACCGTGCGGTAAAGAACAAAGAATTTGAGATTTACTATCAGCCTCAGTACGATATTCAATCCAACCCGCCAAGGCTCCGGGGCGCCGAAGCGCTTGTCCGGTGGAACCATCCTGTACAGGGAGTGGTTATGCCGGGGAATTTTATTCCTCTCTTTGAAGAAAAGGGCGTCATCGGCGAAGTAGACAAGTGCGTATGGAAAATGACTGCCCGACAGATTGCCGCATGGAAAAATATGTACGGTATCACCGTTCCGGTATCCGTCAATCTTTCACAGGCAGGCATCTTCGACCCCAAACTCGAGGGAACGCTTGATGAACTGATGAAAGCTAACAAATTGGAACGCACCGCACTTAAACTGGAAATAACCGAATCTGCTTATATCCAGAATTCCGAGCAGGTCATCCCCATCATCGAAAGACTCAGAAACAAAGGATACATCATCGAACTCGATGATTTTGGCACCGACTATTCATCACTGAGTACGCTTTCCTCCATGCCGATTGATGTTTTGAAACTCGACAGGAGCTTCATCATGAAAATGCATGACAACGATTCTTCCAAGCGTATGATAAAAATGGTTATGGATATCGCAAAGGATATGAACATTCCCGTTATTGCTGAGGGCGTAGAAGATAAAATTGAACTCAAAACGCTGAAGGAAATGGGCTGTAATATAGTCCAGGGCTACTACTTCTCACGTCCGATCCCGGCAGAGGAATTTGAAAAACTGCTCAACAAGGAAATGGAGAAGCATATAGGACATGCCCAAAATAAAGAAATAAACCGTGCCGGAAAATGATTGCTATTCCCGCAAAACGCAGCCGTTTCCCCATCCGCTCCATTGTAATCAGTTCAATCGTATACTTTATTGAAAATTCAGACCCATGCCACCATTTTTTGACAGTTTAGTTTCTTATACCATATATTTCTTTTTATGAAAAGCAAGACGGCATCTTCCCAATTTCGTTTGGTGAAGATGCCGTTTTCGTTTTGATCCTGCGTTCCGCAGGATGGATTTATCGCTTTTGTTTTCCCGGGAGCTTCTGCTTCCTTGACATTTTACTGTGCCTTTCTGGATGACAGAATGGCTGGGCGGTAACACTTCTGAATAGATACATCGGACATTACGAACAGTTCTACAAGTCTATCGTCCATAGATTTCAATCTTGTCAAGAGATAGCCGCACATTCTCTTTTCACGGGTAGGATTGATTGCCCCAAACAGGTTTTCGTCAATACACCTACGCTTTATCTCTTCATAGTCAACATTGTTATGGCGGAGTATCACTATTTTTTTAAACTCAACGAACCAAAATGATTGCGCCATAAGACCAGCATTATATTTTTCTTCCAATATCATCTACCACGTTTCGATTGATTACAAATATTCATTTTGCATTATATCACAAATAGCTAACGTTGTCAATAATTCTGACCAATTTTTTTGACAGTTTAAACAATTGGTAAATGCTTCTTAAATGCTTTGCACGAATGTTTCATCGACTATATTTTTTCTGAAAAAAACCTTGATCGCTTGACTTTTTTCGACATAAAATTCAAATATAAAGTGATAAAATGCCACTTAGGTATAATGGCTTTGCTATACCCTGCGTTTTTTCTAAAAAAATCAAAGCCTGCCAAATGAAAATACGGAGCGATGGCAGGTTTGCATTCACATGGTTCACCAAATACATCACCCTTCCATGCCCGTTAGAGGTTTGGAGGGGATTTTATGTTTTGGTCGGGGACGACCAAAACGCTGCTGATCTCATGCAGCAATTACATACGGTGATTTGCCTCGTTCCATCGAGGAGGATTGCCGTAAAAGAATACCAACCGCCCATAGCGTAGGCTGCCGTTCGCCGCCTTCCTAAATCTGAATTGATATTTCATAACGATTTTAGGAAGGAAGTTTAATATGATTTTTAATCATGGACAGGCGAAGTGCGAGTGGCTTTGCAAAAAGCAGGAAGAAGAAAAGATTCTGCGCGAGTACGGTATGAGCGAAGTGCTTATCGAGGAACTCCGCAAGAGCGATTTGGAAGACTTCAATGCGGAGAGAAGATTCTACGAGCATAATGTTCTGTCGATTGACGATGTGAACAGTGCGGATGATGATATGAGATTCTCTACTGAGGACGTTGACGGCATGGAAGTGTTCACTGTTGAAGCAATGCTGGACGAAATCGAAGATGCCCGTCTGTTCCAGATTTTGTCCGAAACCGAGGAGGACACGTTGCTTATTCTTCTCCTGAGTATTAACGGTTACTCGTTGCGTGAGATTTCATATCGACTTGGTGTTAATGAGAACACAGTAAGCACTAATATGAAGCGACTGAGAAACAAAATTATGAACTTTTCGTAAACAATCGAAAAATTGAACGAAAACAGCCCTTCCCACCGGCTATATAGCGAAGGGGTTAAAAAGTCCCTGACAAGCTGCTGAATCTATGTGGCTATCAGCAGCGAACGTACTTTGAAAATTGAACATCACTCGTCAAATACTTCCCCCTTGCGGATCTGAGATAGAACAGCGTGTGAAGCGGTACGCCACGACCTGCCAACCGGCAGCGAGCGACAACCACCGACTTAAAATATCGGGCAGTACCCGATTCTTTTCGCGATAACCCGCAAGGTAGACAATGGTACTCCCGCGATGCGGTGTAGAATGCAACAGCAATAACAATATCGCATGGGACAGTTGGGCGAAACATGAAATCCAAACAACTGTCCCATGTTTGTTATTATCAAAGAAGAAACGGAGGAAGAAGCAAGTGAACAAAGAGATACGACGCGGCGACCTCTACTATGCGGAACTCGATCCAATCGTCGGTTCGGAACAGGCAGGCACTCGTCCGGTTCTGGTCGTATCCAATGACGTTGGAAATCAATACAGTCCTGTCATAGTGATTGTCCCCATCACAAGCCGTAGAATCGGCAAAAAACAGCTCCCCACTCATGTGGAGGTAAAAGAATACCGGAACTGCTCAAAAACGATTCTACCGCCCTTACAGAGCAAATCAGAACCATCGACAAGCTGCGGCTGAAAGAATACATCGGCAGTCTGCCGGATAAAGAATACATCGGCAGTCTGCCGGATTGCCTTATGACAGCGGTCGATCAGGCATTGGCAATTTCCATAGGTATAGGCAGACAAATAGTTATTCATAACTAACAGGTAAATAAAAATGACGTTTCAATCCAAGGAGGTTTAACAATTGTGAATAATCTTGAGTATGACAGCGTTACATCCACAAACACAGAAAGGCTCCCACGAATGAGAACCTTGAAGCAAGCCTATGAACTTCTCAAAGAGGAAGACCCCGACACGGGCATCACAATGAAAGAGATTCGCAGAATCATTGAAAACGACGAAATCGAGGTTTACTGTGTTGGCAGAAAAAAATTAATAAATGTAGATTTGCTTTTTGCTAAGCTTATGTGCTATTATAATTGCGATAATAGTGTTAGCTCCTTGTATTAGGTTATAAGGAGATAATCATAATGGCACAAATTACAGAAAGAATCAGCAAATCCGGCGAAGTATCCTACCTCATCAGAGTATCCCTCGGTTATGAGATGTCAGGAAAACAGATCACGAAGTCCAAAACATGGCGTCCCGAAGCGGGCATGAATCCCAAGCAGGTCAAGAAAGAACTGAATAAGGTGGCTACACTCTTTGAGGCGAGCTTTGAACGCCGCGAGATTTCCCGCCGCGTCAAGTTCAAGGATTTGGCGGAAGAGTGGTTTACGCTTGTCACGCAGACCAAAGAACTCAACGTCAGCACCATCGAACAGATGCAGTCCTGCAAGCAGCGCGTTTACGACGCTATCGGCAATCGCTATGTGGACGACATCACTTACAGACAGCTCCAGCAGTTTATCCTCAGTCTGTCGAAGGACGGAGCCAATCTCCATACCGGCAAAGGTTTGGCTGGCAAGACGCAGAAGCACTTCATCACCTTCATCTCGGACGTGATGAATTATGCGATTAAATGCGAAATCATCGCGGACAATCCTTGCAGAAACGTCACGGCGGTCAAAAGCGAAACCAAAGAGAAGGACATCTACTCCGTCGATGAAGTGGCAGCCATCCTTGACGCGCTTGACGAAAAAGCCCCGCTGCACTATCATCTACTGTTCCATCTTCTCATCTTTTACGGACTTCGCCGCGGTGAGGTGCTGGGCTTGGAATGGAAGGACATCGACTTTGGCAACCAGACCATGAGCATCAACCGAACCTCTCAGTATCGCAACAGCCGGACGGGAACCTACACCTCCACGCCCAAGACCAAGACGAGCAAGCGAATCCTGAAAATCTCGCAGAGTACCGTCAAACTCATGCAGATCTATCAGTTTGAACAGAATGAGCATCGCGTGAAACTCGGTGATCAGTGGGTAGAAACCGACCGCTTGTTCATCGGCTGGAACGGCGAACCGCTTCACCCTAACACCCCGTACAGATGGCTGCACGAATTTTGCGACGAGCAGGAGCTGGCATTCAAAGGACTTCACGCTTTCCGCCATGCCTACGCGACGACCGCGATCACAAGCAACGCAATCGACATGAAAACCGTTTCGGCGGTACTCGGTCATTCTCAGACCAGCACGACGCTGAATATTTACGCTCATGCCGTTGCGGAGGTCAACGCCAAAGCAGTTGACGTGGTGGAGGACATCTACACCAAGAAGCGCAAGGAAGCATGAGCATAAGGCATACAATGGGCAGGTTCAAAACCCGAAATCGACCGATAACGCACACAAAAAAAGGCGTAACGCACACGGTAACGCACAAAGAACCCCTATCTAAAAAGAGTGAAGCCCAAAACGCCGAAAATCGGACGTTTTGGGCAGGAAAATGTTGGTCGAGATGACAGGATTTGAACCTGCGGCTTCTGCGTCCCGAACGCAGCGCTCTACCAAACTGAGCCACATCTCGAAATATTCACTTTTCATCAATTAGGAAATCAGCCTGATTATTCTATCACATATTCCGCAGGATGTCAAGTGGATTTTGAAATAAATTTTTATAAGAAAGCGTAATAAAAAAACAACTGGGATCCGTACATTCATTAATACTACTAATTCCTGTACGGATCCGCTAAAAATCCGATTACCAGTTGTGATGAATCTGTTCCGTGTTTATATCCATTTTTTCCATGGAATATCCTTTTTCATAAAACAGCTCAATAATCTCAGGCAGCGCCTGCACCGTTGTTGCGGTCTTGTTGCCGGAGTCGTGCATGAGAACCACGACTGTTTTTTTATCACCGATGGAATTCCTGACATTTGACAGCAACTTTTCAGGGGGTGTTTTTGCTTTCGCGGCGTCACGGCTGTCCACATTCCAGTCCTGATAGACATAGCCTCTTTCTGTGACGCTCTTTTTCAGTTTCTTCATCAGTCCTCTGCTGTATTTCCTGCTGATGGTGTTGCTGGAACCGCCGGGAAATCTCATGAGCTTTGTCCTGACGCCCGTCTGCTCATAGATATAATCGCTGATTCTGTTCATCTCGTCGAAGAAGGAGGCTTCTCCCGCGTAGACGCTGCTGTATTCATGCGAATAGGAATGCAGCGCAATTGTGTGACCGGCATTTACGATAGCCTTGTACTTATCCTCCATATCCTTATGGTATATCACAAAGAAAGTCGCCTTTACGTTGTAATAATCCAGAATATCAAGAATGGCGTCTGTGTTCTCTGAGGGGCCGTCATCAAATGTAAGGTAGGCCACACAATCCTTTTTATGCGGAACAAAATTAATATAATGCTCCATAGGCAACTTGAGTTCTCCGCCGTTGTTCTCCTCTTCTACAGATGAAGATTCTTTTTTTTCGGGAACGGACTCAGGCTGTGAAACGCTTTTGCTGCCTAATCCTAAATCCGACGAGCTTACCATTCTGTATCGTAATCCGTCACTGTCATAGACAGGCGACTTTCTCACAATACTTTCGTATTTAATCAATTCGCTGCCGGAAACAGTGCCATTGGCGGAAATGGAGTATGCATTTTCACGGACATCCATCAGTGAAATCGCAAGACAGCCTGTCAGAAACGCCGCAATAAGCGCCATCGGAATATAAAATGAAAAACCCGAATCATGATTATTTTCTGACAACCGCACCACACCTCTCGTTTTTCAGTTGTTATCCTCTTCTGATCGCATTATCATGCAACATATAATTATGCATAGAATTTACCAATTATGCTGTATTGGCTCGGAATCAATTGTCAGCGGCTCTATCGTATAGCCCTGTGCCTTTACCGCCTCTATGATTCTGGGAAGCGCCTCCACCGTAGTGGTCTTGGATTTGCCTGTATCATGCATCAGAATGTCAACCACCGGCTTGTTCTTTTTCAGACCTGCCTTGACCTTTTCTACTAAAATATCCGGGTCACGGTTGATTCCGCTCGCGTCGGTGCTGTCAATGTTCCAATCGTGGTAGACATATCCCTTTTCGGTAACGGATTTTTTCAGCACCTTCATGATGTTCTTGTTGTATTTCCTGCTCACGGTGTTGCTGGAACCGCCGGGGAAACGGATTATCTTTGAATCGACGCCTGTCAGCTTCTCCACATAATCATGGATCTTATTCAGATCGCTGTAGTAGCCCTTTTCGGTCTTATAAATCTTGCTGTAGGAGTGCGTGTAGCTGTGCAGCGCAATGGTATGCCCGCGATCCGCTATCGCCTTGTATTTCTTTTCCATGTTCTTGTGATAGATCACAAAGAATGTCGCCTTTACGTCATATTGATCCAGAATATCCAGCAGCTTTTCCGTATTGATCGAGGGACCGTCGTCAAAGGTCAGATAGGCGACCTTTTCGTCGCTGCGTCTCTGGGTCTTTGTGGTGACAGTGATCTCACTCACCGGATCCGCCGTTGTTTCCGTCGTCGAATCATTGAAGCTCCTGATGGAAAACTGTGTGCTCGTTGTAACGGTAGCGGTTGTTTCGTTATTCTCTGTTTCCGTCTGCGTCTGTGACTGTGTAGTGGATACAGCGGTAGTTGTCTGGGTAGCATTCTTGGTGATGACATAATACTTGACGCCGTTTTTGCCTTCCGTCTCCACAAAATCATAACCGCTGTCAGAAGCGCTGTCGTACGCGCTGCCGTCATCCACAGCCAGTGTACTTATATCGCTGTTTGTAATGACAAAAAACAGGATCGCAGCAATCAGAGCCAATATCTCAAACGTAGCCAAAACAGGAATAATCCATCTCTTTTTGCCCTTTTTCTTCACGGCTTTTCTCCACCTTTTCAACAATCCTTAGTATCAATTTTGTTTAACGTATATTATATCACAGCTGCGTTTTAAAGTGAATACTGATAACGGATTTTTTACAATTTGTAATTTGGTTCTCACAAAAACATAAACAAATTCCAATAGAGGATATTGACAAGCGTGATGATAATGCCTTCAAGCGTCATGACGCGAAGGAATTTCGTTCCCTTTTTCATCGAATCGCTCTGTCTGCTCAGCCCGATAATGATGGCGATTCCCGACACACAAAGTCCGGCCGCAATCGCCGCAATCACCGCAAAACCCCAGAAATAGGTATCAGAAGGGCGATAGCTTAAGCCGCTCCAGACAATATAGGCCACCATTCCGATCAGCCCGAGTCGAAGCAGCATTGCCACAGCAGCCCATCCGCCGAGAGGCCTGCTCTCGCCGCGGCGGAGTCTGCAAATCAGCATGACAATCAGCATAACCGGACAGAGGATAACGGAGATCAGCCACAGACCGGCAATGGTCATCTCGTAAATCACCTGCCATATGCTTACGGAAAAACAGTCTCCGTAGGGAGCGCAGACAGCGCCGGTTTCCTTGTTCCGTACCCAGAATTGTCCGCTGTCATCCTCGTCAAAGCCGGTGATTGCGATACTGTACAGCTTTATCGGCCCGGTGAACACCGAACGCGCTGATTTGAAAATACCTGTGGGAAGCTCACGCTGTGAACCGAAATATTTCAACTCGTCAAATTTGCCGAACAGCAGCTCCGGCATCTGACAGTTGTAAATTTCCTCGCCGGACTGATTGGTCATAACCGCCAAACCGATATTGTCCTCCGGTGAAAGAAGAATGTAGGCGGAGCAGCCAGCTGTATTTCCACCGTGACCGTACACCGGCTTTTCGTAGGGGATCATCCAGATTCCGTGGCAGCAGCGCGGAATGTCAGTGCCGTCATAATACAGCGACGGACTGAAAAGAAGATCATGTGTCTCCGGCTTTGCGAAAAGCCCGCTCTCACGGTTGAGAAGCGCCTGCGCGAACAGGAGATAATCACCGATAGTGGAGACACAGCTTCCCGCCGGATACATCGAAATAAAATACCGCGAAGGATCTAATCTCTTGCAGTCGGTGGTGTAGCATACCAGACTGTCCCACGCGTCGCGCACGAATTGATTGTCGGAATAATCCGGTTTGAGCGACGTATGCTTCATTCCGAGCGGCGCGAAGATGTTGGCGTTAATATATTCATAGAGCGGCTGTCCGGCAATGCATTCCACGATATATCCCGCCAGCGCAACGCCATAATTGGAATACGCTGTCACGCTGCCGGGTTCAAAGACCTGTTCCGGCTGCCGTTTTTCCAGAAGTTCTCCGAGTTCCGGTATTTCATCCTCACTGTCGGCAAACACATCCCAGAGTCGCTCCTGAAAACCCGCGTTGTGATTCATCAGATTTAGCATTGTCACAGGCTTTTCAAACCGCAGGCTTTTCAGATAGCCCTCCGGAAGATACTGCCTAATATCGGTGTCAAGATCGATTTTCCCCTGCTCATAAAGCTGCATCACGCTTGACCAGACCAGCAGCTTAGTTGTCGAGCCCCATTCAAAGACGGAATTCGGGTCGGTCTTTATTCCCTGCTCGATGTCGGTGAATCCGAAGCAGCCGGAATATAGTTCCTTTTCGCTGTCGAATACAGTGACAGCCATTCCCGCGGTGGTTTTCTCATGTTCGGAGACGAATTGTTCTATCTCTCTTCCAATGTTTTCGGTGTTTCCTGCTGCCCATGCATTGACGGCGCCGAAGCAGAGATACAGCATGAACAGAGCGATGACGGAAATGCGTCTTTTGGTTTTCATGGTGATTCCTCCCGATCTTAAAATGATTCAAGTATCAGCTTGACCTGCAATGAGACTATCTGACACGGTACATCCGCTTCATTCTTTTGGCCTCATCCCAGTCAAAGCCGAATTTCTCATAGAAAGGTACATTTTCCGGCGCAGCGCAAAGCTCGTTGTATTTCACTTTCAATACGCCCACAGGACACCCTCCCGGATTCAAATTTTGATTCTGCTTATACAGCTATTTTACCACTCCCTTCCTGTAATGTCAATTCATACAGGTAAAACTGACGCTTCCAAAAGGGATAATATAACCAAAAAAGCCCGCTGCACCTCTTCAAGGGCAGCAGGCTCCGATGAACATACAAATTCGATAACAACGGCATACAAGCTATCGCACGCATACATCTGCCGGCACAGTCAAACCGACTGAAAAAACATCCTACCTTCTCACCGAAACGCCGTTGTCGGCCAGATAATCTTTGAGGTCGGGAATGGCAAGCTCCTTGAAGTGGAAGAGGGACGCCGCCAGTGCCGCGTCTGCCTTGCCGTATTCGAGCGCGTCGAGAAAGTGCTTCTTCTCCCCTGCTCCGCCGGAGGCGATCACAGGAATGCCGACATTCTCGCTGACGGTACGGGTCAGCTCTAAGTCATAACCCGTTTTCTGTCCGTCGCAGTCCATGCTTGTGAGCAGTATCTCACCCGCACCGCGCTTTTCGGCTTCCATCGCCCACTCCACCGCGTCAATGCCCATATCGACCCTGCCGCCGTTCTTGTAGATCGTCCATCCGCTGCCGTCCGCTCTGCGCTTGGCGTCGATAGCCACGACAACGCACTGGCTGCCGAATTTATACGCGGCTTCGGAGATAAGCTCCGGACGGAGAATGGCTGCGGAATTGACTGACACCTTATCCGCACCCGCACGCAGCAGCGCCGTAAAGTCATCGACCTTTCTGATGCCACCGCCGACCGTAAAGGGAATGAATACCGTTTCCGCAACGCGGCGAACCATATCGATAACGATGCTCCTGTCGTCCGACGAAGCGGTAATATCAAGGAAAACCAGCTCGTCAGCGCCCTGCTTATCGTAAGCCGCCGCGCATTCCACCGGATCGCCCGCATCGCGCAGGTCAACAAAGCTTACGCCCTTGACCACTCTGCCGTCCTTTACGTCGAGACAGGGAATAATTCTCTTGGCAAACATTTTTTATTTTCTCTCCTTTTCTATCAGTCCGGCAAAATTGCGAAGCATCTGCAAGCCTACGCTTCCGCTCTTTTCGGGATGGAACTGGGTGGCGAATACATTTCCGTTCCAGACCGCGGCGTGGTATTTTACGCCGTACTCCGCAACAGCGCTGACAACACTTTCATCGGTGGCTTCCAGGTAATAGCTGTGTACGAAATAGACATACGGATGCTCCGGCAAGCCCTTGAACAGCGGACAATCGCGGTCGTATTCAATGGAATTCCAGCCGATCTGCGGGATTTTCAGCCCCATATCCGACGGGAACCGCTTCACCTGGCCATGCATAAGCGAAAGCCCGGAAGCCTCCGGCGATTCCTCGCTCGCATCAAATAGCACCTGCAAGCCAAGACATATGCCGAGGAAAGGCTTGCCGCTCGCCGCAAAATCCTTCACGGCGCTGACAAGTCCGCTCGCGGCAAGATGGTCCATCGCGTCGCCGAAGGAGCCGACTCCCGGCAGCACCGCACCGTCGGCGGCCGAAATAACCGCCGCGTCGGAGGTCACAATATTCTCGCAGCCGATATGATCCAGCGCCTTCTGCACGCTGAGAATGTTTCCCGCTCCGTAATCAATGATAGCTATCATTTTATTATCACCCTGTTTTCTGCGTTCTTTAGTATCATTATTCTATCACTAATTTTGCAAGAGTGCAAGTGAATTATTGTGCTTTATTGCACTACCATGCTAATTCGTTAAAGTAAAACAAAAAAGGAAATGCGCACAGACAAATCATTGTGTGAATTTGCCCGTGCGCATCACAAAAAAGGAGAAATATAACGGGTTAGTCATGAAGAATAATATTGTCTATCACCTTGTCGCTTGCAAGTCCCTCGGTATTGTCGAAGTTCTCCCTGACAAAGCGATAGAGACGCTCCATTTCAAAATCGCCCTTGCCGATAGCGTCCAGAAGTTCCTCCGTGGTGCGGCAGACCTTGCCGGGCGCGTGACGGTCGAGTGTGCGATGCAGACCGCGCATGAGTTCGTACTCCTCTTTGTCAAAGGCATAGAAGAGCATGGGCTTGCGGTGGAGCGAGAATTCGTATATATTGGACGAATAATCTGTGATAAGAATATCGGTGACATAAAACAGCTCGTTGATGTCCGGATAGCGTGAGAAGTCGATAATCCTTCCCGCATATTTCGGGGCGATCTCCGGAGGAGTCATAATAAAGGGGTGCTGCTTGATGACAAACAGATATTCGTCTCCGCAAAAGTCATAAATCTTTTCCCAGTCGAGCATTTCATAGGGATAATACGCGGTTCGCTGGCTGGGACCCCTGAACGTGGGCGCAAAGAGGATGATCTTCCGCCCCTGCCAGTCGGGATTTTTGTCGTAAAAGTCGCGCCGGAACACGGCGACCTTTTTCGCGTCGAGATAATTGTCAAGCCGCGGCAGTCCGTAGGGCAGGCAGCGTTCGCGGTCTATGCCGAACACCTCGGCGTAGACCTCCCGCAGGAATTCGCCGCCGACAATGGCGTAATCGATCTGCCGGTAACAGCAGCGCCACGGGTTCGGGGTGCCCTTCTTGCCGAAGCGTGCGTAACCCACCGCCTTGAAGCCGACGCCCGCATGCCACACCTGCACCAGCGTTGTCTTGGGATGAATCTTGACGTTATTGAAAAAGGTGGAATAATCGTCTATCAAAATAACATCCTGCCGCGCGGTGATAAAGGCGAGCTTCAGCCATGTGCGGAGAATTTTCAGGTCGTTGTCGTCCTCGAGTATTTTGACAAAGAAGTACGACATTTTCAGACGCGTTTTGTCAAGACCGCGTTCCCTTATGCGGTCGTCGATGGCTTTCAGATTTCCGTTGATCGGACACCTTGACTCCGACATCAGCAGCACGCGCGTGCCGTTTTTCGGTGTGACATGAGATACGATCTGATAAATCAGATTGATGATGTTTTCCAGAAAGTAAATCAGCTTTTTGATAAATCGTTTTTTGAATTTGGGCGCTTCAACTCTGAACTTGCGCTTGCGGATATTGTCGTTGCGCACCATATAGGTGAAAGTCATCTCAAAGATGAGCTTCTCACCGTCCCTGACAGGCACAAGGGTATACACGCAGGCATAGCAGGTTCCCGCGTAACGGAAAACCTTGTCCATACCGTTGAGGCAGTATCCGACCTCCAGGCTGATGGGAATGACAGACCACTCTCCCCCACCGGTGCGGCATTTCAGATACCAAACGCCGTTGGAAAGCATTTTCGCGCCGCCGATATTAGTGACGTTGACGGTCAGTTCGCCTGTCTCAGGGTCAAACCAATCCACAGGATATACTTTGCCGCTGCCCTTGTCAGCGACCGCGAATTCAGCGCCTTCAAGGTCTCCTTCCAGCCCTGCTTTAAGGTAGATGTTGTCCCAGCGAAGCGTTTTTATCAAAATCGGGTTTTCCATATTATTTCGCCTCAGCGCTGAGTTCGCAGATAAAGTCCACTATGCGCTCCGCGGCGTGACCGTCCTCGTAGCACTGCTTGTCGTCAAGGAATTTTTTCACTGCTTCCGCATAATCGGCTTCATCAAAATCCATTATGTTTTTCGACAGCGTTTCATCGTTTTCGGCAATAGAAAACGGCGTTTCGCTCAGCGGATAATAGAAGCCTCTGGAATTGATATACTGCTTGATGTCGCGGGCATAAATAAACGCCGGCGCGCCTTTGAGCATAAAATCAAATATCCAGCTGGAATAATCGGTGATGCCCACATCAGCAGCAGCGATCAGCTCCTGCATGTCTATGTAGTCGCTCGCGTCGATGATGGAGTCGCGGTTGGCAACCATATGGCGCAGCTGGCTGTTGTGCCGGTTGTGCATGTGTGCCTTGACGATCACCTTCCACTCGCCGCCGAATTTCTTCTCGAGGGTATCCTTCAGCTTCATGCAGTCAATCCTGATGGCGCTGACATCGGATTTATTGTCGCGGAAGGTCGGCGCGTAGAGCACCGTCCTGACACCCGGATCTATCTTATAGAATTTATACACCTTTTCCCGCAATTCCTTCATTCTCTGTTGGTCAAAGAGAATGTCGTTTCTCGGATGTCCGAATTTGAGCTGCGGCACATCGGGCCAGAAGGATGTGTGGAACACTTCTTCCTCGAACACGCTGTCAGTCACAAAATAGTCGATAAACTCGGCGGAGTGCTTTGCCAGCTTGATCCAGCGCGGATCGCCTCCGAGACGCTTGATGCCGAGAGAGCCGTGCCACAGGTCAATATAGACCTGCTCCGGCTTTTTGGGCATTTCCTTCCATATGCAGTTGAGGGCGTTGTCAATCCAGATTTTTGCCGTACCGAGGGCAATATAACTGGCCAGGGAGCCTCTGAGTACTAACTTGACTCCGTCAGGGATATTGTACTTTTCTTTGTGATAGAACACATCGCCATTCACGAGAAAAATCAACTCGTAGTTGAGACCGCGCCGGAGTATTTCATCGGCCACATACTTGCAGTTGCAGGTATAGCAATTCTGGAATGTGCCGAACACAATACGGTTGGGAATGATCTTCGCGTCTTTCAGCAGCTTACGGCGTTTGCGCGTGCCAATCGCCTCATCGCGGTCGATAAAGAACTGGTTGACCGGATCAAAAAACTGCACGATGGCGTCGTGGATATTCCACTTGATCTTGCGCATAAAATTGCCTTCAGCCTTGGCAGTAATCCATATCGCCTTTTTGCCCTTTTTATCAAGGGTTATCTGCTGCGTTTCATCATCATAAACCTCAGTAAACAACTCGTTGAATGCATTCTTTTGCTCATCATTATGCATATAAAAAAACCCCACGTCTTAATTAATATAAAACAAGCCTATTCATAAAACGGACGCTTACTTTTTGAGTCTGCTCACGACTTCCTTCTCGCCGAAGCCGAATATCTGCTCTACCTCGTGATACTGTACAAGCCCGTGAAATATATACAGATCCTCGGGAGTTGTCACCTTGACGTTTCCTCTGTTGCCCTGCACCATCACCACTTCATGTCCCAGCTTTTTCATCAGGGTGCAGGTGTCGATGATTCCCTCATAATTCGGATTGATCTGCCGCATCTGCTCATGGGCTTCGATGACGTCTTTCAGGTAGAAGCACTGGGGCGCCTGCGCGGTAAAGAATCCGTCTCTCGAAGGCACGTCGTCAATCGTCTTGCCGTCTGAGCTGATGACAGGCGTTTCAAAGAGAGGGGTACAGGTGATGGCCGAACCGTTCTGCCTGACGCACTCGATGTCCTCGCTGATAACTGCCGAAGTGATATGCGGGCGCACACCGTCATGAATCAGAACAATGTCATCGCCGTCATTTTCGTCATATGCCATCTTCAACGCCTTGTAAATGGAATCCTGACCTGTGGAGCCTCCGGGAACAACGCCCGCTACCTTACGGATGAGATTTTTCTCAATCAGTCGCCTGAGGTGCTTGATATATTCTTTCTTGCAGGCGATGTATATCTTGTCAATCATGTCGTGCTCTTCAAATAATTCAAGGGTATGAATGATGATGGGCTTGCCTGCCACCTCAAGGAACTGCTTCGGCATACCGGAACCCATTCTTGCGCCGCTGCCTCCGGCGAAGATGATGGCTATATTCTTGCTCATATTATTAATAATGTCCCTTCTTAAACAAATTTGCGCCTATAAAATACACTGCTAAAACCAAAACCATTTTCATAAAACCTATCTTATATATTAAATCATACAAGTGCCTTTTTGTCAAACAAAAGTTTATGAATTGGCGGTGATATTCAGCTTAATTTTTTTGGTAAAGAGAAACGGGGCATGTGACGCCTGAGCCGCCGCATGTCCCGTTGTGATTGAATGGAAAGCCGCTATGATGCGATTGAATGAATTACTGATACTCTACCACGTTGACCCATCTGAGCAGGAATTCTCTCTCTTCGGGCTTGCCCTTGACAGACTGCGAAGCCGCGACGATCGGAAGCCACTGCTGCACATACTGTCTGGCGGTATCGCTCTTTTTGCAGAAGAGCTTCATGTATTTTTCGGCAAGCTCTGTTTTGCCCTCCAGGGAGAAGAGCAGGTAGGTTCTCGCCGCGTCCGCCGCGCCGTTGCCCTGGGTAACGTGCGACCAGTCGAGCACAAATGCCTTGCCCTCGGGAGTGATAATGATGTTGCTGGGGTTGAAATCGCCGTGGCAAACCTTGACGTGCTTCTTCATGCCGGCCAGACGGGTGTCAAGCTCGTAGCGGGTGGTCGCGTCAAGACCTGTTTCGGAGATCTTTCTCTCCATTTTGTCCTTGAGCTTGTTGAGCAGTCTGGCTCTCTTGCTCTGCACCTCCAGCTGGAGATCGACAAACAGTTCGAGATATTCGTCCAGCTTGTCGGGATTCTGCTCCATCAGCTGTGCGAGAGTGGTGCCCTCGATGTAGTCGAAGACAATCGCCCATTTGCCGTCGATCATGGTGACCTGCTGCACCTTAGCGATATTCAGACCTGTTTCCTCGACTCTTGCGGTATTCAGAGCTTCGTTGAGGATGTCCGCCTTGGAGAAATCCTCGTTGAAAACCTTGATCGTATAATCGCCGCATCTGTAAATGACCTTATTGGGTCTTTCGGCGATAACTTCCATCTTACTTGTATCAAATTCCATATAGTATTGACCTCCTGACTATATTCCAGCGCACAGCGCTCCGAAACTATTATCTATTATCTATTATTTATTCTCTATTCTTTAGTTTCCGTAGTACGCCTTCTTGTAGATTTCCTTCAGCTCGCTGATGAGCGGGTATCTCGGATTGGCGCCGGTGCACTGGTCGTCGAAAGCATTCTCGCTCATCTCGTCGAGCGTGGCGAGGAAGTCCTCTTCGGATACGCCGTAATCGGCAATGGTCTTCTTGATACCGATCTTCTCTTTGAGCTCTTCCAGCTTGGCGATCAGGCCTTCCAGCTTTTCGTTGTCGTCCGCGCCGGGAATGCCGAGGTACTCCGCGATCTCCGCGTATCTTCTTAGCGTCTTGGGATGATCGTACTGCGAGAAGGTGCCCATCTTGGTGGGTACTTCGGCGGCGTTGTAACGCATGACATGGGTGAGCACAAGGGCGTTGGCAATACCGTGGGCGATGTGGTGATAGGCGCCCAGCTTGTGAGCCAGCGAGTGATTGATGCCGAGGAAGGCGTTGGCAAATGCCATACCGGCGAGTGTGGCGGCGTTGGCCATCTTCTCTCTTGCGAAAGGCTGATTATTGCCGTCTTCGTAGCAGGTCGGCAGATAGTCGAAGATGGTCTTGATAGCCTGCAGCGCCAGACCGTCGGTGTAATCGGTGGCCATAATGGAAACGTAGGCTTCCAGAGCGTGGCTCATGGCGTCGATACCGGAAGCGGAGGTAAGGCCCTTGGGAGCGGTCATCTGCATGTCGGCGTCCACAATCGCCATATTCGGCAGGAGCTGGTAATCGGCAAGCGGATACTTGATGCCTTCGTCGTCGGTGATAACGGCGAAAGGCGTTACTTCGGAGCCTGTGCCGGCAGAGGTCGGAACGGCAATGAAGTATGCCTTCTCACCCATCTTGGGGAAGGTGTAGACTCTCTTGCGGATGTCCATGAAGCGCATAGCCATATCCCTGAAATCTGCTTCGGGATGTTCGTAGAGCACCCACATGATCTTGCCGGCGTCCATCGCAGAACCGCCGCCAACAGCGATGATGCAGTCAGGCTCGAAGGCGCGAATCTGCTTGACGCCTTCCAGTGCGCAGGAAAGGGTCGGATCGGGAGCCACGTCAAAGAACGTCGCGTGGATAATGCCCATCTCGTCGAGCTTGTCGGTAATGCCCTTGGTGTAACCGTTCTTGTAAAGGAACTGGTCGGTGACGATGAATACCTTCTTTTTGCCCATGACGTTCTTCAATTCGTCGAGAGCAACGGGCAGGCAGCCCTTCTTGATATATACCTTTTCAGGCGCTCTGAACCAAAGCATGTTCTCTCTCCTCTCGGCTACCGTCTTGATGTTTAAAAGGTGCTTTACGCCAACGTTTTCGGAAACGGAGTTGCCGCCCCATGAGCCGCAGCCCAATGTGAGCGAGGGAGCCAGCTTGAAGTTGTATATATCGCCTATACCGCCGTGTGAGGAAGGGGTATTGACGAGAATGCGGCAGGTCTTCATTCTTTCGCTGAATTCAGCGATCTTTTCTCTTTCGGTGAGTGCGTTGCAGTAGAGCGAGGAGGTATGTCCATAGCCGCCGTCCGCGACAAGCTGCTCCGCCTTGGCCACAGCGTCCTCAAAATCTTCCGCCTTGTACATAGCCAGCACGGGCGAGAGCTTTTCATGCGCGAATTCCTCGGAGATGTCGACGCTTTCGACTTCGCCGATCAGCACCTTGGTTGCTTCGGGAACTTCCACTCCCGCAAGCGCGGCAATCGTGACGGGCTTCTGACCGACGATCTTAGCGTTGAGAGAGCCGTTGATGATCATGGTCTTGCGCACCTTGTCCTTCTCGTCGTCCTTCAGGAAATAGCAGCCTCTCGCCGCGAATTCGGCGCGCACCGCATCGTATATTTCCTTGTCAACGATGACAGACTGCTCGGAAGCGCAGATCATGCCGTTGTCAAATGTCTTGGAATGAATGATGGAATTAACGGCAAGCAGGATGTCAGCCGACTTGTCGATAATAGCCGGGGTATTTCCCGCGCCGACGCCGAGAGCAGGCTTGCCGGAGCTGTAAGCCGCCTTGACCATACCGGGGCCGCCGGTAGCGAGAATGATGTCGGATTCCTTCATGACAAGGTTGGTCATTTCAAGGGAAGGCACGTCAATCCAGCCGATGATTCCCTCGGGAGCACCAGCTTTGACAGCCGCTTCCAATACGAGCTTCGCCGCGGCGATGGTGCTCTTCTTGGCTCTGGGGTGCGGGCTGATGATAATGCCGTTTCTGGTCTTCAAACAGATCAGCGTCTTGAAGATCGCTGTGGATGTCGGGTTGGTGGTGGGAATGACAGCGGCGACAACGCCGATCGGCTCCGCAATCCTCATGGTGCCGAATGCCTTGTCCTCTTCGATAACGCCGCAGGTTTTCGTGTCCTTGTAGGCGTTGTAAATGTACTCCGCCGCGTAATTGTTCTTGATGACCTTGTCCTCAACAACACCCATGCCGGTTTCCTCGACCGCCATCTTGGCAAGCGGGAGCCTTGCCATGTTCGCGGCGGTTGCTGCGGCAAGGAATATCTTATCGACCTGCTCCTGTGTATAGGTGGCAAATATCCTTTGCGCTGCCTTGACCTCTGCGAGCTTTTCTTCCAGCGCTTCCACGCTGTCTACTATACGGTAGTCTGCCATACTGAATATCTCCAATCTGTGGTAATATGCATATTTATTATAATCAATAATCGCACGAAATTCAATAATAATTTGAAAATATTATGTGATTTTGTGTTGAATTTTATTAATATACTTATTATGGACATAATTTAGACAAATTTTAGGGTTATAATATAACTACGATTGAAAGGTGGTGTTGATTTATGAGAAGAAATGTTATGGCGGCTTTTGCACTGTCGCTCGGAATTGTAGGTACTGTTATTTCCATCACAGCCATTGTGCTTGCGGGTTGCGGATTGGGCGGCAGCAAGCGTATGTACAGACATTAGTTTTCCTCCAATAAAAGCCGGACTGAGGTTTTCTGCCAAGGCAGGATTTCTCAGTCCGGCTTGTTTATTTTGGAATTATGCCGTGCGAAGGGTCATTCGCAGCTTGTCCGCGATGATGGCGATGAATTCGCTGTTGGTCGGCTTGCCGCGCGAATTCTGGACGGTGCTGCCAAAATAGGTCGAGAGGAAGTCAATGTCCCCTCTGTCCCACGCGACCTCGATGGCGTGGCGGATCGCGCGTTCCACACGGGAAGGCGTGGTGAAAAAGCACTCGGCAACGCCCGGATAAAGCTCCTTGGTAACGGCATTGATGATTTCCGGCTTCATGACGGTTTTGATGATGGCACAGCGGAGGTACTGATACCCCTTGATATGGGCAGGAACACCCACCTTGTGCATGATGTCCGTCACCATGATCTCCAGCTCCGATGGATCAAAATCACGGTAAATCTGACGGCCGCGATAATCGCCAGTCGCCGCGCGGTCAATCCCGAAACGTTCATGCATGATCGACCGGATGGCTCCCGGCAGCGCGCTCTTGGCCAGCACATACGAAGCACCTGCGCTGTAGAGCTCCCGTTCCATTCTGAACGACACATATTCACACAGGACAATAAAAACCGGGCGGCAATGGGAATGTTTTCTTTTGGTTTCCCTCATAAATGACACCGCGTCCCTGTCGCCTACCAGCATCTCTATCAGAACGCTTGCGTCAGGATGCTTCACAATCGCGTTCATAAAAGCCTCGCTGTCATTGGTGACAGAAATGATCCTGCCGTCCACTTCGCTCATGATCGCCTTCTTGTCGGAATATTCACTTTCATTTAACCCGCACATAATCAGATTTTTGTTTTTCTGAGACATAATTATTTCGCCACTGTTATTCATAGATACAGCTCCAAATCGTATATTTATTCTTTGTTTCCGAACGCTGTCGGATAAAGATGTTTCCCGGGCAATAGGGTAATATTCCGTCGACGAATCCTACCGTGAATTATGCTAACATAGATTTTCCCTTTTTTCAATTGTTTTCGAGTGAAAAATACCGATTTCGCAAAAGTTTGTATCATTCCACAATTTTTTATGTTATTCAGATAACGTGTTAATAAGTCACAGCAATTTGTGATTATCGAAATCATAAAACAATATTTTTATCATCATATTTCACAGCAATGATAACACAACAGCTTGACTTGAATAATTATCACAAATACGCGGCAATGATTTTATCAGTTTATAACGTTATGGAAATTCTTGTCGAAAATCCTTTTTATCGTACTTTACCATTAATATTCAAGTCTTTTACCATATCATTTATTAAATTCATTCATTAAAGAATTCAACGTTTTAGAAAAATCGCTGACAAATGAGCGTATTGCGGCATCCTGTTTCGCAACCGCCTTTGTGCAGTTCCACCATACATAGTGGTAAATTTGACAAATAACAATGCGGCGTAATTCAACCAAAAATGTCGGATTACGCCGCGCTTCACATTCTTATAAAATTATTATCACAGAATGATACAGATCAGTCCGCTGCATCCCTCGTTGATGATTCTCTCTATGGTCTCGCGCATTTTGTCCCGCGCGTCCATCGGCATCTTGCTGAGCTTGTTGTGAAGCCCCTCGTTGACCAGTTCATGAAGCGACTTGCCGAAAATATTCGACTGCCAAATCGATGAAGGTTCTTCCTCGAAGCCGCGGAGCAGATATTTCACCAGGTCCTCCGACTGCTTTTCGGAGCCGACAATCGGCGCTACCTCGGTGGTGATGTTGGTCTTGACGATATGCAGCGACGGCGCCGAAGCGGTCAGCCGCACGCCGTACCGGCCGCCCTGGCGCATCAGTTCGGGTTCTTCCAGCGTCAGTTCGTCCATGGATGGCATGACGATGCCGTAGCCCGTGCGCTCCACCTCGTCGAGCGCGTCGCTGAGTCTGTCGTATTTGCTCTTGACGGCGGCAAGCTCCGCGATGGAATTCATCAGGTCGGCTTCGTTGCGAATCTGCAAGCCGGTTTTTTCGCCAATAATCTTGTAGAAAAGCTCCGGCTGCAACTCGACCTTGACCCGGATCTTTCCGGTGCCGAGGTCTATGCTGCGGGTAGCAGCGCCTGTCACATACTGATTGTCTGACAGCGCCGACACAAGGGTGTCAATCTCCCGGATGCGGCGGATTCCCTTCGCGGCGGAACGGATAGTGCCCATAATGTCAGATCTCAGCCAATGGTCGCGGTCGAGGGAATTGATCCAGCCCGGCATGTCGATAGCCACGGAACGAACGGGGAATTCATAAAGCACTTCCGAAAGCACGCCCTGTATTTCGCTCTCGCTGATCTGCTGACAGTTGACCGCCATGACCGGAACGCCGTATTTGTCCGTGAGCCGCTCGGCCAGCGTGATGCTTTCTTCCTTGGCCGGATCGGCGCAGTTGAGCAGCACCGCGAAGGGCTTTTTGATCTCTTTCAGCTCATTGATGACGCGTTCTTCCGCTTCCTCGTATTCCTCACGGGGAATGTCGCTGATGCTGCCGTCGGTCGTCACGACCAGTCCGATGGTGGAATGCTCGGTGATGACCTTGCGCGTGCCGATTTCGGCGGCGAGATTGAAGGGAATTTCCTCGTCGTACCACGGCGTTTTAACCATGCGCGGCGCGTTGTTCTCGATGTAGCCTAAGGACGAGGGTACGATATAGCCCACGCAGTCGATCATTCTCACCCGGAACGACGCAGTTTCATCGAGATCGATCTCAATCGCTTCTTCGGGAATGAATTTCGGCTCGGTGGTCATGATGGTGCGTCCGGCTGCCGACTGCGGCATTTCATCGGTCGCTCTCTCCACCTTGTACTTGCTGCTCATGTTCGGGATGACCAGCGTCTCCATGAACTGTTTGATAAAGGTGGACTTGCCCGTTCTGACAGGGCCGATGACGCCTATATAAATATCGCCGCCGGTGCGTTCGGCGATGTCTCTGTAGATTTTGTTGTCTCCCATGTTTTTATTGCGCTCTCCTTCCGGCGTTAATTCGTTAAGCTGTCACTATCAGCAATCGGCTTTCTTCGACCGCGTCGCCCTCTATTCCGTTGTCCAGTCGGATGGACTCGACAGAGGAATTATACTCGCGGGCAATATCCCATAATTCCTCACCCGCGTCCGCAAAATACAGCACGGCTGCCGGACGGTTCTCAGGCGACTTCTGGCGGTTCTCGTCCAGCTCGACCGAGCATATCTGCCTCGCCGGAATATCCTCATACAGCGCGCTGTGAATGCAAAGCTCCGCCTGAATCTCCAGCCTGTTGTCTGCCGTAACTGTGTAGCCGCAGGATTTTACGCCCACACTGCACTCGGAACGGACGTTGTCACAGGAAGCGGTCTGCGAAACGGCACATTCAAAGCGCACGTTTTTCTCGCTGTAGGCAATGCCCTTGGAAGGGTCGCGGATAATCATGCAGACAGCCATATTTCCCGTGACGACCGTCTTGCCGTCGCGGTAGATGCCGCGGCTGTCTATAATCTCCGCCCACAGGTCGCCTACACTCTCTATCCTGATGTCGCCGGTATCGACCGACTGCTTATAAACCACCGTATCAGATAACGTGTTGCAGAGCCTTTCCAGACGCACCTGCTTTCTGACGCAGTTCAGCTCGTAATCCACGGAATAGGCATCGTTCACCCATGAGGCTTCCCTGTCCCTGTACACCATGACGTCGGCTGACACGCGGATATCCACGTCCACTCTGCGGTATTCTCCGTCCGAATCGGTGCGCGGCGAAACCTCCAGCATGTCGCAGCGGAGTGTGACGTCTGTCTTGCATTCCTCGTCAAGACCGGGAATGTCAAAGAACTGGCTGAACGGAATGATGTATTCCAGACGTTCCGGGGAATCATCCTGTTCCGTGCAGTAGACCATTGTGAAGACCGCGTCGCCCCTGACAGTCAGCTTGCCGGGAATGGTCTGTATCTCCTCGACGCACAGCACGGCATTGCTGCGGATAATGGAGGAAACGGGCGGCTTGCCTTCGCTCAGTTCGATGGCTTCACTGAGATCAAAGCCGGTCTGCGCACAGCACACCAGATCGCTGATCTCACGGCTTTCCCTGCGCAGCCTGAGTCCTTCGCCCTGAACGTCTGTTATCAGTTCGTTCTCCCTGCGGCAGACAGCCGTCATGTGTACGGTGAAGGCTCCGTGTATATCCAGCTTGCGCTGACTTACCGCGCGGCAGTTGACGTAATCCACATGCGCCGCGGCGATCAGCTTGCAATTCTCATTATTGCCGTCAAAAGGCACGCTGGCCCTGAACGGATAATCCCTGTCGCAGCAGCGGAGTTTCTTGTCGCGGTCGTCGAGATAGATCACCGAGATTCTCGCGGTACCTTCCACCACAAGCGAATCAAAATTGACCTGGCGGGATGTGATCATAGGAACAAGGCGGCATTTGAGCAGCTTGCCTATGTCGGGACAGTAATCGGGCAGGGTCAGCTCGGTATCCACCGCCTGCTCGCAGTTCCCCTCGAATAAAACTTCCTTGGCGAATACCGATTCGCCCGCAGCTTTACATTCCATGAGCTTCTCTCCTTTTGAGGAAGTACCTGTTTTTGGCACTTCTTTTAATTTCTGTCAAATAGTTATTCATGCCATGTCCCGGATATGCATGTTCTGATGAATTTTTCGTTAAAACATTGACAAATCAGCCAAAATATAAGATAATACCTTATGTAACTATTTTTTAGCGAAGGAGTTTTTTGCAAATGGGTTATACTATAGCTGAAAAAATCATTCAAGCTCACCTCGTCGAGGGCGAAATGGTACAGGGCACCGACATCGGCCTGAGAATCGACCAGACCCTCACGCAGGACGCGACAGGCACCATGGCCTACCTCGAATTCGAAGCGATGGGCGTGCCGAGAGTCAAGACCGAGCGCTCGGTCGCTTACATCGATCACAATACTCTCCAGACAGGCTTTGAAAACGCCGACGACCACCGCTTCATTCAGAGTGTGGCAAAGAAGCACGGCATATACTTCTCACGTCCGGGCAACGGCATCTGCCATCAGGTTCATCTTGAACGCTTCGGCATTCCCGGCAAGACCCTCATCGGCTCCGACAGCCACACGCCCACCGGCGGCGGCATCGGTATGCTGGCAATGGGCGCGGGCGGTCTGGACGTCGCAGTTGCAATGGGCGGCGGCACCTATTACATTACAATGCCCAAGATGGTGCGCATCAATCTGACAGGAAAGCTCTCTCCGTGGGTATCGGCAAAGGATATAATCCTCGAGGTGCTGCGCAGAATGTCGGTCAAAGGCGGCGTAGGCAAGATCATTGAATACGGCGGCGAGGGCGTCAAGACACTCACCGTTCCCGAAAGAGCCACCATCACCAACATGGGCGCAGAACTCGGCGCGACCACTTCCGTCTTCCCCTCCGACGAAATCACCAAGGCATTCCTCAAGGCGCAGGGCAGAGAAGCCGACTGGACAGAGCTGAAACCCGACGACGACGCGCATTATGATGAAATTCTTGAAATCAACCTCAGTGAGCTGGCTCCCATGGCAGCCGCTCCCCATATGCCCGACAATGTAAAGACCATCGACGAATTGAAGGGACAGAAGATCGACCAGGTGCTGATCGGTTCCTGCACCAATTCCAGCTATCTTGACCTCATGCGCGTGGCTCACATACTCAAAGGCAAGACGGTTCACCCTGACGTAAGCCTCGGCATTGCCCCCGGTTCCAAGCAGGTATACAACATGCTGGCTGCTAACGGCGCATTAGCCGACATCATCGCTGCCGGCGCGAGAATTCTGGAATGTGCCTGCGGACCCTGCATCGGTATGGGACAGTCGCCCAATTCCAAGGGCATTTCGCTGCGCACCTTCAACCGCAACTTTGAAGGCCGCTCCGGCACCAAGGACGGACAGATTTATCTCGTTTCACCCGAAACGGCAGCCGTTTCCGCCATCGCCGGCGTATTTTCCGACGCGCGTGAGCTGGGCGAGGCTGTGGAAATTCCTCTGCCGGAGAAATTCCTCATCAATGACAACATGATCGTTCCTCCTGCTCCTGTGGAAGAAATGGATTCCGTTGAAATTCTCCGCGGTCCCAATATCAAACCCTTCCCCACCTCCGAGCCGCTTCCCGAAAAAATCGAGGCAAAGACGCTCCTTAAGGTGGGCGACAACATCACCACCGACCACATCATGCCCGCCGGTGCGAAGATTCTCCCCTATCGCTCCAACATTCCCTTCCTCTCCAATTTCTGCTTTGCCGTGTGCGACGAGCAGTTTCCCGAGCGCTGCCGCGCCGAGGGCAAGGGTATTATCGTCGGCGGAAGCAACTACGGTCAGGGTTCCTCTCGTGAACACGCGGCTCTCGTTCCGCTGTACTTAGGCATCAAAGCTGTCATCGTCAAATCCTTTGCGCGCATCCACCTTGCCAACCTCGTCAACGCCGGTATTGTTCCGCTGACCTTTGTCAATGAAGCCGATTACGACACCATCGATCAGATGGACGAACTGGAAATCCCCGATGTCCGCGAGCTGATCGGCAAAGACGAAATCACCGTACGCAACAAGACAAAGGGAACATCCTTCAAGGTGAACTGTCAGGTGTCCGAACGTCAGCGCGACATCATCCTCGCGGGCGGTCTGTTGGACTACACCAGAGAAAGTGTAAAATAATAGAAGAAAGCATTGCTTTTTGTGGAGGTTAATGCATCATGTCAAAAAGCAAGAAAATTTCCATGTCGGTAGTGCGCCGGCTTCCGCGTTACTACAGATTTCTGCTTGAACTCAAAAACAGCGGCGTTTACCGGGTATCCTCCCAGGTACTCGCCGAAAAGATGGGTTCTTCCGCCTCGCAGATACGGCAGGATCTCAACTGCTTCGGCGGCTTCGGTCAGCAGGGCTACGGCTACGACGTGCCGAAGCTCTGCGACGAACTGAGCAGCATTTTGGGGCTTGACAGCCATTACTCCGCCGTGCTGCTCGGAGCGGGCAATTTAGGGCGCGCCGTTCTCAATCATGTGGATTTTGCTTCACGCGGATTCCGACTGACGGCGGTGTTTGACAGCAATCCCGCTATTATCGGCACATTGATTAACGGGATGACCGTGCTGGACGTCAGCACACTCGAAGAATACTGTCTGTCGGAAAAGCCGCAGGCGGCGGTGCTCTGCCTGCCGAAGGAGAGCGCGGAACAGGTCGCGGACATTCTTTACGGCTGCGGCGTGCGCGGCTTCTGGAATTTCAGCCACTACGATATTTCAATGAAATACAGCGACGCCGTGAGCGAAAACGTCCATCTCAACGACAGCCTGATGACCCTGTGCTGCTGCATGACGGCCTCGAATGAAGACAGTCAGATCAAACCCAATCCCGTAAAGCACCGCAGAGGTGCTTCAAAGACCAAAGACAAAGCATGATCACATAAAAAAATCTCACACCGCGCATTGATTTTTTACAGTGCACGGTGTGAGTTGTCTATAAGAGAAAAAATCGTCAGATGATGCGCGGATTCCCTAAATCAGTATATCCGAAGTACTGCCTGACGGCGGATATTTCGGGAGTATCGCCATACATCCTTGTCATACGGAAAAATACAGGCTTATTGTAAGGGAACAACCCAAGCATCTTTAGCAAAAGCGAAGGCGTTTGCTCCTGCGGAAAACGCGGATTCGAAAGATTCCTGAACATATTATCCGTCTGTTGAGCCATTTCATTTGTTCCGATCCAGATATTCCGGCCGCTTTCCCTCAGCTGCCCTACTACGGACAGAAATACCTGCCAGTAATCTGTAAACACCTTGTGAAACAGCACAGACGGAACAATTCGCCGGAATATCTGCGTTTTCTGCGGGATGCTGAGACCTGCGGCTTTGACGGAATTCTGAGCAAAGACATTCCTCGCATAATTCATTCCTGTCGCCATGTCCTCGCTGACCGCAATGCCGTTTGTTCCCGAAAAACCTATAGCAGCCCCCGGCATATAGCCCCTGTTATTCTGCATTATCCGGGGTTGATGTAGCAATGTCAAATCAATGTTGTTGACAGTAAGTTGATAAACATCCATCGCTTCGTGGTAGCTGGCCGAATGTCGCTGATAAAACGAAGCAAATGTCTGTGTCCAGATATTCTCGCCTGCCAGCACATCCATGGCCGTATGAATCACATATTCCATGTTGGAAAGGTAAAGAGCGGGAAAATACTGCACAAAGGTTTCCAGATTGACCACCAGCAGGCTGTATTCCCTGATAAATTTGTTGGTGTATCGAAAAGCAAGATCTCTGAATTTCAGCCGGTATGTATTGAAAGCATCCTTGTCCGGCGTAATTGTAAGAGTGTTGCCGAATAACGTGAACGATTTTGGCTGTCCTTCCACCTTTCCGAAATAATCAGCCTTATTGTAATGTCTGTAAGCAAATCCGGCGATCACATTGTTTCTCATCGCGTTGATGTCCGGCGCCGTTACGGCGTTCTGCGGTGGGATCGTCTGCCGCTGCACAGGCGGCGGAATCACCTGTCTTTCCCCATCAGGCAGAACTCCGTTCTGCTGCAAGTCAAAAGAAACGTTCTGATTTTGCTTCGATTCCTCGGGCAAAATCCTGATCATCTGCGGTTCCTCTTGAGGATATGTATTCATGATTGACGGCTCCTCCGGGAACTGCGGGTTTACGATTGACGGCTCCTCCGGGAACTGCGGGTTTACGATTGACGGCTCCTCCGGGAACTGCGGGTTTACGATTGACGGTTCCTCCGGGAACTGCGGGTTCACGATTGACGGTTCCTCGAGAAGAATCGTGTTTTCCGGAACCGATACAGTTTCTTCCGAATACATCGGTGGATCAAAATCAAACGCTCTCCAGGTCACATCAGAGCTATCGTCAAAAACGTCCGAATCCAGATTCAAGTTATTATCGCAAGGCTTGGATAAATCAACCTTTCTTCTGTTTTTGCCGTCCGAACGAGTGATAGTCTTACCGCAGACAACACAGAAAAAAGCATTGTCCGCAATCTCTGCTCCGCAATAATTACATTTCATGTCGTTCTCCCCCTAAGATAATTCTTTGCAGAGGCAGCAAGCTGCCGATAACTGTAAATGAAGTATACACCAATCCCGACGTAAATACAATGTTATTTTCGTGCGGTTTTTTCGTGGGATTCCTACCGAATCAGGAGCTGTATCAGCCACAGGCAGAAAAGATGTGTCGGATAAAAAGCATAGAACAGATATTTTACTGACCGTGAGAACTTCCCGTCGGCAGTAGCTCTTTTTCCATTGTACAGCAGACACGGAACAGCGGCGAACATGGCGTACAGCTGGATCTGGGGGAAAGAATACAGCCGCGCCTCGGGAACAAAAAGCAGTCTGGTCAGCACATTATTCAGATTGATCCGATAGTATTCAAAGCCGCCTGTCAGATTGGGGATCCGGATGAAATAGCCATAGAAAACAAATGTCAGCGCCGCGAATCCCAGCCATGCCCCGAAAGGTTGTTTCCGCAGCAGCCAGAATATCAAAATCGCAGCCACGCCGTATTCTCCGTAATCGGTGTCCATCCAGTATGCCTCCATATAGCAAAGCGCACACAGCGGCAGCCCCAACAGCGCACACACTCCCCGGTTCTCCGCCAGCCGGAATTTTCCGATTTTTTCAAAGATCGCCTTCGGCAGCCCTGAAATGGAATAAACGGCAGCAAGGCCAAAAAACAGGGTAAAGAATACGTTGATATTGTCGCGGGAATACCATTGACTGCCGTGAACCAGATTATACGGCGGTGTGCTGATAATGGCAAACAGCGCAAGCCGTCCCATGTATTTCGGCATAGACCGCGTGTAATGCGCACCTTCCGCTATCAGAAAACAGAAGATCGGGAATGCCAGCCGTCCTATTATTCGCAACGGTCTGTAAAGAGGGTCGTCCGTCTGAATCAGAAAAGCGCCTATGTGGTCAATGAGCATCACTATCATGGCGAACAGCTTCAGCAGGTCGGCGTTCACCGGCGTATTCGGGCATACTACATCGTCAGTCAATGCAACGGTGTTATTCATCTTAACTTTCACACTCCATATGTTATTTTTTGTCCCACTATTTCATAAAAAACGCAGTGCCGCATGAATTCTTCGGAATTTAGGCCGGACAGGTTATAGGCCAGAACCGCCTTGACATAAGCCGCCTCGGGACACATATCATAGAATTTCTTGATGCCCGAACGCTCATTCTCCGTCTGGGAGGAGTAAATCTCACTCTCGGAGCATTTAAACGAGCCGAGCCACAGATCAACACCGCATTCACGGCACATTTCGGAAAAATGCAGCAGGGAAGTGCTCTTTCCCTCCGTGTATGCCGTATATGCCGTTGCGCAGTGGTAGCCGTAATTGACCACTGCCGCGTAACCGCACGGGTTGATCACGGAATAATCCATTCCCGGATAGGAGCGAAGCAGTAGAATCTTCCTCGCGCCGAGGTCAATGCTTTTACCCGCAATGGGAGAAAATACGCGCTGCATGGATTCTGGCGATGGATTCAGCGGCGACGTTCCGGAAATAAAATTTCCTTCCCGCACGACGCCAAAACAGCTTCCGCCGTAGGACGAAAATTCGTCGGCGTAACAGTCGGCGGAGCAGAGCCGCGTGGCGATGTAAATCACCTGTTCGCCGTCCGAATTCCTGCGGTATGAAACAAACACACCGTTTATCCCGACGTTCAGTACGAAATCGACCGAGGCGCGGAAATTCGGCAGGGCATTGCTCGCGGGATCGTCGGCGGGACGGTCGGCCGCCGTCAGCACGATGGGGCATTGGGTGTGCCGCATCAGCATTCCCATCGCGGCAGACGTATAAGCGAGCGTATCGGAACCGTGTGTGATGATGATGCCGTCATATTCCGAAGTGTCAACTTGATACAATGCGCCGTAAAGCAATGACCACACTTCACAGGTCAGATTTTCACTCAGAATGCTGTAAGGGTTGATGACCTCAAATTCGCAGTCCGAATAGTCATGATATTTTTTTCGGAACTCACGTATCAATATATAGGGGGAATCGCCGATTATTCCTCTCACCCCGTCGCTGCACGTGCTTCCGATGGTTCCTCCGGTCAGCACAACGAGTATTTTCCCTTTGAGTGACATTGGTTTCCCCCTCCGATTTTTATTATTTTGAGCTGAATGTATTTTATTATATCCCTGAATTATAGTCAAGTCAACAAAAAATCATTCCGCTATCTGATTAGCATTGACTAATGGCAAAAAATATGATAAACTTGTCCTCAGTAAGGGAGTAGTCGGCACGGGCTTTGGATAAAAAAATGTCCGTGTGTTAAAGTCGACATACTGAAACGGAAGTTTCCGGCTTTAAATGAAATGGCGAGACTTATCTGCTTTTGGGGGCAGATAGGTTTCGCTTTTTTTGTTTGCTTCCTTGCAATCCATCATACGGGGGAATTATCAATGAATCTGTTAGACCTTTTTGTTATCGCCGTAGGACTTTCCATGGACGCGTTCGCGGTGTCGGTGTGCAAGGGGCTTGCCGTCAAAAAGATAGGCAAACGGCACGTTTTTTCCGTCGGAATGTATTTCGGCGGTTTTCAGGCGCTCATGCCGCTGATAGGCTATATTGTCGGCAGACAGTTTGAATCATTGATAACCAGCATAGATCACTGGATCGCCTTTGTGCTGTTAGCCGTCATCGGCGGCAACATGGCGCGGGAAGCGCTTTCCGGCGATGAGGACGAAACGCCCGACAGCTCCTTCGATTTCAAAACGATGCTTCCCCTGGCAGTCGCCACCAGCATAGACGCGCTTGCGGTGGGCGTTACCTTCGCATTCCTGAATGTAAGTATTATTCCCGCGGTGCTGCTCATCGGCGCCACCACATTCGCCATATCCGCCGGAGGATTACAGGTCGGAAACGTATTCGGCACGCGCTACAAATCCAAAGCAGAACTGGTGGGCGGCATTATCCTGATCTGCCTCGGCGGAAAGATCCTCATCGAACACCTTTTCTTCGGGGGCTGAAAGCGCGGCGCGTTCGCGCTGCTCACGGAAAACGGAATCAAATAATGTAAACAGGAGCTTTCCCAGTTTGAAAATACAGGTTATTTCTGATTTCACAACAACCAAAAGAAAAAGTCGCTGAAAGCGGAATGTTTCACCGCTCGCAGCGACTTTTTATTTGATAAATCAATAAATCTTCTTGTAGGTTCTCGGGAATTGCAGGACATCTCTTATGTTGCTGATGCCGGAAACGTACATAACCAGCCTGTCCAGACCCAGACCGAAACCGCTGTGCTGGACGGAGCCGTATTTTCTCGTGTCGAGATACTTCTCATAGGCTTCCAGCGGCATATTTCTTGCCGTCATCGCCTCTACGAGCTTATCGTAATCCGTCTCTCTTTCACTGCATCCTATAATCTCTCCCACGCCGGGAACCAGCAGATCTGTTGCAGCGACGGTCTTGCCGTCGGGATTCTGCTTCATATAGAAGGCCTTAAGATCCTTGGGATAGTTGACGACAAACACAGGGCGCTTGAAATGCACATCGGTCAGGTAACGCTCATGCTCGGTCTGCAGATCGCAGCCCCAGAACACGGGATATTCAAACTTGTGCTTGCTGTCCTCGAGGATTTTGACCGCCTCGGTGTAATCAACGCGCGCAAATTCGCTGCCCACTACGTGTTTCAGCTTGTCAATCAGTCCCTTTTCAATAAACTTATTGCAGAATTCCATTTCCTCTGCGCAATTGACAAGGACGTCATTAATCACATACTTGATGAATTCCTCGCCTATATCCATTATCTCGTTGATGTCGGCAAAACACACCTCCGGCTCCACATGCCAGAATTCGGCGACGTGTCTGGGGGTATCGCTTTTCTCCGCGCGGAATGACGGCCCAAACGTATAGATTTTCCCGAGACCGCCCACGGCTGCCATCTCTCCCTCCAGCTGGCACGACACCGACAAGCCGGCCTTCTGGCCAAAATAATCGTCACGGTAGTATTCTTCCTCGGATGGATAGGACGCGTTCCACGGCTGTGTGGTGACTCTGAACATCTCGCCGGCGCCTTCGCAGTCGCTGTCGGTGATGATCGGCGTGTGAACATAGGTGTATCCGTTATTCGTAAAATAACTGTGCACGGCAAAAGCAAGGCGGGAACGGATTGTCAGACCTGCCTTCATCAGGTTGGTTCTGGTTCTCAGATGCGGAATCGTGCGCAGGAAATCAACGCTCGTCTTTTTCTTCTGCAGCGGATAAGACGAGGGGCAGTCGCCGAGCATTTCAACGGAATCCACCTCTAATTCGATGATGTTCCTCTCTGAGGGAACAATCACGCCCGTTGCCTTCAACGAAACACCGAAGTTCAGAAGCGGTTTGATAACGCTTTTGTACTCCTCCTCAGACATTTTATCCTGGTGAATCGTCAGCTGGAGATTTTTGATGGTCGTAGTTCCGTCATTCAGCTGTATGAATGTCATAGGCTTGACTTCCGCGGACGTCTTGACCCATCCGCACACTGTTACCGCCCGGTTTACATAATCGGAAACATTTGAAAACAGCTTTGAAATATCAATATGTTCCATTTTATTTACCACCTGAAAATATTAAAAAATTATCATAGAAGCGATTGTATAGTAATCAATATTGGTTGTCGGTGTGGAGCAGACACATGCGATGACGCCGACAAGCGTGCAAATCACGACAAGTGAAATAAGGCCGCCGATGATCGTGCCGAGTATCGAGAAAACCATTCCGGCCGTAGCGACTCCTCTGCCCGAAGAATTGACGGGGATGCCGTTTCTGCCCTTGACAGCGTAAACGATTCCTATTACGCTGAGAAGAAAACCGAGTATCGCCGGAATACCGCTGACAAACGGAGCTACACAGCTGATGATCAGACCTGCCAGACCAAGAATAAGTGAGGCGACGGCTTTTCCCAATGCGCCGGGACTGGCTGTGGGCGCCTGCTGGGCATAAACCGGCTGCTGATAATTCAACATCTTTCCGTTGCCGGACTGCTCCATCGCGGAATAATCCAGCGCTTCGCTGCCGTTGCCGCCCGAAGCACGTTCTGCTGACGTTGCGGTAGCGCCTAACGGAGCGCCGCATTCGATACATACTACAGCGCTGTTTTTATTTTCCACGCCGCATTTGCTGCATTTTTTCATTAATAATTCCTCCTCGTATTTCTTACCACATCAGAATCAATTCAAAAATTTCCGAAAAATCTTCAAAATAACCGGAATAATCCGAGGCGTTCGCACCGGCAACGGCACACACCGCGCATGTACAGACACATACGATACAGGTCGCAATTACCCCGATGACCACACCGATAATGGCACACACCAGACCGGCTGTAGCCATTCCTCTTCCCGGGTACCCCACCGGCGTCTCGTTTCTCGCCTTTACGCCAAAGATAATACCCACAGTGCAAAGAACGATGCCCACTACAGAGGACACGCCGGGCAAAATCGGGGCTGCCAGGGTGAGCAGAAGTCCGCCTATGCCAAAGATCAGAGCAATAACCGCCTTGGTGTTGATGTCGGAACCGTTTCCCGGCGAAGTGTATTGCTGCTGATAATTCTGACCGGGAATAGTACTGCCCGAAAGCGGCGAACCGCAGTTGGTACACACCAGAGCGTCATCAGGCATCTGGGAACCGCAATTGTAACACGTTTTCATATCGTTTTTTCTCCTTAATCAAGGAATTGTAGTGGTCAAACAACTGAATTTACATTTCTTCCGCGGAAGCAGCGTCTTCTGTGGGAGCGGCTTCCTCCGTGGGAACAGCTTCCTCTGCGGGAGCGCCTTCTTCCAAAGCAGGGGACTTTTTGCCTTTTACCGACTTGACAATAAGGATAATGATCACTGTCACAAACATCAGCACGCTGATAAACTGCGAGGTTGAGAGCGGGCCGACAAATCCGCGAACCTTATCTCCGCGAAGGAATTCGTCAAGGAATCTCACCACCGCATAGGAAAGCATGTAAACATACATCAGCTTTCCGCCGCATTTTCTCCTGATATACAGGATCATCAGCACCGCAAAAAGCACGAATTCCATCCCTGATTCCAGAAGCTGCACCGGGAATCTCGATACTCCGTTGGCGGAGGGTTCGAGCGCGTTGTGATAGACAAACCCCCATTCACATTCTATGCCGTAGCAGCAGCCGCCAAGGAAGCAGCCTATGCGGGCAAATCCGTGAAAGAGAGGAATGCAGAACGCCATCGCGTCCATGTAAGGATAATATGGCAGCTTTAATGCCCTGAGATAGATAACTGCCCCGACTATCGCCCCGAACAGGCCTCCGTAAAACACCATTCCGCCAAACATGAGACCGAAAAACATACCATAATCCTGCAAGGTATGGAGCAGCGAAAAGTGATCCTTCACCGCTCTGATCAACATGCCGAAATTGACAATTCCGTACAGAATATGCGCGCCGATAAACAGCCCGAGCATAGCTGAAAGGGCAATGTGCGGAACATGGTTCTGATCTACTTCCTTCTGCTTTCGTGTAACTAACCACACAGCCAGCCACATCATAAAAAAGCCGATTCCTGCCATAAGGGAATAGGAAGATACCTGTTTGCCGAATATTGTAATATATGGCAGCAAAAACTATACCTCCTTATTGAATGATACAGATAAATCCGCTGTAAAAAAAGATTTACAGCGGATCACTGTCAGAAAAGCTAAAAACATTGAAAATCAACAGCAATTGTCTGTGATGTTGACGGAATGCTGTATTGCCTGCTACAAGTAAAGCTTTGTTCGACTGCCAGCCGCAAAGCGGACAGTCGCACTACTCATCCGGCAAATAAATCAACGCTATATTTTTGCTTCGTTATTCGAATGGATCACTTTGCTAAATCATTAGCAGCATGGACAAATCAAAGAAGACCTGATAATAAAGCGTAATAGGTGCTTGTGCCGCCAGCAGCGATTGCCGAGCAAGCATAGCAGATAATAGCAATACCGCCCCATGCGCAGCCGATAATGGAACAAACCAGACCTGCTGTGGCCTTGCCTCTGTCGGGAGTGCCTTCGGGCATTGCATTTCTTGCCTGTACGCCGAGGACTATTCCGATGATACCGAGCGGCAGTCCGCAGAGAATAAGGCTGAGAATACCGAGTACCAGAGAAGCGGTTGCCTTGCCGTTGCCGGGAACAGCTGCACCGTAGGGCTGCTGATAAGCCTGCTGATACGGCTGCTGGTAAGCCTGCTGCTGATAGGGCTGCTGCTGATAGGGCTGCTGCTGATAAGCCTGCTGCTGATAAGCCTGCTGCTGCTGATAATCAGGCTGCTGAGGAATCTGACTTGCTGCCAGAGGAGCACCGCACACTGTGCAGGATACAGCCTCATCGGGCATCTGGGAACCGCAGTTGTTACAAATCTTCATAAGTTATGTCTCCTTTAAGAAAAATATAGAATAAAAAATTATTCGTAAAAATGTAGCCACGCAAAAGCTGCTGACATCAACACCCATAACGCAACACGCATTGACGCTGCGTCCAATCAGTGACAGGAAAAATTACATAAACAGAATGTAGTACCAGTTCTGATTGTAAGCATAAGCGGAGGCGGCCCCGGCGTCTGCACATGCGGCGCAACCCAGAACACAAAGCGTGCAAACAGCAATAATACCGCTTAACACTGCGCCAATGATACCGCAAACAAGACCGGCTGTAGCCATGCTTCTGCCCTGTACACCCAACGGCATTTCGTTTCTTGCCTTCACACTCAGAACAATACCTACAATGCAAAGCACAAGACCGATGATAGCGGTAATGCCGAAGCTCATCCATGCAAAGAAGCTGAATACAAGACCCACGATACCGCAAACAAGACCGCCGATGGCCTTGCCCTTAGCAGACGGATTCACGTTGGTCATCTGACCGTAAGGCTGCTGATAACCCATCTGCTGGCCGTAAGGCTGCTGCTGATAGCCCATCTGCTGATAGGGCTGCTGCTGGTAAGCCTGCTGATACGGCTGCTGCGGGAAGTCAGGCTGCTGAGGCTGCTGGAAATCAGGCTGCTGGGGCTGCTGAGGAACCTGACTCACAGGAAGAGGAGCGCCGCAGTTAGTGCAGGTCACAGCCTCATCGGGCATCTGAGCACCGCACATTCCACAAAACTTCATGGTAGGAAAAACTCCTTTATAAAAAATTCGACGGACATGATAAGCAGGTGAAACTGTCGCGCAAAACGCTGTCATGT
Organism: uncultured Ruminococcus sp.; assembly: GCA_902799245.1. GTDB lineage: Bacteria > Bacillota > Clostridia > Oscillospirales > Acutalibacteraceae > RUG762. Next base: position 63,954 of record CADBZY010000002.1, read on the forward strand.
ACCATGTACAGTCAGAACCTCACACCCCTGCCTGACGTCCATCGTTGTCTAAATTATAACATGTATGCACCGTATTGTCAATAATAAATTTAAACTTTTTGTTAAGTTGTGAACAATATATTATGGAATGTTAATATTCTTTCGTCTGAGCCGGAGATCGGTATTTTCGCGCAAAAGAGTATAAACGACGGATGTCAGGGGGATAAATATCAGCATTCCCGGCAAGCCCAGAAAAGCATTGCCCATCAGCGCCGCGAGCAGTGTCCAGATCGCCGGCAGTCCCATCGAATTGCCGACCACTTTCGGATAAATCAGATGGCTGTCTATCTGCTGGAGCACAAAGAATATCACCAGAAAGCCGAGCGCCTTCATGGGCTTTATCATCACAATCAGCAGGAATCCCGCGAGCATCCCTATCAGCGGACCGATATAAGGAATCAGCGCCATAAATCCGATAAACATGCTTATGATTTCCGTATAAGGCATATTAAAGATGCTCATCACAAAGAAAAACATCGTTCCGAGCATGAAAGCGTCCAGACATTGCCCCGAGATAAAATAAAAAAATGTATCGGAGCACAAACGGGCGATCTCGCAGATTTTTTCCGCCCGTTTCAGGTTGAGGTACGCATAGGCCAGCTTCTTGCACTGACGTTTCAGCCTCTTCTTTCCCGCGAGTATATAGATGGCGATAATCGTGCCGGTAAATACATTGAGCGCGGTATTCAGCACCGACGAAGCCGCACTGTAGGCCGAATCGACAAGCGTTGTCATGTTGTCGGACATCTGATCGATCAGCGTGGAAACATTGAGATAATTGATGAGCTGCTCAAATTTCGCCGTGTCAATACCGTAGTTTCTCATACTTGTCATCAGTTTCGGGTAATAGATAATAAACGCGTCTCCGATTCCTGCCACCGAATTAACCACTCTCGGCACCACAACATCAAAAACATGGTATATGATCAGTGCCGTAAAGATAAGCGTCAGCACAAGGCTGGCCGTATCAATAAAGGAAACGGGAATACTTTTTCCCGTCTTCGCCTTAATCTTGGAGGCAAAAAAGCCGAGCAGCTTCTGAAGACCCCTCATGGGCGCGTTGAGTATCAGCGCGATAAGTCCTCCTATGATGATCGGCATGGACAGATGCACGACCCACTTCAAGAACGCGATCACGCTGCCAAGATTGTTGAAGGCGGCGAACATGGTGATCGAGATAAGGACAAACAGCAGTCCGTATCTAAAATACACTTTTGTCTTGTCATCCAAACTGATCTCCTCCCTTTCCTGCTAAAAAAATATGTCGCCGCGCAGCTGACGACGGTTCATTACCGTCATTATATACGCCAAATTGGGTATTATTGCTAACGATATGTAAAATAATTATTTGCCTAAATATAAACAAAGTGTAAACGACACAATTATTTGACAAAAATGTTTGAAATTACATAAAAGGTGTAGTATAATGTAAAAGTACTCGGGCGGTTCGTCGGCAGACTCCGTCCGCAGAGCAAAATTTATTTATTTGGAGAGTGACATAATATGCCTCTGGTAAACGCAAAGGACATGCTTATCAAAGCAATGGAAGGCAAGTATGCCGTCGGTCAGTTCAACATCAACAATCTCGAGTGGACAAAGTCTATCCTTCTCACAGCAGAAGAGCTTAAGGCTCCCGTTATTCTCGGTGTCTCCGAGGGCGCAGGCAAGTATATGTGCGGCTACAAGACCGTCGTCGGCATGGTCAAGGGTATGATCGAAGAGCTGAACATCACCGTTCCCGTAGCTCTGCACCTCGACCACGGTTCCTTCGAGGGCGCAAAGGCATGTATCAAGGCCGGCTTCTCGTCCATCATGTTCGACGGCTCCCACTATCCCATCGAGGAAAACATCGAAAAGACCAAGATTCTGGTCAACACCTGCGAAGTGCTGGGTCTTTCTCTTGAAGCCGAGGTCGGTTCCATCGGCGGCGAAGAGGACGGCGTTGTGGGCATGGGCGAATGTGCCGATCCCGCAGAGTGCAAGCAGATCGCTGATCTCGGCGTCACCATGCTGGCCGCCGGCATCGGCAACATTCACGGCAAGTACCCTGAGAACTGGCCGGGTCTGAGCTTCGACACACTTGAAGCTGTCAAGAACACCGTCGGCGACGTTCCGCTGGTTCTGCACGGCGGCACAGGCATTCCCGAGGATCAGATCAAGAAGGCAATCTCTCTGGGCGTTGCCAAGATCAACGTCAACACCGAGTGCCAGCTCGCATTCCAGGAAGCAACAAGAGCCTACATCGAGGCTGGCAAGGATCAGCAGGGCAAGGGCTTCGACCCCCGCAAGCTGCTCGCTCCCGGCGCACAGGCCATCAGAGATATGGTCAAGACCAAGATGGAAATCTTCGGCTGCATAGGCAAAGCTGAGTAATTTTCCCCTTGTTCTCATAGGGTCATTTCAAAATCAATTCAACCATTGATAAACCCCCGTCGCGGCGGAACGTTCCGGTACCAATCGGACGCTCTGCCTTGACGGGGGTATTTTTACTTTAGTTATAGAGACTGAAAGAACTCCTTTGTCTTTTTCCACGCTTTTTTGCCCACATCGACCACCGCGTCGGTCGCTTCATTGACCGCGTTTTCCGCCTTTTTTGCCCAGTCCTCCGTCTGCGGCCTATTGGGCGGTAAAACAGGAATAGGTCTTCCGCAACATGTGCAGAATCTCATTCCGGGCTGAAGCCTTGCCCCGCATCCCGTGCAGAAATTCGGTTGCATCGGCTGCCCCTGCGGCATGTAATTTCCCTGCATGTTCGGCTGGCTCGGCATCGGCTGTCCCTGCGGTACGGTATTTCCCTGCATGGTCGGCTGACTCGGCATCGGCTGTCCCTGCGGTGCGGTATTTCCCTTCATGGTCGGCTGATTCGGCAGCGGCTGTCCCTGCGGTGCGTAATTCCACTGCATCGTCGGCTGATTCGCAGTCGTTCTGATGTTTTCTTCCGTCAGATTGCCGCCACAGTTCGGACAAACGGCAGTATTTGCATCTGCCTCAAACTCGTGTTCACATGATTTGCACTTCATTGTTGCCATAGTAATCTCTCCTTCTTCCGCTTCCCGATTTGCGGGAAAGCTGAATCTCGCCTGTATTTCCATCTCCATTTTATAATATCCGCCTCACAAAGTCAATGCCTTCCTGTTTGCATTGGGATTCATTTTTCATAAATTTATTGTACCGCTTTATCAAAATATTGATTTATCTGCCGGAAGTGTTATTTTGATATTGACATATCCGTAAAATAGGTAGATAATATATTCCATCCATCAACATACTATAGGAAAGGTGAATTCCACATGCTTTCACTGGACAAATTCTACCACGCCGCGTATATATTGAAAAGCGTTCTGCGGCACACTGATCTGGTCTACGCGCCGGAACTCAATCCGGAAGCGGATATATACTTAAAGCCTGAATGTCTGCAGGTCACAGGCTCCTTCAAGGTCAGAGGCGCCTATTACAAAATAGCCACTCTCTCCGATGAGGAAAAGGCAAAGGGCGTTATCGCCTGCTCCGCCGGCAACCACGCGCAGGGCGTTGCCCTCGCGGCTACCAAAAGCGGAATAAAATCGCTCATCTGTCTGCCAGACAGTGCGCCTATCTCCAAGGTCGAGGCGACACGCAAGCTCGGCGCTGAAATCTGCCTTGTCAACGGCGTTTACGACGACGCTTACAAGAGAGCCCTTGATCTCCGCGACGAAAAGGGCTACACCTTCATTCACCCCTTCGACGACGACAAAGTTATCTCGGGACAGGGCACCATCGGACTGGAAATTGCAGACCAGCTGCCTGACGCGGACGCGGTGATCGTCCCTATCGGCGGCGGCGGACTGATTTCCGGCGTTGCGTTTGCCATCAAGCAGCTTAATCCCAACATCAAGGTGTACGGCGTGCAGGCGGCCGGCGCTCCCAGCATGTTCAATTCCATCCACGACGGCAAGATAGAATGTCTGCCCTCTGTCTCCACCATCGCCGACGGCATTGCCGTCAAGGAACCGGGCGCCATTACTTTCGACACCTGCCAGAAATACGTTGACGAGATCGTGACTGTCACGGACGATGAAATTTCCGCCGCTATTCTCGCACTGATCGAAAAACAGAAGATGATTGCCGAAGGCGCGGGCGCTGTTTCCGTCGCCGCTGCCATGTTCAACAAGGTTCCTGTCAAGGGCAAGAAGGTCGTCTGCGTCGTTTCGGGCGGTAACATCGACGTGACTATTCTCTCCCGCGTCATCAAGAGAGGCCTTCTCATGTCGGGTCGCACCTGCGCTCTCAATCTTGAGCTGATCGACAAGCCCGGCCAGCTGCAGGGCGTCGCCGGTATTATCGCGGATCTGGGCGGCAACGTCATTTCCATTCACCACGAGCGCGCCAACGAGGGCGCCGACGTCAACGGCTGCTATCTCAGACTGCTGCTGGAGACCAAGAATTTCGATCACATCGAAGAAATCAAAAAGGCTTTGCTCGACAACGGCTACCACTTCGCCGCCAACTATAAATAATCTCTGTTGAGAAAAAATCAGGAGGTCATTCACAATGATTAAGACAATATACACCAAAAACGCTCCCGACGCCATCGGCCCTTATTCTCAGGCCAAGATTGCCGGAGGGTTCCTCTTCGCTTCGGGTCAGATAGCCATCAATCCGGCCAGCGGCAGTGTTGAAGCCGACACCATCGAGGGACAGACCGAACAGATCATGAAAAACATCGCCGCCATTCTCGCGGAGGCCGGACTTACCTTCGACAGCGTGGTAAAGACAACCTGCTTCCTTAAGAATATGTCGGATTTCGGCGTATTCAATGAGATCTACGGCAAATATTTCACAAGCAAGCCGGCGCGTTCCTGCGTTGCAGCCGCTCAGCTTCCCAAGGATGTCCTTGCAGAAGTCGAGATCATCGCGGTCTGCGAGTGATTTAATCAATATCCATAAGCACGGCCATTCGATGAACAATTGATTTGCCGTGCTTTTTTCGAATGTGGAGGTTCATTCTATGTACAAAGCCGTTTTTTTCGACCTCGACGGTACGCTGCTGAATACGCTCGACGATCTCGCAGACAGCTGCAATCATGTGCTGGCTGCCAAGGGATACCAGACCTATCCTGTGGAACAGTATCAAAAATTTGTCGGCAACGGAGCTGCCGTCCTGATGACGCGCATACACCCTGCCGGAACATCCCAGAACGAACTGGACGATTCTCTGGCAAAGTTCACAGCGTATTACAGCGCGCACAAGGATATAAAGACAACCCCGTATCCCGGCATTCCCGAACTGCTCAAAAAACTCAGATCGGCAGGAATTCACCTTTGCGTACTCTCCAACAAGCCTCACGAAATCAGCGTTCAGATCGTCAGACAGTATTTCGGAGAGAACACCTTCGACATCATTATGGGTAAATCTCCCGATTATCCCATCAAGCCTGACCCGACGTCCTGTTTTTATCTGATGAAGAAACTGGGACTCGAAAAGAATGACGTGCTCTACGTCGGCGACAGCAATGTGGACATGCAGACCGCCAAAAACGCCGGTCTGACCAAATGCGGTGTATGCTGGGGCTTCCGCTCCGAAGCGGAACTGACGGCAGAGGGAGCCGATTATCTGGCCCACACATCCGACGACATTTATAATCTTGCAACTGGTGGTGTATTATGATAAAGATTTTTTCACATAGAATAGTACGGATTCTGACCGCCGCGGTCATTGCTTCTGCGCTGCTGCTCTCCTCCGCGTGCAGCAAACGTGAGGTGACCATAACACCCAGCCAATTCACCCGTACGGAAACGCCGCTTCCCAACCCGATGAAGGGCTTTGCCAGCTTTTACGGGAAAGCCGATCAGGACTCATCCATGGAGTACATCGGACTGAAATTCAACGAGATTTACACCTATCAGAACGGTCAGGGCGCTCTTGACACGGAAGAACTGGATGAGAAGCTCTCCAAGGTCGCTGACAGAGGAAACTATGCCATACTGCGAGTGTATATGCTGAATCCCGGATATGTGGATGATGAGCAGACCGGACTTTTTCTGCCGGAAGAACTGTACAATGAGCTGAAAAGCGCCGGCGATATTTACTACAATCAGGTTCCGAGCGGCAGACTGGAATATCCCGACTTCAACAGCGAAAAGCTGATAGAGTGCATGACCGAATTCATCGGGCTGTTTGGCAAAAAATACGACGGGCACGCGGCCATTGCGACAGTTCAGATGGGACTGTACGGTTCCTGGGGCGAGTGGAACATGTCGGAATGCAGAAACAGCAACTGCGTCATGACAAACGACAATCTCAGAAGGATTATCGAGGCATACACAGCCTCCTTCCGCAAGACAAAACTGATGGGACGCAACCCTTCCCTCGGTTATGCCAATGAATATCCCATCGGCTACCACGACGACAATTTCATGTTCAACACATCCGACTTCCACACAAAAAGCCTTGAATGGAAATCGCTGCTCAGAAAACAGCACTACACATACGGAACGCTTCAGCAGTTCTACGATTTCATCAACGGCGACGGCGGCAAATATGAGTCGCTCTGGGATCTGTGGAAAACCCAGATGTTCGGCGGAGAGCTTTCCGTGCAGATGTCAATGGAGCCCTTCGGCCCTCTCTGGAGCGGAACAGAACGAGAAGCGCTCGAGTATTGCATCAATCAGTTTCATGTTTCCTGGATCATGGGTGTAGGCGTCGGCGGAATACCCGAAACCAACACAGCGGAATATCAGGAGTTCCGCAAGGTGGCCGCCAGCTTCGGCTATGATATTTTCATTGATTCGGTCGAGGGTAAAAACAGGACGGCAAAGGTCGTCACCACATTCGGCAATTCGGGAATTGCCCCCTTCTATTACGACTGGCAGCCGGAATACCGGATTATCGACGCGGAAGGCGTTTCGGTCTACAAATACCGCGACGAGGATTTCAGGCTTTCTGTGCTGCTGCCCGGCGAAACAGAGGAATCATTGTTTCTCATTCCCGAGGATCTCAAAGCCGGCGACTATACTGTGCAGCTGCGATTTGTCAACCCCGCTGAGGGAGTGTCAAAGAAAGTCATGCCCCTTCGCCTGTCCAATGACCGCGAAATCAGAGACGGCTTCTATGAGCTTGCCAAAGTGACAATTGTGTGATTATTATATTGTTTTCTCAAAGAAATAGACTTGCGCTTCTCCGCAACCGTTCAGGAGCAAGCGCAAGTCTTTTTGTTTTGACGGTATTCACTCAGCAGAAGAACGCGAACGCTTTATCGACTTTCGTATTTCCTCAAAAGCAGCATTCTCGCCCTGTTCCGAAAGTATGGTAAGCCAGCTCTCCAAAAGGTCGGAGGTCTCCGGGTGAATGCTCCTGCGCTTCTTTCCCTTCAGAAAATACTGTAATGGTGACGCATCCGTGTAGTTTTTCTTCATATAGGTCTTGCTTGCCGCCATGCGGTCACAGAACATTTCGGCCACATATTTCACAGGCATTTTAACAGGCTGACAGAGCCTTGTCACCGGATCGTAGTCCGTCCAGAATTCAAAATGGTGGCGGTTGCGCCCCTTGTGGTGCATCCATGCGCGGGAATAGCCTATATCCTCACGCTCGGCTTCATTCGGACTCCGCATCCCCTGGAAATACTTCACGCCGTTCCAGAATTCCGTGGGACTGTACTTGCTCAGGTCATGCCTGAGTCCCTGCCACGGTATTCCGGCGCGGAAACAGTTGACAATTACCTTCCTCCTGTGGCCGTTAATGGTGTGAAGATGTCCGTAAAATCTTGCTGCAAAATTCATGTGCGATAACACTGTCCTTTTATTTTTTCATTATAGATATGCTATATCAGAAAAACCGATTTGTCAAGTGGTGAGTTTTATTCAAAATATCCCTATATTTTTTGATGAAAAATCTCTACTTTTGGTGAAAATAGGGTTTTTTCTTTTGAGATGATAATTTAAATTGCATTGTGACGAAACATATATTATAATAAATAGTGTACAAAAGAGAGACATAATTTTTAACGAATCAAATAATTTGCGCATAACGAAAGGATCGGAGGACAATGATTATTTATGCATACTATACCTTTTACTGAATTTGGGCTTTCCGCGCCTGTGATGCAGGCAATAGACGACATTGGCTATGAAGAAGCCACTCCGATACAAACCGAGGCCATTCCGCTGCTCATGAGCGGAAGAGACGTTATCGGGCAGTCACAGACCGGCACGGGTAAAACTGCCGCTTTCGCCATTCCTGCCATCGAACGGCTGCTCACGGACGGCGAAAAGGGTGTGCAGGTACTCATCCTCTGTCCGACCCGAGAGCTTGCAATACAGGCCTGCGACGAAATCCGCAAGCTGACACGGTACATTGGATTGATTCGTTCCGCGGCTATCTACGGCGGGCAGGACATTGAACGTCAGGTAAAGCAGCTGCAATCCGGTGTGCAGATTGTTGTCGGCACGCCGGGCAGAGTGATGGATCACATGCGCCGACACACGCTCATGCTGGACAAAGTAAAGATTGCCATTCTTGACGAGGCGGATGAAATGCTGTCCATGGGCTTCCGCGAGGATATTGACACCATATTCGCCGACATACCCAAGCAGCGCCAGACCGTGCTCTTCTCCGCCACGATGTCTCCGGAGATCATGGAGATAACCAATCTTTATATGAAGGATCCAAAGGTCATTCGGATTATCCGGAAGGAGCTGACGGTGGAGGGAATCGATCAGTACTACTACTACATTCCGCACAGCCACAAAATCGAAGCTCTCAGCCGCCTGATGGACGTGTATCACCCGACGCCCGCGATGGTGTTCTGCAATACAAAGAAGCAGGTGGACGAGCTTGTGAGCGCCATGCAGCAGCGCGGATATGTCGCCGAGGGCCTTCACGGGGATATGAAGCAGCAGGCGCGCGACCATGTGATGAACACCTTCCGCAGCGGAAAGGTCGATATACTGATTGCAACAGACGTTGCGGCCAGAGGAATTGACGTCTGCGGCATCGGAGCGGTATTCAATTACGACATACCACAGGACGTGGAATATTACGTCCACCGCATAGGCAGAACGGGACGCGCCGGACAATCCGGGCTTGCCTTCACTTTTGTCACCGGTTCCCGGGAAATGGCGGAGCTTCGCGGCATCATGAACTATACACGCAAAGAGATAACCAAAAGCTCCATTCCCACCAGCGCGCAGGTCATGGAATGCCGCAGACAGCGATTTGTCATGCAGGTCTGCGAGTCGGTGGAAAACGAGGATCTGAGCGAATACATAAACATGGTGGAACAGCTCACCTACGAAGGTGTTTCTTCGATTGAAATTGCCGCCGCGCTGCTTAAATCGGAAATGACATCGGGCGGAAAATCCTCCATGCCATCGGAAGCCGACGACTTCGCCTTTGCGGGACACGAGTACCGGAGACAGTTCAACGGCGGCAGACAGTCAGGACGGGAACGCCGTGACGGCAGATGCGGCTTCAGACGCGGACGCAGCGAACGACCCACCGCCAGAATTTACATCAATCTCGGAAGCAGCGCAGGACTGCTTCCCAAGCACATTGTCGGCACAGTGGCAGGTGAAACGGGACTTCCCGGCAAATACATAGGCAAGATAGAAATCAATGACCGCTATTCCACCTTCGACGTACCGCAGGAGGCTGCCGGAACGGTCATAGATACTCTCAATAAAACCCGCATGATCGGCAGAAAGGTCAACGCGAGATTATTCAATGAGCAATACTGAATCCCACATCACGTCACGAGGAGCTTTTGATTTCCCGTGACGTTTTTGTTTGACAGATTTGCCCGACAGTAGTATAATCATTATGACAAATCATCAAAAAGGAGCAAGAACCAAAATGATCAAACACATCGTACTTTTCAAGCTGAGCGACAACACCCCGGAAAACTGCGCCAAAACAGCCGATATTCTTCGCTCGATGGACGGCAAGGTGGATCTGCTGCGCGGAATCACCGTCGGCATCGACAACCTGCACTCTCCCCGTTCCTACGACATCGCGTTGGAAGTGCTGCTGGACGACATGGACGCACTCGAAGCCTACCAGAGCGACGATTACCACTGTAACGTGGTCAAGAAGCACATGCATTCCGTCGCCTGCGCCAGCGTCGCCATTGATTTTGACATCTGATGATTGACAGTTCTGTCAACCTATCGTTGACAGCTTTTCCTCAAACATTGATTGACAATTCACGGAGAAATGGTATATACTGGACTCATCGCACGGAATTCCGAAGAATTCCAAACCGTGCAGTTCAAAAGAGCTGTCAATTTATTTTGTTTTGGAGGAAAAAACCATGTCAGAAGCAAGACTTTTCCATCAGGAAGACTGTAATCTTTCCATGCTCGCCGGCAAGACCATCGCCATCATCGGCTACGGCAGCCAGGGCCACGCACACGCCCTCAACCTCAAGGAGTCGGGCTGCAATGTCATCATCGGTCTTTACAAGGGCAGCAAGTCCTGGGCTAAGGCTGAGAAGCAGGGCTTTGAAGTTTTCACAGCCGATGAAGCTGCCAAGAAGGCAGACATCATCATGATCCTCATCAACGATGAGCTTCAGGCTGATATGTACAAGAAGGACATCGAGCCCAACCTCGAAGAAGGCAACATGCTCATGTTCGCTCACGGCTTCAACATTCACTTTGGCTGCATCAAGCCCCCGAAGTTTGTTGACGTTACCATGATCGCCCCCAAGGCTCCCGGTCACACCGTCCGATCCGAGTACCAGGCCGGCAAGGGTACCCCCTGCCTCGTCGCTGTCTATCAGGACGCTACCGGCCACGCACTTGACATGGCTCTCGCATATGCCGCAGGTATCGGCGGCGCAAGAGCCGGTGTTCTGGAGACCACATTCCGCACCGAGACCGAGACCGACCTCTTCGGTGAACAGGCTGTCCTCTGCGGCGGCGTCTGCGCTCTGATGCAGGCAGGCTTCGAGACACTCTGCGAAGCAGGCTACGATCCCAGAAACGCTTACTTCGAGTGCATTCACGAGATGAAGCTGATCGTCGACCTCATCTACCAGAGCGGCTTTGCAGGCATGAGATATTCCATCTCCAACACCGCTGAGTACGGCGACTATGTCACCGGTCCCAAGATCATCACCGCTGAGACCAAGAAGACCATGAAGAAGATCCTTTCCGACATCCAGGACGGCACCTTCGCAAAGGAATTCCTCCTCGACATGTCTCCCGCAGGTCGTCAGGTCCACTTCCAGGCAATGCGCAAGCTCGCTGCTGAGCATCCCTCCGAGATCGTCGGCGAGGAAGTAAGAAAGCTCTACAGCTGGAACGACGAAAGCTCCAAGTTCATCAACAACTGATGACGCTTGATCTGAAATAACCCTTTCTGCCGCCTTCATTTGTACGATACACAAATGAAGGCGTTTTTTGTGTTGCTTTGCTGAGAAACCTGAGTTATTTTAGCCCGAAATAATCAACATTCGACGCAACTCTTGACAAATATCAATAATGGCAATATAATGAAAGCAGAAAGTCAATGCCGCCCATCCCATACGGCATTGCGGTTCGGTTTTGTGAACCAATACAATATGAAAGGGCCTGAAAAAATGAGAAAAAGAAAATTCGCGCTGTCACTGCGAACGCTTCTCACGGCGGCATTGTTAACGGCATTGCTTACGGCGTCGGCCATGTTTGTCAACGCCAGCGCAGAGAACAGCGACCCAGCGGAAGGGATTACTGCCAATGAATCCTTTACGGTTGAAAACGAGCTTTCGCTTGGAATTCAGACGCGCATCTCCTCCAGACTTTACGCAAACGCTTCCCCGGCAGCCTACGTCAGCAGTTACGGCGCAGAGCTGACCGAAGGCAGCGTCGCGCAGAAGGTTTACAACGGCTTTTACGGAAACTTTGTGACGACGCCCGGCAACAGCCCATTTACAGTCAATTTTGATCCGGCGGTGAGGGTGAAGGGCGTTGACAACGGCAATGTGAACGCCCAAGGTGAAAAGGTAATAGATATTGACGCTGCCGATCAGGCTTTTATCAATTTTAATAAGAGCGTCAATCTCGGTGCCGTCGCTTTTGCTTATGATCATCCGGAGGTTTTCTGGATCAGAAATCATTCGTACAATTTCAGTTCCGCCCCGGTTATTGACAATGACGACGACTCTTATGCAATCGATATATCTGCCATCACCATTACCGCGGATGAAGCCTATTCGGGAGCATACAGCCAGCGCGACACTGTGAATAACGGCATTACCGCAGCTTGCAGCGCGATTCAGTCCGGCAATACACGATATGACACCCTCAAAAATATTCACGACTATATCTGCACCAATGCCACCTATGATTATGCTGCCGCAGGGCAGAACCAGGCGACCAAGGCTCACACTGCCGCTCCGTTCTTCATTGCAAACGATGGCAAAGTTGTCTGCGAGGGATATTCAAAAGCCCTGAAAATACTCTGCGACAAATTTGGCATTCCGTGTGCGCTCGTTTGCGGGGATGCGAAAACGGAAAACGGCAAGGAAGCCCACATGTGGACATACGTAAAAATGGACGACGGCTTATGGTACGCCGTTGACGTAACGTGGGATGATCAGAATTCAGGCATAATTACCAGATACTTCCTCAAGGGAAGCAACACCATGATCAGCGACCACGAACCGAGTCCTCCGTCGGTCAATAATGAAGAAGTCCCCATCTGCTATCCCGTTTTAGAAACAAATGATTACGACCCAGATGCAAACCAGGGTACAACTCCGACCAATCCTTCGACTTCCCAGCCTTCGATCTCTGATCCTTCGATCTCTGATCCTTCGATCTCTGATCCTTCGATCTCTGATCCTTCGATCTCTGAGCCTTCGACCTCTGAGCCTTCGACCTCTGAGCCTTCGACCTCTGAGCCTTCGGCTTCTCAGCCTTCGACCTCTGAGCCTTCGGCTTCTCAGCCTTCGACCTCTGAGCCTTCGGCTTCTCAGCCTTCGACCTCTGAGTCATCTTCCGAAACATCAGCAACAGAAACTACCACAACACAGGCGCAGCCGAAGCAGATCACTCTCCGCCTCGATGACCCGGACAATGGCTTTGTCAAGTCCGCAGAAATTCCTGAAACCGCCCAAGCAAAGGCAGGCAACGACGATGTGGAACTGAACAACATAAAAATCGTTGTCACCAAGCTCAACGATACCGAAAAGAAAGCATTGAGCGACGGAATCAGACGCATCAATAACAGCTACGACCCTGACAACTCCATCCTGGAAGCATTTGACATCCAACTTAAGGACAACAAAGACCGTACCGTCATGATCACTGAAGGCAAGGTGAAGATTTGTGTTGCATTTTCCAGCGCACAGACCAACAGATACACCAATTACGTCTACTCCGTTTACCATCAGAACGGTAACGCTGTTGAACGCGTCAAGCCGGTAACCTACAACGCGCAGGGCGTTTGGTTCGAAAGTGACTCATTCAGTCCCTTCGGTGTGGTGAGTGTAAAGTCAACCGGAGATAAACCTACTCCCGAGACCGGCGAGACTATTCTGATGACGGTAATTGCTGTTATTATGCTTGCTCTTGCAGCATGTGCCATTGCTTTTGTCATCATCAGAAACAGAGCTTCTTCCGACAACGCGGAAACCGCGGCAACGGAAAACACCGATTCAGAAAAGCCAGACCCACCGGAAGAAAAGACTTCTGAAGAAGGCGAGCAGAACAGGGAATAACGGCAAATGCCTTGATGTTCGCACGTCTGACACATTGACCAAGGTAATCTGATATAATAAAAATCCGCTTTCTACCGACCCGTTTGCGTCGTAGAAAGCGGATTTTTTGTTTTTTTTGTTTATCCTTTGTTTCGGAAGAGTATCTTTGCGCCGGAAAAAACACTTAACGGAGCACCGAACGGAGATTCTTCATCTCCTCCGCTGTCTGTTCCGTATCAAAATACGCATAGGAGTACAGCACAAACCCCTTGGCGTTAATTTCATCACCGCGTGTGTACAGCACCTGGTTCATCATAATGTCGTCTGCCTTCTGCCACTTGCCGCCGTCGGCGTCCGATCCGGCTTTATACAGCGCAAGTCCGATGTAGAGCTTCACATCCGGAGAGGTGACAAGGGCGTCCCATTTGCGGCAGGTTGGTTCAAAGGGTGCGATGGTATTGTCGTTCGACCAGTAGATCTGCGGAATCAGATAATCGACATATCCCGATTGGCTGCCCCAGGTCTTTACGTCCGCGCCCATGCTCAGACAGTTGTCGATATTGCCGGCGGGACTGATGCCGAACAGACACTTGTCGTCCGCGGATTTGACCGCGCTGTACACCGCTTTGACAAGCTGACTGATATTCTGCGTGCGCCAGTCGGTAAGCGACAGCTTGCCTCCCTGCCCCTTGTAAGCGTTATAAGAAGCGCTGTCGTCAAAACTCTCGTCGTAGGCCGGATAAAAATAATCGTCCCAGTGAATGCCGTCAACGTTGTAGCGCTCAACAATCTCACGCGTGCCGTTGACAATCAGTTCCCGCACCTCAGGGATCGCGGGGTTGTAGAATTTGCCTTTCTGATAATCAATCACCCAGTTGTCATTATCGGGATTATCGTCATTCCGCCACACCTGATAGGGATTGTCATCGGAAAGCGACGGCGGATAAACCCCGTTGGCAAGCATGATGCGCAAGGGATTGAGCCACGCGTGAAGCGCTATTCCTTCGCGGTGTGCCGCTTCCACCGCATAGGCCAGCGGATCGAACCCGTCTGCCGGCGCCTGCCCCTGCGTGCCTGTCGCAAGGTGCGACCACGGGTAATAGTTTGACTGATAGAGCGCGTCGCCAAACGGACGGACATGAAAGAAAATCGTGTTCATGCCGTTCTCCTTGGATTTGGAAACTATTTCATCGATCATCTTCTTGTCAACGCCGTTCAAAGTGGGATAAGCCACCCAAACGCCCCGCAGTTCCCCGGCATCGGCGGAAGGCCTGCCGTATTTGTCCACTCCTTCGCCGTTGCGGGGATATTCGCCGGTATTTTCTCCGGGAGTGACAGTCTCTCCCCTTCTGCTCATTATGTAAGGCAGCGAACCTAACGCGATGATTCCTACCGTCAGCAATGCGATAACGGCGTAAAAGAGTATCGAGCTTTTTTTACCGGACTGATTTGCGCTTTTCAATACTGATTCCTCCACTTGTTCAGAATAATGACGAAGTATTTTTCAAAAATCGACTTTGATTTTCCAAATTCGACTTGACATATTAATAATATTATAATACCATTGTAAGGTACGGTAATGTATAAATTGTAAAAAAGGAGATTTCTCAAAAAAATGGATATTTTCAACGGTTCATTTTCAGATGTCGCAGTGAATATCTGCTTCATCATTCTCGGCATTCATCTTGTGCTTATCAGCCTTTTTGCAGTCTATCAGACAATACGTGACAAGGCGCTTTCCAACGTTCCGAAGGACTCTCCGAAATACTGGCGCGTCCCCGAAGCACAGCTGCTGCTCATTTCCGCTCTCGGCGGCTCAGTGGCCATGTACCTCACCATGCAGACCATCCGCCACAAGACCCAGCACCCCAAATTCATGATAGGCATACCCGCTATCATGGTCGCGCAGGCGGCTCTCGTCGGATTCATTGTCTGGCTGCGTCTTTTTTGATCACGCAGTAATTATAGAATATTCGGACAAACCGTATTTTATGACATCAGACAAAATCTGACGCATAGTTGGGGAGCAGAGAATGAAAAAATTCAAGATAGGAATGGACGTCGGAATCGACCTCGGTTCATCCTCGGTAAAAATATTCACACAAGGAAGACAGATCGCGCTCTCGGAGCCTGCCATGGTGGCAGTGGACAGGGACACCGACGAAATACTCGCCTTCGGCTCAGACGCACGGCAGATGCTCGGAAGAACGCCCGAGCATGTCGCTGTGATCAGTCCCGTGCAGTACGGCAGAATACACAATTTCAGCCTGACCGAAACAATGCTCACCGCTTATGTCCGCGAGGTGTGCGGCAACAGGATATTCATGCCGCGTGTTGTGGTGTGCGTTCCTTCCGGTGTTTCCGAGGTGGAAAAGCGCGAAGTCGTCGAATCGCTCCGCGCCGCCGGAGCGCGGAAGGTCTGCCTCATCGAAACCGTCGTCGCTGCCGCGCTTGGAGCCGGTCTTGATATTTCCCAGCCGCGCGGCTGCATGGTGTGCGATATTGGCGGAGGCACGACCGATATTGGCGTTATCTCGCTCAACGGAACCGCTGCTTCACACTGGATCAAGTATGCCGGAAACTCATTTAATGAAGCGATCACAGAATTCATTGTGCGCAAATACGACCTGTTGATAGGGCCGCAGACCGCCGAATTCATCAAGAGGGAAATCGGCTGCGTCGTTCCGCGCGACGCTTTGCTGTCGGTGACAGTCAAGGGAAGACACTTTAAAACCGGAATGCCGCACATGATACGCATCAATTCCGAGAACATCATCGAGGCATTTGAAGAACCGGCCGTCAGAATCTGCCGCGCCGTGCAGCACACCCTCGAAGAAACACCTCCCGCGCTTGCGGGAGATCTGCTGACCAACGGCGGCATCATGCTGACTGGCGGCGGAGCCAAATTATTCGGAATGGACAGGCTGATCGCCGAGCGTACCAAGCTGAATGTGGCCGTTGCGCAGGATTCTGAATTCTGCGTCGCACTCGGCACCGGCAAGGCAATGAAATTCATCGACACCCGCGACAAATTTGAGAAAGAAACCTCTCCCCTCGACGTATTCGGGGCGTAAATCATCATTCAGAACAACACACCGCGCATATCCGGAAGCAACAGGATATGCGCGGTGTTTCTTTGTTCTCATAAATCAATATCAAAAAGGCATTTGTCTTTCAGAACAGTCTCATACAGTGCGCAGAGCTTGTCGGACAAACAGACAATGACAGCCTCGCGGCACTTCGGAATGTGTGTGATCGTGAGCGGCCACATGTGACTGATGATGATATTCTGTTCCGTCGGGTTCAAGGTGAACATCTCCTGCGCTTTAGCCAGCGCCCTTGCAGGATGCTTAAAACCGTGCAGCCCTTCGTTGGAGGTCGGGTCATGCCAGTCATAGAGATAAAAATCGTGCAGAAACGCCCCTCTGATCAGGCTCGGCTTATCGGAATGGGCGTGAAGCCTCTCGTCCACCTTGCAGCTCATACACACCACGTTGAGCACATGGGTATAGGTGGATATATGTCCGTGCTGAATGAAGGTTTTCATGCTCTGTGCCTGCGGCGTATCTATGACTCCGGTGAGGTATCGCTTTATATACGATTTGTCTTGGTCACTGATCGTCATTTTCTCCACCTCACTTTTTCCTTCTCGGAAGACGGCGGATAAATTCCCTGATCCTGCCGGTGCTTTCCTGGAGGTAATCCGAGCGATACGCCCCGCGAATGCTCTTTATCTTGCCGAGAACCTGCGCCTGAACGCCTGTCAGTGTGAGATTGGATTTGAGTACCTCCTGATCGATGATCTTATCCCTGACGCTCGCCGGAATAGCCTTGACGCTCTTGATGGTGCCACTCACCGAGCTTTCAAGCTCTCTGTACTTCTCATCGATGGCCTGGTTCATCAGCCTGTCTGCCTCGACCAGCTTATCCACAAAATCGCTTAAGGTGGAAACTGTCACCGTTATATCCGCGGAAGTAATCCCCACGAGAAGCAGCGCAGCGACATTCACAAGCCACGACGGAATATACTGCATCGGAAGGGACACAATCGGATGTATCAGATGAGACACCAGAACTCCCATGGCGCCGAACAGAAGGGATGCCGGAAGACATATATAGCCATGCAGATTGAGCGGCATATCGCTGTAATCCCACCATGAGGCGTGGAAAAGCTTTTCAAGGGTGAAGCCGGTGGCATATTCCAACACAGCGGAGCTTACCATGCAGACAAAAAATGTCAGAGGGACGCTCCAATGGGTACCCATCAGAGCAAAAAGCAAGCCTCCTGCCCCGTATATCGGGCAAATGGGTCCGATCAGGAATCCCCTGTTAGCCCAGCGTTTTTCCCTGACGCTAACCAGAATACTTTCATACACCCAGCCCAAAAAGCTGTAGATATAAAAATACAGTACCGCTTCATCAATAGACAAATCAAACACTTCCGTTACCTGACAATTATTTCATCAAGCATAAGGATAATCCCAATGCGTGAATTCATCTACGTGTTTGTGTAAACAATCGGTAAATTGTTGAGCGATCAATAACATTGAAAGCACCAGACTTTTTCCAAAACTGTTTTCAAGCCCTTCATTCGGAGATCAGAAGAGCTTTTTTACATACGGTATTTTTTTGAGGCACCATGTAACATAGCCTGTGATCGTCATGCTCAGTATGCAGTAGATGATGTTGGGATACAGGAGATAAGTGTTGGAATTAATCATCGCCACCAGACGGGAATAGATCACCCATTTGGTGAACGGTTCGAAAATATACATTCCAAAGGTCAGGGAACCTACCATAGTAACAGCCCTCACAAAAAATTTCGCAGACGAAAACTGGTCATGCTTCAGACAAATATACTTTACAAGTAAAAACACACAGATGGCAGTCAGATAGTCAAACAGTGCCAGATATTCCTCGGAAAAACCAATCCCGTCATTTTTTAAATCTCCGAGTATCATGACAGACGTAATCAGTATGCCGGCCACACCGGATGCAAAAACCAGATATAGCTTTTTGTGCGAAACCCTCCGTAAATCGACTCTCTGATCAAGGTAATAACCCATCAGGGGATAAAACAACTGCTGTTCCAAAGCCAGAGACACACCGTTATTCAAAGACGCATTGATCGCAATTTCCGCAATGCCATTTGACACCAACACTGTATTTACTATCTTTAAAATGGAACGGAAAAACAAATGAAGAAAAAACAGCATCAGAAAATCCTGTTTTGTCATTCCTTTGGCCATTCTTCTGTAAAACGGGAGCAGAAGAAGTATCCCCATATACGAATACAGATACCAATACTGCACACCGCCCACAAGGCCTGCTTCATTCAACGTAAATCGGACACACGTTTCAACAGAAAAACCGTCAATATACCCTCTGAACGCACCGATCGCAGTTAACATCGCAATGAGAATGGGAAGAAGGATAACAATTTTCAATATTCTGTGTCGAAAGATATATCGGTACGATTCCTGTTTATCTCTCAGGAGCAACGCACCCGAAATCATATAGAACAGTGGAACGTCCATGCGGGTTAAAATGGAAACGAGACTGTATCCCCATGCCTCCGGAAAAGAGTCGACGTGTCCGAATGCCTGGTAGCCACGCGTGTGGTGAAATACTACGAAAAAACATGCCGCTGTTCTGATGATGTCAATATCCACTCGTCTTTTCTTTTCTCCGAGGGAATATGTCTCGCCACTATTCGGTAACTGAATGACACCTGCGTTGCGTTTTGGTTCTGACATGAATGATTCTCCTAATTATTGAAAAATTTAGGTGATTGTAAAAGTGTAAGAATAGCGTAAACCGGGGGATTTGCGTGTTTGAAAATGCAAGTTATTTCTCCATCAGGGGGAAAGGCTGATCTTGATATTGCCTTTATCTGTATTCACCTGAGTTAATCTCAGAAAAAACCTCCGTTGTACTTTTTCTGCACTTTCGCCAGAACGAAAAACGACACTATAAATCCCAAAAACAACACTGCCACCGAGAGAATGACAATCATTTTGCTTTCTCCAAGTAGTGAAATGGCTCCACTCAGAACAAGCGAAGCGCTCATAATATACATTCCCACAGAGAAAGCCTTCCCGTAGGCAGGAAGATCTTTCTCTGCAATATTTTTCTGATGATAGTCATGAATCAGCCTGGTGTGTCCTTTGCTGACAGCCGTCCCAATCCAAAAAAACAGCGCGCCAGTAACAAACATAACGGTTGTATAAATGAACATAATCCATACTCCTTAAAACGTATCATCCGAATAACAGGGAGATCGATTCTTTATCTTAACCGTTCGTCTGTTTCGTCCTCCGGCTGATCGGAAATATCAACGCCCAGATCACTCATATGATTTTTAGCGATATTAGCTCCGAGATTAGTAAAAAAGTTCATGGAAACGCCAATAACAACTCCTATGAAAAGGAATAATACAATAACAATTACGATAAAGTCACCCATTAATGTTCACTCCGATTTAAATGCATTCCACGCGTCGTTTGCGTCGAGCGCTTTGATAATGTCCTTTGCAAGCTTTTCCTTCATTTGCGGGACATCCGCCCACATATACCCTGCATGTTCGTCGGAAACCTGCACACGGCTGACATCCTCGCACTCACAAAGATAGGTGATAATAATTACCTGGCAGTTCTTGGGCCTTTGCGCCGACCACACATAAAGCAGCCTTCCGGGAACGACATCAAGTCCCGTTTCTTCCCTCATCTCACGCACAAGCGTCTGTTCGGGTGTTTCGCCAAATTCAAGCGTACCGCCGGGAAATTCCCACCAGTCAAGTCCCTCTGGCGTCAAATAGTCGTTTCTGCACACAAGCAGTGTCCTGTTCCCGTTCATAACAATGCCTTTTACGACAACATAGATCCTCGGTCTTTCATTTTCATCAGCCATTCTGACGCTGCCTCCTCATAAAAGCCAAAAAGGAGCATGTCACACCTCTGGTGACAAACTCCTCTTAACAGCAAAACCTATTTAAGTCAACCGACACAAACCGTGCGTAAAGCACACTGTCAATCAACGCATTTTGAATTCAACTGCAGCAAGAAAGGCCGCCGAAACCCTTAGTTGTCCAGATCGAATTCAAGCTTCTCTCCGCAGTTCGGGCACTCCATCTCGCCGACGTTGATGAGATCCTCATCAAGGCAGATTGTGTCGCCGCAGGTCGGGCATGTAACTTCGTAGTACAGCTCATCCTTGGTCTTCTTGGTAGACTTCTTCTCGGGCTGCTTCTCATGAGCACAGCCGCAATTGTCAACCTCGTAGAGATCCTTCTCGATAGCGCCGAGATCCTCGTCAACTTCATCAAGCTGCTGCTGGAATTCTTCAAAACCGTCCTCTAAGTTTTCCATGTCAAGCACGATGTCCTCTAAAAGCTCCATAAGATACTTGATAACCTTAGTATCTTTCTTGTCGTCGTTCAGATTGAGACCTTCAACAAGACCCTTGAGATAAGCGAGTTTTTCCAACTTATTCATAGCAATAATCCTCTCTGAAAAATGAATTTATATAAAACCAAATGCCGGTGCAAATGAATGCAAAAGCAATTATGCGCGCTCCATGTAAAGACCTGTTCTAGTATCGATGCGGATCATATCGCCCTCTTCGATAAAGAGCGGAACCTTGATTTCGGCGCCGGTTTCAAGCGTTGCGGGCTTGGTAGCGTTGGTAGCGGTGTCGCCCTTGAAACCCGGATCCGTCTTGGTGACCTTCAGCTCCACGAAGTTGGGCGGCTCTACACCAAAGACGTTGCCCTTGTAGGACAGCACTTTGCAGGTCATGTTTTCGGTGACAAACTTGAAGCTGTCGCCCAGAGTGCTCTCGTTGATGGGGAGCTGCTCATATGTCTCGGGATCCATGAAATAATACAGACCGCCGTCCTCATAAAGATACTGCATATCTTTGCGCTCGACAAAAGCGGTGGGGAACTTGGCAGAGGGGTTGAATGTGGTCTCTGTCACTGCTCCTGTAATAACGTTGCGCAGCTTGGTGCGGACGAAAGCCGCGCCCTTGCCGGGCTTTACGTGCTGAAATTCGATGATAGAATAAACGGCACCGTCCATCTCAAATGTTACGCCGTTTCTGAAATCGCCTGCTACTATCATTTAGTTTACCTCCATGAAATAACTTACCGATTTGTATTATAATACAAAAATATAATAAATGCAAGTCATTTTTAAATTCTTTTTTGAAGTTTTTTAAAAAATTATGCAACTTGCCTGTTAAGTATGGAAAATTTATCCGAGAATTAACAATTCTCTGTCCATACTGGCTAAATCGACGGCGCCATCAGTCGTCTTATAGAGCATATTTTCTATTCTGACGCCGTATTTTCCGGGGATATAAATGCCCGGTTCCACCGTAATGACAGAATTTTCCGGCACCTTGCCGCCCCTGAAGGAAACGGAGGGGAATTCATGTATTTCCAGACCGACGCCATGCCCTGTGCCGTGTCCGAAGTAGTCACCGTAGCCCTCGGCTTTAATGATGTCACGCGCTGCCGCGTCACATTCCGCGAGATCGTCGCCGCCGGCAAAGAGATAATCCATCGCGGTCTGCTGGGCACGGAGGACGATATTGTAGATTTTGCGCTGCTCGTCGCTGATCTCTCCGTAAGCGACCGTACGGGTCATATCGGAATGATAGCCGCCCACAACACACCCTACGTCGAAGGTGATCAGATCGCCCTTCCTGATCCTGCGCGCACCGGGAACGGCGTGCGGCATGGAGCCGTTTTCGCCCGAAGCCACAATGGAATCGAACGCCAGTCTTTCTGCGCCCAGTCTGCGGGCGTAGAATTCAAACTCAAAGGCGAGATCCGCTTCCGTAACGCCTTCTTTTATCAGGCCGTACACATGATTAAGCGTCTGTTCGGCGATGCCCTGCGCGGCTTTCATGCAGGCAATCTCGTCGCTGTCCTTGTGAACGCGCAGCGATTCAATCAGCTTATCAAGTCCGCCGTCCACGATTAATTGCGCGGGTGCCAGGAGATCTGACATCATTTTGTACTGCGTAAGGGTCATCCGGTCGGATTCCACCAGAATTTTTTTCAATCCTGATTTCTGGGAAATTCCGCCGAAGGTCTCCTTCATGGTCGGCGTGCTGTATTCCACAACCTCGCACCAGTCGATCGCCTTCTGCGCCGCTTCGGTGTAACGGGAATCGGTCACATAAACACATTCCTTGCGGGCGACAATGAAATAGCCGTTGTCACAGTTGAAGCCCGTGAAATATTTGCCGTTAATCTCGGACATAATCAGCGCGCCGTCATATTCCTCGGGGATAATCGAGAGAAACTGATTGGTGCGCCAGAGAAATTTATTTGCCATTGAAAAAACTTCTTTCTATTCTTTGATGATATTTGCAAGCGCCTGCACGCCTAACATATAGCTATAGGAGCCGAAGCCGCAGATCTGTCCCACACATACCGGAGAAATCACCGAATGATGACGGAATTCCTCGCGGGCGTGGATGTTGGACATATGCACCTCCACGAAGGGCAGCGGCTTGACAGCCGCTATTGCGTCGCGCAGAGCGTAGCTGTAATGCGTCCACGCGCCGGCATTGATGACAACACCGGCGTATTCGCCCTTTGCGGTGTGAATTTTATCGAGGATAACGCCCTCGTGATTGCTCTGGATGAATTCTGCTTCCAGCCCCAGAGAAGCGGCGTATTCCTTCACCCTGTCACAAATGGTAGCAAGCGTTTCCGTGCCGTACACGCCCGGTTCACGCACACCCACCATATTGAGATTGGGACCGTTTATGATTAAGATTTTTTTCATACTGTCACCTTCTATAAGAAACCTCGCCCAGTTCCACCGGTCGTGGATTGGCCAGAATCCATTTCACGACGGCCTTTGCGATGCCCTCAAAAGCACCTTCATCGGTGTTCGGGGAGATTTTTTTGATCTGCTGAATGATTTTTCCTTCGACCGGCTTGCCGCCAGACAGAATCCCGGCAAGTGTGTCGCGCATCGCGCGAAAATCGTCGTCCCAGTTTGCCCCGCCGTTGTCGAGAATCTCGTGACTCAGCCGTCCGACAATGCGAATGGCTTCGCCCTGCACGAATTTCGCCTTTCCGCTGCCCGGAACGAGCAGTTCCCACAGTTCGTTGTACTGCTGCGTCCATGTCCTGCCACGGACGGAAATCGGTGCGCTGCCGTCATATTTCTGCTTGTGAGGCACAGGCAGCACGTCAAATATTGTATACAGTTCCGTGAGTGCCGCGTCGCACACCGGCAGATAATCCGGGTCGAAGCTGTCGCGGTAGAATTCAAAACTTTTGCCGATTCCCGTGACCTGCTTCTTCATATTGTCGGTGATTCCCACACCCGCGTCAATGAGGATTTGCGCTATCTCCGCCATTTGCGGAATATTGGCGTTCTCGCAGTGGGAAAGAGCTTCTTCCAAGGCGTTGTTCTGCAAATACCCGCCCGTCATATGCACGTCCGCACCCAGACGAAGCAGTTCCTTCACACTGTTCGTGCGGAAATACATGGCGGCATACATGAGCGCGGTCGGGGAATTTCCCATCTGAAAATTCACGTCCGCGCCGAGCGACACCAGCAGTTCGATATGGCCGGGCTTGCGTACTGCCGCTTCACTCAGCGCCGTATTGCCGTACCTGCCGGCATAATTGACATCCGCGCCGTATTCCTCCACCAGCCAGTGAATGACTTCCTCCGGAAGATCAGGATTCATCAGCGCCGTTCTGTCATCGAACGCCGAACAATGCGCGTCAGGCTCGCATTTCTTCAAGGCCGCTTTGAGCGCTGAAACGTCACCGGAGGCGACAGTTTCTTTGAAATTCTTCGGCAAGGTTTTTCTGAGCTTTGGCATTGCTATTCACCGCCATTCTAAAATCCAAGGGCACAGCCCTTCCGACGTTATTCATTATTCATTTTTCAGTCTTAAGTCTTCAGTTAGCGTAGCGCATGTGAGCACTCCTTATAGTACCGCATCATCGCAGCAGCATCATCGGTCTGTGTGCCTGCCGATTCGCATATGACGGAAGGACTCATATCGCGCAAAATGAATTGCTCGATAAGCGGCTCGAACTGCGGACCGTAGATTTCATCGGCAAAGGTGAGATGTCGCTTCTCGCCGCCTGCGGTGTATTCGATTTTGCTGAAATGTATATGCATATTGCGCAGACGGTCAATGCCGAGCGTGTTCCCGATTTCGTCAAGTGCCTTGACATAATCCATAGTTCCTTGCATACGGCTGTTGAGATGCCCGAAATCCACACAGGGAATAAAGCGCTCGTCAATCGTGCAGAATTCCAGCACTTCGCTCAGATCGCCGAGCTGGTTAATCTTGCCCATGACTTCGGGGCAGATATGGATATTTTCTAATCCCTGTTCGTCGAGATAATCCTGCGCCGCCTTAAGGGTCACTTTGGCAAACGCTGTCGCCTCTTCGCGGCTCTTTTTGCCAAGACCTCCGGGATGTACCACAATTCTGTCGGCGCCCATCCAGTCGGCGGCCTGTGCGCTCTGGAATATGTAATGGATGGAATTGAGCCTCTTTTCCTCCTCGGCGGAAGCCAGGGATATGAAGTACGGCGCGTGAATGGAGAGCTTTATGCCGCACCTGTCGGCTGTTTCTTTGAAAATACGGGCCTTTGGCTCTTTCACCATTACGCCGCGGCCGCACTGGTATTCAAACGCGGTAAGCCCCTGGGCGGCTAACCATTCAATCAGTTTTTCGGTGGATTTAATCTTTTCGGCTGCCGACCGTTCGCAGCTGCCGGCAGGGCCGAACAATGCGTTTCCCATAGTTTTTTATTTCCTCCAGAATTTCATGATAAAGCGTTCACAGGCGCGTTTGAATTTGAAAAACTTCATGCTTTCCAGCTCATACGGCTCTGTCAGCACAGTGTAAGCGCCCAGCAGGTTTCCGCCTAACATATCGGTGAACAGCTGATCGCCGATGACGGCGGCCTCCTTCGGCCTGACGCCCAGCCGCGCGCAGGCACGTTTAAACCCGGAAGAAAGAGGCTTTCCCGCCTTGACCTCATAATCCAGTTCCAACAGATCGGAGAATTGGCTCACACGTTCCCCGTTGTTGTTGGATACCACCATGAGCATGAAGCCCTGCGACTTCATACGCGCTATCCACTCCGTCACGCCTTCCGCCGGAACGGGATTGTCGTGCGTGGTCATGGTGTTGTCTATATCGAGCAGCAGCGCCTTTATTCCGACAGCGTTGAGCATTTCAGGGGTGATGTCGATCATCTTGTCTATGCGCATTTTGGGTTTGAATAAAGCCATAGAGCTTCAAGCCTCCAATGTAAAAAAATGCAGGCAAGCCGAACGATCCGGCATTGCCTGCACTTGATTTCAGAATTAGCCAAGCAGATTCCGAACGCCGGAATTACTTATACTTGCGCTTTCTGGCTGCTTCGGACTTCTTCTTGCGGCGTACAGAGGGCTTCTCATAAGCTTCTCTCTTGCGAACCTCCTGAATGATACCCGAGCGGGCGCAAGACTTCTTGAAACGTCTGAGTGCGCTGTCAAGAGATTCCTTTTCCTTGACTCTGATTTCAGATGACATGTTACTTTCCCTCCTTCCGCACATTAGCAGAGCCACTCTGCTGATTGTGACTCTTGGACATTATACAACATGTTCAACAAAATGTCAAGAGATTTTTCGGAGGAAAATGAATGTTTTTTTTAATTTTTTACAACCGAGGCAATCCGTACATTTTTTGCGGCGTACCGGGATAACAACCTCTCTGCAAAAACCTGTTATTTTGCGACGATGTTGACCAGTCTGCCGGGAACATAGATTTCCTTGACAACGTTCTTGCCCTCCAGCAGTCCGGCGATGGTCGGGTCAGCTTTGGCTGCGGCAATCGCCTGCTCGGAAGTGGCATCGGCGGGAATGTTGATGCGTGCGCGCACCTTTCCGGTGATCTGCACGGCGATCTCGACGGTTTCGTCCACACACTTGGCTTCGTCGTACTCCGGCCATGTCTGCTCGACGATCATACCGCCGAAGCCCATGTTCTCCCAGATTTCCTCGCAGATATGAGGCGCAAAGGGATCAAGCAGCATGAGGTAGATTCTGTATTCCTCTTTGGTGATGGAACCGCACTTTTCCACGTCGTTGAGCCAGGTCATGAGCTGCGCGATGGCGGTGTTGAATTTCAGCGTTTCGATGTCCTCGGTAACCTTCTTGATGTTCTTGTGGATCATCGACTCGAATTCGGGACGGATGCCGCCGTCGATAACCTTCTCCTGGAGGTTGAAGGTTCTGTCGAGGAAGCGCTTGCAGCCCTTGATGGAATTCGGCGACCACGGAGCGGCTTTTTCAAAGTCGCCCATGAACATTTCGTACAGACGCATGGTGTCCGCGCCGTAGGTATTGACGATCTCATCGGGATTGACGACGTTGCCGAGCGACTTGCTCATTTTGACGTTGCCTTCGCCGAGAATCATTCCGTGGCTGGTTCTCTTGGCGTAAGGCTCCTTGGTCGGCACAACGCCGATGTCATAGAGGAACTTGTGCCAGAAACGGCTGTAGAGCAGGTGAAGTGTTGTGTGCTCCATACCGCCGTTGTACCAGTCAACCGGCGACCAGTATTCGAGCGCTTCCTTGGAAGCAAGCTCCTTGTCGTTGTGGGGATCCATATAGCGCAGGAAGTACCACGAAGAACCGGCCCACTGGGGCATGGTGTCGGTCTCGCGCTTCGCGGGACCGCCGCAGCAGGGACAGGTGGTGTTGACCCAGTCGGTCATCTTGGCGAGCGGAGATTCGCCGTTGTCGGTCGGCTCGTAGGACTCGACGTCGGGAAGCAGCAGCGGGAGCTGATCCTCCGGCAGAGGAACATAGCCGCACTTATCACAGTGAACGATCGGGATAGGTTCGCCCCAGTATCTCTGGCGGGAGAAGACCCAGTCGCGCAGCTTGTAATTGACCTTTGCCTGACCGATGCCCTTTTCGGTGAGGAATTCGATCATCTTGGCCTGTGCGTCCTCCACGCTCAGACCGTCAATGAAGCCGGAATTGACAAGAATACCTGTCTCGCAGTCGGTAAAGGCTTCCTTCTGGACGTCCTCGCCGCCCTTGACAACTTCGATGATGGGGAGGCCGAACTTCTTGGCGAATTCCCAGTCACGGGTGTCGTGCGCCGGAACCGCCATGATTGCGCCGGTGCCGTAGGACACAAGCACGTAGTCGGAAATGAAGATCGGTATTTCGGTGTTGTTGACGGGATTGATGGCCATCACGCCTTCGAGCTTGACGCCGGTCTTGTCCTTGGCGACCTCAGTGCGCTCAAAGTCGGATTTTTTGGAAGCGGCAAGCTGATAGGCCCTGACTTCATCTATATTGGTGAGCTTGTCAGCCCACTTTTCAATGAGCGGATGCTCTGGCGAAATAACCATGTAGGTAGCGCCGAAGAGTGTGTCGCAGCGGGTGGTGTAAATCTTGATAGTGTCGCCGAGCGTGGAAGCAAAATCCACCTCCGCGCCTGTGGAACGTCCGATCCAGTTCTTCTGCTGCACCTTGACGCGATCGATATAATCCAGCTCGTCGATATCGTCGATCAGTCTCTGGGCGTACTTGGTGATGGCGAGCATCCACTGGCTCTTGACCTTGTGGACAACCTCGCTGCCGCAGCGTTCGCAGACGCCGCCGACAACCTCTTCATTCGCCAGCACGCACTTGCAGCCGGTACACCAGTTGACCGACATTTCCTTCTTGTAGGCGAGACCCTGCTTGAAGAGCTGGAGGAAGATCCACTGTGTCCACTTGTAGTAGGACGGATCGGTGGTGTTGACCTCGCGCTTCCAGTCGAAGGACAGACCGAGCGCTTTGAGCTGGCTGCGGAAACGGTCTACATTCTTCTTGGTAACGATTGCCGGATGAATGTGGTTCTTGATGGCGAAATTCTCGGTGGGCAGACCGAATGCGTCCCAGCCCATCGGATAAAGCACATTGTAGCCCTGCATACGGCGCTTGCGGCAGACGATGTCAAGGGCGGTGTACGAACGGGGATGTCCTACGTGCAGACCCGCGCCCGACGGATAAGGGAATTCCACCAGCGCGTAAAACTTGGGCTTGGAATGGTCTATCTCAGCGTGGAAACAGCCGCATTCCTCCCATTTGTCCTGCCATTTTTTCTCAATGGCGGCAAAATCGTATTTCATTCGTATCATTCCTTCTCTAAAAAGTATAGCAATTTTAACGAAAAAACGGTTTGTATAAAATTTTAACTCAATTTACCCGATTTGTCAATGTATTTTTTGTAATATTCCTCCCGCAGGATTCCATAAAACGCGCGGTCGTTGATGCCCTGGTTGTTCCAGCCAGACTGACGGAGGGTGCCTTCGTAGGTCATGCCGCATTTGAGCATGACCCTGCCGGATTTGGGATTGTTTACGTCGTGACAGGATTCAATGCGGTTTGTGCCTACTTCCTCAAAGAAGAATTTCATGACAGCGGCAAGAGCCTCGGGCATAATTCCCTGTCCCCACCATTTGCTTCCTAAGCAGTAGCCGATGTGGGCAAGCCGTACATCATTATTGACATGCACCGCGCCGATACTGCCGATCGGCTGTCCGATTTCTTTCAGCTCGATAAACCATTCATAGAAATTGTCATTGGCGTATTCACCAAGCAAATAAGAAATACGCCACTCAGCCTCCTCAGGTTTTGAATATGTCTGCCATGTCATGTACGGCGTCACCCTGTCGTCGCTTGCCCAGTTGTCAAACATAGCCTGCTTGTCCTCCGGACGGGCTTTCCTCAGAATCAGCCGCTCGGTTTCTATGGTCTGCGTTCCTAAATGATTCATTATGGTTTCCTCCTAAAAACATTCTATTCCAAGCGCGAAGCGCTTCCTTAGCTATTCGTTATTCACCATTAAATAACAAAATGCGGCTTCCCACAGGGCATCAAGCCAAATCCATGAGGTAGCCGCATTTTGGATAAGTTCGTAAATAATCAATCAGTCGAAATCAAGCGTGAGCTTCTTGCCGTCCTGCCAGAGTCTTTCCAGATCGTAAAATTCTCTGGCTTCCTCGCTGAATACATGCACCACAACGCTGCCGTAGTCCAGCACAATCCAGGAATTGGTGCCGTGACCCTCGATGTGGTCGGGGAGAATCTCCTCCTGCTTGAGCTTGAATTCCACCTCGTCGGCCAGCGCCTTGACGTGAGTGGAGCTGCTGCCGGTGGCAATTACGAAATAATCCGCAAGCGATGTTACCTCACTGACATAAATCACAGACAAATCCTGTGCTATCTTGTCGCTGAGTATCTTTGCGCACTTAAGTGCAAGATCCTTTGATTCCATTCATTCAATCTCCTTCATTAGTTGTGTAATCAATATCCCAGATCGGGGAAGTCGAGATCCTCTACCGTCAGCTTGTCACTGTACGGGAGAAGGTATTGGTTGATCTCCTCAACTGCCTGTTCCTCGTCGCATATGTAGTAGGACGGATGCGGCTTTACCCAGCGATCATGCCCCGGCAGTTCGAACATATGCAGACTGTCAGACCCGCATTTCTTGACCGGCGCAATGAAGGAACGTATTTCCTCCAGGCTCATATCGGTCTTGAAATTGCCGTATGCCGCTGTCAGTATCTTCAAAGCCTCGACCGAGCTCATCTTGTCCACTTTCTCGAACAGGGATTTGATCAGCCTGCGCTGTCCCTTGACTCTTCCGAGATCGCCGTTTGCGTAATTCTTGCGTGTACGCATGTATTTCAGAGCGGTTGCGCCGTCGAGATGATTCAGTCCGGCGGGAAGCGTGATGAAGGTTTTCTTGTTCGGGTAGACCTTCATTTCTTCCTCGAGGTATATATCCACGCCGCCCATGGCGTCAATCACCTTTTCAAAGCCCTCAAAATCAAACAGCACGTAATGATCTACCGGCAGACTCAGCCGCTTGTTGATCACACGTATGACGGCATTGATATTGCTCTCGGTGCGTTCGGTAATTCCGGTGCCGCAGACGGTGTGTGTATCGGACTGAATCTCCTCATCCGCTACTTCCTTTCCGCACTTTTCACACCAGTTGACGGTCTTGGGCGTTTTATAAACCGCGTTGATCTTGCCTCTGCCTACGCTGTCCGATCCGACATAGGTATCGCGCGGAATCTGCATGACGTTCATCTTGTGCGCCGCGTTGTCAAAGCACATCAGCCATATACAGTCCGTCAGTTTCTGGCTCTTGTCAACGCCAATAATGAGAAAATACGTCACCTTATCTTTGTTCTGCTCGTCGGTGATCAGACGCTCCTGTATCGCCGTTTCGTCAAGCTCCTTGCCATCGTCGGAGAACATGGTCTTGGAGGTGTACATGGAGCGCACACTCATTACGCCCCAGATGATCAGCACCATTCCCAGAAGCGATGCGGCAATCAGCCTTTTGCGTCTGGTGCCGAACACCTTTTTAACAACGCCTCCCACGGCCATTGCTCCGAGATAGGCAAATGAGAAGAACTCTTCCTTTGCGGAACGCTTTCGCTTGGTCTGCTTTTTCGCCGTTTTCTTTTTGGCGGCAGGCTTTTTTTTCGGCTTTTTTTCCTTCTCTGGCGATACTGTCTTTTCGTCGGTTTTGGAAAGGGACGCTGTCTTCTTTGGCTTGACGGTGGACGGCTTCTTGGAAACGGTTTTTGCTTCCCCAGATGAAGTTTTCTTTTTTTTCGCAGCCGAGGAAGATGTCTTTTTCTTTGCCCCTCCGCTTTTGGCGGTCGGATGTGCTTTCTTCTTCGGCTTTGGCGCAGGCTGACTCTCATCCGTCGGTGCATCACTCGCTTGCGCCTTGCTGCCTAATGCAAACTCGCTCTTTCTGCCGGAGCCGAGCGGCAGATAGTCTCCGTCCCCGTCCTTTTTCTTATCCGTCACATACAGATTATCATATCCGAAAATGTCTTTACTGTCAAAAGGCATTGGTCATCCAACCTTCCTTTCGCTATGCTGAACTGAATACCTCTATTTCTTTTTTTCCTTCTTTGCGAGCATAATCTCATTATATGCGGCAAACGTATCCGGATGAATGGCCGTGTGTTCTTCTGCGCGCGCCTCTATTCCGAAGGCAAGTGCCTCTTCCATGGCGTATTCAAGGCTGACGTTGGACGCCTTGCGCATCTTTTCCACGCCATTGTAATCGCGCTCTTCCGAGGTGTAATCGGCTATATAAACGATTTTTTCCAACAGTGTCATTCCTGCTCTCGCGGTGGTGTGATAACGCACCGCGTTGACAATATCCTTATCCCTGATTCTGAGAACCTTTTTGACATAGACCGCGCCGGCAATGGCGTGCCAGAGCTTCGGCGCCTGCTGTTCAACTTCATTCAGCTTAACACCGTATTTTTCGATAATATCAAGCTGCTCTTTTTTGCCCGCGTCCTTCATCACATCGTGCAGAAGTCCGGCAAGCTCGGCTTTTTCCTCATCACAGCCGTATAGTTTGGCAAGTCTGACTGCTTCCTTTGAAACGTTGACCGAATGTTTGAAGCGATAGTCACCAAGACGTTCGCGGATATGCTGTGTGTAAAAATCTCTTTCTCTGTCGGTCAAGTCCAATCAGTCCTTTCGTGAATTCTGTTTGCTGTAAAGTCCGTGCGCATAGATATACTTTTCCACGCCCGCCGGAACAAGTCCGTGAATTGACTCGCCCTCGCTAACCCTGCGGCGTATTTCCGAGGACGAAAGAACCATCTCGGGCAGGTCGGCGACAAGTCCTTCACATCCCACAGACTTCAGATGAAGCCGATGGGCTTCCAGCTGTTCAAAAGAAACGCCGTCCCGCGGCATGGTGCAGAAGGTGGCGAGCGTTTTCAGGCGGTCGAAATCGTACCAGCTTTCCAGCGATAGAAACATATCGGCGCCCATAACCATATAAATCCCGCAGCAGGGGTATTCTTCATGCAGCGCCGACAGCGTGATCACCGAATAGCTCTTTTGTCCGCTGCGCAGCACCTCAAAATCGTATGCCTCCAGCAGGCCGTCCGATTCCTCGGCCGCTATGCGGCACATTTCCAGTCTCTGTTCACCCGGCACCTCCGACGGCTGTTTGTGCGGTGGCGTACCCGTGGGCGTCATGAGAAACCGATCCAGTTGAAGCCTTTCGTTCCACGCCCTCGCAAGGTTCATGTGTCCGTTGTGCGGCGGATTGAAGGTGCCGCCCAAAAATCCGATACGCATTACTGCCGCCTTACCTTCGGCAGCTCGATGACGGGGTTTTCTTTATTCCTGCGGAAGAGCACGAACTTGCGCCCGATGACCTGCACCACGTCGGAATTTGTCTCGGCGGCCAGCTGCTCGGCGCACTCCCTCGCGTCAATAGGCGCTGTCTCCAACACCTTGCCCTTGACAAGCTCACGGGCAGTGAGCGCGTCCTCTGTCTGTTTGACAATATTGTCCGCAAGACCGCCCTTGCCGACCATCACAATGGTGTCAGCGTCGGCGGCAAGCGAACGCAGAAAAGCTCTCTGTTTGCTGTTTAACATATTTAAATTGATCCTCCGTATATCTGATGACGGCCAATTATTTCTTGCCGCCGTCCTTCTTTGTCGGGTAAAGCCAGAGCTTGATAAGCGGGAAAAGGAACATGAACAGCACAAATCCCGCTGCAATGCCGATGAATTCCATCACAAGCTCCGCAAGGCTGAATGTCCTGTTAACAATGAGCTGCAAAGCCTCTGTCGCTGTGATGGCAACCAGACCTATGGTCAGCACCTTGTACTTGACGTCCTTCCAGAGCAGCGGAACGAGAAAGCCGAAAGGCACAAACAGCAGCGCGCTGATCAGCTTGCCGGCAAATACCGTATCCCATGCTTCCGAAGGCAGCATTTCAAATTTCCAGTCCGAAAAAGCAAGCGTAAAGAACGAACCGGTTTGCCAGTTGGACAGGCTGAACCACTCAGTGGGATAAATCAGCCCGCCTGATTCTTTCCACGGGGACAGCATGACACCGATCAGCGTAACGATATATCCGCCAAAGAGTATGTAAAGGATAGACCACCTGAATTTATCCGCAAGGTAGTTTTTCAGTGCGCTGTAGATAAAAAACAGCAGAAGTCCCGCAAGGGTGTACCAGTAAAAGCCGTAGTCGATATAGCCCTTCAGATAATCTAAGATATTTTCATACATGATGTCATACCTCCCGAATGATGGATTGTTTTATGATTTGCTCAGCTTTTCGGCCAGCAGGCGAAGCGCCTTGCCGCGGTGACTCAGAATGTCCTTTTCCTCGCCGGAAATCTCAGCGAAGGTCTTGCCGCTCTCGAAATAGAAAAGCGGATCGTAGCCAAAGCCGTTCTGTCCCCTGTATTCAAAGCCGATCCTGCCCTCGCACTCACCGCGGACGGTAAAGTAACTGCCGTCGGGATAAGCGCAGCAGATCACACACACATAACGCGCCGTGCGCTGCTCAAAGGAAACGCCTTCGAGATTTTTGAGCAGGAATTCGTTGTTGTCGTCGTCGCTGCCGCCCGAATAACGCGCGGAATACACGCCAGGAGCGCCGCCGAGCGCATCCACGCAGATGCCTGAATCGTCGGCAAGCGCCGGCATTTGCAGCGCCTTGGCGAACTCCGTCGCCTTGATGATGGCGTTGGCCTCGAAGGTATCGCCGTCCTCGACAGGCTCGATTCCCTCGCCGCCGCACTGCGACGGAGTGACAATTTCAATATCCAGCGGTTCCAGTATGCGGGCAAATTCCTTTAATTTGTGCTGATTGTGGCTGGCCACAACGAATGTCGTTTTGCTCATTGTTCTTCGCCGCCTTCTTCGGTATCTTCTTCATCGTCGGGCTCCTCGCCGAAATTGACCTCAAAGTCGTCCACCTTGTCGGAATTCTCGAAAAGTGCCGCCGCAAACGCCTTCGGGTTGAAGGGCTGCAAGTCCTCGATCTTTTCGCCGACGCCGATGTACTTCACCGGAACGCCGAGTTCTTCCTTGATGGCAAGGACAACGCCGCCGCGTGCGGTGCCGTCTAACTTAGTGAGGATAATGCCGGTGAGTCCCGCGGCGTCCTTGAAGGCGCGCGCCTGATTGATGGCGTTCTGACCGGTGGTCGCGTCGAGCACCAGAAGCACTTCCCTGTCGCAGTCGGGCGCTTCGCGGTCAATAACGCGGTTGATCTTGGCCAGCTCGTCCATGAGGTGCTTTTTGTTGTGAAGCCTTCCGGCGGTGTCGCAAATCAGGATGTCCGCCTTGCGGGCTTTTGCGGCGCTGATGGCGTCGAATACCACAGCGGCAGGATCGCTGCCCTCGGTGTGCTTGACGATGTCGCACTTGGCTCTCTCCGCCCAGACCTCCAGCTGATCGATGGCGGCCGCGCGGAAGGTGTCGGCAGCGGCGATCACGCACTTCTTGCCGTCCTTGCGGAAGCTGGAACAGAGCTTGCCGATGGTGGTGGTTTTACCGACGCCGTTGACGCCGATCACCAGGATGACAGAGGGCTTTGTGTCGAGCTTCAGCGACATGTCTCCTTCCAGCATTTCGGCGATGGTTTCAATAAACAGATCGCGCACTTCCTGCGGATCCTTGGTGCCGGTGGATTTTACCTTGTCGCGCAGGGTATCGCAGATCTTTTCGGATGTGAGCATACCCACATCGGCAGCGATCAGCAGTTCTTCCAATTCCTCAAAAAGCTCTTCGTCCACCTTCTTGAACCGTTTAAAGAGCGCGTCTATCTGACCCATAATGCCGTCGCGGGTCTTTTTTAATCCTTCCTTAAGGCTCTTGAAAAATCCCATTTACATCATTCCTCCATATTCTGTAGCGATTGCCGCAAAAACAGCAATCCTATTATATAATTATAACTGTAATCACCATAAAATGCAAGTGTTTTTTGGTGCGGCGGCATTTATATTCGGGAAATAATCCACAATAAAAATATGCAAATACAACAAAACAGCTCCGCCTGCGGCTTTTCTTTGCCGTGCCAGCGAAGCTGTTGATTGTGTGAACTATTATTTCCTGCCTGCCGCTCTGATAATGATCTGCTCGATCAGCACCGCTGCCGCCATATAGACAGCGCAGATAATACCCATATTCTGACCGATGGAAGCGCCGTTATACTGCTCTCCGGCTTTTGTCAGGGTGTAAATATCCAGGCCGAAAAGCGACACGTTCAGGCTTTCCGGATTGGTAGCGTAAGCGTCAGTGTAGCCGAAGTAAATCACCACCGACATCGCCAGCATGGCAAGTCCGAAGCCTACAGCCAATGCGATAATCAAAGCGAATATTTTCTTTTTGCGGCTCATATGTCTCTCTTCTTTCGGTGCTATTCTGCATCCCAAATAGTATAAAGAATTATTTCGTACCGAAGATTCTGTCACCCGCGTCGCCCAGACCGGGAACGATGTAGGCGTTCTCGTTAAGATGGTCGTCGAGGTTGCCGACGTAGATGTCGATGTCGGGATGTGCTTCTTTAAGGGCTTCCAAGCCTTCGGGAGCCGCTATAATGCACATGAATTTGATGTTGGTGCAGCCCTTCGCCTTGATGAAGTCAACCGCCTGAATAGCGGAACCGCCTGTGGCCAGCATCGGATCGGGAAGAATGACCAGTCGCTCGTCAATATGCTCGGGGAGCTTGCAGTAATACTCGTGCGGCTCGTGGGTGACTTCGTCGCGATAGAGTCCGATGTGTCCCACCTTGGCGGTCGGAACAAGGGCGAGAATGCCGTTGACCATACCCAGACCGGCGCGGAGAATCGGCACGACCGCTAACTTCTTGCCCCAGATCATGGGCTGCATGGATTCGGCGACAGGGCTCTTGACCGGCACCAGTTCGGTCGGCAGGTCGCGAAGGGCTTCATAGCCCATCAGCATGGCAATTTCCTCCGCCAGCACGCGGAAGTCCTTGGTGCCGGTGTTTTCATCGCGCATAAGCGAGATCTTGTGCTTGATCAACGGATGATCCATAATGACTACTTTTGACATTTTTTATAATCCTCTCTTTCGTTTTTTACTTTCAAGCCCGAAGGGCTTCCGACATTATTCTCTATTCGTTATTCTTTATTCTCTATTCTCTGAAACCGTACAGTTCGTTCATAGACGCGGGTATTTCTGTATTTGCCCGGGCTTATTGCGCGTCCGGGCTGGTCTTGCTCGCTCGGCTTCGCCCCACTCCCCGCAAGGGCTCTGCCCTTGACCCGCGAGGAGGTCCAGACCCCCTCGACTCCCACGTTCGCCTGGAGAAAAAACGCTCGCTAGTTGTGCGCTGCGCTTTGCTTTTTCTTTTAGTTCACGCCCAGCTTGTCGCTGATTTCGTCGATCTTCAATTCCAGCAGCTTCGAAACGCCGTCCTGCTGCATCGTCACGCCGTAAATCATATTGGCGACTTCCATCGTGCCGCGTCTGTGGGTGATGATGATGTACTGCGTGGAATCGCTCATTCTGC
The DNA here is from genome assembly GCA_902799245.1 of uncultured Ruminococcus sp. GTDB lineage: Bacteria > Bacillota > Clostridia > Oscillospirales > Acutalibacteraceae > RUG762. Next base: position 101,040 of record CADBZY010000002.1, read on the forward strand.
GGCAGTATTCCGCGATGTTGTCCACATTGCGCTCGTCCAGCGCCGAGTCGATCTCGTCCAGAATACAGAAAGGCGACGGGTTGACCTTCATGATCGCAAAGTATATGGCAACCGCGATAACCGTTTTTTCACCGCCGCTGAAAAGGTCGATGTTCTTAATGGTCTTACCGGGCGGCTGGGCGTGAATCTCGATGCCGCAGTTGAGAACATCGTTGCGGTCGGTGAGTTCCAGATAGCCGCTGCCGCCGCCGAACAGCTCGGTGAAGATCACTTTGAAATGCTTGTTGATCTCGTCGAATTTGAGCACGAAAAGCTCCTTCATCTGCTGCGTCAGCGTTTCAATGAGCTTGTTGAGTTCCGTCTTGGACTTCTGCACGTCGGTGATCTGGGTCTTGTACATGGTGTATTTCTCGAATACTTCCTTGTATTCCTCCACGGCGCCGAGATTGACCGGTTCCAGACGTTTCATCTGTCCGCGCAGCTCCTTGACCTTCTTCTCGGAATCGCGCAGGTTTTCCGCGGGTTCAAACTGCTCCTGCGCCTCGCGGCGTGTGAGGTTGTATTCCTCAAAGAGCTTCTGGATAATGAGATCGTACTCCTTCTGGGCTGCCGTGCGGCGTTCCTCGAGTCGCGTGAGTTCGCCTGTGATCTTCTCCCTGTCGGCTGATTTCTCTTTGGAAAGTGTGCGAAGGTCGTGTATCTCCTTCTCGGCTTCTTCGCGCCTGAGGGCAAGCTCCGCCATGCCGTCCTTAGCGCTGGCGGCTTCCTGGCGGTTGTTCTCGGCGGTCTGCCGCATCTGTTTTGCGTTCTCGGTGGTCTCCGCGTTCTGTGTTTCCAGCTCGGCAATCTCCGCCTTCATACCTTCCACACGCTCCGCCTGCTGTCCTCGTCGGCTCTCCGCCTCGCGGATGGAATTCTCCGCCGCTTCAATGTCCTTCGTCAGCGACATGACCGTCATGCCGGTGTCGCTGAGCTTAGTGGAAAGTTCCTCGCGCTTTCTGGCGGTTTCGGCGCGGATGTTGCCTACACCGGAAATCTCCTGCTCGACTGCCGCCAGCTGTTCGCCGAGATCGAACACTTCCTTCTGCGCCGATTCGATTTTTTGAGTAAGGGCTTCGGTGCGCTCGCCTGCGCTGCCGCGTTCGCCTGAAAGACGTTCCACTTCGGTAGTCAGCGTTTCAAGGTTGGCGGAAATGTTCTTCAAGTCGGTTTCAAATCGCACCTTGTCATTGCCGACAATCGTGCGCTTTTCGTCGTTTGCGCGCATCTGCGCCTTGACTTCGCCTGCCTGTCGTTCCAGTTCGGCGAATTTTTCCTTTAATTGTCGGCTGCTTTCCATGCAGTTGGCGGCCTTTTTGCGGAGGGCTTCAATCTCGCCCTTACGCGCAAGCAGACCTGTATTTTTGGCAAGCGAACCGCCGGTCAGAGAACCGCCCGCGTTGATGACCTGCCCGTCAAGGGTGACAATGCGGAAACGGTAGCCGTATCTCCGAGCCATATTGACCGCGTTGTCGATGTTGTCCACAATGCAGATTTTTCCCAATGCATTGGAAATGATGTTGGCATATTTCTTGTCGTACTTCACAAGCCCGGAGGCTATGCCGACGTATCCTTCACAGCCTTCCAGACCGCTCTCGGTGAATTTGGATGGCTTGATGGTGGTGAGCGGAAGGAAGGTGGCGCGTCCCGCCTTGTTCTGTTTGAGCTGTGCAATGGCGCGTTTCGCGTCGTCCTCGTTGTCCACGACGATGTTCTGCATGTTGCCGCCGAGGGCAATTTCAATGGCGGTGGCGTACTCGTGCGGCACGTCAATGAGTCTGGAAACCGGGCCGTGAATGCCCTTGAGCGTGCCGTTTTCCGCCATTCTCATGACCGAACGGACGCTGCCGGCAAAGCCCTCCATGCTCTTTTCCAGATCTTCCAAAATACGCGCCTTGCGCTCGTGTCCCTTCGCGTCAAGCTCTTCGTTCTCGCTGTCACGCTTGACCTGCGCCCCCTGCTGACGGAGCAGCTGGAGCTTCTCGCCCAATTGGCGGTTGTCCTCGTCAAGCTCTGCGATGCGTTCGCTTGCGCCCTGAATGGCTTCTTTGGTGAGCTTTTCACTCTCGGTCAGCTTTTCGATGTCGCTCTGACGGCGCTCGATCTCGCTGTCCACGTTCTCCATACGCGCCGAGATTTCGTTCATCTGCGACTGCGCGGAAGCCATCTCCACCTGCGCTGCCGAAATGCCGCCTGTGATCTCGGTGCGGCGTGTCATCAGACCGCTGATCTGCTCGTTGAATTCGCTGTCGTCGGTGCGGAGCGCTTCGAGCTGTTCCCTGAGCTGATCGGCCAGGGTGCTTTTTTCTGCAAGGGTTTCTCTCTTGCCGGCGATCTCCTGCTGCTTCTGCTCGATTTCTCGCTTGATAAGATCGCCTCTGGTGATGTATTCCTCAATGTCGGCTTTCAGGCGTTCAATGCGCTCGGTGCGGTGGGTGATGTCGTTTTCCAGAACAGCCGCTTCACCGTCGATGCGCGCGGCGGCTTCTTCCAGCTCGGCGGAATGCCGCATCATCTCGTCACGCTTTGCGGCAAGCTCATTGCTGTACTGGAATTTAGCCTCAATCGCGGCTTCGGTTTCTTCGATGGCTTTGTCTATCTGCTCCTGCTGACTGCGTGCAAGCGTTTCCTTGTAATCCCAGTCGCGGAGCTGTGCGCCGGATTTGTCGAGCGTGGCAAGCCACAGACCGATTTCTATATTCTTCTTCTGCTCCATCAGCTCTATGTACTTCTTCGCCTTTTCCGACTCCTTGCGAAGCGGCTCGACGCGGCCTTCCAATTCCGACATAATCGCGTCCAGGTGAACGAGATTGTCCTCGGCGCGGGCGAGATTGCGCTCGGCTTCCTGCTTGCGGTAACGGTATTTGGAGATGCCTGCCGCTTCCTCAAAGATATTGCGGCGTTCCTCCGAACGGACATTGACGACGTCGGCGACCTTGCCCTGTCCGATGATGGAATAGCCGTCGCGTCCCATGCCGGTGTCCATGAACAGTTCGTTGATGTCCTTCAGACGAACCGCCTTGCCGTTGATCTTGTATTCGCTGTCACCCGAACGGTAATATCTTCGTGTTATGGCGACCTCGTCGCTGTCGAATTGCAGCGCGCGGTCGGTGTTGTCGATGGTCAGTACGACCTCCGCAAATCCCAAAGCCTTGCGCTGCGCCGTGCCGCCGAAGATGACGTCCTCCATGGATTTGATGCGGAGAATACGGGTTGCCTGTTCTCCGAGAACCCAGCGCACCGCGTCGCTGATGTTGCTTTTGCCGCTGCCGTTGGGACCGACAGCCGCGGTAATTCCCGGGACGAAGCTCATCTTCACCTTGTCCGGGAAGGACTTGAAGCCCATGATGTCAAGCGATTTTAAATGCATATAGCGGCTCCTTAAATTTTTTATTGTCTATAAATATATGTCACTGTCTTTGTAAATCCGGTCAATGTCATACGCGACAACAGGAATATCCTTTTTCAGCCTTGTCAGAGGGAACCAGTACAAATCCTTCCCGCAGGCATATTCATCCAGGAAGGAAAGCAGTTTTTCTTCCATAAAAGAATTTTTCATAGCAGCACCCGAAATGCAACACTCAGCCATTCAATGAAGATACTATTTCCTTCTCCCATTCGTCCAGCGCCCCGCTCGAACCGTATTGGCTGCCGGAAAGGTCGTCATAGCTGTAATGACCGTCAAAATGTCGGGTGTTGCAGTCGTAGACCAGCTTGTACTGACAGGGAGCCTGTCTGCCGTACTGCTTGCACAGTTCCAGCAGCTTGAAGGTGTCGTCAATACCGAGGTCGAGCACTTGGTCAATGACGTCTTCGGAAATGCCCACCTGGTTGTTGTGCAGGAGCTTTCCGTCCTTGACAAAGAACAGATTGAAAAAGCCCTCGTGCGCCGTGCCGAATGCGTAGATGTAGATTTTGTCAACCGTCATATTCGCCGTTTCCAGCGCTTCAATGACAAGCGAAACCATACCCGACTGAATATCCGTGAATTCGTCCTCAAAGACCTTCGCCATGCTCTATGCACCTCACATCTTGCATTCCATAAACCTGCGGTAAGTCGAAAAGCCCTGTGATTCATAGAATTTCAAAGCGCCCTCGTTGAATTCCCACATATCAAGCTCGATGGTGTCGAATTTTTTTTCATAAGCGTAATTCTTGATAAATTCCATCAGCGCCTTGCCGATGCCCTGCCGTCTGTGGGCTTCATCAACCCCGAATTCCGTCACTCTCAGGTAGCTTCTGGCTTTGTTGTAGGGAGAACGCGGCTTTTGAATGATTTCAAGCACCGCGAAGCCGACAATCGCGTCTTCGCTCTTGGCTACGATAATTTTTGACAGCTTGCCGCTGTGATAGAAAAAAATGTGTTCCGCTAACTTTTTGCCGAATTTCTTGCGAAAAATGTCTGGTCTGCCCTTCGCGTGAACCATATGCACCTGTCTGCGGATGGCGTTGACTTCTTCCAAGTCGGATTTTTTTGCAAAACGTATTATTAATTTACCCATTCGTCGTTTCACTCTCCATTATAGCAAGGTACTGCGGCGGCACCTGTGCAATCTGCCACACGCCGTTGTCTGAAATCATAAAGTCATACCCGTCGGCTGTCATCTGTCCCGCATGAACTTTCAGCACAACAGGCTGCTCCGGCTTGCTGTGGCGATAGCCTACCGTCACAGCTGTAGCATAATCAGGCGAGAGATGCACGTAGTTCCGGCTGCCGGGTAGCAGTCCCTTGTCCATAATGCTGTTCATGAATCTCCACGCCGTTCCGTGATACAGGAATTCCGGCGGCTGTCGGTGCTCCATTTCGATGACTACGTCGATGGAATGTCCCTGATTGGCGCGAATTTTCGTTCCATCGGCATTAAAGCTGTAGCGTCCCTTGCTGTCGGTTGCCACGATTTTTTCGAGAAGCGGGCGGTCTATGCGAAACTTGCCCTTTGCGTTAATGCCTTCTATCAGTTGATTGACATCCGCCCATCCGCCGACGCGTTCGATCTTAATTCCGATGGCTGCCGGATTATGCCTTAGAATCAGGCTGATGAAGCGGCTCAATTTTGCATTTTCTTCTGTTTTCCCCATCTTTTCCGTCAATTGCGTCATCCCCTTTTATCCTCACGTTCCATCCATCCTGGGCAAGCCTCTGAATGTTGCTCTTTTTTTGGCCAGTCGCTTTGGAAATGTTCGCTGTCGGAACGTACACCGTAAAATTTCCTCCGTCCGGATATTTTTCCCGAAGCGTCTGTTTGATCAGATTGTAATACAGAATTCCCTCGCACAGTTCACGGAACGCGGGATGATACGCGCCGCCGACCATGCTGCCTTCCACGCCGTCGGAGGCGTGAAGTCCGAGCTTGATGACGTTGATCCGCTTCTGCTCAAAGAACCGCAGAAGCTGTGCGCACAGCTTCGTCGCTTCCTCATACCCCTGCGGAATGTATTCCCCCGTGCGCATTTTCTCCGCCAACTCGGTGCCTTCCAGCACGACCGTAGGGTAAATCCGCACGGTGTCGGGACGCAAGGCGGCAAGCTGACGGGCGGTGTATCTTGCGCCGACGTTGTCGTCGCCGTAGAGCCCCGTCATCATCTGTAAGCCGAGAGAAAAGCCGTATTGTTTGATGAGGAGCGAAGCGTCAATTACATCCTGCGCCGTATGACCGCGCCTGTTGAGCAGCAGTACTTCGTCCTTCATGGACTGTGCTCCCAGTTCGATGGAGGTCACTCCGTAATGTTTGAGTGTTTTCAATATTTCATCGTCGATGGCGTCGGGTCTTGTAGATACCCGAATGCCGGCCACTTTTCCTTCCGCGACAAATCCGTGCGCGGCTTCCAGTAATTCCATCATGTAGTCCCGATTGATCGCGGTAAAACTCCCGCCGAAGAAGGCGATCTCCGCGTTGGCTCCTTCAAAGCGCGGTGAGGCAAGCGCCGTATGCACCGCCCTGCGAACGTCGTCGGCTGTCGGCTGCCGGACAGCGCCGGAAATGGTGCGCTGATTGCAGAAGGCACACCGGTGCGGGCAGCCGTTGTGCGGAATGAAGATGGATATATTGGAATGTTTGTTTGCTTTGTCCGGCATATCAGTAACCCATGAGTTCCAGCGCTTCGTGCGCGGCGTTCTGTTCGGCTTCCTTCTTGCTCCTGCCGCCGCCTTTGCCGATCACGTTGCTGTTTAAGTGTACTTCCACCACAAAATGCTTGTTGTGGTCGGGTCCGCTCTCGCCGACAAGGACGTAGCTCAGCTTTTCCTCAGCGTTCTGCTGAATGATCTCCTGCAGCATGGTCTTGTAATCCTTGCTGCGGTAGAGGTTCGGGTGTTCCAGTTCTTCCAGAACAAAGCCCATCACGAATTCACGCGCCTTTTCCATGCCGCCGTCGAGGAATATCGCCGCGATCAGCGCCTCAAACGCGTCGGCCAGAATGGAAGGACGCTTGTCGCCACCGGAATTGCGCTCTCCCCTGCCGAACATGAGGTATTCTCCCAGTTGAATCTTCTTAGCGAAGCCGCAGAGCGTGCGCTCGCACACCAGCGAGGAACGCAGCTTAGTCAGGTCGCCCTCCTGCTTGCTGCGGAACTTAGCATAAAGGTGCTCCGACACCACTATGCTAAGCACCGCATCTCCCAAAAATTCCAGACGCTCATTGCTCTGGAGATGTTTTCCCTCGTTGGCGTAGGACGAATGTGTCAGCGCCGTGAGAAGGTATTTTTTGTTGTTGAAATGATAGCCTATTGTGTCCTCCAAATACGAGGGATCAAGGCTCTTCTGTTCCGTCATGATTTCATATCAGCCTTTCTAATCAGTTTGGAGTGTGGAATGTGGAATGTGGAGTTCATGGAATGATGCAGCACAAACTCCACACCCCGAACTTATATTATTCGTCCGCTTTGTCGGCGTTCACGCTGATGTCTTCGGCGATCTTGCCGATGACATCGCTTGCCACGAATTCACGTGTCAACCGGATAGCGTTGCAGATGGTGATCGCCTTGCTGCTGCCGTGTGCCTTGAATACCGGCTTCTTCACGCCGAGGAAGGGAGCGCCGCCGTATTCGTTGTGATCCATTGACTTCTTGATGGCGTTCAGGTCTTTGAGCATGACCGCCGCGCCCAGCTTGTTGAGGATGTTCTTCTTGAACACGCCCTTGAATTTGCTCGAAAGCATGGAAGCAACACCCTCGTAGGTTTTCAGGATGATGTTGCCTGTAAAACCGTCGGCGACAACCACGTCCGCGCCGCCTTCGGCGATGTCACGCGTTTCAAAGTTGCCGATAAAATTGATATTCGGCTCGTCCTTGAGCAGCGCATAGGTTGCCTTGCGCAGCTCGTCGCCCTTGGTTTCCTCTGTGCCGATGTTGGCAAGACCGACACGCGGATTCTCCACACCGAGCACGTTCTTCATGTAGACCGAACCCATATGCGCAAACTGCACCAGCATTTCAGGTCGGCAGTCGGCATTTGCGCCGCAGTCGATGAGCATGAATTTGCCGTCCGCGTTGGGCATGACCGGAGCAAGAGCCGGACGCTTCACGCCTTTGATACGCTTGACAATCAGCGTCGCGCCGGTGAGCATGGCGCCCGTGCTGCCAGCGCTGATCATCGCATCGCCGCCGTCGCCGGCAAGAAGGCGAAGACCGACCGCCATGGAGCTGTTTTTCTTGGACTTCATCAGCTCGGTGGGATGATCGCTCATCTCGATCACGTCGGGAGCATGGACGATCTCGATTCTGTCAAGAGAGATTTCATTTTCCTCGGCGACTTTGCGGATGGTTTCTTCGTCGCCGGTCAGAATGATTTCCACATCCTCGAATTTTTCGACCGCCATCGCGCAACCCTTGATGATTTCAAGCGGCGCGTTGTCGCCGCCGAATGCGTCAACGATAATTTTCATATTATTTTACCGTAATCCTTTCGTTGTTATTTCCGACATATTTCTACATTCGGATCACTCAAACTGTATCTACAAATATTTTTCCATTTTGACATGCTCTATTCCGGCGTCCAGAAATACGCCTGACACGACAGAATAACCGCATTTCTCATAAAACGGCACCGCATGGCACTGTGCGCCCATTTCGATTTTTTTATATTCTTGTGCACAGCAGATTTGCTCGAGCTTTTCAAGCATAAACCTGCCGACACCGATCATGCGGAATTCGGAAAGCACGCAGAAGCGCTGGAGCTTGGCAATACCCTCGCCCTTGTCCATTACGCGGCACGCACCGGCTGGAATTCCTTTGACAGCGGCATAAAAATGCCTGCATTTGCCGCCGAGAACGTCGTGTTCATCCAATTCAAGGCTCTCGTCAACGCCCTGTTCGTCAATAAACACCCTCCGGCGAATGGATTTGCAGATTTCCAGATCTTTTGCATCAGAAACGGAAACAAGCGCAAAATCAGACATTTTCAATCCCCCCTGTCAACAATATATAGTTTCAGCGCGAAGCGCTCCGATATTATTCACTATTCGTTATTCACCATTCACTATTCACTAAAGCGAAGCGTATGCAAGCGCATTCAGCGCACGCTCGCTCAAAGCCGCGTACCTCTCCCGCTTGTCCCTGATCTTCGGCTCGATGGGCGGCAGTATGCCGAAATTGGCTCCCATGGGCTGGAAGTCCTTTGTCTCGCGGTTGCAGATGTGCCTTTGCAGCGCGCCCAGCATGGTAACTTCCGGCAGAATCAGCCGTTCCCTGCCCTGCAATGTGCGAATGGCATTGATGCCGCAGAGCAGCCCCGAACCTGCCGATTCCATGTAGCCTTCCACGCCGGTGATCTGTCCGGCAAAGAAGATGTTCGTATGCTCTATCATGGAATAATCGCCGTTCAGAATCTTCGGGGAATTCAAAAATGTATTGCGGTGCATGACGCCGTAGCGCATGAATTCGGCGTTTTTGAGCGCCGGCACCATGCCGAACACACGCTTCTGCTCACCGAATTTCAGATTTGTCTGGAAGCCCACTAAATTGTAGAGCGTGCCCTCGCGGTTTTCTTTGCGCAGCTGGAGATTGGCCCACGGACGGTGTCCGGTGTTCGGGTCAATGAGTCCTACCGGCTTCATGGGGCCAAAGCGGATCGCGTCCCTGCCGCGTGAGGCGAGAATTTCGATCGGCATACAGCCCTCGTATACCTTCACGCCCTGCGCTTCAAATTCATGCAGCGGCGCGCGTTCCGCGTTGACCAGCGCTTCCTGAAAGGCTTCGTATTCCGCCTTGTTGAGCGGACAGTTGATGTAATCGTCGTCACCTCTGTCATATCGCGAAGCGGCGAAGGCGTGGGTCATGTCAATGCTTTCCGCGGTGACAATGGGAGCCGCCGCGTCATGGAAATTGAGAAATTCGCTGCCGCACAGCTGACCAATTGCCTTGGAAAGCGGTTCGCTCGTGAGCGGGCCTGTCGCGATAATCACAACGTCATCCGAGGGGATTTCGGTCAGTTCCTGCTCGATCACCTCGATATTCGGGTGACTGCGGATGGCCTGTGTCACCTTCGCGGCAAAGATATTCCTGTCCACGGCAAGCGCGCCGCCTGCCGGAACGCTGCATTCATCGGCAATTTTCAGAAGAAGCGAGCCGAGTCTGCGCATTTCCTCCTTCATCAGTCCTGCGGCGGAATCAAGCCTTGCGGCTTTGAGGGAATTGGAACAGATCAGCTCGGCAAAGTCGGGATTCTTGTGGGCGGGCGTGAATTTCTTTGGCTTCATTTCATAGAGCCTTACCTTCGCGCCGCCTTCGGCGCACTGCCACGCCGCTTCACATCCGGCGAGTCCGGCGCCGGCTACCGTTACGCTCCCGTTCATTGCGCCTTCTCTCCGTTTGTATCGTTGAGATTGATGCTGTAGCCGCATTCCTTCTCCGCGCAGTAGAGTCTGTTGATCTTTTTGGTCTGTTTCTTATAGAGAATTCTGCCGCACTTGGGGCATTTTTCCCTTGTCGGCTCGTCCCACGAAACAAAATCGCAGGTCGGATAGTTGGAACAGCCGTAAAATACCTTGCCTCGCTTGGATTTCTGCCTGACCACCTTGCCGCCGCACTTGGGACAGTCGGCGTCCATCTCGACCACAATCTTCTTGATGTTGCGGCATTCCGGGAAGCCGGGACAGGCGATGAATTTGCCGTAGCGTCCGGTCTTGATGACCATCTTTCTGCCGCACTTTTCGCAGATGATGTCGGTTTCCTCGTCGGGTATCTTCATGTCGATACCCTCCATGTCCTTCTTTACTTCCGCAAGGTTCTTTTCAAAATCACCGTAAAATTCTCCGAGCGTTTCAATCCATTCCTTGGAACCGTCGGCAATGCAGTCGAGATTGCGCTCCATGCCCGCGGTGAATTTAAGGTTGACGATCTTGGAAAAGCGCTCCTTGAGCAGCTTGTTGACAAGCTCTCCGAGTTCGGTGGGAACAAGGGATTTGCCGTCACGGGTGACATATTCCCTTCCGACCACGGTGGTGATGATCGTCGCATAGGTGGAAGGTCTGCCGATTCCGTTTTCTTCCAGCGCCTTGATCAGCGTAGCTTCGGTATATCTCGCCGGTGGCTGGGTGAAGTGCTGGGAACCGGTCAGCTCCTTGACCTTGAGCGGCATTCCTTCCTCGAGCGGAGGAAGCGCGCCGCCGTCTTCTTCCTCTTCGTCCTTGCTTTCTTCGTAAAGCACGGTGTAGCCGTCAAATTTGACGGTGTAGCCTGACGCTTTGAAGATATATCTTCCGCCGAGAATGTCAACGGAAACGGTGTTGTGAATACACTGTGCCATCAGGCTGGCGGTGAAGCGCGACCAGATCAGCTTATAGAGCTTGTACTGATCGGATGTCAGGCTGTCCTTGATACTCTCGGGATCAAGTGACGGCATGGTGGGACGGATTGCTTCGTGGCCGTCCTGTGCGCCTGCTTTTGTCTTGAAATTGTAGGGCTTGGCGGGAAGGTACTTTTCGCCCCAGCGGTTCTTGATGTACTCGGTGCCCTCGTTTCTTGCGTCGTCGGAAATTCTCAGAGAGTCGGTTCTCATGTAGGTGATGATACCGACAGCGCCCATTCCGGCGATCTCGACGCCCTCGTAAAGCTCCTGCGCCACTTTCATGGTACGGCGGCTCTGGAAATTCAGCTTGCGGCTGGCTTCCTGCTGGAGCGTCGAAGTGATGAACGGCGGCGCGGGCGTCTTTTTGCGGGTGCCCTTCTTGATGCTGTCCACCTTGAAATCCGCTCCGTCCAGCTCGGCCAGAATCGCGTCGGCCTGTGCCTTGTCGGAAATGCGCAGCTTTTCTTCCTCGCCTGCCATACCGTAGAGCTTGGCAGGGAACGCCTTGCGACCTCCCTTGGGAATGAATTTGCCCTCTATCGTCCAGTATTCCTCGGGAACAAAGGCGCGAATTTCCTCTTCCCTGTCGCAGATGACGCGAACAGCCACCGATTGCACACGTCCTGCCGAAAGCCCGCGGCGAATCTTCTGGGACACAAACGGGCTGAGTCGATAGCCCACGATTCTGTCGAGCAAACGGCGGCACTGCTGGGCGTTGACCAGCTTCATGTCGATGGTTCTGGGGCATTGAATACCGTTCTGCACGGTGTTCTTGGTAATCTCGTTGAATGTAACGCGATTCTGCTCATTCGGGTCAAGCCCCAAAATATAGGCAAGATGCCACGAAATGGCTTCTCCTTCGCGGTCAGGGTCGGTTGCGAGATAGACGAAATCGCACTTTTCGGCAGCCGCCTTGATCTTCTCGACAAGCTCTTCCTTGCCCTTGATGATCTCGTACTTGGGCTTGAAATCGTGCTTGACGTCCACACCCAGTCTGCTCTTCGGCAGGTCGCGCACGTGACCCATCGAGGCGATCACATCGTAGCCCGTGCCGAGGTATTTTTTTATTGTCTTTGCCTTGGCAGGAGACTCGACTATAACTAACTTAGACAAATAATATCATGCCTTTCATTGATATATCTATTAAACGCGGAATAGAAACTATCCCTTTGTATACTTATTTCCGGGCAGCGCCCTGACTGCCGCATAAAGCTCCAGTTCTGTCAAGCAGCGTGAAAGCTCGGAGGAATCCATCGCCAGCTCGCTCATAAGGTCATGAAAGTGCTTCGGAACAGTGTCAAGCGCCTTCCACACTCTCTGCGCGCTTGGTGAGACGCCGATAGGCAATAAAGATTCGTCCGAGGCAGGCTGTGTTATCGCTGCCTCCTTCTCCGGCTCTTTGGCGGAGGGAGAATGCGCCGTTTTTGCAGGCTTCTCTTTCTTTGCGGGCTTTTGCGGAAGCTCTTCGGGCGTCATGCCATACCCGGCGGCGACAGCCTCTCTGTCCCATTTCGGGCGGACATTCTTTTCGTAGACACGGGAATTCTGATTTTCAAGATTGATGGTTCGCAGCCGATGCGGGAATTTCACCACATATTCCTGCAAAACATCTCTTGCGGATTCTATCGGAACTGCTCCGTCAAAAATCAGACGGTTGGTGCCTTTCGCCAGATAGCTGTTGATCTCGCCCGGCACAGAAAAAATATCCTTGCCCTGTTCGAGCGCAAGATTAGCGGTAATCAGTGAACCGCTATGGGCGCCCGCTTCCACCACGATCACGCCCAGAGACAGCGCTGAAATAAGCCGGTTGCGTATCGGGAAGTGATACGCCAGCGGAGGCGCGCCGGGAGGATATTCCGAAACGAGCGCACCGCAGGTGGAGATGACTTTGCGAAGGCCTTCATTTTCCGTATTGTATCGGGTATTGATACCGCACCCCAGCACGGCAATTGTCTTGCCGCCCGACAAAAGCGCTCCCTGATGAGCGGCTGTGTCGATGCCCCTTGCGCAGCCGCTTACAACAATGGCGCCGCACGCCGCCAGATCCTTGGCGATGGATGTCGCTGTGGTGAAACCGTAGCGGCTGGCGCGCCGGGTGCCGACCATGGCAATACATACCTCGTCATCAATATCCGGCAGCTCGCCGCAGATATACAGCGCGGCAGGATAATCGGGAATATTGCGCAGCCTTATCGGGTAGTTTTCATCCTCAGGAGTAATGATACTGTAACCGAGACGCTCACAGGCGTCCAAGATCTCTTCCGCCACGTCAATCGGGGTATCCATCAATCTCGGAAGCTCCTTGGGACCCAATATGCCGCTGAGTCTGAGTTCCTGCTCATCGGCTTTAAATACGCCCTTACAGGAGCCGAAGTATTCCAGAAGCTGCGGAACCTTCCGACTTCCTTCTCCGACGGCCTGCTGCAGCCACACTCCGTACAGTTGGTTTTCCTCCATGCGATCAAAACACCTCCGATTTTTGCAGATAGTACCCGGACACAATTAATATATAGTATATAGCTTTATTTCAGGAAATTTATTAATTTTCTATTAATAAACCAAAAGAAAAAAGTTCACGTCGTATCATTGGCCGAGAAAAAAGAAAAAAACAAAGAGCAACAGCAACGCTGCCTCTCTCTGTTTTTCTGAACAAAATGGATTGCAATTGGCGTGAAGGCCGGTCCATGCAACACTCAGGAATCCTTTCTGCACTCCAAAACAACCACATGCTCATAATAACCGGACTCAAACGGTTGGCTGTTACCCGCCGATTTGCCGGAGCTGCCAAATGAACGTTTTTTATAAAACATAAACTTCACATTTTTGAATTCAGCCTTTTGATAGGTAAGGGTGATTTTTTCATCATCCTCATCCAGAAAATCCGGAGAGCCAAGACTTTTCCTGACGAAATCCGGCGTTGTGCTTCTGTCGCATGTGATGGCGCCCGGAATCACGATCCTGCCAAAGTCTCCCACATTCGCGGAAACGCTGTGTATCTGCCCCTTGCAGCACATAATGGTATCTTTAGAATAATTGATAATCTCTGCTTTCAGACTGTGCTGTGCCTTTTTCATATAAACGCCGGTCAGATTGGTGTCGCCCGCAATCTTTTCGGTGGGATTTTTGAGTGCCCAGCCGTTGAGTTCAAATGCGTCGTAATGACACGGAAGCGAATACTCTTCTTCTCCGACAGAGAATGTAAAATGATACAGGGATGCTCTGCAATCCGACTGAGAAACGGTAAGAACTACAGGCGGAGCCGCGCTTTCTTCCGAATCTTCTTTTTTCTCACCCGGAAAAAAGAACATAGCAGCAATGAATACGATAGCCGCAGACATTATCGCCGCAAGAATAAATGCTATGACGTTTCTCATTCCGACGCACTCCCTGCACTGTGTTTCCTAAAACAATCTATCAGTATTCTACTGCAATAATAATGATTTGTCAACAATTTATTACTCGATATATCAAAAATCAATCACAGCTCACGCGAAATCGACACCGTATGCTATTATTGTATATACCCACGCATCATTTCCCACATGAGGATAGCGGCGGCTGTGGCGGCATTGAGAGATTCCGCGCGTCCGTTCATGGGAATTGTCACTTTTTCGGGGCAGGCTTCGATCAGATCGTCGGAAAGCCCGTTACCCTCGTTGCCGATACACATGATTGCGCCGCGGAAGAAGCGGATTTTCGTCACATCAGCTGCTCCGTCGCGGGGAACCGCCGCCATGGGACGCATGTTTCTTCCGGCTGCCGCCGTCATATCAGCCGGCGCGTCGCCTGAGATAAATATCGGTATGCGGAACATAGCGCCCATTCCGGCGCGCAGCGCCTTTGGCGAGAAGCAGGACGCGCAGCCCTCCGTGAGAATGATGCCGTCCACGCCGAGCGCCTCGGCCGTGCGGAATATGGCGCCGACGTTGGAGGGATCCTGCAGGTTTTCCAGCAGCACATATTGCCCGGTGACGCTGAGTTTATGCAGATCGTTCTCCACTACCGGCGAATGGGCGACGATGAAAACACCCTGTGTGTTCTCGGTGTCGCTGATTTTTTTGGCAATATCCTCGGTGATCTCATAAACCTCTTCCGATTTTTCGATAAGGACTTCCAGATAATCGGAGTATTTTTCCATGGCCGCCGCCGTACAGAACAGTTCATTGATCGTGACGCCGCTTTCGACAGCGTCGGCGCACAGTCTTGCCCCTTCGCAAATAATCAGCCCGGACTTGCGGCGCTCCCGCGCGCTGGTCATCAGCCTGACCGCACGCCGGACGGCGGAATTATCCTTTGAGGTGATTTTAATCATTGTCGGTCATCCCCTTTTTTTACAACTTTACAACAAAAAAGCCGCGCCCGAATGGTTTTGGTTTCGGTGCGCAGCCTTGATTAAAAAGTTGAATGAATGCAATTACTTGCGTGCGTCCTTTGCGGTCTCCACCAGAGCGGTGAATGCCTTGGGATCGGCGATAGCGATCTCGGAGAGCATTTTTCTGTTGAGAGACACGCCGGCCTTCTTCAGACCGTCCATGAACTGCGAGTAGTTGATGCCGTTGAACTTGCAGGCGGCGGAGATTCTGGTGATCCACAGACGGCGGAAGTCGCGCTTCTTCTGTCTGCGGCCGACATAGGCATAATTGCCCGACTTCATAATGGCTTCCTTCGCCATCTTGAAGTGCTTGCTTCTTGCGCCCCAGTATCCCTTAGCGAGCTTTAATGTCTTTTTTCTTCTCTTGCGAGTGGCAAGAGCACCTTTTACACGTGCCATTTATATGTTACCTCCAATAATAGTCTTAATAATGATGCTTCCAAATCAACAAGGATTATTTATAAGGAAGAAGTCTCTTGACCTGAGCTACATTGGTCTTGTCGGTAACCGCTACTTTTCTCAGGTTTCTCTTGCGCTTGGTGGATTTCTTGGAGCTGTTGAGCTTATGTCTCCTGTTTGTTTTGCTGTGCAGTACCTTGCCGTTCTTTGTGAGCTTGAAACGCTTCTTTGCACCGCTGTGTGTCTTGATCTTGGGCATTTGAAATATCCTCCTTAATGTAATCTTATTTGTTGGGCTTAGCCGCAAGGAACATCATCATGCTGCGGCCTTCCAGCTTCGCAGGCTTTTCTACAACCGCTACATCTGCCAGTGCCTCGGCGAACTTCTTCATGATAACAAGTCCGTGCTCCGGATGTCCCAGCTCACGTCCCTTGAATCGGATTGTTGCCTTGACCTTGTCGCCGCCCTGAACGAATTTAGCCGCCTGCTTGACCTTGGTATCAAAGTCGTGGGTGTCTATGCCCAGTGAAAGGCGAACCTCCTTGATATCAAACGTACGCTGATTCTTTTTGGCTTCCTTTTCACGCTTCTGCTGTTCAAAACGGTATTTGCCGTAGTCCATGATTTTGCAGACGGGAGGAACTGCCTGTGGAGCGATCTTGACCAGGTCAAGATTGGCCTCCGCCGCCTTATCGAGAGCTTCCGACGCGCTCATGATACCGAGCTGACTGCCGTCCGAACCGATGACGCGCACTTCCTTGTCACGAATATCTTCGTTGATCTGCACCTGTTGTTCTTTGCTTATGACCAAGCACCCCCAGATAAAATAATATTTTTGTACACAAAAAAGCACGGAGCAGGCCTTTTGCCGAACCCTCCGTGCCATTCTTTCATAGACAATGCGCAATACACAACGAGCCGCCCGAAATGAGCCGCTCAGAATGAAGCTGCCTTGAAAAATATTGACCGACCGCCTACTGTAGAACGGAGGTGAGGGAGGCAAATGCCCCGGCTTCTTTATTGTCTGAATTAGTATAGCATACGTTTTTCGGAATGTCAAGTGTTTTTTCTTTAAATAAACCTCACGAACTCCCCAACGTCCTTCCGCTTGGGCGGATTCGGCTCCTGCGCGGGATAACCGATGGCAATGAGTGCGGACACTACCCGGCTGTCGTCCAGCCCGATAATCCGTCCGACTTCCTTCTCGTCGAATATTCCCATGATGACCGAACCGACGCCGTAATTATGCGCCGCCAGACAGAATGTCTGCGCCGCGATGCCGGCGTCGAACATCTGCCATTCGTTGCCCTTGCTTGTTGTAAAACTGCCGTCCGGCTCGTAGCCGCATATTCCTTTGATGGATGTCAGAATCACCAGCGCAGCCGCGCCTTTGATGATGCCCGCGTTGTGCGCTCTGCCCATCACGCCTTCCTCGGCGATTTTTTCCATGACTTCGCGGCTGTCCACTGCCACATACCGCGGCGTCTGGCTGTTCTTCCATGTAGGAGCGAACCGCGCCGCGTCGATGATTTTTTCGATTGTCTCGCGGCTCACCTTTTCATCCGTGAATTGGCGCACGCTGCGGCGGGTTTTGATGCCTTCAATCAGTTCCATATTTCTGTCAGCACTCCTTTCATCTTTCGTTCAGCTTGGCGCTCATGAGCTTGGCGCACTTGTAAACGTCGCCGCAGCCCATAGTGATGACCAGATCGCCTTCCTCGGCGTTGGCGAGAACGAAATCAGCCGCTTCCTCTAAGGTGTGCTCCAAATAGCAGCCCGGAATGAGCGCCTGCAGATCCTCGGATTTAATGCCGAGATCGTCCCATTCCCTGCCGCCCATGATGTCGGTCAGCACGACCTTGTCGGCAATCTGCAGCACATCGGCGAATTCCTGCATATGTGCCTTGGTGCGGGTGTAGGTGAAGGGCTGGAACACCGCCCAGACGCGCTTGTAATCCATCTCCTTGCAGGCGTGAAGCGTCGCTTCGATCTCTGTCGGATGATGCGCGTAGTCGTCGGCAATGGTGATACCGTTATGTACGGTATGTATTTCAAATCTTCTGCACGCACCGGAGAACATTCCCAGTCCCTTCTTCACGTCGTCGGGAGTCGCGCCGACGTAAATGGAAGCCGCCGCGGCCGCAAGAGCGTTGAGAACATTGTGCTCGCCGGGAACTTTCAATGAAATATCAGTCAATTTGTCGCCTTTATAAAACAAATCGAACTTCCAGAAACCGCCGCTTGCCTGCTGCACGTTGACCGCGTAATAATCGTTCCTGGGATCAAGACCGAAGGTAATGATCTTCGCCTTGGTTGTGTCAAGCGCTTTCATCGTGTTCCCGTCGTCGCCGTTGGCAATGACCACACCGGTAGTCTGACCGGCAAACTGACGGAAGGAGGCGATAATGTTGTCGAGTGTGCCGAAATAGTCGAGATGGTCCGCGTCGATATTCAGAATGACCGCGACTTCGGGAGTGATCTGGAGGAAAGTGTCCACAAACTCACAGGCCTCACACACCATGCGGTCGCTCTTGCCGGCTCTGCCGTAGCCCTCGATCAACGCCAGCTTGCCGCCGATAACGACCGTCGGATCCAGCTGTCCCGCCATGAGGATGGTCGTGACCATGGAAGTGGTTGTGGTCTTGCCATGGGTGCCGGAGATGGCAATATCCCTCTTGTACCTGCGGCAGACCGCGCCCAAAAGCACCGAGCGCTCGATGGTCGGCACGCCGGATTCCAGCGCCGCGACCAGCTCGGGATTGTCCTTGGCGATGGCAGCGGAATAAACCACCAGTTCCGCGTCACCGATATTCTCGGCACGCTGACCGATGGCGACAGGAATGCCGAAGGAGCGCAGACGCTTGACGGTGTCGGAATTGTCGTCCACATCCGAGCCGGATATCTGCTTGCCGTCACCCCTGAGAATGTCCACCAACGGACACATTCCCGAGCCGCCTATGCCGATGAAATGGATGCGGCTGACCTTATTCAAAAGTTCGTCGTATTCTCTGATAACCTTGCTTCTCATGTGTATCATATCCTTTGTGATTATTTCTGTACCCAAAGACAGTGCTGTCTGTAAAAGATATTTTACCACTTTTTTCCCGTCCTGTAAAGTGGTATTTGTTAAATATTCGCCGTATGACCCCTGGCCTTGCGGATGGCGAGGATAATGGTGCTGAGCATAATCGCCGGAATGGAAAGCAGATACCAGTACGCCCAGTATTCGGGGCATATCTGCCCCATGACATTGAGATATTTGTCGGAATAATCCCATACCATCATATTCAGCCGCACGTTAAGAAGCCACCCGACGGCAAATTCCACCCCTGTAACAGTAAAGCTGCAAAGTGAACACCGGCTCAAAAAATCAAGCCCGCCGCAACGTTCGTTGCAGATGTGAATCAGCAGCAGGCAGATTCCTCCCGTAACGGCCATCGTCCAGTGGGTTCTTCCGCGCCATAGTATTTCGATAAAGCTGTACAAGGCCGCGCCGGTCAAAAACACGGCGGCGTATTCCTTTTGGTTGCTTGCCGTTTTCATATTGATCAATCATCTATCCTTTCCGAATGATGGATTAACAATATTCTTCACCTGCCTGAAAAAAATTATCCGTTCCGGCAGAATGCAATTATTGGCGAAAAAAAAACCGCGCACCGACTTTGCCGGCCGATGCACGGAGATCCTGAATGACAGTATTGCAAAATAAAACTCACACGGAAACCGAAATGCCGAGAATAGCGGCGGTCGCGACGATCTGTGCGGCATTGCAGAAGACCCTGCCCCAGAACGACATCTCGCCGGTGGTTCTCTTGGCGTAGTCGTTGAACATGGTAATGCTGCCGAGCATTCCGACAAGCACAAACACCACCGACACGGTGAAGAGGAAGAAAGAGAAAACAAACGCCGCAAGGCTCATGATGGTCATGGGGAAGAAGCAGATGGTGACAGCCTTGAAGGTTTTGATCAGCGGCAGTCTTTTGCCCTCCAGCACCGAGAAGAGGTACTGTATGCCGGCAAACGCAGCGAGACAACCGGCCATTGAAAGCAGCGAGAAGAGGAATATCTGGAGTCCTGAATTGTTGATGTCCTCAGAAATAAAGTTCGAAATCATAAACGAGTCAAGACCGGTCATCTTATTGATCGCCCAGTCAACGCCGTTGCTGAAAATCACCGAGGTTCCGAGCGCTGCAAATATCACGTTGACCACGCCGAATATGATCCACATAAAATGGCTTTTCGTCACGGCGTCCACCGCCTTGTGCGGCTCTTTGGAAAAGAAGGCCTTTGCGCAGTCAAATACGCCCATGCCCAGCTCCTTCACGTCGAATTTTTCTCCGCTTTGAGGAGAAGCTGTCACTGCGTCACAGTTCGGACAGGTGTTGTCAGGTCGGAGCAATGCTCCGCAGCGTGTACAAAATCTTGAATTCATAATATATCTCTCCTTTGAAAAAATAGTAAAAGGCTATTTTAATCAACGCTTAATTCAGGAAAAGCGACGCTGACCGAGGTTTTGAAGTCACTCACCGCCTGGTCGGCCGTCTTAAGACCGCCGGCGCATTGGTTCATATAGGTGCAGAATATGCTTCCTATATCGCTGTCATAGGTTGTCATATTGGTCATGGATATTTCCTTTGCCGCGACAGAAAGCTGCTGGTAGTAATTCTGGCCGCCTATGAAGGAATCCTCGAACTGGGGGTCGTATCTGACCTGAGAGACAATCTCGCTGCTTGCGGCAAATTCACCGGAGGTGCGGAAGTATCTGATCGACTGGTCGAGCCTGGTTGCATCGTCAGTGCAGCCGGTAAAGAGCGATATGAAATCGCCCGCCGCGTCTTTGTTTTTGCTTTCGCCGTAGGCAGCAAACCAGCTGCCGCCCCAGCAATAATCGGCGGGACCCGGCACCACAGCCCAGTCGCCATAGCTGCCTTCTCCCTTCATTTTGCCTCCGCAAGCTTTCTTCATCACATACAGCATACAGATGCCGGACGAAAAATAGCCGAACACACTCTGCGTGTCGCTGATGCCCTGGAGCCACGCCTCTGACCACTGCTCCGCGGTGTATATGAGGTGATCGCCTGCCATTTTTTGCATATAATCCACATACGCCTGCTTCCGCGGACTGAATACAAGTCTGCCGTCCCGTACCCACGGCTGACTATCCGAAGCAAGAAACGGCCGAAGCATATCCTCCTGTCCCGCGAGCATCCTGGTCTTGCCTTCGGAGGCTTCCGACACCTTTTTGGCGGTTGCGTAAAACCCGTCCCAATTGCTGATCATCGCCTGAATATCGTCGGGATTATCGGTGCCAAGATAGGCTTTCGCCATAGACCGGCGGTACATGAAGATGCCGGGATCCGCCTGCCAGCCGACTGCCTTGACATGGCCGTGAGAATCGGTGGCGGCCTGCGCCACATAGGGAAAATATCGCTCAATGGTGACTTCCAGACCGAGATCCGACACATCGGCGGTGAGATCGGACTCTATGTATTTCTTGATGTTGTCGGGCGAAAGCATGAACACGTCGGGAATATCCTCGCCGCTGTCGATTGCCTTCTGCAGCTCTTCGGCAAAATCCGCCGAATTGACGGCGCGGATGTTTGCCTCAAAGCTGAGGTCTAACGGCGTGGATTTGAGGAATTCCTCCAGCTCGGCGCGGTATTCATCGGAATAGACCCATACGATGATTTTGCTCTTGCCGCCGCAGGAACTGAGCACGGCCATCATCGAGAAAAGCATCGCCGCCGTCAGTACAAGAGATATGATCCTTCGCAGGAATTTATTTCCGCCAAAAATCAAACGCTTCTCTCCTTTTCAGGGTAACAATATATTTGTTGATGGATTATGAGCTATTTCTCACAAAGCTATTATATATCATATTCTTCTGATTTACAAGGTCTATTTTATGAAAAATTTCCAAAAAGAGACAGGAGCTTTCTGGTATGCCGGATTCATTAAAAAGCACTTTGCTATTTGCAGCATATTTCACGGCGTTTTACGTGGGGGTAAAATACGCGCTGCCGCTCATAGCGCCGTTTCTCATCGGCCTGGTCGTCGCCGCGATGGTGCAGAAGCCCGCCGCGCTGCTTTCCCAAAGAATTCCAAAGCTGAGCCGGAAGACATGCAGCCTGATCATGACCTTTGCTTTTCTCTTCGGAACGTTCGTTGTCCTTTATTTTCTGATCTGCTCCGTCGTGAACGGCGCTGTGTCGTTCTGCCCAGGAATCCCCGGCCATCTGAGCAGAATCAGGCAGTTTATCTCTGAAACGTCGTCGGGCGCCGAAAGCGACGGAACGTGGGGGAAATTTACCTCGTTCATCGCATCCGGCGCAAACTGGTGCATGGACTTTTTTACAGAAAATTACCGTGACTATCTGCCGTCACTGCTGCGGCGCTCGACAGGCATTATCTCCGGGCTTCCCTCGCTGCTGACGGCGGCGGCATTTGCCGCTCTGTCAGCCATCTTCGGCTGCGGGGATTTTCAAGGCATCAAAGGGGGCATCAAGCAGCTGCTTCCGCGCAGCGCCGTCGGCAAGACGTCGCTTGTCATAAAAACCTCGGTCAGCACATGCACGGCTTTGCTGAAAGCCTACGGGCTAATCATGCTGATTACCTTCGCCGAACTGCTCGCAGGGCTGGGGATCATGAACCTTGCGGGCTACAAAACGGGAAGTATCGTGACGATCTCCCTCGTTATCGCGCTGATAGACATTCTCCCTGTGTTAGGCACGGGAACGGTGCTGATTCCGTGGGGAGTCTTTGAAATGATTTCGGGAAGGATTGTTTCGGGAGCAATGCTGCTGGCGTTATTCGCGGTCGTGGAAACCGTGCGAAACCTGATCGAACCCAGGCTGATCGCCGGCAGACTGAAACTGCACCCGTTCTTTTCCCTTGCAGGGGTATATATAGGCGGGAAACTGTTCGGCGCTGTCGGCATATTCATTATGCCGCTTGCCATAATGGTGTTCCGACAGCTACTCCGACAAAAAAACAGCGCTGCGGAATAATGCCTGTCAGTTTCCGCAGCGCGTATATTCAGTTATTCCGGCAATGACTGCACGTTGACAGATGCAGCAGAGCTCTCCGGAAGCTCCCCGGACACGGCTTCCCGCGCATATTTTTCCTTTTCATCGGAAGAAGCTGATTCTGCCTCCGGAATGCACTCGGTCGGCTGATTCTGCGCCGGCTTCTTTTGCTTTTTCTCCGCGTCAATTTTCTTTGCGGCCTTCTGCTCCTTTTCCCTGCGTCTCTTTTCGTTCTCGTCCACTTTTTTAGCGGCTATCTCCCGGATGTAGCTGTCATCCACCATGCACTGGTACATTCTGATGAACGCCATAAACAGAAAGACCGCTATGATAATGTACGGAACCAATCTCGGAAATCCCGCGTAAACATCGCCCGATATTCCGAATACCACGATAAACACCATCACGGTATAAAACACCGCCGAAGCGACGATTTTAACCCGCGTCAGTTTCTCTACCAGTTTCCTGATTCTGTTTTCGGGCAAATTGATTTTCTTTAACAACCAAACCAGCATTTTAAGACCTCCACACCTGCAGACTACATTATCACATAACCCCGGGGAAACCGAGTCTCTTCAATGCGTCGTTTGCCGGCAAGCTGCCTGCCTTCGCCGCCTTGCGATACCAGCCTGCCGCTTCTGCCAGATCCTTCTCCACGCCAATGCCCTTTTCACAACACATTGCGTAAAGCATTTCCCCCTCATGATTTCCTGCCTGAGCAGCAAAAAGAATATACTCCGCTCCCTTTTCTTTATCCTCCTGAGATGAAGCGCTTTCAAACGCCATTTTCATTCCAAACAGCGCACATGCGGCAGGTAACTTTCTATCAGCCGCCATTTTCATGTAACTGTATGCCTTTTCAGCGTTTCTCTCCACACCGGTTCCGCTGTCGTAAAGCATACACATATTAAACATGGCGTCGGGCAATCCCGCGTCAGCTGCCGACATAAAAAATTCCGCAGCCTTGACAGGATCTTTTTTCTCTCCGCAAATACCGTGCAAAGCGCATATTCCAAGGCGGTTGACCGATTGGGCATACCCCTGGGCTGCCGATCTGCGCCAGTAGTCACCGGCAGCGGCATCGTCTTTTTCCACGCCCTCGCCGTTCAGAAGGAAGCATCCATAGCTAAACTGCGCTTTTGCGTCTCCCCTGTCGGCAGCTATCTTTGCCGCTTTCGCGGCTTCCGCAGGGTCGCGCTCCATTTCGTCGGTTCCGGCTAAAAGTGCGTCTACAAGCTCTATTATTTCTTCGTTGGACATATTCTCATAATCAAATTTCATTATTTGCTTTCTCCCGTTTAATAATATTCAGCCAATTGATTTAATCAAATCAATCAGCTCGCTCCAGTGATAAATCTCGATGCCTTCTCTCAGCCGGCACTCGCTGTCATATCTGAGATTGCCCTTGTACCACACAGGCGTAATACCCACGGCCGCGGAACCCTGCATGTCGGGAATGAACTGGTCGCCGCAGAACCACACCTTTTCCGCCGTCACGCCCGCCTTGCCAAGAGCGGCTTCAAAGATATGCCGGCTCGGCTTGCGGAAGAGATAGTCACATGAGGAAATGACAAACGCAAAATCAGCCTCGGGTATGGCGTTGTATATTCTTTTTTCGAGCGTCCTGCCGCAGAAGGAAAGATTGCTCACAACGCAGGTGCGTATGCCTTCCTCCTTCAGAAAAGTCATAACCTCGCCTATTCCCTCGCATGGTTCATACGGATTGGCAGCCTCCCAGAAGATCGGTTCAAGGTCGCGCAGATCGCAGTCAGAAGGAAACTCCACGCCGAATTTTGCAAAAAGATAGCGGTTGACACTTTCCTCCGGCGTTTCGAGCAGCCTTTTGTGGCGTGTCGCGGGATTGAATCGTCCCAACTCCTCGTTGAGCTTTTCCTCCTCCGCCTGGAGCTCCGCGCCCGTCACGCCCATCGGATTGGCCGAAGCATAACGCAGAATGCTGTCAAATCCCGCAGCGCCGTCATATCCGCCCTCTTTCACGAGTGTCTGTCCGTAATCGAACATGATGAACTCAGGCTTTTTAAGCTCCAAAGTGATTCCTCCCTCTGACCATCGCATCATTGTATCATCGCATAATAAAAATTATATCACATGGATGCACAACAAACAAGAGTTTTTTTGATTTTTTCATCATCGGGCAGAGAAATTCTCATTTCTTCTTTTTGCCCGGTCGGGAATCGTTTTCATCTCCCGCCTTGAAGCTGTAGATGGGCTTGATAATTCCGTCAATATCGACGGTGGGCGAAATGTTGTTCACGATGTCCTCCATACGCTTGTACGCCATGGGACATTCGTCGAGCGTTTCACTGCTGATCGAGGTGGAATAGATGCCCTGCATTTCCTTGCGGAAAGCGGACACGGTAAAGCTCTCCCTGGCCTCCTTGCGGCTCATAAGCCTGCCGGCTCCGTGAGGCGCGGAATAATTCCAGTCGGCGTTGCCCTTGCCGGTGCAGATCAGGCAGCCGTCACGCATATTCACCGGAATGATCAGCTTTTCGCCTGCCTGCGCCGAGACAGCGCCCTTGCGGAGAATCATGCTGTCCGTGTCGATGTAGTTGTGAATGGTGGTGAATTCGCCGTCCACTTTGAGTTTCATTCCCTTGATCAGCTCGTGTGCCATTGCCTTGCGGTTGAGCATGGCGAAACGCTGCACGATCTTCATATCGTGAATGTACGCTTCAAAGAGTTGACCGCTGACATAGGCAAGCTGCCGCGGAACGGTGCAGCTCACGCCGTCGTTCAGCGCCTTAAGCGCCGACTGGATTTCCTGTTCCCTGCCTTCCGACTTGTATCTTTCAATCAGATTGCGCACCTCATCCTGCGGGACGGAATGGAGCGCTTTCCACGCCTGTTCCTGATAATAGGAAGCGACCTCCAGACCGAGGTGCCGGCTGCCAGAATGGATGACGATATAGATGCCGCCGTCTTCGCCCTTGTCGGCTTCAATAAAGTGATTGCCGCCTCCGAGGGTACCGAGACTGCGGTATGCCTTGCCGATGTCCACCCTCGCCGCGCAGTAAAGTTCGCTTAAGTCTATTTCATCCGCAAAAGAATGTGCCTTTGACCGCACGCTGAATCCGGCGGGAATTAGCGCGTTCACCGCCTTGTCGAGCTTCTGCACTTCGATAATCTTATTCTTGAGCCGGATCACTTCCATACCGCAGCCGATGTCCACGCCGACTAAATTCGGCACGACGGCGTCGGATATGGTCATGGTCGTGCCAATCGTGCATCCTGCACCCGCATGAACGTCCGGCATGATGCGGATGCTTGCGCCCTGTGTAAAGGGCTGATCGCAGAGCAGCCTGATCTGATCGATGGCCGACTGCTCCACGACATCGGTAAACACCTTGGCGGTGTTATATGCTCCGATAACTGACTGTTCCATTGTTTCTAAATTTCATCTCCTTAATATTTTTCGAAAAAAGGGATTATTTGACCTAACAAAAATTTGCCGCAAAACCTTCACCCTTCACCCTTCAACCTAAAATAATTCCTCCGTGCGATACATATTGTACCCCACGGAGGCGCGAAATTCAATATTCCATTGCTTAAGAAAAGCTAAAGATTACGATGACTCAGAAAGCCATCATCGTGATCGCCATTCCGAGCTTCTCTCCCATTCTGACGCGTGTTTCCAGACCCTTGCGGGTGTTTACCATAAATTCATCGTCGGGGAACATCATGCCTTTTTTGAAGAGAATGATAATACCGGCGGTCGAACAGAGGAACCTTCCCTTGACTTCGCCGCGGGTGAACGCCGGATTTTCACCGTCACCGAGCTGCTCCACGCCCTTTGCGTTGCCGCAGGCTTCCACCTGCACCACGCCGTGAAAGCGCTTGGTGTTCATGACCGTACAGGTTCTGGGTCCGAAGAATATCGAGTCCTCCTGGTTTTTCTCCGCGTCGAGCTGCCGCACATCGACGAGAACGCCGTCGTCTATGTGGATGAATCTGTGCGGGTCGGCTTCGTCCAGTCGGATGATCAGGGCAAGTCCTCCGGCGTATTCCTTTGCGTCACCCTCGCCGCCCATCAGCTTATCCACCGAATACATATGTCCGTTGACCGGAATGGTGCAGAGGTTGTTGATGAAATGCGCCGTCAGCCATCCGTCACAGGGACAGATCAGGCTGTTATGCGCTCCGTCGAGCGGACGCGCGCCTTCTTTGAAAGGACGCGCAAGATAATCCTCAAAGTTCTCATAACCCGCAGCGTCATCCGGATCACACTCCGTCAGATCAACACCGTATTTCTCCATATGGTTCTTGATCTCCGTCTTGGGAAACAAGCCTAATTTCAGTTTGTTCGACACGGGAAGGTATTTGCTTTTTTTGGCTTCAATTACGGGTCTTGCGCCGTATCCTCTTATTTCTCCGCTCATAGAATAAATCCTCCAAATCTTACTTTACAATGTATATTATACATAATCAATTGCGGATTGTAAAGGAATTATGTCATGTTTTTTTGAAAATTCGACAAATTTTCAGATATTCTTTGATTTTTGCATGGATTCTTTCCCTGTATCATCATATTTGACCGTCTCGCCGCATATTCATGGCTATGAAAAATAAAAAAAGCGGCGTCCAGCCGCGACGGAGGTAAAAAAATGAGCAGATACAAATCCTTTTCAGTACATTCGGGAATATGCAGCTGCCGCAAAGCGGTCACGTCCATTCTGGCGGCCGTCACAGCGGCGGCGCTTCCGCTGACGATTTTAGGAGTCGGCACAGTGGGCGCGATACTGTTTAAAGTGTCGAGTCTTTCAGCGCGAAGCATGATGCCCACGGAAGCGGAAACTGTCATGCAGGAGCAGGAAGAGGAAACATACACAGATCCCTCCGAGGAAGAATTGCCGGTTTCCTCGGATGAACCGGCCGAGCCTAAAAAGGCCAGCGGAGGAAAAGAAAACACGGAAACCTCATCGCAGACGGAAACAAATTCCGAAAAGAAGGACAGCGGCAAAGGCAAGGTGAAGGAAAAGCAGATCAAAAATTCCGGCTACAATTACAAAAACGTGTACGTAAAAGACGGCAATTCCAACTACGACCTGAACATAAAGAAGCTGCTGAACACCGACGCAAAATGCAAGATCAAGAAGAACGCGGGTTATCAGGTGCTGATCGTGCACACACACACGACCGAGAGCTACGCGGAAAAGAGCCAGGACTGGTACAGCAAAAAATACAACCACCGCACCACAGACAAATCCGAGAGCGTGGTAGCCGTCGCCGATGAGATAGAGAAGAAGCTCAACAAAGCCGGCATCCGCACGCTGCACATCACGACCTATCACGATTACCCAGAATACACGGGCGCCTACGACCGCGCGCGCAAGACGATCAAGAAATACCTCAAAAAATACCCGTCCATCGAAATGGTCATCGACGTACATCGCGACGCCATGACAACCGACGACGGCACCAAGATCAAGCCCACTGCCAAGATCAAGGGCAAAAAGGCAGCGCAGGTGATGATCATTACCGGCTGCGACAACGAAGGGAAGCTGGATTTCGGCGGCTGGCGGGACAATTCCATTATGGCGGTGCAGTTGCAAAAGAAGATGGCGGACAAATACGAAGGCCTCGCCCGACCGCTCTACTTCGCGCCCTTCCGCTACAACATGGATCTCACGCCTAACTCCCTGCTGATTGAATTCGGCACCGACGTCAACACCCTCTCCGAAGCCAGATACTCCGGCCAGCTCGTCGGAAACTGCCTTGTAGATGTTCTGGAAAAATACGTAGTAGACTAACGTAAGGGTGAAGGGTGAAAGGTGAAGGTAGAAGGTTTTGCAAAAAGAACAATGATCGGGTGACAATAACAAACGGTGTACCAAACCTTTTTTCAGAGTCGGTACACCGTTTGTTATTTACTTGCTAAGAACTAAGGACTATGGGCTGATTACTTCACCGTGACGGTGATCGTCTTGGACTGTGCGGTTTTGCCTGCGCCGTCGGTGACAATGCAGTAGAGCTGGATGCCGTTCCATGTGGCATTGGGCGATACCGTTTCGCTTGCTTGCGTGCGTCCGTTCCACACGCTGAAATCGCTTTGTCCCCTCTTCTTGAAAAAACGCCTCTCTTTCATCAGAATTTTTTCTCATTTTTCACGGGAGTATTACGCATCCCATTCACTCTTATTATACTGCATAATAAAGTTATGTCAATGAAATATGAATAAATGCCGATGAAGAACAGAGAATAAACATATAAAATAACAACAAACGGCAGGTGTTAATCCTAATGAAAAAACTCACTCAGCTTCACGTGGATGTTTCCGCCTATTTTTTCGCACTGACGCTGACGGTGATTTTCTGCCTGTTTGCCGCCGCCATGTGCTATGTCGAGCTGTGCGCGAGGGAAACGCTGCGCGATTCCGGCGGAATGCTTCTGGGCTTCTTTGACACGCTGATAGAATGGGTTGATGGGCTGATTGCGTAATGAATGCTTTGTAATTTGTATGTTTTGCATAATTAATTCTGAGAAAAATATTCAGAACTAAAAATTATACAAAATTCTCTTGACATTTTAAAACAACAATGCTATAATCACCACATCAAAAACCTGAGATTAAGAGTAGTAGCCGATGCATTTGCATTTTCAGAGAGCGGCGGGTTGGTGTGATGCCGCAGTGTGAGCTTCGGTGAATGGACTTATGAGGGCGAACGAAAGCGCATCCGCACAAGGAACCGCGCGAGTAGCAATCGACGGGAGATTCGCGCCCGTTATCAAGGCGAAGCGTATTTATACAAGTACGTGCAAAGGTGGTCGGTTTCACGCAGGAACCGGCAAGCCGGGTGGTACCGCAGGTGTCTGATGATTTGAGTATTGTCGCTCCTGTCCCAGCAGTAAGCAGTTGGGACGGGAGTGTTTTTATTTCCTTCACCAACAACAAAACCATCTTTCCATAAATTATCGAAAGGACGATCACAATGAAACAGGACAAAAACATTCCCTACAAATTATATCTTTCCGAGGACGAACTGCCGAAGGCATGGTACAACGTCCGCGCCGACATGAAGAACAAGCCCGCTCCCCTGCTTAATCCCGGCACAGGCAAGCCGCTGAAGGCGGAGGAACTCGCCCCCATTTTCTGCGACGAGCTGATCAAGCAGGAACTGGATGACGACACCGCCTACATTGAAATCCCCCAGGAGATCAGGGACTGCTACAAAATGTTCCGTCCCTCTCCGCTGGTCAGGGCCTACTTCCTCGAGGAAGCGCTCGGCACTCCCGCCAAGATCTACTACAAATTCGAGGGCAACAACACCAGCGGCAGCCACAAGCTGAATTCCGCCATGGCGCAGGCCTATTACGCCAAGAAGCAGGGTCTGAAAGGCGTTACCACCGAAACAGGCGCAGGTCAGTGGGGTACCGCTCTTTCGATGGCGTGTTCCTTCTTCGGTCTGGACTGCAAGGTCTACATGGTGAAGGTTTCCTATGAGCAGAAGCCCTTCCGCCGCGAAGTCATGAGAACCTACGGAGCGTCGGTCACGCCTTCTCCCTCCATGGAAACAGAAATCGGCAAGAAGATTCTCGCTGAATTCCCCGGCACCACCGGAAGCCTCGGCTGCGCCATCTCCGAAGCCGTCGAAGCCGCCACCAAGCAGGAAGGCTACCGCTATGTGCTGGGCAGCGTGCTAAATCAGGTACTTCTCCATCAGTCCATCATCGGTCTGGAAGCAAAGGCAGCATTTGACAAACTCGGCGTAAAGCCCGACGTGATCATCGGCTGCGCCGGCGGCGGTTCCAACCTCGGCGGTCTGATCTCCCCCTTCATGGGCGAAAAGCTCCGCGGAGAAGCCGACTACCGCTTCATCGCCGTCGAACCCGCTTCCTGCCCCAGCCTGACAAGGGGTAAATTCGCCTACGACTTCTGCGATACCGGCAAGGTCTGCCCGCTGGCAAAGATGTACACCCTCGGCAGCGGCTTTATTCCGGCTCCCAACCACGCCGGCGGTCTGCGCTATCACGGCATGAGCGGCATTCTCTCGCAGCTCTATCATGATGGCTACATGGAGGCTACCTCCGTCTGCCAGACCGACGTATTCAAGGCGGCGGAGCAGTTCGCCAGAGTGGAAGGCATCCTTCCCGCTCCCGAAAGCTCTCACGCCATCCGCGTCGCCATTGACGAGGCTCTCAAGTGCAAGGAAACCGGCGAGGAAAAGACCATTCTCTTCGGACTTACCGGCACCGGCTACTTCGATATGGTCGCCTACGAGAAATTCCACAACGGCGAGATGACCGACTACATTCCCACTGACGAAGAACTTGCCGCCAGCCTTGCAAAGCTGCCTGTCGTCGCGGAGTAATTCCGATAAAAAATATTTCAAAAAACACTTGATTTTTGCACCGCTGTGTGATAAGATAGATTGGTAAATCTATTACACGGCGGCTGCATTGTTTCAATGCAAAGCGGCTGCACGGGATAATTTGAAAGAGGTGACAACCATGCAGGAGAAGATGCATCCCACATACGAGGATACAACCATTACATGCGCTTGCGGCAATGTCATTCACACACGTTCCACTAAGAAGGACATTCGTGTTGAAATTTGTTCCAAATGTCATCCGTTCTTTACGGGCAAGCAGAAGTTGGTTGATACAGGTGGACGTGTTGACAGATTCAAGAAGCGCTTCGGTCTTAAGTAATTCCGCCAGGCGATTATTGATCTGCTCGTAATACTTTATCTTCGTAAACAAAATCGCGGCTCTTCGGTTTTTTCTGAACCGGAGAGCCGCTTTTTTTGCGCTTTTGTTGGAAGTTATTTGGGTATTTTATTTTTGTGCGCTTTCGGACGCTTTTTCTTCTTTATAAACCTTATAGGAATAAATGAGCAGGATAATGGTGGCCCCGAAAAGATAGACCAGCGAGAGAATGGCCACCAGCGTCACAGGGACCAGCGCCGAGGTGACGATCATAAGCAGCCCGATCATCACAAAGAATATGCCGCCCATTCGGTTGCATTTTTTCCATGTGTTATCGTTGTACATGCTCCACGTCACGCGGAAACCAAACAGATTGTTGCGCGGTGCCTTTGGCATGAAATTGCCCATGACGACGCACATGAGGCCTATTAAGATAAACGTCAGCCGCACGATCAGATCGGATTTGACTTCGATATTCTGCGCGGTGGCGTTGCGGTAGGTCATGTACAAAATGCCGCATTGCAGTGCGCCGAAAACCACCGGCACAGCAAGAGAAGTGATACCCAGCACCTTGGTGTTGGCCTTGGCGGTCTTTGCCTCGCTTTCGTCGGCACATTCCGCCCTCTTTGCGTAATGCTTTGTTGCAAATGAACTGACCGCAACAACCAGAAGGATGATGAGCGGCATCAACAGCAATTCGTACCGGCTGCCCATGCGGTCCACATTTCCCTCAATATTATAATGCATCGGCACGCGCTCCGGAAACAACGGCAGCACTGCGGCGGTAATGACAAGCGGAACCAGCGCGATCAATAGCTTTAGTTTTTTCATGATGTTGCCTCCTTGTTTTTCCATAATAAGGTCATTGTAAAAGTGTAAGAAGAGCGTAAAAAGGGGATTGGCTCATTTGAATTTGCAGGTTTTTTCTCCGATTTTGGGCAAGGGAATATTTTTCCTTTGTGGGTTACGCCCGGGGTATATTTTCATCCAAGGTTATTGCAGCGAGGGGCTCTGCCCCTCTTTGTCAGCTTTGCTGACAAAGTACCCCGCAAGGGCTCTGCCCTTGACCCGCCAGGAGGAACTAGTTCCCCCTGGACTCCCACGCTCGCATTCGCTCGCTAGTTAGGGCGCTTCGCGCTTTCCTTTTTCTTTACTTTTACAATTGCCTATTTCTATAATACCATTCTAACAAGCCTGCAAATAAATGTCAAGGGCAATCGGATTTTCTCATTTTTCTCATACAAAACGAAAAAAATGCGTCTTTCCCCTTGACCTGCTCGAAAAATTGTTGTAGAATATATCGGTACATTTGTTAAATGCATAAATGCTTTGATGGGAAACATGCGATGCTCTTCACCGACTACAGAGAGAAGCCGTCTGCTGCAAGGCTTTGCCGGATATTGCACCGTCCCATTCCCAGAGCTTCGGAGAGAAATAATTTCCGGCGTGCGCCCCGCGTTAAAGGGCTTCGAGTGCGTCGCGGTTTTTTCATTTCGCAATAAACCGGATGAATTCGGGTGGTAACACGGATTTTAGCTGAAAACAGGCAAGATTCGCCCCGATCTGCTTTGATTGTTTTTATAAAAAAATCAAGGCGATGCGGGGTATTTTTATTTTTTCAGGAGGATTTGAACAATATGAAACTTGACAAGCTGGTCGGAGACAGATTCAAAGAAAGACCTGCCGAGTGTTCCATTGACAGCCATGCGCTGATGGTTCGCGGCGGCTACATGAAATTCATGGCAAGCGGCATTTATTCCCAGTACATGCCCTTAAAACGGATTCTGCGCAAGATCGAAAACATTATCCGCGAGGAAATGGACGGTATTGACGGTCAGGAGGTTCTCTTCCCCGTCGTCATGCCCGGCAGTCTGTGGGAGGAATCCGGCCGCTACAATTCCATTCAGAGCGAGCTGCTCCGCTTCAAGGACCGCAACGGCACCCCGATGGTGCTCGGCATGACCCATGAGGAAGCCGCCGTTCATCTGGTGCGCGACTACGCCACCACCTACACCAAATATCCTTTCATGATCTACCAGATTCAGACCAAATTCCGCGACGAGGCAAGACCGAGAGCCGGCATGATCCGCGTGCGCGAATTCACCATGAAGGACGCCTATTCCTTCCACACCTCGCAGGAGGACTTGGAGCAGTATTACGACCGCTGTCACAAGGCTTACGAGCGCATTTTCGCCCGTGCGGGAATTCCCGAGACGATCTCCGTCAAATCCGATTCCGGCATGATGGGAGGCAGCGTATCGCATGAATTCATGCTGCTGACCCCCGTCGGCGAGGACTCCATCGTGCTCTGCCGTGACTGCGGCTACAGCGCCAACATGGAAGCCGCCGACTGCATTACCGAGAACACGCCCGACGCGGAACTGAAAGAACTGGAACTGGTTCACACGCCCGGCGCTCACACCATTGAGGATCTCTGTGAATTCCTCGGCACCACGCCGGATAAGACCTGCAAAGCGGTTGTCTATCAGCGCAACATGGACGACAGCTACATCGTCATCTTCCTGCGCGGCGATCTCGATGTGAACGAAACGAAGGTCACCAACTTCCTCGGCTGCGACATTCACCCCGCCACCGTCACCGAGGACTGCGGCATCGTTGCCGGATTCATCGGCCCGAAGGGTCTGCCGGAGAATGTCACCGCGCTGTACGACAATTCCCTCATCAATCTCACCAACTTCCCCTGCGGCGGCAACAAGGTGGATTACCACTACGTCAACTTCAATATGGAACGTGACTTCGGCAAAGTCGAATATCACGACTTCGCCAAGGCATTTGTCGGCGGCATCTGCCCGGTCTGCGGCAAGCATACGCTCGACG
Source organism: uncultured Ruminococcus sp. (assembly GCA_902799245.1). Classification (GTDB taxonomy): domain Bacteria; phylum Bacillota; class Clostridia; order Oscillospirales; family Acutalibacteraceae; genus RUG762. The sequence goes on from CADBZY010000002.1 coordinate 135,168, forward strand.
TTTCCAGAGGTATCGAGGTCGGCAACATCTTCCAGCTCGGCACCAAGTACACCGAGTCAATGAACATGCAGTACGTGGACAGCGAGGGCGAAATGCACTATCCCATCATGGGCTGCTACGGCATCGGCGTGGGACGTCTTGCCGCCTCGGTCTGCGAAGCGCATCACGACGATTACGGCCCCATCTGGCCCATGTCAATTGCGCCGTGGCAGGTTAATCTCTGCTGCGTGCGTTCGGATGACGAACAGTGCAAGGCATTTGCCGACGCGCTCTATGACGAGCTGCAGAAGCGCGGTGTGGAAGTCATTTATGACGACCGCAACGTCCGTCCCGGCGTGATGTTCTCCGACAGCGACCTGCTCGGAATTCCTGTCCGCGCGGTGGTAAGTCCCCGCAACATGAAAGATAACATGGTTGAAATTTCCACGCGCGACAAGTCGGTGCAGAAGAAGGTTCCCACCGAATCCGCAGCCGACGAAATTCAGTCGCTTGTGAATGAACTGCTTGCAAAGTGCAAGTAATGATAATAATTCGTAAATAATTACACCTATAACTAATAAAACTGCTGTACACGGACAAATCAATGTGTGTACAGCAGTTTTATTTTGTGATGTAAAGCTGCAACCGATAGTGCTATCCCATAATGCACGCGGTAATAAGAGAAGCTATCAGTTCCAAGCCAAGTGATTCTGCAAAAGCCAGAACAAAGCTGCCTAACTTACCGCAAATGGCTTTGACCTTAGATTCATCTTTTTTCTCACAGGCATCTTTCATTTCTGACGCAAATTGCCTTGCAGAAGGAGGGATCTGCTGAGAATTAAGCATCGCAACTTCTCTTGTGAGACAATTCCAGTCTATTGTTCCAATATTTGGTGAAGCATTATAGTAGTTGGTAATAGGACCGTTAACTGGTCCGGTCGTAACAATACCGCCAATGTTCTGAATATTTGACATATTCTCTTTCTCCCTGTAGCATAGCTATTACATTTTAGCCTGGTTGGTAATCGGACCATTTACAGAGCCTTCCGCAACTACGCCGCCAGTATTGTTAATCGTTTTCTGTGACATATCAATTGAATAAGTTACTCGTGCAGCGCCGTTCTGAACTGCATCAAATATTGTGTTCTTAACTCTGTTAAGGAAAGTCAGATCATCGCTGTGATAAGCTAAACTACTTCCTGCTGATAATTCAATAACCAAGGCGTAAATTCTATACTTTTTCTTCTGGATATAATTATATACCATGTATCCAACGCCACCAAAGCAGGCCAGTCCCGGAATAATCAGAATCGGCGAATCATTAAACCCAGCTCCAAAACATACAAATCCGACAATAGCCAGCACGGCCATGAGTTTCCAAGGCAGCTTATACACAGGCGTATCGTCAATACACTTGATCTGAGTAATGTTGCTCAATGCAACAATTGAGTCCTCCGTGCGAAGCGCGTTGCCCTGCAGCGTCAAAGTGTTACCGCTGTCTGTCATTGTTCCTAAAATCTGTTGTGCCATAAAAATTACCTCCAAAATATGTATTAAACGATAGGCTTATACGAAATAATACGTTAATCCTTATCGTTTATTGGAATTATAACATAATCTTTGTAAAAAGTCAATACTATAAGTTTAACTAAATCAATTAATATATGTATATTTTAACCTATTAGTGTTATTCTTTATAAAAAAGAGTAAGGATGGGTATAAATGGCAGTTGATTTTAAGCTCATTGGCAAGCGAATTCAGGAAAAACGAAAAGAACTGAAAAAAACTCAAGAGGATTTAGCTGAATATCTGGATGTTTCTGTCGGTTACGTAAGTAACATGGAACGCGGTACTACTAAAATCAGTCTAACGACTTTGGTTAACATTTCGGACTTTCTTGGTTGTGACGTATCTGATTTGGTATCCAAAGTATCCACCAACGGAAACGGCTATTTGAGTGAGGAATTAGGAGCTTTGATTAATTCATTAAGTAATCAAGAAAAACACATATTGTTGTCACTTTTGCAAACATATAAAAAAATCAGCTAATCATTTTTTCTGAACAATGTTTTTTATCGTTCACTGTTCGAATATTAGTTTGTCAAGTTCATTGCAAAATAATTACGCCCTGCCGTGTCAGTTCAAATGACGCGGCAGGGCTGTTTTTCTGTTATGATATCACTGCTTCAACTGTGCGGCGAATTCCGCCAGCTTCTTTTCGTTGTCAGCCGAGAGGGAATTGGTATTGCCTACAAGGGAAACCGTTGCGCCGATCTTCGGCAGCATCGTTTTGAGGTCGGCAATGCATTTGGTATTGTCGCCGCCTCCGCTGAGGGTGAATACAGCCGTCACCTTGTCGGTAAGGTTATGCTGTCTGGCGTATTTCTTGGCGAAGGTGCGCACGAAAGAAGCGCATTTTGCGTTCCAGACGGGCGTGCCGAGAATGATTCTGTCATACTGGCTGAGATCCGCGGAAAATTCCTTCAACGCGGGACAAAGTCCGAATGCGACCTGTCCGCCGCCCTGCATGATCGTGCGGAATGTGGGCTTGCCGGCGGATTTTATCGGCTTAACCGGCTGAATTTCGCAGACGTCAGCCCCGATTGCCTTTGCAAGCGTTTCGGCGGCTTGTTTCGTATTGCCGTCGAGGGAGTAATAGACGATGATCGTTTTCATATTTTTTATATTACCTCCGTTTTTTCAAATCATTCTTCCAACTCTATTTTCATTATACATCATTCCACGCCAAAAGTCAAAACGAAAAGCCGCATTTCCGTCAATCTTCTGACACGGGAAACGCGGCTTTATTATTTAAGTATAAAGTGTTTAAAAAATTTACTTCTTCAGCGCGACAGCCTTCTTTGCGGTGGCAACGATATTGGCAGCGCTCAGACCGAATATGTCGAGCAGCTCCACAGCGGGACCGCTCTTGCCGAATTTGTCGTTGACGCCGACGCGCAGCACCGGAACGGGATTCTCTTCGCAGACGACCTCGCAGACCGCGCTGCCCAGACCGCCGATAATGCTGTGTTCCTCGGCTGTGACAATGGCGCCGGTCTTTGCGGCACTTTCCAGAACAAGCTCTCTGTCGATCGGCTTGACAGTAGCCATGTTGACAATGCGTGCGCTGATACCCTCGGCGGCAAGCTGCTTGCCCGCATCAATGGCCTTCTCAACCATCAGGCCGTTGGCAATGATGGTCACGTCGGTGCCTTCGCTGAGCACAACGCCCTTGCCGATCTCAAATTTATAGCTGCTGTCGAACACTACCGGAACGGCCAGTCTGCCGAAACGCAGATAGCAGGGGCCATGCATCTCTGCAACGGCTCTGGTGGCGAGTCTTGCCTCGGTGTCGTCCGCCGGAACGATGACCGTCATGTTCGGAATAGTGCGCATGAGCGAAATATCCTCGCAACACTGGTGGCTTGCGCCGTCCTCACCGACAGAAATGCCGCCGTGCGTCGCGCCGATCTTGACATTCAGCTTGGGATAGGCAATGGAATTGCGGATCTGCTCAAAGGAACGTCCCGAAGCGAACATCGCAAAGGAGCTTGCAAACACGATATTGCCGCACGCAGCCATACCGGCGGCGATGCTCATCATGTTCTGCTCGGCGATGCCGCAGTCAAAGAATTTTTCGGGGTGAGCTTTCTTGACCTTGGAAGTCTTGGTAGCGCCTGCCAAGTCAGCGTCGAACACATACAGGTTCGGGATTTCGCCGGCCAGCTCCACCAGCGTATCGGAATAACCCTCACGGGTTGCAATCTTTTTTACGTCTGCCATATCTATTCTCTCCCTCCGATTATTCGGCTTCCAAAGCGCTGTATGCAGTTTTCAGCTCGTTCATGGCGTTCTCGTACTGCTCCGCGTTGGGGGCGACGCCGTGCCAGCCGACCTGATTTTCCATGAAGGAAACGCCCTTTCCCTTGACGGTGTGCATAATCACCGCTGTGGGCTTGTCCTTGACGCTCTTAGCCTGCGCTATTGCGTCCTCGATCTGGTCGAAGTCGTGACCGTCGATTTCAACGGTGTTCCAGCCGAAAGCCGCAAACTTTTCGGGAATCGGATAGGGAGAATTGACTTCTTCCATGGTGCCGTCTATCTGGAGATTGTTGTTGTCAATGAATATCATGAGGTTGTCCAGTTTCTTGTGAGAAGCAAACATAGCCGCCTCCCAGACCTGACCCTCCTGAATCTCGCCGTCACCCAGCACGGAATACACTCTGTAATCCTTACCGGTGATCTTGCCGTTGAGAGCCATACCCACGGCGCAGGAAACGCCCTGACCGAGCGAACCGGTGGACATATCCACACCGGGAACCTTCCTCATATCGGGATGACCCTGCAAAAAACTGGTCGGCTTGCGGAGGTTCTTGATTTCATCCTCCGGGAAAAAGCCCTTGACTGCCAGCGCGCCGTAAAGCGCGGGAGCTGCATGTCCCTTGGACAGCACGAAGCGGTCTCTGTCCTCCCACTTGGGATTGGAAGGATCGACCTTCATCTCTTTGAAGTAAAGGTATGTAATCACATCAGCAGCCGAAAGCGATCCACCGGGATGTCCGCTCTTGGCATTGAATGTACCCTCGATTATGTGCTGTCTGACCCTGTTAGCGGTCAGGGAAAGCTGCTTCTTCTCACTGGAATCCATTTGAATGCCTCCTGTTTGTAAAACGAAGTTTAAATAATTGGCGATCAATACACAGAGTTCTTGTTGTTGTACTTTCAAACCCTATTGTATATCATCTCTCATTTGAAGCGATTTGTCAAGCATAATCGGCATGATTAAAGCCGCCGAGGGAGAAAATCTACAACGGCGGCAAATTTTATTGAACACTGAGCGCTAATTTATGCAAAACAGCATTGAAATATTCCGGCAATTCGCTCGTCAGATACAGGCTTCTGCCGTCCCTCGGGTGAATAAATCCTATCTCGCGGGCGTGAAGGCATTGCCCCTCGCAGCAGGAAAACTGCTGCTTTGCTCCGCCGTATACAGGATCACACGCCACAGGATGTCCTATATAAGCCATATGAACCCTGATCTGATGCGTTCTGCCGGTTTCCAGCGTGAGACGAACATGGGTAAAGGTTCCCAATGAGCCGCTGTATCGGCCTAAAACCTCGTAATGCGTGATCGCTTCGCGGCTGTTTTTATCCGTCACCGCCATTTTCTTGCGGTCGGTGGGGTGCCGTCCAATGGGAGCGTTGACGGTGCCGCTGTCTTCCCTGAGATTGCCGACTACAACCGCCTCATACCTTCTGGTAAAACTGTGCTCCTTGATCTGTTCGGCAAGGGATTTGTGGGCAAAATCGTTCTTGGCGACGATGAGCAGACCGCTGGTCATCATGTCGATGCGATGGACAATGCCGGGACGTTCCACGCCGTTGATGCCTGACAGCGAATCGCCGCAGTGATACATCAAAGCATTCACCAGCGTGCCGCTGTAATGCCCCGCCGCCGGATGCACCACCATTCCCTTCGGCTTGTTGACCACCAGAAGATCGCTGTCCTCATAGGGAATGTCAAGCGGAATGTTTTCCGGCTCGATCTCCGGCTTGACATTCTCCGGAAGATCAACCGAAACGGCATCGCCCGGAACAACCTTTGTCTTTTTGTCGGCGGGTCTGCCGTTCACCGTGACAAGTCCCTGCTCGATCAGCTTTTGCAGGAAGGAACGGGAAGCCTCGGGTATCAATACGGCGAGTGTTTTATCCAAACGCCCGCCGTCATTTTCTGCAATTATGATGTTTTTTAACTCAGCCATATTCTTATTCGTTAACAGGCTCGTCGGACGGCTCTTCCGAAGCGGTTTCTTCCGCGTCGGCATTTTCAGATGCCTTTGCCATCAAAGGCTGCAGCTTTTTTTCATCTAAGAAGAAAAGCACGTAAACAGCCATTATGACGGCTCCCACTGTCACGCAGCAGTCGGCAACATTGAACACCGCAAAGTCAAAGAGCGGACTTACATCGATAAAATCCACCACATAGCCCATAGCGATGCGGTCGATCATATTGCCGATACCTCCCGCGACAATGAGAACGGCTGAAATTTTTCCGGTTATGTGATCAATGAAGCCCTTGACCCACAGCCAGCAGATGCCGATGATTATCACGGCGGTCAGCACCAGAAATATCCAGCGCTGATTGGAGAGCATACCGAACGCGGCTCCCCTGTTCTGCACGTAGGTGAAGTCAAGCAATCCGCCGATGACGTGCGTTGACTCGCCTACCTCGTAATGGGAGGATATAAGCAGCTTGGTGATCTGGTCGGCAGCTACCAGCAAAGCGACAGCTGCCAACGCAAGTATTGTTGTGATCATCAGTTATCAAATCCTTATCCGAGAGATTTGACTACCTCTGCGCAGCGGCGGCAGAGTGTGGGATGCTCGTTGACGGCTCCGACGTCGTCGGAATGCTTCCAGCAGCGGTCGCATTTGGCTCCCTCGGCTACCTCAACAGAAACGCCGAGGCCTTCGACGTCGCAGGGATTGTCGCTGCAGGGCTGTGTGCTGATCTTGACGCCGGAAACGATGAACACATCCTCAAGGCTGTCCTTGACGGACTCGATGAAGTCCTTCAGACCGCCGTCGCAGTGCAGCGTAACAACGGCTTCGAGCGACTTGCCGATGAGCTTATCCTTGCGGGCGACTTCCAGCGCGCGCTGCACGTCGTCGCGGATGGCGTGTATTCTATCCCATGTCATTTCAAAGTCAACGCCGCAATCCACGCCGGTGACTTCACAGGGCATATCGTTGTAGAGAACCGATTCCTTCACGTCGGTGCGTGTATGCGGCATGAACTGCCAGATTTCTTCCGAGGTGTAGGCCAGAATCGGCGTGAGCAGACGGGTCATCGCGTCGAGGATCATATACATGACGGTCTGCGCCGCACGACGGCTCATGCCGTATTTGAAATCGCAGTAGAGTCTGTCCTTGATGACATCGAGGTAGAAGTTGGACATATCCACCACGCAGAATTTGATAATGGCGTGATAGACCTGATGGAATTCGTACTTATCATAGGCTTCAAGGCAGGTGCGCTCCAGCTCGTTGAGCTTCATGACTGCCCAGCGATCGATCGGGCGAAGCTCCCACATCTGGGTCATGTCACAGTCGGGGTTGAAGTCGTAGAGGTTGCTGAGCATGAATCGGGCCGTGTTGCGGATCTTTCTGTAAGATTCGCTGAGCTGCTTCAAGATGTCAGGGGATATTCTGATGTCGACCTGATAGTCGGAGGAAGCGACCCACAGACGCAGGATGTCAGCGCCGTACTTGTCGACGACCTCACGGGGAAGGATGCCGTTGCCAAGAGACTTGGACATCTTCTCGCCCTTGCCGTCAACCACCCAGCCATGGGTGAGGATCGCCTTGTAGGGAGCAACGCCTCTCCACGCAACGGAGGTCAGCAGCGAGGACTGGAACCAGCCTCTGTACTGATCGGCGCCCTCGAGATAGAGGTCTGCCGGCCATTTGAGTTCGGGACGGACGTCGCAGACGGCAGCGTGTGTAACGCCGCTGTCGAACCACACGTCCATGATGTCCTTTTCCTTGTCAAATTCCCTGCCGCCGCAGAATTCGCAGACGGTGCCTTCGGGAATAAGATCCTTTGCCTCGCGCGCGTACCACACGTCGGAGCCGAATTCTCCGAACAGCTTGGCAACGGCGAGAATGGTATCCTTATTGATATGGGGCTTGCCGCAGGACTTGCAGTAGAAGATCGGAATCGGAACACCCCAGCGTCTCTGACGGCTGATACACCAGTCACTTCTGTCGCGCACCATCTGGGTAATTCTTTCCTTGCCCCAGGCGGTAACCCAGTTGACGTCGTTGATGGCTTCGATGGCCTTATCCTTGAAGCTGTCCACCGAGCAGAACCACTGTTCGGTAGCGCGGAAGAGCACGGGGTTCTTGCAGCGCCAGCAGTGGGGATACTTATGCTTGATCTTCTGGGACGCAAAGAGACTGCCTGTCTTATCCATGTGGATGGCAATCTTCTTGTTGGCTTCGTCGGTGGTCAGACCGGCGAACTGTCCGGCTTCCTCGGTCATTCTGCCGTTTGCGTCAACCGAAACGACAATACCGATTTCGGGGTAGTTGTTGCAGACGTTGAAGTCGTCGAGACCGAAGCCGGGAGCGGTATGGACGCAGCCTGTACCGGATTCCAGCGTGACGTGGTCGCCGACGATGATGAGGGAGGTTCTGTCGAGGAAGGGATGCTGCGCCTTCATGTACTCCATTTCGCTGCCGAGCATTTCACCGACGATTTCATATTCGGTGATGCCGGCGAGCTTAAGAGCTTCTTCATACAGACCGTCCGCCATGATGTAGACTTCATTGCCCGCTTTGATGAACTTGTACATGTATCTCGGGCCAAGGCAGATCGCCAGGTTGCCGGGGAGTGTCCATGTGGTGGTCGTCCAGATGACAAAGTAGGTGTTTTCCTTGTCGATACCGAGAGCGGCAAACTTGCCGAGATCATCGGCTACCTTGAATTTGACGAATACGGAAACGCAGGGGTCTTCGGAATATTCGATTTCCGCCTCCGCGAGAGCGGTCTGACAGTCAGGGCACCAGTAAACCGGCTTGAGGCCCTTGTAAATCTGACCGTTGCAGGCCATCTCCGCGAAAATCTCGATCTGCTTCTCCTCAAATTTGGGAAGAAGGGTGATGTAGGGATCCGCCCATTCGCCGACGTTGCCGAGGCGCTTGAACTGGTTGCGCTGGTCGTCGATGTAGCCGTTGACGAATTCGCGGCACATGGCTCTCAGCTCGAGGTCGCTCATCTTGGAAGCCTTCTCGAAACCGGCCGCCTTACGCGCCTTCAGCTCGGTGGGAAGACCGTGGGTGTCCCAGCCGGGAACAAACGGGGCGTTGAAGCCCGCCATGTTCTTGTATCTGACTATAATATCTTTCAGCACCTTGTTGAGAGCGGTGCCGAGGTGAATGTCGCCGTTTGCGTAGGGAGGGCCGTCGTGCAGCACGAACTTCGGCTTGCCGACGTTCTTCCTGAGCATGTTGTGATAGATGTCCTTTTTCTCCCACTCGGCAAGCATATCCGGCTCACGCTTGGGAAGATTGCCTCGCATGGGGAATTCGGTTTCGGGGAGATTGAGCGTACTGTTGTAATCCTGGCTCATGGGTGTTCTTTCCTTCTTTCAAATAATAATAGCAAAATCTATAATAGCAAAATCTTTCTGAATTGTATCCTACAGAATCATTCATCAGTTGAAGCGTCTGCGGAAGGTTCTGTCGTCGTCCGGCATTCCGCCGCGTCCCTGATCGAAGGACTGACCGCGGAAATCGTCTCCGCCGTTCATCAGGGAATCAGGGTCGGCATATTTGCCGCCGCCGAATCCGTCCATTCCGTCGTCGCCGGTAATGGAGCCGCGGTCAAAGCCGCCCATATCGGAACGGTCGTCACTGAAGGAACGTTCGCGGGACATGTCTCCGGAATTGTTGTCAAACGCCGAAAACTTCTTCTGCTCGCGCATGGGAGGCGGTAATGTGGTGGTCTGCATGGGAGGCATACTGTCGTCAATATTGACGGTAAAGCCGCCTCTGGACTGGTTCATTCTCTCACGCGGCATGACCGGCTCCTGCCTGTCGTTGCCAAACGCGTTCTCGTCGGAATTGTCGGTGCGAAGCAGGCTCATATCGTCGCGCTGATCCCGCTGATCGCGTTGATCACGCGGATCTCTGCGAGCGCGTCCTTCGTCCTCCTGCATGGCAAAGTCGTTCCTGCGGTCGAAACGGTCGTCGCCGCGCCGGTCGGCAAAGCCGTAATCATCCTGCGGATTGTCCCTTCTGGAAGCCTGATACGCTGTCGCATCGCGGTCCAGCATAGGCACGGAGGACACGGCGTCACGGGTATCGGGACGCATAATATCCTCGTTCGGAATGCTGTTGATCAAAGTGAGATGCTCCTTGTAGGCTTTGAGCAGCCGCGCCTTGAAGTCCGCTATATCGCGCTGCATCTTTTCGATGACGTCGCGTTCGCGGTGAATCTCAATCTGGGCGTTGGAAACGATCTTTTCCGCCTTGATGGTGGCATCCTTCAGAATGATCTCCGCCTTGTGCTTTGCGTCGCGGAGGGAAGCGTCGCCCACCTTCTGGGCGTTCATCAGGGCGTTGCGGATGGAATCCTCCTCGCGCTGGTATTCCTCGAGCTTTGTGGTAAGGCTTTCCAGACGCTTGAGCAGCTCGGCATTTTCCTTTAAAAGGGAGTCATAGGAAAGCTGCACCTCATCGATGAAGGCTTCCACGTCCTCAGCGCGATAGCCGCCGAAGTTGGACTTTCTGAAGTTGACGTTTCTTATTTCGTTAAGGGTAAGCAATGTGCCGTCCTCCTTTAGAATTTAGACATATTTTCGGGCAGACAGTATCAGTCTTCCCTTACGAGTAACAGTCCCTAAATCGTCAATAATAAATTTACCCGTCCCACGTACGGTGAGCTTATCGCCCTCGTTTACGTTTTGCGAGACCTTTTTACATATCACTGAATTGATCATTACCTCACCGGCTATGATAAGCTCTTCCGCCTTACCGCGTCCCACACCGGCCAAAGCCGCTGTGACGCAGTCCAGCCGCGCCGAAGCAACGGTGGCGGAAATATCCTTAAAGCTATGCGCAGCCGGAAGCGGCTCGGTATAACCCTGACACAGTCTGACACCCACGCCGCCTATCTTGTCAATATCGGAAAGCAACGCGCGGGTGACGGAATCGCGGCAGAAAAAGACGCAGCGTCCGCTCTCTATGAGAATATCGCCGACGCAGGAGCGCTCTATCCCCTGTGCCATCAGCGTGCCAAGCACGCTGCGGTGCTCCACACGGTCGACTTCGCGGAAGGAAGCAGTTATCCCGTCGATCGGGAAAGGCTCTGCGCAGGGCTCGTCGTATGGAGGAAAAACGCCCAACATACGGCGTTCGGCTCCGTCAAAGCCGCCCCACAGCCAATAATTTGCCTGGAGCCGCTTCATGACCGACACAGCCGTGACCTGCTCAGCCTCCGTGAGAAAATCGGTAAACACCGGGCGATTGCGGCGGTCGGAAAGCTCTGCCGCGTCCTCGAGCATGGCGGTAAAAAATCGGTTATCCGTGACATGGCTGTCAACGGCTGTTTTTCCGCCCGCGTCTTTATAATAACCTCCGCTCACCTGAAATTATCCGAAGTATGCGTCGGTGTTTTCCGTGTCGGCAAGGAAACCCTGCTTGTTGACTCCGACGTCGCCGGGCGTCACCATATAGGTTGTCTTGGTGATCATGGTGAGATCACCGCCGCAGGCGTATGTAACACCGCCGAGGAAATCGAGGATTCTGATAGCCAGCTCACGGTTGACAACCTCAAGATTGATCGTCACGGAATGACCCTTGAGCAGACAGTCGGCGATCTCGTAAGCTTCATCGCGTGTTTCGGGAGTGCGTATATCGATCACAGACTTCGGCTCACCGTTGTTGTAAAGCTTGCGGGTGTTAGTAGGTTCCGTGTTGGAAGCGGCTGCGTAGGTCTGTCTTCTGACAGTGGCAGAGCGAGGTGCGGGTTCTGCCGGAGCGGCTGCTTCTTCCTCTTCGCCCTCGTCCTCATCCTCGTTTTCATCCTCGTCGTATTCGTCGTAGTCATCCTCATCGATGTCGTCGTCTGTAATAATGTCTCTATTCTTTCTTTTGATCCAGGCCATTTTAAAATTCCTCCAATAAATACGTGTTGCGTTGTGTTGTTTACCTGTAATTTCTTCTGCCAAAAAGTGAAGTGCCAACCCTGACCATTGTCGAACCGTGCAGAATCGCCTCGGCATAGTCAGCCGACATTCCCATCGACAGATGTTTCATTGTGTACCTATTATTATGTGTGTTTTTTGAGCCAATGTCAATAAACAGTTTGTATATTTCATCAAAATACTTGATAGTTTGTGCAATTTCGCAATCCGCGGGCGGAATTGCCATCAATCCTTGTATATTTAGCCCATCAAATTCGCTTATCTGACAGATCAAATCATAGGCTTCCTCGGGAGAAACGCCGGATTTGTTCTCTTCATTGCCGATATTTACCTCGACAAGAGCATTCGTCACAATGCCCAGCTCACAGCTTCTTGTCGCGATTGCCTGCGCGACGCGCACGGAATCGACTGACTGTATCATCTCGACTTTGCCGACAACCTGCTTGACCTTGTTGGTCTGCAAATGACCTATGAGGTGGATGTGTTTGCCTTCGCGCGTGAGGCTGTCATACTTGGAATTCAGCTCCTGCACGCGGTTTTCTCCCATGTAGTCAATTCCCAGTGAAAGCGCGTGATTGATTACCTCCACCGGAACGGTCTTTGTGACCGCCATGAGAATCACATCGTCCGGATTGCGTCCGGATTTGACCGCCGCTTCTTCGATATTGAAGCGAATCACCTTCAGATTTTCCTCCACATCGTGGAATTTAGCGGCAAGCTCCTGCGTAACAGAGACATCAGCCAACGAGTTTTCCATTGTACAACCCCCTTTCGGTAATCACTACCGTATCGCCCAGCGACAGATAATCCCCGCCGTTCTTGGGCGTACAGATAACCACTTTGTCCGTGCCGTAAACGATGCTTACTTCCTTTTCCTTGATCTGACCGGCGACAATGGCATACACGCTCGGGTATGTGGTTTCCGTCACGTAAACCAGATGCGCTCTCGGATATTCGGTATCGGGAAGCGGATTTTTGACGGTCACCTTTTTAACACCCGCGTGAAGGGCGCTCTTGGGAATGGCGAAGCCTTCGTAGCTGCATTTCTGAATCTTTACCGGCTGTCTGCGAACGGTACATAATTCAGAGGCAAGCGAACTGCACCTGAACAGCGCAAGAAACGTGTCCTGGTTCTCCTGTTTGTCTATCCGGGCAAGCACGGCGGTGATGCTTTCTGCGTTTGAATAGGGAAGGTATAGTTTATAGGTCGCATCTTTAATAAGGTAATCCGAGTCTATCGCCGGCACAGGACAAGCCAGATACCAGCTGAAACTGTTGATCAGCTTTCCTATCGTTTTTTCCGGAGGAGAAACTTCCTTTTCCATAATCTCATTGAGCGCATCCAGCGTAAGCCCTTTTGCCATGGATGTGTTCAGTAGAGTTTCATATCCGTCGCAGCTGTCAGAAAAATAGCCGGAATCGGGCGCGATTATTGTGCGCGGCTGCTTGGAATATTGGCTCTCCAATTCTATTTTTTCTTTTTCGAGCTGTTCTGCCCTGTCGTTGAAATCCTTATCCTGACGCATTGCCACAAGACGCTTGTTGAGCAGGTAGCTGATATCGCTTTTCAGCTTTGCCGCGCCGGACAGATTTCTTTCATTGGACGCATTGTTCAGCTCTACCATCTTGCGGTCAAGCTGTTTGCTGATCAGACCCACTGTATTCGCGCTGTCCTCGGAAGCCGTATTCATACTCATCAGCACTTCCAGTTCCCTGTTTATCTCCGATACACGCTCATATGCGCGCGCTTCCGACTCGGATGAGAAGATGTTGACCATCGGTTCTCCCTCGGAGATTTTATCTCCGTTTTGCAGCGTCATGACAGAGGAGCTGCTCATGCTGCCGCTGACAACCGTCTCATCACGTATGGAAATTCCCTCGACATCAATGGTTTCCAGATAGGGCGAGATCGTAACGATCTCGGTTTTGTATTCCACATAGAATCCCATATAGATATGATATGTGAAAAGACCCACGATGATCGCGATAATAACGGATGCTGTCAGTCTGACCCTGAGTCTCTGGATCTGCCTTCCGACAACGTCCCTGATCTGACTGCCGGGGACTGCCGATTCAAATCCGGTTTTGCCGCCTCTCGCGCGGCCCTTTGTTCTGCTGCGAGAAACACTGTTTCTGGAGGCCACTGATCGTGAAGAAGGTTTGCGCGATGCGCCGAAGCTGTTTACATAGTCGGCATAGTCTGCGGCTGTCACTGTCGACGGTCTCGGATTGCGTGCGCTCCGCGATTCCAGTCTGTCGCCGACCTTGAACGGTTGGTAGCTTTTGCCGCCGGAAGTGACCGTTTCTTCTACCGGACGAGCCGCCCTGCGGGAACGCCCGCCTTTTGACGGCTTGGCATCGCCGCGTCTGTCTTTTGCCATCAGCCATATCCCCTTTCGTTGATAATCATTCTATCACAGGTCAAGATGCGACCTGATTTCATTCTCGGCACACGCCGCAAGCTCCTCAAAGGAAGCAAGCTCATCGGCGTATATCCATATTATTTTATCATTCCTGCGGAACCATGTCAACTGTCGTTTTGCAAATCTTCGCGTTTCCATCTTTAATTTTTCGACCGCTTCGTCGAGCGTCTGCTCTCCGCGCAGGTACGGCAGCAGTTCCTTGCAGCCGATCGCCTGCACCACTGTCTTTCCCGCGTTCTCGGAATAGAAGTTTTTCACCTCATCCAGCAGGCCGTCACGCAGCATTAACTCCACGCGGAGGTTGATTCTGTCGTAGAGCTTCTGCCGGTCGCGGTAGCCTATGCCGATGATACAGCTTTTGTAACGGTCGGGAAAGGCACGGGAACGACGGCTGAATTCCGAAAGCGTTGTGCCACTGAGTTCAAAGACTTCCAATCCCCGCACAATGCGCTTTTTGTCGGCGGGACTCAGCCTTCCGGCGGTTTCGGGGTCAATATTCCGCAGTCGTTCCAGAAGCGCGTCGCCGCCGCGTTCCTCAAATTCCGCGTTAAGCCTCTCACGAAGGGCTTCATCAGACGGAATGTCGGCGAAGATGATGTTATTCAGCAGCGAATCCACATACAGTCCGGTTCCACCGCAAACGATCGGGAGTTTGTTCCTGCAAGAAATGTCGGCTATGGCTTCATGCCCTAATTCGCAAAACCGCGCGACGGAGAATTCTTCGTCCAGCGGAACGAAGTCGATCAGATGGTGCGGAATGCCCTGCATTTCGTCCGGTGTGGGCTTTGCCGTGGCGACGGAAAGCCCTTTATATATCTGCATGGAATCGGCGGAAATGACTTCGCCGTTCAGACGCCTGGCCAGCTCCACCGAGAGAGAAGTCTTGCCGGAAGCCGTGGCGCCTACAACGGCGGCCACCTTCACGCTGCCGCTCATGACTGTATCCTCCCGAAGTATTTTTCGATTTCGCGCTGCTTGAGCGACACGAAGATCGGCCGGCCGTGAGGACAGTAGCGCACATCGGGGTTGCCGATCAGCGTCAGAACCAATTCGGCCAGCTCGCCGGGAAGGTTTCTGTCGCCGCCCTTGACGGCGCTTTTGCAGGCAATGGTGTGGTAAATCCAGTCGATTTTTTCAGTGGTAACGGAGGTCTGACCGCTTCGGAGCTGTCCGGCAATTTCAAGGAATGCCCCTTCCGCGTCGTCACCGGAAAGAATGGTCGGCACGCTGCGGAGCAGCACCGTTCCCATGCCGAAATCCTCCACTTCAAAGCCCGCGCCGGCAAGCAGTTCTATGCTCTGCGTCACAGCGTCGTACTGATGCTTGTCAAGGGTGATCGGAATGGGCGTGAGGAGCATCTGGCTGTCGGGATTTTCCCGCTGCCGGAGCAGCCTTTCATAGATCAGGCGCTCGTGCGCCGCGTGCTTGTCGATCAGAATCAGTTCACCGCCGGACTCCACAAGAATGTAGGTGTTGAATATCTCGCCCACAATTTTGTATTCCGGCATGATGAAGCTGTCGGTATTTTCAGTTATCTCCGTAACGACATCCGGAGCAGGTTTCTCCTGAGCGATTGCCGGATGTTCTCTGTCTTCCGGTTTTTCAGAAACAATCACCTGCTCATTTTCAGAAAAATCCGGCGGAAGCGTGCCGTGTATTTCCGGCTCGGCAGCGCGTACGGCTTCTTCGTAGGTCGGCGGCGGAGGAACAAATCCGGCATTCCGCATGTGAACTGCCGCGCCGGGGTCGCTGACTTTCTCTGCATTGTTCTCCCCGTTCCAAACGGGACGGTTTCTTTCTTCTTCATGGTGAGAAACTGCCGGGGTGAAGTGATCCGGTTTCTGAGAACGCATACTGTCATGCAGATTGATCTGCACGCCGCTGTACTCATGCATATTCGGAGCGGTATTGACCTTCCGAACGGGAGGAAGCTCCACGTCGCGCGGCGCGTCGAATTCCGCGAGCGAGGATTTGACCGCGAAGTAGACCGCCTCGTAGATGGGCTTTTCCTCGGTAAATCTCACCTCTAATTTGGCCGGATGGACATTCACGTCCACCGCCGAACAGTCCAGACTGATGCCTAACACGCAGGCGGGGAATTTGCCGATCATCACAGCGCCCTTGCAGGCTTCTTCGAGCGCCCTCTGCATGGTGTTGCTGCGGACGTATCGCCCGTTGATAAAAAATATCTGCATGGCGCGGTTGGGTCTCGAATTGACCGGCTTGGAAACAAAGCCTTCCACGCTGACGTTGTTGTAACTGTATTTGACGGGAATAAGCCCCGAAGTGAATTCCCTGCCGTAGACCGCGTGAATGGCGGAACGCAGCTTTCCGTCGCCGGGAGTGAGCAGCACCTGCTTGCCTTCCCTGACAAAGCGGAAGGAAATTTCCGGGTGCGACAGCGCTACCCGGTCGATCACCGCAGCGATGGCGTTGCCCTCGGTCTTGTCGGATTTGAGGAATTTCCTTCGCGCGGGTGTATTATAGAACATCTCACGCACGATGATGGTCGTACCCACCGCGCAGCCAATTTCCTCATTGACAACCTCGTCGCTGCCTTCGATGACGTAATGCACACCGACGTCGCTCTCGGCAGTGCGGGTGATAAGTTCCATCTTGGACACCGCGCAGATGGAAGCAAGCGCCTCGCCGCGAAAGCCGAGTGTCGCAATGCTGTCGAGATCGGTTCCGACGCGGATTTTGCTGGTGGCGTGACGGAGAAACGCGGTCGGCACATCGTCCGGGGCAAATCCCTCGCCGTTGTCGGTCACGCGGATGTAGGAGGAACCGCCGTGCTTAATCTCAACCGTAATGACGGACGCGCCCGCGTCTATGCAGTTTTCCACAAGCTCCTTGACCACGGAGGAAGGGCGTTCCACCACTTCCCCGGCGGCAATCAGCTCGGCGGTGTGTTTATCTAACAGTTTTACCTTTGACATTTTGGGTTTCCTTTCGGAAAAGTTTGGAGTGTGGAGGTGGAGTGTGGAGTTAATGAAGGCGCATACGCGCCTTGGAATATATGTGCTCACTGGGAGAAAAACACTCGCTTATGGGCGATTAATGGCTGCTTTCGGGAATTCCAAAAACTCTCTCTGTGTTTTCCCTTGTACGGGAAATCAGTTCCTGCTCGTCTATCCCCATGTATTTGGCAAGCTCCCGCGCGACGTACTTCACATTCTGCGGAAGGTTGGTCCGTCCGAGACCCGGCACATTCCGCGGCGTGAGGTAAGGCGCGTCGGTTTCGATCATCACGCGGTCGGGCGGAAGAATCGCCACGGCTTTGCGCAGATCATCCGCTCTGCGGTCGTCGCAGATCCAGCCGGTAATGCCGATGCAAAAGCCCATTTCCAGATATGTTTCCATGGTCGCCCTGTCACCCGTGAAGCAATGCACCACCGAACGCTTACAGACCTCGGGATGTTTTTCAAATCGCGCGGCAAATTCCTTCGCCGCTGCTCTTTCATGCAGGAACATCGGCATATTCAGCTTTTCGGCGATTTGGATGTGATGCTCCAAGCACCGTATCTGGTTCTCGCGTGTGGAATACATTCTGTCGAAGTCAAGGCCGCATTCACCGACCGCCAGCAGCTTCGGATTGGAGGAAAGCAGCTGCTCAATGCGGACAAAATCCTCCTTCCGCGCCGCGTCGGCATTGTGGGGATGAATTCCGGCGGTGCCGTACGCGTCATGCGTCTGCACAAAGCGGTGTGTCAATTCATTCGACTTCATATCCGAGCCGGTGATGATGCAGGTAACGCCTTCGCTCAGCGCGTCGGCCAGTATTTTTTCGGGATGGCTGAACTGTCTGCAAAACAGGTTCAGTCCGATGTCATAGTATTGAATGTTTTTTATGATAATTCACTTCCGGATGATAGTATCGCTGTGCAGAATGAGATCACCGAAAACAAATTGCACAGACAGTGAAACAGTATGCTGATAGAAATATTCTTCTTTTTGTACACCGCCACAGCCACCGGAACAAAGATCACGATTCTGAATACATTATTGAAGGGCAGCCAGAGATGGTAAAGCGAAAACAGCAGGGCAATGAGAACCGGCGTGCCCATGTTCTGCTTCCCGTAATGGGAAGTCAGATAGCCCCTGAAAAACAGTTCCTCGGTAATGGGGCCGATCAGCACATTGAATATGCCGTAAAATATGCAGGTGGCAATCAGCGTTCCTTTCGGAAAGCTCTTGATGTACGCCAGATCGTTCCAGTCAAAGCCGGCCGGCAGCAGCGACAGCAGGTAATTCCGCACGCCGCTGAGCAGGTTCAATTCGACAGGCTGGATGAAAACCGAGGCAAGTCCGGCCACTCCGAAGAAAACCGCCGCGTATAAAATCATCTGCCACAGCGGAATTTTCTCCTGCCCGACCAAAGCGCTCTTTAGGGAACATCTTCCATCTTCTCTTTTGCTGTCGTACAAGATAAATCCAAGCTCGATAGGAATCATTGTAAACAACGCAATCAGGCAGAAAAGCAGAATATGCGGTATCGAACGGCAGAACCACCCGATCAGAAGATACAGAGAGCTTAAAACAATCGTCGGAAGAAACACACGAAGCAGCATTCCAAGTATACCGAATTTTTTCATTCTAATGTCCCTCCTACAACTCTACATTCCAGCGCGAAGCGCTCCTATTTTTTTCAGTCTTAAGTCTTAAGTTTTCAGTCTTCAGTTAGCGAACGAACGTGAGCGCCCTACTTCGCCAGCTCCGCCAATTCAGATAAGACCCCGATCGCCTGCATGGGCGTGAGGTTGTTGATGTCGAGGTGCTTTAAGCGGAAGATCGCTTCGGCTTCTCCCGGAGGAGTGAAGGAAATGGATGTCTGCTCTACCTCCGCCTTTTTCTTCGTCGCTTCGGGCTTGCCGCTTTCCAGCTGCTTTAATATCTGTCGCGCGCGCTTCACAACGCTGTCGGGAATGCCGGCGAGCTTGGCCACTTCTATGCCGTAGCTCTGGTCCGCGCCGCCGCTGACAATCCGGCGCAGGAAGGTGATGTCCTCACCGCGCTTCTTGACCGCGACGGAGTAATTTTTGACGCCTTTGAGGGAGTTTTCCAGCTCGGTCAGCTCGTGGTAATGGGTGGCAAAGAGCGCCTTCGCGCCGAGCTTTTTCTTGTCGGCCACGTGTTCGAGAACGGCGCGGGCAATGCTCATGCCGTCAAAGGTGGAGGTGCCGCGACCGATTTCGTCCAGAACAAGCAGGCTGTCGGCGGTGGCGTTCTCCAGAATGTAGGCGACCTCGTTCATCTCCACCATGAAGGTAGACTGCCCCGAAGCCAAGTCATCGGAGGCTCCCACGCGGGTGAAGATGCTGTCCACCACGCCGATCTCCGCGCTGGAAACGGGAACAAAGCTGCCGCACTGCGCCATTAATGCAATGATGGCCACCTGACGCATGTAGGTGGATTTACCCGCCATATTCGGGCCGGTGATGATGGCGACACGGTTTTCGCCGCTGTCGAGATATACGTCATTGGGAACGAACTGCTCGTCCGAAACGGCTTCCACCACCGGGTGACGGCTGTCTTTGAGGATGATTTTTCCCGAAGTGTTGACCAGCGGTCGTGTGTAATTGTTCCGCACCGCAACTTCCGCAAAGGAGCACCACACGTCAAGGCGCGCGATCGCGTCGGCGGTCTGCTGCACGCGGCTCTGACAGGCGGCGACCTTCTTGCGTATTTCCTCGAAAAGCTCGTATTCCAGCTTGACAATCCTGTCGCGCGCGCCGAGAACGCGGCCTTCCATTTCTTTGAGTTCCTCGGTGATGTAGCGTTCGCAGTTGGCCAGCGTCTGTTTGCGGATGTATTCCTTCGGCACCAAATCCTTTGACGCGTTGGAAACCTCTATGTAATAGCCGAAAACGCGGTTGTAGCCGACTTTAAGCCGCTGAATTCCGGTTTTCTGGCGTTCTTTTTCCTCGATGGAGGCGATAAAATCCTTGCCGCCGCTCATGTCGCCGTTGAGGATGTCGAGATCCTTGCAGTAGCCGGACTTGATCATGCCGCCTTCACGGACGGTCAGCGGCGGTTCGTCCACAATGGCGTGTTCCACCAGTTCCCGTATGTCGTTCAGCGTGTCGATGGACTTGTAAATATCCTTGAGTTCTCCCGACTTCATGCCCCGCAGCAATTCACGCACCGTCGGAAGAGCTTCCGCCGCGTAGGCAAGGGCGCGGATTTCTCTGGCATTGGCCGAACCGTAGACAATGCGGGTCATCAGGCGTTCGATGTCACTGATACTGCGGAGCGCCTGTATGATGTCGTCCCGGAGAATGGAATCGCCGCACAGTTCGTCCACCGCGTTCTGACGCGCCTGAATGGATACGGGGTTAACAAGCGGACGCTCGATAATACCGCGAATCATGCGCTTGCCCATGGGTGTCTTTGTCTTGTCGAGCACCCACAGCAGGGAGCCTTTTTTCTCCTTCGTGCGCATGGTTTCGGTGAGTTCCAGATTGCGGCGCGTGGAGGTGTCGATATTCATGTAGATGTCGCCCACATAGTAATTGATGCGATCAAAACATTCAATTCTGACCGTCTTATCATCCTTTTCCTCAGCCGCTTCTCCCGCCATCTGTGTGGAATAGATGTAGTCGATCATCGCGCCGAGAGCCATTACCGTGGCAGGATAATTCAGCAGCCCCGAGCGATCGATTTCTTTTGCTTTAAATTGCACGTTCACCGTAGCAAGCGCGTTGTCAAAATCAAATTTTTCATCGTCGAGCAGTTCAACAGAGGCTTTCAGACGGCTTTTGATGAACTTGTCAAGTCCTCCCAAACTGAGGGCTGCGGGATTGATGAGGATCTCGTGCGGGTCGAATTTGCTCAGTTCGCCGCAGAGCTTCTGGAAGGAAGCCGCGCCGGAAAGCTGCGTGACGTTCAGCTCGCCGGTGGAAACGTCGGCGACGCACAAACCCGTCATTCCCTCGGAACAGCAGACCGAGGCGATGTAATTGTTGCGCCCTTCGTCAAGCATGGAATTTTCTATAATCGTTCCGGCGGTGATGATTCGGATAATACCGCGCTTGACCAGCCCTTTTGCCGTCGCGGGATCCTCTAACTGTTCGCAGATGGCGACCTTGTAGCCCTTGTCCACGAGCCGCGCGGCGTAGGATTCATAGGCGTGAAAGGGAACGCCGCACATCGGGGCGCGTTCATCCATGCCGCAGATTTTGCCGGTCAACGTGAGGTCAAGCTCCTTCGACACCAGCTTTGCGTCGTCAAAAAACAGCTCGTAAAAATCGCCGAGCCGGAAGAAAAGCAGCGCATCGGGATTCTGCGCCTTTATTTCAAGATATTGCTTCATCATGGGCGACATTTCTCCCATATCTACCATACACCCGCCTGTCAAAAATTTCAGTAACTTTTATTGTAACATATTCTTCCGGAAAATTCAAATGGGTTCTATTTTTATTAGGTGAATTTTTTATTAAAAAAAGCGCCGTCCCTCGCCAATCAAAGGAAGGACAGCGCCTGATTATTCTACTTTATACTGATTGCATCAAAAATCCATTCCGCTTTACTCGGCAGTCTCAGGAGCAGGAGCTTCTTCAACAGCGGGCGCTGCTTCGGGAGCAGGAGCAACTTCGGGAGCAGGTGCGGCTTCGGTCTTGCCCTCGGTCAGTTCCGCGCCAAGACGGCAGATGAGAGACACGATGATGAATGTGATGCCTAAGCCAAAAGACATGCCGTTGAAGGTTTCATTTTCCAGAGACTTGATGGATGCGGAGGCAATGGCCAACGCGGCGCCGCATACAGTGGAAGTACCGATGGAAACCGCTGCCTGAATGATGCCAAGGCGCATGAGTTCCTTCGCGCCGCGAAGAGTGAAGGGTGTACCGTCGGCAAGTTCATTGGTGAAGTATTTCTCGGCAAATTTGCTGATCACCGCTTCCGCTACGCAGAATGCCACCGAAACGCACATGATCACGATCAAAAACGGAACATCCATCTTTTCGAGCTGTTCGATGGCGGATTTTTCGCCAGCCTGCATCAGGCTTTCCTTGCTCTTGGCAATGGCATCTTCGCCCATGGTGGCCATCAGTGCAACGCCGACTCCGGCGCCGATCGCGCCGATCATGCTGAGGATGTACACAATCTTGCTGAGTATCTTGCCCAGCTTGGCAAGTTTCTGGATGGTATTAAGTGTTTTCATAAATAATTCCTCCGATTGTCTGTCACTTGGACATTTTTTTACGCGGATCATCCGCTAAGGGTATTATACATTAACAATTTGTAAATGTCAAGAATGTATGTGTAATTTATGAATAATTTCTATTATGTTTCGTGAGAAGTTTTAATGATATTCCACAGAAAGAGGTTCAAAAATCACATTTCATCTTATTATTCGTTTTTTGAGCAATCAGCTATTGCAATCTGCCGTACTCTTTTGTTATAATGATAACCATAGAAAAAAGCAAGGGCGACGAGGAAAAATGAACGGCAAACAGAATCACACGCAGAAAATCAATTATCAGCTCGAATGTGAAAAGGAAATCAAGCGCAACGAAGGACGGCTTCCGCGGCTGCTGCTGCATAGCTGCTGCGCGCCGTGCAGCAGCTCGGTGCTGGAATATCTTTCTCCCCATTTCGATATTACGCTTTTTTACTTCAACCCGAACATCACCCCGGAAGAAGAATACCGCAAACGCGTAGCGGAGCTGCACAGGCTGGTGTCAGAGGCACAATATCCCAATCCCGTCAGCATCATCGAAGGACGGTACGACAGCAGCGAGTTTTTTGAAATTGCCTGCGGACTGGAAGACCTTCCGGAAGGCGGCGAACGCTGCTTTAAGTGCTACCGGCTGCGGCTGGAGGAATCAGCCAAGGCGGCAGCCGAGGGAAATTTTGAATATTTTACAACCACGCTCAGCGTCAGTCCCTACAAAAACGCGCAGAAGCTCAACGCAATCGGCATGGAATTCGCCGAAAAATACGGGGTCAAATACCTCTGCTCCGACTTCAAGAAAAAGAACGGCTACCACCGTTCGATCGAGCTTTCCGCGCAATACGGACTCTACCGCCAGAACTACTGCGGATGCGTGTACAGCGCGCAGCAAAGCTGCGCTAAGAGAATAGAGAATAACGAATAGATAATAGATAATAGAAAATGAGCGCTTCGCGCTGGAATATAGAAGGAGTTTGTCATGAACATACAGATATTCGGCAAAGCTAAATGCTTTGACACAAAGAAAGCCGAGCGTTATTTCAAGGAACGCGGAATCAAGTATCAGTTTATTGATATTGTCCGCTTCGGCATGAGCCGCGGCGAATACACCAGCGTCAGGAACGCTGTCGGCGGCATGAGGAATCTCATTGACGAAAAATCCAAGGCATACGAGCAGAATTTCTGCGCCTACCTCGCCGACGAAGCAGCGGTGGAGGAAAAGCTGCTGGAAACCCCCGCCATGTTCCGCACGCCGATTGTCCGCAACGGCAAGAAGGCGACCGTCGGCTACTGCCCCGACATCTGGAAAACATGGGACTGATTCAGGTAGCAGGTAGAAGGGTGAAGGTAGGAGGTAGGAGATAGGAGGTTGAAGGTTAAACCTTTGGCTCCGTTTCATCATTGTAATCATATGTCAGGAAGTGTTGTTTGTGAATCCCATCAAAAACGCGATAAAGAAATATCGGCGTTTGCCGAAGCTTGCCAAATATCGCTACACCGCGTACTATAAAAAACTGTCCGTATCGGACGACTGCATTCTGATCGAATGTTTCAACGGGGACGGCATCACCGGCAATCCCTATTGGCTGCTGAAGGAAATCTGTTCCGATGAACGGCTGAAAAATTTCAAAATCTATGTCGCGTCCAACCCGAAATATTATCATTCCGTCTGCAACACCCTGAATAAACACGGAATGAACCGCGCAAAGGCGGTTGCCAAATACGACAAGCTCTATTTAAAGCTGCTCGCCTCGGCAAAATACCTCATCACCGACGTGTCGCTGCCGATCTTCTTCATCAAGAAGCCGGGACAGGTTCTGCTCAACACCTGGCACGGCACGCCGCTCAAAGGGCTTGGACGTTCGATAAAGGACAACCCGCACACCATAGGCAACGTGCAGAGAATCTTTCTCATGTCCGATTACCTGCTCTATCCCAACCGCTTCACCTTCGACAGAATGCGGGAAGATTACATGATCGCTCCCTTCTTCAAGGGTAAATATGTGCTGTCTGGCTATCCGAGAAACGACGTGCTGTTTGACAGGAGCGTTCCCGCCTCGGTCAGAAGCGTTTTAGGTCTCGGCGGAAAGCGCATTGCTGTCTATATGCCTACCTACCGCGACTGCGCCAGCGACGAGGAAAAGAACTATCACGACAGGATGTTTGCCGAGGCTCTCTCCGAGCTGGACAAAAAAGCCGACAGCGATATGGTCATCATCGCAAAGCTCCACCACTTAGCGGCGGGAAACATTGACTTTTCATCCTATCAGCGTGTGATTCCTTTCCCGGATTCATTGGAAACATACGAAGTTCTGGCGGCGGCCAACCTTCTGATCACCGACTATTCCAGCGTGATGTTCGACTTCGCCGACACGGGACGCAAGATTATTCTTTACGCCTACGACAGCGAGAACTATCAGAACACCCGCAGTATGTATTTTCCGATAGAAGACCTCCCCTTCCCCATCGTCACCGACGGCGCTTCGCTTGTCAGGGAAGTCAATTCGGCAAATCATAAACCTTACGGTGAAGAAATGAAAAAATTCACCGAATACGACTGTCCCGATTCCTCCAGAAAGCTCGTCGACCTGCTCTTTTTCGGCAAGACCTCGGACGGCATGGAACTCATTGACGGCGCGGAGTACCACAACGGGAAGCAGAATATTCTGTTGTACGCCGGCACGCTCATTAAAAACGGCATCACCACCGCCATGATGGGAATTCTCGAAAACACCGACACTTCCCAGTACAATTACCTGCTTACCTTCTATCAGAGAAAGGTCGCGGAAAACAGGGAAACCGTCAACCGCTTCGGCAAAGACATCAGCTATCTGCCCATGCCCGACGGCAAACCCATCACCTATTACGAAGCCGTCTGTCAGTATCTCTATTTCCATTTCAATTGGAATTTCGGTTTCATCCGCAAAGCCGTGCGCAGCATTTCACAGCGCGACGTGCTGCGCTGCTTCTGCGGCATTCCCTTTCATGCCGCCATTCACTTCACGGGCTATGAAAAATACTTCATTCACATGGTCAATGCCATGAACACCCGCAAGATCATCTATGTGCACAACGACATTCTGAAAGAAAGCAATTACAAGAGTTTCGTGCATTATCATTCCATGATGACGGCTTACAATGAATTCGACAAGATCGTGGTCGTGCGCGAATCCATGCGTCCCGAGATCAAGAGCTACATTCCCTCCGCTCCCGACGACCGCATTTACACGGCCCACAACCTCAACAATATCGACATCATCAGAAGCCGCGCAAAGGAGCCGCTGTCATTCGACAGTGACACCTACTGCAATGTGAGCATTCAGCGGGTGAAGGAGATACTCGCCATGCGGGACGCGGTCAGATTCATCGACATTGCGCGATTCTCCCCAGAAAAAGGGCTTGACAGGCTGGTGGACGCCTTTGCCCCATTCAACAAGGCGCACCCCGAATCTTATCTCTTCATCGTGGGCGGCTACGGCGAGGCATTCGAAGCGCTGCGAACCCGGATAGAGGAATGCGGCTGCGGCAGCATCATTCTGATCAAATCCATCAGCAATCCCTATCCGATTCTGAACGGCTGCGACGCGTTCATTCTCTCGTCGAGATATGAAGGACTGCCCATGACCATCATGGAGGCGCTCATTCTAAACAAGCCCGTCATCTCCACCGACATTCCCGGCCCCGCGGAATTCCTGCGTGAAACGGGCTGCGGACTGCTCGTGGAGGATTCCACCGAAGGCGTACTTGACGGACTGAATGCCATTTACGACGGACGGCTCACCGAACTGAGCGCATTCGATGCGGAAGGCTTTAACAAACAGGCGATGGAAGAATTTTACAATCTGATTAAATAAGTCTCAGCGGCTGCCTTTTTGAAAATCCGGCAGCCGTTTTTATTTTTCTGTCATGCGGAGAAAATAATGTACATATGAATGGGAAAGACCAATGAATACTTATTCGGGAGGCATGACATAATGAAAAAAATCAGTATCGGAAACATTTGCAGAGGGCTTGCGCTGATCATTCTCGGGCTGTTAGTGCTGCATATTCCGGCCGGATGCAGCAGCATCCGAAAGAATCAGAATATACCCGACGAGGGCGAAAAAATCGTCTACAGCGACACCCGTTACCGGATGGTGCAGGGGCAGGCGATTCACAAGCCTTCCCCTGTCAAGGGGCGTGAATACGTGTTTATTCCGCTGACCCTGCACAACGGCAGCGGAATGGGAATCATATTCAGCACACGTGTCTGCATAGAGGCTTACGCCCTGCCGTCCGGCGAAAACTGCCCCCATTCTAGCGACGCCGTTACATACGGCAGGGAACACGTCAAGGACTTCAAGCTCTTTGACGGTGTAATTTATTCCGGTCGGGAAACCTTCGGCTGGCTTGCCTTTGACCTGCCGGAAGGCACCGGATCGGTACACATCGACTTCTCCACGGGCATTAATGAAGGGGAATGTCTGTCATTTGACTGCAAAATATGAATAAAATGAGTCATAAAAAAGAAAATATATAAAATAATATAAATAACCATAAAAAAATTATTGAAATTCCCAAAGCAGTATGATATAATGTTCAACAAACGGCGTATCAGATTGTAGGAAGATACTATGACTTTTTACCGACAACGCTGTACAATGTTAAAATAAGCGCATTATTATCGCGAATAATCCACAAATTGGAAAGAGGTAGTTCAAATTGAAACAGTATCCCGCAGACAAAATCAAAAACATTGTCGTCACAGGCCACGGCAACTCGGGTAAGACATCGCTGGTGGAGGCAATGCTTTATATATCCGGCGCCACTGACAGAATGGGCAAAACAGCTGACGGCACAGCGATTTGCGACTTCGACCCCGAAGAGATCAAGCGCAAGTGTTCGGTTTCCGTAGCAGTCGCCCCGGTTGAATGGAAAAACGTCAAATTCAACATGATCGATGTCCCCGGTCTTTTTGACTTTGAGGGAGCTGTCGCAGAGGGTTTCCGCGCCGCAGAGTGCGCCCTCATCAACATTTCCGGCAAGTCCGGCGTCGC
The DNA here is from genome assembly GCA_902799245.1 of uncultured Ruminococcus sp. Classification (GTDB taxonomy): domain Bacteria; phylum Bacillota; class Clostridia; order Oscillospirales; family Acutalibacteraceae; genus RUG762. The sequence continues at coordinate 162,490 of CADBZY010000002.1, forward strand.
TGTCGGTTCCGAAAAGGCATACGCCAGAGCCACCAAAGCAGGCATGGCAAAGGTCATCTTCGTCAACAAGCTCAATTCCGAGAGCGCCGACTTCTACAAGGTATTTGAACAGCTCAAAACCGCGTTCGGCCCCACTGTCAGCCCGATCGTGGTTCCCCATATGAACGGTCACCAGGTCGATTGCTACATCAACCTGCTGGAATACAAAGCCTACCGCTACACAGGCACCAAGGCGGAGGAAGTTCCCATGCCTGATATGGGACACCGCCTCGAAGGTCTGCGCACGGCCATCAGCGAAGCCATCGCCGAGACAGACGACGAACTCATGGAAAAATACTTCTCCGGCGAGGAATTCACGCCCGAAGAATATATTCTCGGTCTGACACAGGGTGTTCGCTCGGGTTCCATCACCCCCGTCTACTGCGGCGCTTCCGCCACAGGCGAAGGTATCGATCAGCTGATGAACGGCATGAGCTGGCTGGTTCCCTCTCCCACTGAGTGCGAGCCCGAGGTCGGCACCGACGCCAACGGCTCTCCCGTGGAGCTTCCCGTAAGCGAAAGCGCACTTCCCGCCGCTGTCATCTTCAAGACCGTTGCCGACCCGTTTGTCGGCAAGCTTTCCTACTTCAAGGTAGTCACCGGCAAGGTCGCTCCCGACAGCATACTGCTCAATATGCGCACCGGCAGCACTGACAAGATCGGCAAGCTCTTCACCGTCTGCGGCAAGAAGCAGTCCGATACACCTTACGTCGGCGCCGGTGACATCGGCGCGGTTGCCAAGCTCACAGGCGCCGTCACAGGCGATACCCTCTGCGCTCCCGCACGTCCCGTCACACTGGAAGGCGTTGACTATCCGGCTCCTTCCCTTTCCATGGCTGTCATTCCGGTCAACAAGGGCGACGAGGAAAAGATCGCGCAGGGCATGATCCGTCTGACAGAGGAAGATCCCTCCATGCACTTCAGCACCAACACCGAAACCAATCAGATGATCGTCAGCGGTCAGGGCGAACAGCACATCGACGTTATCATTTCCAAGCTCAAGAATAAATTCGGCACCGACGCGAAAGTAGAAAAACCCCGCATTGCCTACCGCGAAACCATCCGCGGCAAGGTCGAGATCCAGGGCCGTTACAAGAAGCAGTCCGGCGGTCACGGTCAGTTCGGCGACGTATGGATCCGCTTCCAGCCGAGCGAGGCGGAAGGTCTGGAATTCACCGAGGAAGTCGTCGGCGGCGCCGTTCCCAAGAACTTCTTCCCGGCAGTCGAAAAGGGTCTTCTGGACTGCATGAAGACCGGTTCCCTTGCGGGCTATCCGATGGTCGGCGTGAAGGCGACTCTCTACGACGGTTCCTATCATCCGGTTGACTCCTCCGAAATGTCCTTCAAGACAGCCGCTTCCCTCGCATTCAAGAACGGTATTCCCAAGGCCAACCCCGTTCTGCTCGAGCCTGTCGGTGAGCTGCACGCCTACGTTCCCGGCGACAACATGGGCGACGTCATGGGCGAACTCAACAAGCGCCGCGGCCGCGTGCAAGGCATGAATGCCGCTCACGACGGTCTGCAGGAGCTGATCGCCGAAGTGCCAATGGGCGAGATGTACGACTTCGCCACCTATATGCGCCAGACCACCCGCGGCAGAGGCTACTTTACCTTTGAATTCGTGCGCTACGAGGAAGCTCCCTTCTCTGTGCTCCAGGAACTCCAGAAGGACAAAGCGGAATAAGGCGCTCACATTCTTTTGCTTAGTGAATAACGAATAGTTTCGGAAGGGCTTCGCCCTTGGAATAAAATATTACCGCCCCGGTGGGCTTCATTCCTTTGCGGAATGGGCTTATCGGGGCGATGTATTGCTCTTCTCCCCCCCAATCCTTCCAACCCTCATCACAAAAAATTCCCCTAAGCGCGTGGATTTGTTAAAAATAACAGTTGCAAAATCAAAAGCAATAGCGTATAATGTATTATACATTTGAAAATTAATAAAAATGCTCAGAGGGAGAAGTAATCCCGGCGCACGGCATTCAGAGAGGAAACGTCATCGGCTGCAAGCGTTTCCGGTACGGCGCAGGGACGAATGCACCCTTCATTACGCAGGTGCGAGGAATATTTCGTCATTCATTACAGCAGTATTCGCACACGTAGGGCCGCGTTAAGGCTCTTACGAGTTACAAACAGGAGTGGAACCGTGGAATTATCCAGTTTTCCCAGGTATAATTTCGCCTCCGTTGCGCCGTGATGTGCGGCGCGGCGGAGGTGTTTTTGTCTATAAAAATAAAAATATTGATTTTGAAAGGATTGTTCAAAGTATGAGCGAAATAATGCAGGCGCGCGCTGTTATGGCGAAAAAGCTGAACGTCATGGTGCGAAAGATCGAGGGAATCACAACATTTGTTCTCGCCGGCAACGACGAATACACCCCGGACGAAATATTTTTTGTGGTGGCATCGTCAGACGATTCCTTACGATCCAAGGTGTTCGCCGATCTCGATTTTCTGATAAGGCAATTTCTCAGACCCTTCGACATTCAGAAGAATGAAGAGAACGGACGCACAATGGCGAATTATTTATTTGACAACGGGCTTAAAGCACAGGTCAATGTTTGCAGCGAGCAGAATCTTCCTTATTTCAACTGGTGGGTTCCCTTCCTGGACAAAAACGGTGCCGCGCTCAGCAATTATTCGTCCGCAAGCAAAAAGCCATCAGACCCCACCACAGAACGCCCTCAGGCCGGCATGGAGCCTTCCGACGTTCTCAAAGACGAATTGAATGAAGCTCCCGCCGTTCAGCCCGCAAAACCGGAACCTGTCATTCCCGCTCCTGCTCCGGAACCAAAACCCGAACCAAAACCCGAACCAAAACCCGAGCCTCAACCCGAGCCTCAACCCGAGCCTAAACCCGAACCAAAACCCGAGCCTCAACCCGAGCCTCAACCCGAGCCTCAACCCGAGCCTAAACCCGAACCAAAACCCGAGCCTAAATCCGATCTGCAGACCGAAAAGGAACTGTGGAATTACTTCTACAGCAAGGTGAATGTTGCCAAGCACGCGATCTCCGGCGGCTCGATCATTTATGCCTGTGAAACGATAGGAGAGCTTCGCACGCTTCTCATTCAGCTGATTTGCGAGGCAAACGGCATTACGGAGGATTATCTGCACAGCATCGATCTTCTGCCGGAGAACCATCGCGCCGCGCTGATGAAAACCTATCCCACCAAACTGGAGAACGGCCCCTTGATTTCAGCGCTTGCCGCCGAGTTTTCCATCTTTGAGGAACTTATGAAAAGAACCGCCCGCTGACTTTTTCCGTTCATTCATTTTTCACGTTGATTGACATTAGGAGCTGATGCATATGTCAAGTTACCGTCAGGATCTCATCAAGGCTATCATGGAGAGGGATCCCGCCGCACGCAGTTCAATTGAAGTGAGGCTGCTTTATCCCGGCTACAAGGCGATTATGTCGCACTGTCGCGCCAACTGGTGTTTCAGGCACAATTTTAAATTTCTGGCACGCTGGATCAGCGAACGCGCCAAAAGGCGAACCGGCATAGAGATTCATCCCGCTGCAAAGATCGGCCGCGGCGTGCTGATCGATCACGGCGCGGGCGTCGTGATCGGCGAGACGGCCGAGGTGGGCGACGGCTGCACCATTTACCAGGGCGTCACTCTCGGCGGTACCGGCAAGGACACCGGCAAGCGTCATCCCACGATCGGAAACAACGTACTCATCGGCTCCGGCGCGAAGGTACTCGGTCCATTCACCGTCGGCGACAACGCCAGAATCGCCGCAGGCGCGGTCGTACTGAGTGAGGTTCCCGCCGACGCGACAGCCGTGGGAGTGCCTGCCCGTGTGGTTCGCGTCGCCGGACAGATTCCCTCCTGCGACCTCGACCAGATCCATTACGCCGACCCGGTCGCGCAGGACATCTGCCGACTCCAGAACGAAATCGTCCGCCTCCAGAAAAAGCTTGACATGGGCGGCTTCGAAAACACCGACGGCGGAGGAATATGAGGCGCATCGCATTCGCGCTGCTAAGATAATAGAGAATAGAGAATAAGTAATAGATAATAATTTTGGAGCGCTGCGCGCTGAATATATTTTTTTGAGGAGGAAACTGTTATGAGAATATTTAATACGCTGACGCGGAAGATGGAGGAATTTGCTCCGCAGGTGGAAAATGAAGTGAAAATGTATGCCTGCGGCCCGACAGTATACAATCTTATACACATCGGCAACGCACGCCCCATCATCACCTTTGACACGCTCCGCCGCTACTTTGAATGGCGCGGCATGAAGGTGACATTCGTGCAGAATTTCACCGATGTGGACGACAAAATCATCAACAAGGCAAAAGCCGAGGGAGTGGACTTCAAGACCGTTTCCGAGCGCTACATAGAGGAATACTGGAAGGACGTCAAGGCGCTCGGCGTCAAGCCCGCCACCATTCACCCGAAGGCGACCGAGAATATAGACAAGATCATCGAGATCATTTCCACCTTGGTGGAGAAGGGTCACGCCTACGAGGCGCAGGGCGACGTGTATTTCAGCACCAAGACCTTCCCCTCCTACGGCAAGCTCTCGCACCTGCCGCTGGAAGACCTCGTCGCTGGCGCCAGTGAGCGCGTCGATGCCGGCGACATCAAGCGCGACCGCGCCGATTTCGCTCTCTGGAAGGCCGCCAAAGAAGGCGAACCCTACTGGGATTCTCCGTGGGGCAAGGGCAGACCCGGCTGGCACATCGAGTGCTCCGCGATGAATCTCGCCCTTCTCGGCGAGACCATCGACCTCCACTGCGGCGGACAGGATCTGATCTTCCCGCACCATGAGAACGAAATCGCACAGTCGGAGTGCGCGACAGGCAAGCCCTTCGCCCTCTACTGGATGCACAACGGCTTCATCAACGTGGACAACCAGAAGATGAGCAAGTCGCTCGGCAATTTCTTCACCGTGCGCGACGTGGGCGAGGCTTACGGCTATGAGCCGATCCGTCTCTTCATGCTCTCCAGCCAGTACAGAAGCCCGATCAACTATTCCGTTGACATCATCGAGCAGAACAAGTCCGCACTGGCGCGCCTTTACACCGCGCTGGAAAACGTGGAGTTCTATCTCTCCAAGGCTCCCTCCGGCTGGCAGGACGGCGAGGACGAGATCAAGGAGCAGCTTCTCTCGCACAAACAGCATTTTATCGACTGCATGGAGGAAGATTTCAACACCGCCGGCGCCGTTTCCGCGATATTCGACCTTGCGCGTGACATCAACACCCATCTCGGCGCGTCATCCACCCATTCCAAGGAACTGGCGCAGTTCGCGCTTGACCTTTACAATGAACTGACAGGCGTGATGGGACTTCTCTACAACCGCAAGTCCAATGACCTCGACAGCGAGATCGAAGCCCTGATTGAGCAGCGTCAGGCGGCACGCAAGGCAAAGAACTTCGCCGAGGCCGACCGCATCCGCGACGAGCTGAAGGCGCAGGGCATTATCCTGGAGGACACACCGCAGGGCGTGAAATGGCACAGAAGCTGACGCCGCTTCATTCTGTATTTTTTCCAATTCAATTAATGACAAACGCGTCCGGTTCGCATTGCGTTCCGGGCGCGTTTTTTGCTGACAGGATGATGAATACAGGCTGTTTTCAATTTTCGTTGTAAAAAATGTCGTTTGAATCAAAATGCGGTTGCTATTTTTTTGTGATAGTGTTAAAATTCTAATATACTGATAACCTCATCAAAGGAGCGTTTAGCAGTCATGCGTGAAATAAGCGTCAACATAAAATCCGCGGCAACCAAGCGGAATAAAATCAAGACCGTCACCGTTCCGTACGACGAAGGGATAACCGACGTAAAGGGACTGATAGAAGCAACCGTAGCGTGGTTCGTGAAGGACTACAACCAGCGGCGTGAAAACAGTGAGCTGCTGATTGCTTTGACATCCGAACAGATAGAGGACAAGGCGGCACAGGGGAAAATTTCCTTCGGTGTGAATTACGGAAACAAGGACGCGGATGTATCCAAGGCAACCGCCGACGCGCTGGAAGCCTTTTCCGACGGCATTGTCGTGATTTTTGCGGATGACAGACGGCTGCAAAGGCTGGATGAATCCATCGACATAACAGACATCCATAACCTGACCTTCATCAAGCTCACCATGCTGGCGGGCAGAATGTGGTAATTGATTTATCTCTGGAAAAGGAGTGAATTCTTAATGGCAATACAATCCGAAACAGTCGGAAAGCATTTCAAAAAATGGAATGAGCAGAACAAAGACAGGTTCGACGCTCTGAGCGACGAACAGAAGCGATTCGTCAATCATGTGGTGATCGACAATTACAGCGGCTATCAGATCAGCTACCCGATGGAACTTCCTTATCAGAAAATTGACCGCTTTTCCGACTTCGTGAAGGAGAAATTCGGCGCGGCGGTGGAATTGCTGGTGCCGGAGGATTTTCTCGGAGATTATTACGCCATGCTGGACAAATTCAATCAGTTCCAGTATTCCGAAACCTACTACCGCCGCAGCTTCCGCACGTCGGATTATTATCCCTTCATCGACAGAATGTTCCGCCTGACCTATTCCTACTACCTGCTGGATGTGCTGGGCTGCACTGCCGACAGCACGGACGCGTTCGTGCTGAAAAATTACAAGGAACCTCTCGACGCGGTGAGGAAGAGCATGTTCGGTTATGACGCCTACATCATCGCCGGAAGGATTGACGCGGGCGACAGCAAGGTGATCGAAACGATCAGGGAAATGATCACCTCCGAAAACAACGCCGCCATTCTCACCACCGAGGTGATCAAGGGCATTATCTGTTCCTCCGACGATGAACTGCACGACCTGCTCTGCAAGCTGCTGATTGCCGCCGGACTCTCCGAGGGGCTGCGGCAGGCGATCTGCGAAGCCGCCGACTGCGGCACCCGACAGGCCTTCATCAAACTGCTGCATGTCATCAGGGAGCAGAATTTCGTCCGCTTTGCCTCGGTCAAGCGCTCCATCGGCACATGGACGGGACTGGCGCGCTGGGAAGACCCCGACCGTCTGGCTGGCAAAATCGTAGAGGATGCCGTCCGCGCCCTGCAAAGCCGCGAGAACGCACTTGCCATGATCCACACCGACGACCCCGTGGATATTTACCTCGGACTCTGGGCGCTGGGATTCAATGATGTCAATGACACGATGAATGTGATGCTTGATCTCGCAGGGGTAAACGGTGATTTGGAGAAAGAATGCGGCAGTGAAATGCAGCTCATGACGGTGGGTTATTTCTGTCATAACCTCGAACTGCCGGACGTTTCATCGAGAATCGCCGTAGCGGTGCTGGAAGCCCATCCGGAGGACTACAGGCTCTTTTCGCTGTATGACGGCGTATATGTGTTCCGGCGGTACAAAGAACAAAGCGCCACACCCGTTGTCAGGCAACTGCATGACGATAAAGAACTCGCGGCAAGGCACTATGAAATCCTCCTCCATATGTATGAAATCATGCCGGAGAAAAAGGTGGAATTCAACCCCATTCTCTACCCGTGGTATGCAAGCTATATGAGCAAGAGCATTCTGCTCATGTGCGCGCTGGAAGCCGCCTGCGTGATGGATGACGACGAAAAAATCGACTTCCTCTGCGGCAAGCTGTCAGAAGTGGAATCCGGCAGCCGCGCGCATGCGCTGGAAAAAATCGCAGCGAGACTGACCACCCCGAAACAGCGCGACACGGTGATCAACGCTGTGGCCGACCGTGACGGATATACGCGCAAAAAGGCGGTGGAGGCACTCAAAAAGAAGGGGCTTTTCAGCTGCGAATACGCCGTGATTGAAACTTTTGCCAAATACAAGACAGCCGACCTGCGCGAAGGGGTGATTGATCTGCTGAAAGCCCGCAACCGAGAAGGGCTGAATGAAAGCCTTCTGCGTATGCTGCCCTCCAAGGAGGAAAACATACGTCTTGCCGCGCTCGACCTGCTCAAATACGCAATGGGGCAGCACAAGGATTTCGATTTTGCCGACGCCAAAGCGCTTGCCGCCGCCATTCCTTCCCCCAGCGAACGGGAGGAAATTCTTCTGGGCGAGATCATCGGGGGTTCCTCCTCTGCGGAAGCGACGAAGGAAAACGGTTACGGTCTGTACAACCCTAAGGCGGAGCTTGCGCCGATTGACTTCCGGCCGGATTGGAGCGCGGTCAGGGACTATCTTTCTATCGCTCCCGACGAGCTTGAAACAATTTATTCTTCCTTCCTGCGACTGATCGACGACAATGCGACCTTGGAATTCAAGGACGCTGCGGGGGAGGAACATCTTCTCGGCACCTTCAGCGGCACCTTCATTCAGCCCTACTGGACATACCGCAGCGTGGACAAGGCGACGCTGTACGAAAAAATCCCCTGTCACGAGCTTTGGGCGAAATTCTACCGCGACGTCATTCAGACGCCCCGGCGCTTCTGGGCTGTGTATATCGGGCGCATGGACACAAGAACCGGCGACATCTCCAAGGTGGCGGATGAATCGATCGTCAGACTCATGGACGGGATATTCGGCGGCATACCGTTTTCCGGGGTGGAAAAGCGACTCTGCGAAAGGGATGAGCGCTTTGGAAACAGGTACTTCTGGTACATGTTCCGGGCGGCAATGGAAAGCATCGCCAGCGAATTTCACCTGACGCTGCCATTAGAGATCATTCAGCAGGTGGTTGCATACTTTGCCAAGGAAGTATCCTATGATGATCTGTGGCTGGTAAGAACAAACAGCCCGAAGGACACGTGGAACGGCAAGAAATACAACATTCTCAGATACAGTCTGCCGGAGTATTTTATCGAACAGCTCCGGGAGCGTATGGACGAGGATTTTGAAGTAAGTTTCCGTCTGCTTCACGAGCTTGCGATTAAAAACGATCCTCTGGGGCATCTGGAAAAAGGCGATATCAAGGAGCATGAGGTGCGCCATGTCAATCCGCCGATAGCGTATTATGTCAAAGCCTGTCGCGAGGGAATGATCAGCGAGGATATTTTTTACAGAACGCTGCTTGAAAACTTTGGGGTAAAAGAAGCCGTGTCGAAGCTGGCTCCCTTTGTTTCCGGCAGGTTCAACCGGTATATCGCCATGGAGCGCAACGCGTTTTACGGGGTGCTGGGTGACGAATATAAAGCACAGCTTGACGAGGGCGAACTGCCGACGGACTCCGATTTTTGCAAATACGGCAACTCCATCGCTTCAAGGCTGATTGAAAAAATCCTCGACGTGGAGCTCAAACGCGGCGACAGTGAAACGGTCTTTTCCAAAGCGGTACTCAGAATCGACAAAATATACGGCATAGAACGACTGATAGAAATACTGAAAGCATTCGGCAGTGAAACCCTCAGCCGCACTTCGTACTGGTATGGCGTTACCGTCAGCAAAAAGCAGTCGCTCAGTCATCTGCTGGGCGTATGCTGGCCGGCAGCCGGAGACAGCGCCGAAAAACTTGCCGAATTCATGAAAGGATCCAAGATCAAGCCGGACCGCCTTATCGAAGTGGCGATGTATTCGCCGCAGTGGATCGACATTATCGCGGAATATCTCGGCATTGTCGGCATGAAAAGCGGCTGCTACTACTTCATGGCGCACACTGCGGCCGCCATCAGCGACCGCACCAAGGCGATCATCGCCAAATACACGCCTCTCACCAAAGACGAGCTCAACGGCGGCTGTTTCGACGTGAAGTGGTTCAAGGAAGCGTATGGCATTCTCGGCGAAAAGACCTTTGACAAGCTCTACAAGGCGGCCAAATACACCTCCGACAACAACATGCACACCCGCGCGCGGAAATTCGCCGACGCGGCGCTGGGCAAGATGGATATTGCCTCCACCGAAGCGACCATCCACGACAAACGCAACAAGGATCTGCTGCTGAGTCTGGCGATCATTCCCTCCCAGGGTGCCGACGACATTTTGCAGCGCTACGAATTCATTCAGAATTTTGCTCGCGAAAGCAAGCAGTTCGGCGCGCAGAGAAGGGCCAGCGAAGGCGCGGCGGCGCAGTTCGCCCTCAAGAATCTCGCCGTCACCGCCGGATACTCCGACGACACCCGCCTGACGCTCTCGATGGAAACCCAGCTTGTGCGCCAGCATATGGATTACTTCAAACCGCATGACATCGGCGGCTATGAAGTGATGATCGCGGTGGAGAACGGCAAGCCCTCGGTGACCATCGCCAAAAACGGCAAGGCGCTGAAATCCGCGCCTGCCGCCATCAAGAAGGAAGAAGCCTTCACGGAAATCAAGGAATTCTGCGACAAGCTCAAACAGCAGTACAGCCGCACGGTGAAAATGTTTGAATTTGCCATGGAGGAGCGCAGTATTTTTCATTCCGGCGAACTGCTCATGCTGTGCGAAAATCCGGTCATTCAATCCATTGTGGAAAATCTGGTCTTTGTGTCTGCGGAAGGGAATTTTGTCAGCGGCGTGATTGGCGGCGGCAGCTTTACGGACGCAGCGGGCAACCGCATTGCCGTAAATGACGAACAAAAACTGCGCGTCGCCCATCCCTTCGACCTGTACGGGCATAAGGTGTGGTCGGACTGGCAGAGGTTCTTCCTTGAAAAGGGCGAAAAAGACGGCGTCCGTCAGCCCTTCCGGCAGGTATTCCGGGAGCTGTATGTGAAACTGCCCGAGGAGCTTGACAAGGAGCGTTCGCTGCTGTTCGCAGGGAATCAGATCTCCACAGGCCGCACGGTGGGAGCGCTTAAGGGCAGGCGGTGGATTGCCGACTATGAGGACGGTTTACAGAAGGTGTATTACGCGGACGACATTATCGCCGGCATCTACGCGGTTGCCGACTGGTTCTCTCCCGGCGACGTGGAAGCGCCCGTGCTGGAGGGCGTCACCTTCGTCAACCGCCGCACCTATGAGCCGATAAAGATCAGAGACATTCCCGACATCGTTTACAGCGAGGTCATGCGGGACGTCGATCTGGCGGTCAGCGTGGCACATGCCGGCGGCGTGGATCCGGAAACCAGCCATTCCACCGTGGAAATGCGCAAGGTAATTCTCGACTTCAACTTAAAGCTCTTCGGCATCACCAACGTGACGTTTGACAAAAATCACGCGGTTATCGAGGGCAGGCACGGCCAATATTTCGTCCACCTCGGCAGCGGCGTGATACACAAATTCGGGGGACATCAGATCAATGTGCTGGCGGTGCAGAGCGGCAAAAAGAGCAAACTCTTCCTGCCGTTTATCGACGAAGACCCCAAGACCGCCGAGATCATGACCAAGGTCATCACCTTCGCGCAGGACGACAAAATCAAAGACCCCTATATCATGCAGCAGATCACGGACTGATGAGCCGGGAAATACATTGACAAGGAGCAAAATAATATGTCAGACACAAATCGCGGCTGCTGTTTGAATGCCGCCGAAGAGCATGACATGCTGCAATTCATGCGCGGATTTGCCATATTGCTGGTGGTTTTTCAGCATTCCGCCATCCTTTACTTTGACGCAGACTTTTGTATGCGCTTAATATCCTTTTGCGTTTTTATTGACGTGCATATTTTCATGTTTGTTTCGGGGTATTTGTTTGAGAAAAAACGCGCGGATTACCAAAAAATCGGAATGAAACGGTTTGCGGCAAAGAAGTTTTCTTCCCTCGGCGTGCCGTATCTCTTCTGGGAATGTGTATTTTATTTCGGCGCTTTCATCCTTTACCGGCTGCCGTTTTCCGCGGGTGCTTCACTGATGAACACGTTAGGATTCAGCAAGCTGTCGCTGTCGCAGATCTTTGTGGGACTGCTGACATTCCGGTATTCCTATATTCAACTGTACTGGTTCCTCTTTGCGCTGTTCTGGGTGTTTCTCATTAACTACGCTCTGACAAGAACATCCGGCCAGACACAAATCATTGCACTTGTATCGCTTTTTATACTGTTCTCCGTGCTGGCGGTTGTCTTTAAAAATGACCAGTCTATCCTGCTCAAAATTTCAAGGAGCTTTCTGACGTTCGGATTCGGCAGACTGTTTCAGAAGTTCAGACTCGGCAAGGCGTTTTTCAACGATCCGACGCTTTTGCTCGTTTCGCTGTTTGTCCTCTACTTTGTCTACAGAATACCTGTTTCCATACGGAACGAATACGTCGGCGCGACACTCGCTTCACTCCGGATAGCGGCGATTGGCATTGCCGGTATACTGTTCTTCTTCAACTTAAGTTCGTTTTTACTGGTTTACAAATCAGCGCTCACTAAAGCAATGTCAATTCTGGGGAATTATTCGTTGCCGATCTATCTGCTGCATAACCCGTTTATCGTTCACGCCAGCCATATTGTGTTTAAGAAGCTGTCCGTGCCGGATATGATAGGCAATGTTTTTTCCATCGCGCTCGGACTGGTCATTCCCATTCTGCTGTACAAGGTTGTCATCAGGAAAAGCGCGCTGCTGTCGCGGCTGATGCTGGGAATCTGATTTTTTATAATTTTATATTTTTATTTTTTATTTAAAAAAATCTCCGATTATTTTCATTTCTTTAAAGTATAATTAAGTTTAGGCAATTACAATAAAGCCATAAGGTTCGGGAGACAAAAAAACGAACCGGAAGTAAACCTAAACTTCAAAAGAAATAATATAATCGGAGGTATTCGTTATGAATGAAGCCAAAAAGAAATGTGTCGCAACAGCGCTTTCGATCCTGTTCGCCATGTCGGTTATCACTACCAATGTCTACGCGGCATCGGACAACACGCCTCCCGGCGATCCTCCCGGCGGCAGCATGATGGGCGAACCGCCCGGAGATCCGCCTGACGGAAATCCTCCCGGAAATCCGCCGGACGGCAACGGCATGGGCGAAATGCCCGGCGGCGGAAGCACTTCCGTGAGCTACACCGGCGCCAGCACTATCGATTCCTCCGCCACAAAGAGCGACGCGGCCTACACAAGCACCACCGGCGGCGAGAACGCCCTGCTGGTATCGGGCGGCGAATCGACTCTCACCAATGTCACCGTTACCAAGTCCGGCGACGAAAGCGGCGAAAGCGCCGACTTCTACGGCACTAACGCGGCGATTCTGGTCTATAACGGCGCTACGCTCAACATGGAAGGCGGCAGCGTCACCACCAACGGAGCGCACGCCAACGGCGTATTCGCTTACGGCACAGGCACGGTCAATATCAGCGACGCGACGATCAACACCACCGCCAACAATTCGGGCGGCATTATGGTGACAGGCGGCGGCACACTCAACGCCGTCAACCTCACGGTGGAAACACAGGGCAATTCCTCCGCGGCCATCCGCAGCGACCGCGGCGGCGGAACGCTCACGGTGGACGGCGGTTCCTACACCACCAACGGACAAGGCTCCCCCGCGATTTATTCCACGGCGGCTGTCACCGTCAATAACGCGCAGCTGACTTCCACCTCCTCCGAGGGCGTTGTCGTGGAAGGCGCGAATTCCGTCACGCTCAACAACACCGTTCTGACCGATACCAACCATACCCTCAACGGGCAGTCCGAGACCTACAAGAATATTTTCCTGTATCAGTCGATGTCCGGCGACGCCTCGGAAGGCACTTCCTATTTCACAGCCAGCAACAGCACCATCACCACCAACAAGGGCGATACCTTCTACATTACCAATACCAGCAGCATAATCACCCTGACCAATAACGTCATTACCAACAACGACAGCACAGGCGCACTGCTCCGCGCGGAAGCGGCGGCCTGGGGCAACAGCGGCTCCAACGGCGGAAAGTTTCTATTTGACCTGATCCATCAGACGGCCGAGGGGGATATTGTGGTGGACAGCATTTCCGAATTGTCCATGGAACTGACGGAAGGCTCAACCTACAAAGGCGCTGTCAACAGTGCCAATCAGGGCGGCAACGTTTTCCTCACGCTGGACGACACTTCCACCGTGGTTCTCACAGGGGATTCCTATGTGTCGGCTCTGTACAATGATGTATCTGACAACAGCAATATTTACCTCAACGGCTATACGCTTTACGTTGACGGCACAGCTGTTTCCGCCAATGAAGGCACAGCTCCCGAAGTCACCGCCGATGCCAATGCCGGTGCGGACAGCGCTTCTCAGGCGGTAAATGATTGTGACAGCGGCAACTGCACTCTAGTTGTCGTGATTGCCGGAATCGCCGTTCTTCTCGCGGCGGCAGGCTGCGCAGGCTATTTCATCGCCAAAGGCAGAAAAGAAAAAGCCGCCAAATAATTCTTTATCATTGACATTCCCTCCAATTCTTTATACCTCTCTAAACCTGTGAAGCTCCCCTGTGTCCCATTCATTAAGACACAGGGGAGCTTCCGGCTTTGTGCGGTTTTGAATTTATGAAGCCGTTTTTGTAAATCTCACAACATATCCCGATTCCGGCAGAAGACTGTAAGACAAGACATCGTCTTTGGTCACTGTCTGCGTTGAAATTTTCAGCTTTTTCCTTGTCGCGTCACTGTATATCTCCGCTTGATATTCCCCTTCACCGAGGAATTGCAGCGGCATGGACACTCCCTTCTTAGCAGCCTTGGTGACGGTCGCCGCGTACCATGTTTCTCCCGAACGCCTTGCCATGGTGACAGAATCGCCGACGTCGCCGCTCAGGAATACCGTGTCATCCCACACGGCGGGAAGTTCTCTGTAAAAGGACGCGCCGTTGAAGCTCCGGTAATCGTCCGCGCTGCCAGCCATGCAGGGCAGACCGCAGTCCAGCAGCACGCAGCAGGCAAGCTGGAGCCCGAGCGTGCCTGTCTTTGATTTGGGATATACTCTCGGGGTCAGGTCTACCGGCCCGACGACGTTTCGGGTGTAGGCCCAGATAACCTCCTCGTTGACAAAGCCCTTGCCATATTCCTCCCCCTTGACAGCCTCCCTGTTGATCACATGGGGATACGTTCTCCGCTCTCCGGTCGGCTTGCCCGCGCCGTGACAGTTCACGATCAGATGACATTCGGCGCACATCTTGTATATTTCATTCAGATCGCTCATGGTGGTCTGGTCTTCGCTGTCGAAAAAATCCGCCTTGATGCCTTTGATTCCCTTTGAAGCGTACTCTCGCAGCGCTTCGCGTTCCTCGGGTGTGTCGAGATCGGCGTATTTGATCCAGACGATCAGGCCTACTCCCTTGCTCTCGGCGTATTGTGCGATTTCATCAAACCAGTCGTAATATCCCTCGTAGACTCTCCCCTTCGCGTATGATTTCGGCTGCCAGCCCTCGTCGAGTATCAGATAATCCCAGCCCATTTCCGCGGAGAGATCAATGTATTTCTTTATGACCTTGGGAATGTTCTGTCCCCTTCTCTTCTCCGAAAGCCATGTCCACGCGGTCACTCCCGGCTTCACCCACGAATAGTCCCCCTGCGGCGCCGGTGAAAGATTCTCCGCCATATCGCTTAAGGCAATTTCTCCCGCGTCGCCGTAAATACCGAATCGCCACGGCGACAGAAATCCGGTGGTAATGACGGTAGGCTCGCCGCTGACGGCCGGCGCGGGATGCAGGGCAAACACATTCTTTCCCAGCGCTTTCAGCACGGAGCCGTGATACGGGCAGGTCACCATATCGGCCTCGGAAAGCAGCAGGTATTTCCCCGACGGAGCGCCGTTCTGATCCGCTATCGCTGCCAGCGCAGGGAAGCAGACATACTTCGATCTGATTCTGGAAAGCCATTCGACGGTTTTTTCGGAATAAGTGGTTTCATAGCAGAATTTTTTGCTTACATCGCTGATCAGCTCGGCGGTAATGACCGACTTGGACGGAATGGAAAAACTCCCCGTTTCAGCCGTCACCGCAAGCTGTGTTTCTTCGTTGTCCTTGGTGCGTATGCCGAAGCGATAGGCAAATCCGTTCTCATACGCACGGAAATATACGTCAAACCAGAAACTGTCCTTTTCATAGGTAAAAACCGTTTCGCTGTAATAGTTACGGGAGGTCTTTTTCTTGCCGCAGCTGTTGGCATATTTTTCATCGGTTATCTGAGCCGGACGCTGCCTGACAAACGCAAGCCCCTGAGAAAAATCACAGGCGTCAGTGGTGACGCCGATGTACGATCTGTCGAGCAGCGGAAGTCCTGACGAATCCGTGACGGTGTAGTAAACGCTGCCGTTTTCGTCCAGACCTGTGCTGACACTGACTCCTTCCAGAGGCGAACGCAGCAAAGGCTCCGGCTCTCCGGTAATATAGGCGGGTTCATCGTCCTGCGACGATGTGTTTACTTCCTGTACTTTCCTGTCCGGCTCAGGGCGTGAAGTCCCCGGCTTCATGGCAAAGTACAGCAGCACCAGCGCGGGCATTACGATAAACACGAAAAACGCGGCGAGGAATTTTTTCATTGCGCAACCTCCGATGTGAGTGTTATTTCAGAAACCGTTCTGAACATATAGTATCACATTAATGCGACGGTTGCAAGGGGTTAGGGCTAAATATTTTTTAAAAATTCTCAGAATTGATATTAAGCAGCAATTTAAAGTTCCTCCTGCAAAAAAAACCGACAGAAAAAGCCGTCAGACGGAATTTCTTCCCGCTTGACGGCTTGAAAATCTATTATATAATAAATCTCGGTAATATGATTATTTTATCCCCAAAATATCCGCCGGATCGAGATATTTGTTCTCTTTCATCACTTCGATGTGAAGGTGCGTGCCGTCGGCGGATTCGCAGGGGATCTCCCCCACCGTGCCGATTGTCGCGCCTGCCGCGATGTTCTCTCCCTGACGGACGGCGGTATCTTTGTTCAGTCCTCGATAATACACCATCAGCCCGTCATTCTGGTTGATTACGATTGTTGTTCCGTACAGTGAATCATGCATGATGTCGGACACGGTTCCCTCGGCAACGGACTTGACGATCTCGCCCTTTTCCGCCGCTATGTCAAGACCGCTGTGAACGCGCCAGTCCTTCATGGTGCGGGAATAGGCAAGCTCCTTGATGCTGCACGGCTTGATGATCGCGCCGCCGGAAGGACGGACATAGCTGCGGTTATTGCCAAGCACCTGTATGGCGATGGTTTCCTCGCTGTCCTCGCGGTCGTCGTATTCGTCTTCGGCCGTCTTTTGGACGGTGGGCTTTGTCGTCTTCTGCCGGGGTGAAGTCGTCTGTGAAGTGGCGGAGGAAGCCGTCGGCTCGCTCTCCGTCTGCCGCGCCGATGACGTGGCGACCGTCTGCTTAGACGGAACGCTCAATTCTTCGTCCCCTCCGTCGATAAGCCTGTCCTTGCCGATTCGCAGGATCAGCGCGCTGAGCGCGATGGCTGCCGCGGCCACAAAAAGCGCGAACGACGCATAGCTGCTGAGAGATCTCTTTTTGACCCGCAAGGGTGAACCTAATTTAATTCTGCTCATAATATCTGCGACCTTTCTGTTAGTGATATTACAAAATATAGAAATATTAAAAACATCTGCAATGCTATTATTGCCCGATGCCGCCGCATTATTCATAAATTCTGTGACCCAAAGCTATTAAATTTCATTAACATATATTTCATGTAAAATTATTGAAAAGCCCGAAATTATCTGATAAAATTATTATGTAAATTTATGTGGAGCGAAAGGGATGAGGGCATTTGGTATACGATGACAGAATAACAGGTCTGTGCGAAAGCATTGCCGAGCTGGTAAAGCCTGTGCGGATCATCATATTCAACGAGAAGCACACCCCGGTCGGCGAGCTGGTTTCCTTCAAGCTGTGCGTTATCACCAAGGAAACCGAATGCACCAAAATCGAGCAGAAAATTTATCTCACCCTGGAATGTGAGGTGCCGTTTGACGTGCGGGTCTACAATTACGAGCAGTGGAATGCCGCCATCAAGGATCCCGGCACATTCGCGTACCGGGGCATATTGAACGGCGGTGTTGTGCTGTATGAGTCGGAATAGACATGGCAAGCGGGACAGCCGCCATTACTTCGAATGGATGGAATATGCCAGCGAAGACCTCGACGCGGCGCTGCAGCTCTTTGAAGGCGGCACCTGCCTGAATTTAGCGGGCTTCCACTGCCAGCAGACCATCGAGAAATCGCTGAAGGCGTATCTGCTCTTTATGAGCGGACAGACGCTTGACGGGCACAATCTTTCATGGCTCGTCCGGCAGGCGTGCAAATACGATTCCAAGTTCAACCGCTTTATCGGGGAGACGGCGCTGCTCAACAGATATTATATCGAGTGCCGCTATCCTTCGGACAACTGGGAAAACCCCGACCGGCAGATGATCGACCGCAACATCAGCGTGACCCGCGATCTTTACGAATATGTATGCAAGCTGATTTACAACGACGATTACGACAGCGACGAGTACAGCGACAAGTGATTTTGACAGTATTACATTATCAAGAGGACAGGAGATGACAGCCGATGGACAACACCGAACGCGGCGAACTTTCCCGCAATATCCGGAGTATCAATCATTCCATGCCCCGGAATTATGTTGAACGCGGTGTCAGCCGCTACGATCTGAAGCGCAAGGCGCAGGAAGAAGACAGCATAGAGTATCAGCCCAAAACCATGGAAGAATACCGCCGCGAGCGTCTGCGCCAGGAGGAAGAGGAACGGCAGGCCGCCATTGACGCGGCGCCTATACCCGAAAGCAGGTTCCATCCCAAGGGCGCGACCTACGGCAGCGACGGCAAGGAACATTCCGAAAGAGCAAAACACTTCCAGCGCAGGTCATCCCGTCCGGCGCGGCAGCTCGAACCCGATGAAGAACCTCCGCTGCTCGACACCTTCCGCGCGGCAGCCCAGCGCAGAAGGGAAAGTAAAAGGGACTTTGAAAACCGGTACAAGCACAGTATCAACGGCGCTTCAAGAGTGGAGCATATCAAGGAAAAGAACAAAAACGGCACGGTCATCCGCGATGTGGAGTATTATGTGCCGAAGCTGGCCGGAGAAGAAACAGCCGAATTAAGCGCCTCGAAGCGCAGCAAAAAGAAAAAGCGCAACCGCAAGCCCATGAAGATGTGGCAGAAGGCGTCCATCACCGGAATATGCCTTTTCATGGCGTTTCTGATGTCACTCGGAATGGGAGCCAGCGCGCTGCTCAACCGAATGAACTTTGTCCAGAACGAACCCGCCAATCAGCGCGGAAGCGGTTCTTCCTACAACGCGAAGGCGGACGCGGAGGCGGCGGCCGAGATGGACGGCGTGGACGACACCGAGATCGAACTGCCGGACACACCGATTTTGTTTGACTCCGACATCGAGAATATCCTGCTCATAGGCAGTGACCGCCGTTCCATGAGCGAGGAAGGCCGAAGCGACGCTATGATGATGCTCACCATCGACCGCAAGCATAAAAAGCTCAAAATGACGTCCTTCCTGCGTGACCTCTATGTCAAGATACCCGGCAAATACGGCTCCAAGCTGAATTCCGCCTATTCCGTCGGCGGCGTAAACCTTCTGAAACAGACAATCACAGCGAATCTCGGCATCAATGTCGACAAGTACATCATCGTCGACTTCAACGCGTTCAAGACGGTGGTCAATAAGATCGGCAAACTCAACGGCAAGGGCGGCATCAAGATCACCGTTACCGGAGCCGAAGCCCGATACATGTGCAGCCATGAAAAATACGGTCTCTTCCCGCGGTTCAGCAAGGGCAAGGGAACCTATTACATGAACGGCGCCGAGGCTCTCAACTACGCCCGTATCAGAAAAATCGACTCCGACTTCGGACGTACCAAACGACAGCGCAAGGTGCTCACCGAGATTATGACCGAGCTGAAAGACGTAAGCAAAGTCGATCTTCTCAGCATCGCTTACTCCTGTCTGGAATACGTCACCACCGATTTCAGCAAGGGAGAACTGGTGGGTCTTGTCACCGAAGCCGCGCAGATAGCCAACTACGAAACCAAGCAGATTTCCATTCCTATCAAGGGCAGCTACTCCGTCCAGAAGATGAGCAACGGCAACGAAGCGCTCGCGGCCAATCTCAGCGTGAATTCCGACAAGCTCATCAAGTATATCTACGACGACGATATGACCTACGAGGGCAACGAAAAGGAAATCCGCGGCATTTATCTCCCCAACCTCAAGGGCATAGCCAATTCCAAGCTGACCACCCGCAAGGATACCACCTCCACTACGGCGGGTGAAGGCGACACAACGGAGAAGGGCTCCACCAAGAGCACCACCGCGAAGGGTTCCGCCAAGAGCACCACCGCGAAGGGTACCACCAAGAGCACCACCGCGAAGGGTTCCGCCAAGAGCACCACCGCGAAGGGTTCCGCCAAGAGCACCACCGCGAAGGGTTCCACCAAGAGCACCACCGCAAAGGGTACCACCAAGAGCACCACCGCGAAGGGTACCACCAAGAGCACCACCGCGAAGGGTACCACCAAATCAACCTCAAAAGCGGGCTGACAACGCATTTATTTTTCATCAGTCTTCAGTCATCAGCCGCACGTCGGAAAACGCCACCGATGTGCGGCTGTATTTTTCAATCATGAAGTTGGGGGTTGACAGAACGGCCGACAGGCAATAAAATAATATGATAGACTTATTCCTTCAAGAGGTGAATGGAACATAAAGGACATAACATTAAAGCTAAGCGAGGAAAAAACGGTAGTCATCACCGCCCTTGCCATACAGAGGACGCTTTACATTATCGTCGCCGTTATGGCAGTCGCGGTAATGTGCAAAAAAACCGTCTCTCCCGGCAGGAAAATGATAAAAGAGCTGGACTGTAAGCTGCAGGCCATTACTTTTGACGCGGACAAGCTCGCCGTGTATGTCGGCGACGAATTCGAAGCCCAGCCGAGGGCGATCCCGAAAAACGCCGATGTATCCTACACATGGGAGATCGCCGACGACGGCGTTCTCGGCGTGAAAAAGGGCAGAATCGTCGCCAAAAAAAGCGGAAAAACCATTTTGGGAATCGCCTCCGGCAACATCTCCGCGCAGGTGAAGGTGATCGTCAAATACAAGCCGCTTCCGCCCGACAGCACTCTTCCGCCGCTCTATTACGACAAGCTCATGATAGCCAATTACAAGAACACGCTCAGCGCCAAATATGTGCCGGAACATCTGATCAAAATCCCCGATAACTACACCGCCGAGGGATATTACGGACTGTACGCCACCCAGGAAGCATTTGAAGCCTACAAAGAGATGTACATAGCCATGTACAACGAGATCAAGGGGCGAATGCACATTATCAGCGCCTACCGCAGCTATGCGCGGCAGAGCGAGCTTTACAACAAGGCAGTGCAGAATCTCATGGCGCAGGGCAAAACCTCCACCGAAGCCAGGTCGCTTGCCCTCAACACCACACAGACGCCCGGCAACTCCGAGCATCAGCTGGGCAACACCATCGACGTAAGCAACGACAACACCACCGACCACAATTACCTCGAAACGCCCGAAGGCAAATGGCTGGCGGAAAACTGTTACAAATACGGCTTCATTATCCGCTATCCCGAAAACAAATCGGACATCACACGCATTGATTATGAGCCTTGGCATATACGGTACGTCGGCGTGAATCACGCGACGTACATGTATGTCAACGATCTTTGCCTGGAACAGTATGTCGAGCTGCAGGAAGAAGCGCAGGAAGAGGCGGACGACTACGCGCTTAAAAATCCCGCGACGCCGGACTGAGGTGAACACAGATAATGAAAAATCCCGCACCACGCAAAAAGCTGTCCCGTGAATTCTACCTGTGCGACGGGCTTATCGCCGCTGAAAAGCTGCTCGGCAAGATTCTCGTGCGTGATTCGCCGGAGGGACTGACCGCCGGAAGGATTGTTGAGCTGGAAGCCTACATGGGAGAAAGCGACAAGGGCTGCCACGCCTACGGCGGCAGACGCACCCAGCGCACGGAAATCATGTACGCTGAGGGCGGTCACGCCTATGTCTATCTGATTTACGGCATGTACAGCTGCATGAACATCATCGTGAACATGGAAAACATTCCCCACTGCATTTTTCTGCGGGCGCTGGAACCTGTCGACGGCATCGCCCTGATGAAAAAACGGCGCGGCACGGACAAACTCCAAAATCTGTGCAGCGGCCCCGGCAAGCTCTGCATTGCCATGGGAATCAACAAGTCCCTCTACGGTGCCGATCTCTGCGGCGACAGGCTGTGGATAGAGGATGACGGCTCCAAGCCCGAAATCATCCGCGGCCGGCGCATCAACATTGACTACGCCGGAGAAGACGCGGAACGGGATTGGCGTTTTGCTATCAAGGGAAGCCAATTTCTGTCGGCGAAAATGTAAACAGCCATTGCAACCCCAAGCTGTCCGATAAAAAAATCGGGCGGCTTTTTTCTTTTGCTCTTTTTGTGATGATTAATTTACGCCTGCCTTTGCTGAGGGCAGCGGTGAAAGCGTTGCTTCTGTCAATCTGCCGCATTCCTGTGCGCAGACGCCTTTTGATTATTTCGACGAAGGCATCTATCAGAAGGTATGCAGCTATCGCAAGTCCATCCACATTCCGCCATCCGCCGAGGGGAAAAGAATTGTCCTTGTCATCGGAGCCGCCGGACATTCCGCACAGGTTTATGTCAACGGCAAGCCCTGCGGTGAGCGTCACAACTGCGGCTACACGCAGTTTGAAGTCGAGCTGACCAACGCGGTGACTGCCGGACAGAAGGCGCTTTTATCAATAGAAGTGGACAGCCGCGAAAATCAGAACATTCCTCCCTTCGGTCATGTGATTGACTACATGACCTACGGCGGTCTTTACCGTGAGGTTCGTCTTGAATTCCGCAACCGGTGCCACATATCCGATGTTTTTGCCATGCCGGATATTTCCGGGCAGCTAACCGTTCAATGCCATACAGAAGGTAATCCGGATACCATACATCATTCCGTTTTCCTTGACGGCAATAAGGTCTGCGAAGTTTCTTCCGAAAAAATAAAAAATTGCACATTGAATATTCCTGACGTAAAACGCTGGGATATTGAAAGTCCAGTATTGTACACCCTTGTCAGCGAAACAGTCAAAAACGGCGAAGTCACCGACCGCGTGGAAACAAGAATCGGCTTCCGGGATGTGAAATTCAAAAAGGACGGCTTTTATCTCAACGGCAGGAAGCGGAAACTTGTGGGACTCAACCGGCATCAGAGTTATCCCTATGTGCCTTGAAATGTCCTCCGGCGGACACGGGGACATCCGTGAGCCGTTTATTGAACTGGTGAGGGAAAACGGCGCGCGAAGCTCGGATTTCAAATACGCCTCCTACACAATCACCGACAGCCGCACACCGCTGCGCACGCTCCCCTGTGCCTACAGCGAGAACGGCAAGATCGAGCATCTCTGCCTGACGTTGACAGACGGCGATCTTGTTCTGGAGCTGCACTATTGCGTGTTCCCCGACTGCGACGTCATCACCCGCAGCGCAAAGCTCATCAACAAGGGACAGAGCAGCGTTGCCATTGAACGCCTGCTCAGCACGCAGATTGATATTCCGTTCAGCGGAACGATGGTCACGTCCTTCCACGGCTCGTGGGCGCATGAGATGAACAAGAACACCGCCACGCTCACCGCGGGAAAATTCGTCATAGAGTCACGTGCCGGCTGTTCATCCAGCAGAGCGAATCCCTTCTTCATGGTTCATTCGACCGACACATCTGAGAATATCGGCAGCGTCTACGGCATCAACCTGATCTACAGCGGCAATCATTACGCCGCCGTCGAGGTCAACGCCTTCGGCAAGACCCGCATTGCGGGCGGCATTCAGCCCGAAGGGTTCCGCTATATCCTGAAAAAGGGCGAAATGTTTGAAACGCCGGAGTCGGTGATGACCTTCACGGACAAAGGATTCTCGGGACAAAGTGTGAATATGCACAAATTCATCCGCGAACACATCGTGCGCGGCAAGTGGAAGAAGCAGCCGCGTCCCATTCTGCTCAACAGCTGGGAGGCCTGCTACTTCAATATCTCGGAGCATACCCTTCTCGATCTCGCCTCCATCGGCAAGGAAATGGGCATAGAAATGCTCGTGATGGACGACGGATGGTTCGGTGAACGCAATGACGACGAACATTCCCTCGGCGACTGGGACGCCAATCCCAAGAAGCTGCCGCACGGTCTGAAAGGACTGGGCGACAAGCTCGCCGCCATGGGTATGAAGTTCGGCATATGGGTTGAGCCGGAGATGTTCAACCGGCACAGCAAGCTCTTTGAACAGCATCCCGAATGGTCGATCGCCATTCCCGGCGCGCACCAGTCGGAAGGACGCAAACAGCGCATTCTCGACCTTGCCAACCCGGAAGTTGTCAAATTCGTCATAGAAAAAATGACGCAGGTGTTCGCCTCCGCCAAGATAGATTACGTCAAGTGGGACATGAACCGCATATTCTCCGATGTATATTCCCCCTATCTTCCGCCCGAACAGGAAGGCGAAACGGCGCATCGCTACATCTGCGGCCTGTATAAGATCATGGACGAACTGACGCACC
Organism: uncultured Ruminococcus sp.; assembly: GCA_902799245.1. Taxonomy (GTDB): domain Bacteria; phylum Bacillota; class Clostridia; order Oscillospirales; family Acutalibacteraceae; genus RUG762. The sequence continues at coordinate 186,837 of CADBZY010000002.1, forward strand.
GCTTCCCTGATATTCTCTTTGAAGGCTGCGCCTCGGGCGGCAACCGCTTTGATCTGGGCATTCTCTGCTACTTCCCGCAGATATGGGCCAGCGACAACACCGACGCGCTCAGCCGCACCTACATTCAGGAGGGATACAGCTACGGCTATCCGCAATCTACCTACACGGCACACGTCGCCGCCAGCCCGAATCATCAGACCCTCCGCGTGACCTCGCCAGAAACCCGCTTCGGCGTGGCTTCCTTCGGTGTGCTGGGGTACGAATGTGACGTGCGCGACCTGAAGGGCGATATGAAGAAGAAACTCGCCGCGCAGATCGAATTATACAAAAAGCTGCGCGATGTGCTGCAATTCGGACAGTTCTACCGCATACGCACCGGCAATGTGCATGAATGGATATGCGTATCGCCCGACAAAACGCAGGCGGTCGGCATGATGCTGCAGGAGCTTGTGCAGCCCAACACGCAGGCGGAACGCTTCTTTGCCAAGGGGTTAGACCCTGAAAAGAGCTACCGCTTCTACAACGTCTCGCAGCGTCTGGACATCAAGCAGTTCGGCAGTCTGGTCAACACCATCTCGCCTATCCACATCAAGCAGGATTCCATGGTACACAACCTCGTCGCAAAAGCGGTCAGATTGAACGGCGAAGCCGAGGACGTCACCGCATCGGGAATGGTGCTCATGTCCACCGGCGTGGCACTGAAACCCGCCTTCTCCGGCACCGGCTTCAATGAGAACGTGCGCGTATTCCCCGATTTTTCATTGAGGATGTATTTTATGGAATGTCAGTAATTTCATATTTCACATAAACAGATAAAAAGAGGGCATTGCAGTTATCACAACGACAGCTGCAATGCCCTTTATTATGTTTAATTATTTTGTCCGGACACTCTCAAAAGCTCACTTGCCCATAATGGCGTTGGCGTCCTTTTCAAAATCATCCAGCTTTGCGTCGGCGGATTCGAGTGTGCCGACAGCGGCGGTGTAGACCTTGATCTTCGGCTCGGTGCCGGAGGGACGGACGATGAAGGAGCCGCCGTTTTCCAGCTTGTAGGCGAGGACGTTGCTCTTGGGCAGCCTGATCTCGCTCTCGGTGCCGTCGGTCATGTTCTTCTGGACGGACAGCTTGTAGTCGCTGACGGTGAGAACCTTGTCTCCGGCGATCTCTGCGGGAGGATTGCTACGGAGCTGATCCATGACGGAATTCATGAACTTCATACCCGCTTCGCCTTCAAAGCCGTAGTTGAGCAGACGGTTGCGGTAGTAGCCGAATTCCTTGTAGATCTCATCCATCACGTCGAGCAGCGACTTGCCCTGCTTCTTGTAGTAGGCGGCCATCTCGCAGATCATCATGGAGGCGACAACAGCGTCCTTGTCGCGTGCATAGGTGCCGCAGAGGTAGCCGTAGCTCTCTTCATAGCCCATGATGAAGCGCTCTTTCTCACCGTCGGCTTCCAGCCAGCCGATGATTTCGCCGATGTACTTGAAGCCGGTCAGCACTCTGCGCATCTCGCAGCCGTATTTCTCGGCGATCTTGGTGCCGAGGTCGCTGCTGACGATGGTGCTGACGCAGACGGGATTCTTGGGGAGATTGCCCTGCGCCTGACGGCAGGACAGCATGTAATTGAGCATCATAGCGCCGACTTCGTTGCCGGACATCAGTGTATAGCCTTCCTCCGACTTGACAGCGATACCCACGCGGTCGCTGTCCGGGTCGGTGGCAAGCAGCAGGTCGGGCTGCACCGTCTCGGCGAGCTTCAACGCGCAGGCAAACGCCTCGCGGAATTCGGGATTCGGATAGGGACAGGTCGGGAAGTTGCCGTCCGGCTTTTCCTGCCCGGGGACGACGGTCACTTCATCAATGCCGATTCTCTTGAGAATGGCGCGGACAGGCTTGTTGCCGGCGCCGCAGAGAGGCGTGTAAACGACCTTCAGGCCCGCGTCCTTGCACAAGCCCGGATTGATGGAGCATGCCTCCACCGCGTCGAGGAATTTTTCCACGAGCGAATCTTCTATCCAATGGATCAGTCCCTGATTCATGAGTTCGTCGAAATCGCCGCGCTTGACGTCTTCAAAAATATCGAGCTTCTGCATGAACGCGTAGACCTCACCGGCCGCGCCGTCGGTCATCTGGCAGCCGTCGCCGCCGTAGCACTTGAAGCCGTTGTACTTCGCGGGGTTGTGGCTGGCGGTGATGACGATACCGGCGGAGCAGTTCAGCTCGCGCACCGCGTAGCTCAGCACGGGAGTGGGCTGGAGTTCGGGGAAGATATACACCTTCACGCCGTTGGAAGCGAGTGTCGCAGCCGCGCACTTCGCGAAGTCGGTTGACTTGTTGCGGGAATCGTAGCCGATCGCGACGGCATGAGAACCGCCCTTCTGCGCCAGATAATCGGCGAGCGCCTGTGCGGCCATGCTGACGGTGTAAACATTCATTCTGTTGGTACCCGCGCCGATCACGCCTCTCAGACCGCCGGTGCCGAATTCGAGATAACGGTAAAATCTGTCGCTGATCTCGTCGTCCTTGCCTTCCACCGCCTTGAGTTCAGCGAGAATGTCCTCGGCGTCAGCCTTGCCGAGCCATGTTTCATAAAGCTTCATTTCTTCGTTTGTACATGCCATAATGATTGGCTCCCTTCGTAACATAAAATAACCCGAATTGCCTGATACTGGTTAAACACTTTATATTATACAACAAGCATTTCTATTTGTAAAGCGCTAAAGCCGCTTTTTCATATGTCGAACATAATTTTTTTGTGTTTTTTGTTGTTTATACCACATTGAAGGATATTTTCTTTTGATCTGAAAATACTACATTGTGAAAGGGGCTGACTATGCTATGTCAAGCATCAACATCTCGCCGAAGGAATACGAAAAGATGACCCGCCAGACGGTGCCGCCTTCGCCGCTTGTCAAGGACTGCGCATTCGCCTTTGTGGTGGGCGGAACGGTCTGCTGTCTGGGGCAGCTCGTCACAGACGCCATGCTGCGCTTCGGGTTCTCCGAGGATACGTCAAAGACCGCCGCGTCCATCGCGCTGATCGCGCTGGCCGCCGTGCTGACAGCTCTCGGGCTGTTCGCCAAAATCGCCAAATTCGCCGGAGCCGGCACGCTTGTGCCGATCACGGGTTTCTCCAACGCCATTGTATCCCCCGCGATTGAATTCAAATCGGAGGGACATGTTTTCGGCATTGGGGCGAATATGTTCAAGATAGCGGGACCGGTGCTGGTTTTCGGCATATCCGCGTCGGTGATTTACGGCATCATCTACTGGATGTTTTCCACGGTAAAGTAATTTCTATTTGTGATATTTGGTGTCGGCATTGATGGAGAACGCGCGGTAGATCTGTTCGCAGAGCATAACCCGCGCCAGCTGGTGAGGGAAAGTCATGGGCGACATGGAAAGCCGCAGGTCGGCGCGCCGCTTGACCGCTTCGCTCAGGCCGTAGGAACCGCCGATGACGAAATCGACCCTGCTCTTGCCGCCCAGGGCGATCTGCTCCAATTTCGCGGCGAGCTGCGGAGAGCTTAATTCCCTGCCTTCGATGCACATCGCGGCGACAAAGCTGCCGGAAGGGATTTTTTCGAGAATCCTCGCGCCCTCGGTTTCAATGACCTTGGCAATATCCGCCTCGGAATACGACTTCGGCAGGCGGCTTTCATTCACTTCCGTGACGGAAAATTTGCAGAAGCCGCCCAGCCGTTTGGCGTATTCCGCGCAGGCGTCGCGCCAGTATTTTTCTTTGAGATTTCCGACGCAGATGATATTTACGGTAAGCATGGATTCCGCCTCCTAAGATAATAACTTCGATCGTCTTTAATTAATATACTTCATTCTCACATAAAATTCAATTTTTTTCAACATAAAAATATGGTAATTCTCTCGGTAATATGATAAAATATAAATCGCAGAACGAATCATCTGCATAAATCCGAAAACAAGGGATGAACCATATGAACGAAACGCTGAACAACCTGCTGGTAGCGGCTTTGCACGACGAGAGCATCAAATCCGCCCTGCTCGCCACACGGAACGCCGCGGATCCGTCGGCGGCCTTCTGCGAATGTGCCACCTCGCTGGGCTATCCCGTCACGGTGGGCGAACTATTCACCATGGGTGAGGAATTCAACGCGGCTATGCTCCGCAGCGTCAACGGCGGCGGCGTGGCTGGCCCCGAAGGCTGGGACGACGCCTACGAAATGTTCTTTTCCGCGCTGGAAAGCTGATGACATGTTAAAAAGCAGCATTGCATTTTCTGAACCGTCATGCAATGCTGCTTTTGTTTTCGTTACTCGTATTTCTTTTGAACCTCGGGATAGCCTACAAGGTACATGATTCCTTTTTGCCACATGGATCCGCTGACGCGTCTCCTTTTCAGCTGCAAAGGATCATCGCCTCTCCTCACGTATCCCGAAGTGGTGGTGAAGGCAAGGCGGAAGCCCGCCTGTTTCAGTATTTCCTTGGAATGGCCGCCATAGGTGCCGTAGGGATAGGCAAAGTACTTGGAGCCGGCAAGTTTTTTGGAGGATTTTTTCAGATCCTTCACGCCGTACTCCACCGAAACGCCCTGCATCATGCCGCGGTTGGTCGGAACGCCGCCTTTTTCCACGGTACCCTTGTGCATGTTGTCCGTGTGAGAATGAAGCTCCACATTCGGCAGCGTCAGCTTATAGTCGAGATTCTTGCGCCATGCCGTAATGACAAAGGAGGTCGCCACAAAACCGTACTTGTGAAGCTCCGGCTGCATCAGCTCAAAGAAATTGTCCTGTCCGTCGTCGGAAGTGAGCAGCACGCATTTGGCGGGAATCTCGATGTTGCCGTTAAGCCATTCGTAAAGCTCGTCCATGGTCAGGGTGACATATCCGTTTTCCCAGAACCATTGCAGCTGAACGCGTACCGACTGAATGGCATGGCTGTTGTTGCCTTTGGTCGGCTCTTGGGTATTGGCGTCATAAAAGAAGTGATACATCAGCACGGGAACAAAATCCGCCTTCGGCCCATCGTAGTGACGGAACCTCTCGACATATTCCGGCTCACGCGGTACAAAATCCGTGGCGAAAGCCGACTGCTCCATGGAAATATCCGAACCGGACACCACGCCGCAGCAAAGCCGTTCCATCCTTCCGGCAGCCTCCACCGCCGCGGAGGTATCAATTGAATTGTTTTCCGATGCCGAAACATCCTGCGCAAAGCATACCCTGCAGCAGACAAATCCCACCACAGCAGCGGCCATCACAGCAAAAAGTAGAATGCATTTCTTAACCAAACAGAGTACCTCCCCAAAAAATAAAATTCAGCGCGCAGCGCTCCAACATTATTCACTATTCACTATTCATCATTCACTATTCTTTTAGCGGCGCGAATGCAACGCGCTAAGTAACGAATCCTCCGTTGGGGCAGAGAACCTGTCCCGTTATGAAGGACGCGTCGTCCGAGGCCAGGAAGTAAACGGTCTTTGCGACCTCTTCCGGCGAACCGAGACGCATGAGCGGCGTGCTTTCGGCAAGCTCCCGCAGATCGTCCGCGGAAAGGTGCGCGTTCATTTCGGTGTCAATGACGCCAGGCGCAACGCAATTGACCCGGATGCCGCTGGGGCCGACCTCCTGCGCCAGCGCCTTGGTGAGTCCGATGACCGCCGATTTCGCTGCGGAATACAGCACCTCACACGAAGCGCCGACCTGTCCCCACATGGAGGAAAGATTGATGATGCTGCCGCTGTGCCTTTGCAGCATGTGCGGCAGCGCCTCTTGGCAGCACAGGAACATCCCATCCACATTGACGGCAAATGTATTTTTCCACTCGTCATAGCTCACATCGGTGAAAAGGCTCTGCCGCGCTACAGCGGCGTTGTTCACCAGAATATCCACACCGCCGAGCTGTTCCTTCACTTCGCGGAACATAGCCGCCACTTCGTCCGGCTGTGAAACGTCCGCTTTGACCGCCAGCGCTATTCCGCCGGACGCGTTGATCTCCCGCGTCGTTTCCAACGCCGGCTCCCGGCTGCGGTTGTAATTGAGGACAGTGGGGTGTCCCTTCGCGGCGAAAAGCTTCGCCGTCGCCAGACCTATTCCGCGTGAAGCGCCGGTAATAAGGACTGTCGGTTTCATTTTCAGCCCCTCCTGACAATGTGCTTATTGCTTTTTAAACCTGTAACGGATTCTCGGAAACTTATCGAAGAATTTTTCTCTCTCAAACCCTTCGGCAGTGATATGCCGACAGTAAAGGCTCATCACCCACACATCCTCGGCGACTCCGTCGGTGACAACGCCGTCGGTGGTATAGGCGATCTTGACAAAGCCCAAACGCGTGTAGGTGCGGATGGCATTGTAATTGGAAGCGCGGACTTCCAGACGTATCTCGTTGAAGCCGCGCTTTTTCGCGTCGTTGATCGTGGCGGTCATGAGCCTGGAACCCCAGCCCATGCCCCTGTATGCTTTGGCAATACCCACGCCCAGAAAGCCCACGTCCTCCGGCTCGTCGCAGCGGCGGACGATGTCGCACCAGCCGACAGCCCTGCCGCCCGGCTCCACAAGCAGAAATTGCGGATAGCCGCATTGCCGGCACATTTTGATGAACCGGATAATATCCTCCACCGGATAGCCGCCGGAGATCGACAGGAATTTACCTTCCTTTGCCACCTCGTCAAAGGTTTCGCAGTAGGAAACGGCGTATTTCTCGGTGGAACGCACTATTTTCAATTCGTCCATGCTTTTGCGCCTTATTCATCGTCGGCCAGCGCCGCCTGCATCATGATGGCGCACTCCAGACGCTTTTTCTCCATCTCGCAATAGAGGCTGTACGGCTCTAAAATGCTGCCGTTCTTTTCGTTGTTGATGGCGTTGCAGCCGCCGCTGCAATAGAATCTCGCCCAGCAGTCGCGGCACTTCTGCTTGTTGTAGATAGTCGTGCGCGCGAATTTCTTCTTGATGTCCACATGGAAGGTGCCGTCATTGAGATTGCCCATCTTCCATTCGTCGTGACCGACAAACTGATGACAGGGGAAAATATCGCCCTGCGGCGTGATGGCGACGTACTCGTTGCCGCAGCTGCACCCTCTCAGACGGCGAATCGCGCAGGGTCCCTGGTTCAGGTCGATCATGAAGTGGAAGAAGTTGATCTTCTCCCCCGCCTTCTTCATCTCGATCAGCTTCTTGGCAAGGGTTTCGTATTCCTCGAAGATCCTCGGCAGGTCGGATTCCTGAATGGAGAAATCCAGCTTGGGGTCGGAAACGACAGGTTCCTCGGAAAGCTGGTCAAATCCCTGCTCATAGAGGTACAGAATGTCATTGGTAAAATCGAGATTGTAACGTGTATAGGTGGAACGGGCGTAATAATCCTTGTCGCCGCGCTGCGCCACCAATTTCTTGAATTTCGGCAGAATTCTGTCGTGGCAGCCCTTGCCGCCCCAGTCGAGGCGCAGACGGTCGTTGACCTCCTTGCGTCCATCGATGGAAAGCACGCAGTTGTGCATTTCGCGGTTGATGAAGTCGATCTTGTCGTCGTCGAGCAGCAGTCCGTTGGTTGTGATGGTGAAGCGGAAATTTTTGCCGAATTCGGCTTCCTTGCTTCTGGCGTACTCTACTGTTTTTTTGACCACCTCAAAATTCATCAGCGGTTCGCCGCCGAAGAAATCCACTTCCAGGTTGCGTCTGCCGACCGATCTTTCAATGAGAAAATCGATAGCCTTGTGCGCGATCTCTTCGCTCATCAGGCAGCGTTCGCCGCCGAAACCGCCCTTGCTGGCAAAGCAGTACTCACAGGCGAGATTGCAGTCGTGGCTGATATTCAGACACATCGACTTGAGCGACGCGTTCACCATCATATCGGCGAATTTCTCGTAATCGTCGGAAGCGTGAAGCTGTCCCATGTCAAACGCCTCATAAAGCTCGGCGTAAGCCGAATCAATATCCTCGCGGCTGTATTCGCTCAGAGCGTCATATGCCTCGGCAGGCGTCTGCTCCGTCATGTTTTCATCGGTAAAATCAACCAGCCGATAGGTCAGGTCGTCCACCACATGCACGGCCCCGCTGTAAACATCCAATATTATGTTGTAGCCGTTCAGGCTGTACTTATGTATCATTCTTAAAAATATCCTTCCGTATGGCAAAATAAGGTCAGCCGCCGGAATGAAGTTTTTCCGGAACCGCAAACCCAAAAAAGAGTACAAAGCCGCCGAATTAAACAAATCCGGCAGCCTTGTGAAACATCGACGCATTTGTAAAATAAAAACGCCGAACAAAAATTATGCAAAAATTACTTCTCGCACTTCTGATTTGCCACGGTGCAGGAAGTCTTGCAAGCCGACTGGCAGGAAGCCTGGCACTCGCCGCAGCCGCCCTTGACAGCGCTTTCCTTCAGATTGGCTTTGTTGAGAGTCTTGATGTGCTTCTTCATGCCTGTTACCTCCAATCGTTTAACGGATAAAGATATTATAGCAAATATTTTTTTATATTTCAACCGTTAAATTCAAGTTTTTACACATTACTGAATTTTTGTATACTTTTGCAGATTTACCTTCTTCTCGGCTTCACGCGATTGGAGCCCAGCCATCCGCCGCAGCCGCCGGCCGCAAGCAGCAGAATCAGCTTGACCAGAACGGCTATGCTGAATGCCTTTTCGTCCATCGCTATGCCGATAATCCACGCGCCGAGAAAAACCGCCAGCCCGATAGCCAGCCCGTAAAACAGTCCCCTCTGACGGGAAACGGAACCGCAGATCCATCCGCCGACAAAGCAGCCCGCCATGAGCGAAATCACCGACAGCGGAATCACAGCCGAGGATACAATGGATTTCATCAGCACAAACACCAGCGCGAAAAGCATCACAAACGCCATGGCCACAACGAGAGACGCAACCAATCCAAATAAAAACGGCTTGGCGATTTGCAGCGCGGGATTGCCGCAGTTTCCGCAGCGGGTGTATCTGTTCTTTGATGTTCTGGCACGAGTCATAAAATAAAACCTCCCGGAATTCCGATGATTGATTGGTAAATACATACTCGGTGTTCCGGGAGATTATGCCTATTCGGTTTAAAAAATTACTTCTTGAGGAAGGAGAAGAAGCCCTTCTTCTCGCCGTCCTTCTTTTCCTCGGTCTTGGGAGCGTTGCGCTTGGTTTCGTTGCTGCCGATCGCCCACTTCTTGAGCTTGAGCTTGTTGCGGTCTGCGCCTGTCTCGATCACAAGATCCTCGTCCTTGACGCTGACGACCTTACCCACAATGCCGCCGATGGTGACAATGGTATCGCCGACATCGATGGAGTTTCTCATTTCCTCTTCCTTTTTCTTCTGCTTGGACTGAGGTCTGATGAGAATGAAGTAGAATACAGCGATGATAAGACCGTAGAGAAGAATCATGGTCATCATTCCGCCGCCGCCTGCGCCGGTAAATCCGAAAAGTGTCATTTTGTTTGCCTCCAAAATAAATTTTTTATCCATTATAGCAACTATTCATCAAAAGTGCAAGTCAATTTTTGAAGAAAGCCGCCGCAAATGTAAATATTCCGTAAACGCAAGGGGAAACATTACAGCCTTCTGCCGAGAATTTCTCTCTGCCCGCGGTAGAATTCTTCGTAGCGTCCCTCCGCAAGCGCCGCCCTGATCTTTTCCATGAGGGTGTTGTAGAAATACAGATTGTGCATGACGGTCAACCGCATGGCGAGCATTTCGCCGCTCTTGATGAGGTGGTGAATGTACGCCCTGGAATGCTTCCGGCAGGTCGGACAGTCGCAGGCTTCGTCAAGCGGACGCTCGTCAAGCCTGTATTTGGCGTTGTTCATGTTGATAACGCCCTGCGACGTGAAAATATGCCCGTGTCGCGCGTTGCGGGAAGGCATCACGCAGTCGAAGAGATCGACGCCGCGGTATACCGCTTCCAGAATATTGACCGGCGTGCCGACGCCCATCAGATAACGCGGCTTGTCCTGCGGCATGAAGGGTTCCACCGTTTCGATGATGTCGTACATCACTTCCGCCGGCTCGCCTACCGCAAGGCCGCCGATGGCGTAGCCGTTCAGATCAAGCTCCGCGATTTCCTTCATATTGTCTATGCGGATGTCCTTGTAGGTGCCGCCCTGGTTGATGCCGAAAAGCATCTGGTGCCTGTTGATGGTGGTTTCAAGGGAATTCAGCCTGTCCATTTCCGCCTTGCAGCGTTTCAGCCAGCGGATCGTGCGGTCGGAGCTTTTTTTAACGTAATCGTAGGGCGAAGGATTCTCCACACATTCATCGAACGCCATGGCAATCGTCGAGGCGAGATGCGACTGAATCTGCATACTTTCCTCCGGCCCCATGAAGATTTTATGCCCGTCGATGTGGGAACGGAAGTTGACCCCTTCCTCGGTAATCTTGCGAAGCTGCGCAAGGGAAAACACCTGGAATCCGCCGCTGTCGGTGAGAATCGGCCCGTCCCAGCCGGTAAACTTATGCAGACCGCCGAGCGTATGGACATTCTGGTCGCCCGGGCGCAGATGAAGGTGGTATGTATTGCAGAGCTGCACCTGACAGTGAAGCTCCTTTAAGTCGTAAGCCGACACCGCCCCGCGAATGGCGCCCGTGGTGGCGACGTTCATAAACGCCGGCATATGCACCGTGCCGTGAACGGTCTCAAAATCGCCCAGCCGGGCGTGTCCTTCCTGTTTGATGAGTTTGTACAATTGTGTTCCTCCTGCCAACTATATATATTTATCCCTGTCACGTCCCGCATACAAAATACGCCGAACTTCCATAATATTATCTGTTTCCTCTACCCTGACAACATAATAAATAACGTAGTTTTTAACGTATATTCTATAATACGGATACTGCAAATACACACTGGGAACATATTTTTCATATGATTCAGGATTATTCAATCGCTTATATATAGCGACATCAATTTGCTTAACAAGCGATTCCGCTGCAACAGGATTGTCCAATTGATCGCAAAGATAAAGAACTATTTCTTCCAAATCATCATAAAACGTACTTAAAAACCTCAATTTATACTTTGCGTTCATTGATTAATCTCCTGATTCTTCCGAATACTTCCTCATGTGTCATTCTCTCATTTGTATTCCTTGCAATCTCATCAGCCTCAAGCAGCTTTTTTTCTACATACTTATCATATTCCATCTGATTGATAAGTTCTGAGTATTGCGTCAAGCTCAGGACAACCATCCTTCCATATCCGTTTTCTGTAAGATAAACAGGATTGCCGCTTTGCACGGTATTTTCTATCTCGGGAAAATTGTCCCTTAAATCTGTAACAGGTCTGATGTCAATCATTCTTTATTCCTCCTCTGCTTTGCACTATTTCAAAACAAATCGCTGTGTGTGCCTGTTCTGATCAATTCGAGAACCAATCTGTCTGAATAAACCTTATAAATCAGCAACCAGTCGGGTTTTATGTGACACTCCCGCATATTTTTATAATTTCGGGAATTCTCCAATGGATGGTCTCTGTATTTTTCCGGAAGAGGTTGTTCAGCAGACAACAATGTAATTACTTCCTCCAATGCTTTTGGGTTACAGCCCTTTTTTATCGCTAACTTGAAATCCTTCTTGAACTGACCGGTAAATTCTATTCTAAGCATTGAGTGCCTCCATCAGTTCCTCCACACTGTCAAAAGGTCCGTAAAGGTCTTCCCCCTTTTCAGCCGCATCCATTGCCGCTAAAGTAGCTTCATTCGGTGACTGACGTGTGATTTCAAAAGGCATAGCGTGTTCCCAGATCGCCTGACGGAAGAAAATGGTCACCGCTGTGGATAAATCCATGCCGAATTCCGCAAAGAGTTCCTGAGCCTGCCGCTTGGTTTCCGCGTCGATACTGATGTTGGCTGTCGTCTTTGCCATAATGATAACCCCCTGTCTTTTCTTTCCTTTATTATAAAATATTCTTCCGGTTTTGTCAATCATTATGCGTATATTGTAATTATATTATGCTTATAATATCGCCATCGCATCCCCGAAGGAAAAGAATCTGTACCTTTCCTCCACCGCAACCTTGTAGGCGTTCATCACGTTGTCAAAGCCCGCGAATGCCGACACCAGCATGATCAGCGTGCTTTCGGGCAGGTGGAAATTGGTGATAAGTCCGTCGATCACCTTGAACTGATAGCCCGGATAAATGAAAATCTGCGTCCATCCGTCGTCCGGCTGAATCTGTCCGTCGATGACCGGACAGGATTCCAACGTGCGGCAGCTTGTCGTGCCGACGGAGATGACCCTTCCGCCGCTCCGGTGGGTTTCGTTGATGAGGTCGGCGGTTTCCTTCGGCAGGCAGTAATGCTCGGAATGCATGACGTGATTGTTCACGTCGTCCACTTTCACCGGACGGAAGGTGCCGAGTCCGACGTGCAGGGTGACGGTGCCGATTTTCACTCCTTTGGCGCGGACTGCGTCGAGCAGCTCATTGGTGAAATGCAGTCCGGCGGTCGGCGCCGCCGCGGAACCGAGTTCACGGGAATACACCGTCTGATAGCGCTCCCTGTCCTCCAGTTTTTCGGTGATGTAAGGCGGCAGCGGCATTTGTCCGATGCGGTCGAGCACCGAGAAGAATTCGTCCTCGCATTCAAAGCGCACGATTCTGTTGCCGTCGTCCAGCACTTCAATGACTTCGCCGATCATCAGCCCTTCGCCGAAGACAAACCGCGTGCCTACCTTGGCGCGTTTGCCGGGCTTGGTCAGACATTCCCACACCTTCTGCTCCTTCTGGGTCAGCAGCAGGAATTCGTTGACCGAATCGCCGCCCTCCTTCACCCCGAAGATTCGCGCCGGAAGGACACGGGAATCGTTGACGATCAGACAGTCGCCGGGGTTCAGAAATTCGATCACGTCGCGGAATATTTTATGCTGCAGCGCTCCGCTCTGTCTGTCCATCACCATCAGGCGGGAGGAATCTCTCGGCTCCACCGGATGCTGCGCTATCAGTTCCTGCGGAAGGTCATAATAAAAATCGGAAGTTTTCATAATTCTTCGTTCATCCTTTTTTTGTTCAAAGTAATGCGCACAGGTTGAAATCCCGCGGCATATTATATGTAAAAACAAGAAAAAACAAGCAAAATCGGCGATTTGCCGCAAACCCCTTGACATTTGGCGATAATGCGTTATAATCTACTTAAAGACGATAAAATTAAAAATTCTGATAGAGGTGCGGCATTCAAAAGAGTATCTCCGACCGAGGCAGCCATTGCCGTCAGCAGGTCGGTGGGAAAGGTTGTGCCGCCGAAGGGCTTTTCCTTGTATGGCTGGATAAGCGCCTGGGTGTGCGGTCAACAGCCGTTCAACTGTCATCATGCGTGATGGAGTGCTACTCAGATAATAATAGCGGTCGGTTTTGACAGGGATTGCTTGAAAGCAGCAGACAGCTGCATTCAGTTGCACTCCAAAGGCGACAGTTACTATTATAACGCATAGATGACCGGTTATCAACCGGTTTTTTGTTTTTTTGTTTTATTTGTCAACAATACATCATTTATTCTTTTGGAGGTCTGTAATTTTATGAAGCAGTCTTATAATGTAGGCATTATCGGTGCAACAGGCATGGTCGGTCAGCGTTTTGCAACGCTTCTTTCGGGTCATCCGTGGTTCAAAGTGACGGCACTCGCCGCCAGCGCACGCTCCGCAGGCAAAACTTACAAAGAGGCCGTCGGCTCCCGCTGGAAGCTGGCAACGCCCATGCCCGCAGAGATGGAAGACATGATGATTCTCGACGCGGACGCCGACATCGAAAAAATCACCGCTGCGGTTGACTTCGTATTCTGCGCTGTCGATATGAAAAAGGACGAAATCCGCGCCCTGGAAGAAAAATACGCAAAGCATGAGTGTCCCGTCATGTCCAACAACAGCGCGAACCGCTTCACCGAGGATGTTCCCATGATCATCCCCGAAATCAACGCAGACCACTCCCAGATCATCGAAGCGCAGCGCAAACGCCTCGGCACCAAACGCGGCTTTATCTCCGTCAAATCCAACTGCTCCATCCAAAGCTACGTTCCTGCCCTCACTCCCCTGCTCGAGTACGGCGTTCAGGACGTTCTCGCCTGCACCTATCAGGCAATCTCCGGCGCCGGCAAGAATTTCGAGACATGGCCGGAAATGGTTGACAACCTCATTCCCTTCATCGGCGGCGAGGAAGAGAAGTCCGAGAAGGAGCCACTCAAAGTCTGGGGCAAATACGCTGACGGCAAGATCACTCTCCGCGACGACATCCGCATCACCACACAGTGTCTGAGAGTTCCCGTTTCCGACGGTCACACCGCGGCCGTATTTGTACGTTTCAAGAATAAGCCCACCATCGAGGAAATCAAGGCAAAATGGGCTGCCTTCTCCGGCGAACCCCAGAAGCTGAATCTCCCCAGCGCTCCCAAGCAGTTCATCCACTACTTCGAGGAGGACAACAGACCCCAGGCAAAGCTCGACCGCAATCTGGAAGGCGGCATGGCTGTCAGCTGCGGCCGTCTGCGCGAAGACACCCAGTACGACTACAAATTCGTCTGCCTCTCCCACAACACCCTTCGCGGAGCAGCCGGCGGCGCTGTCCTCATGGCGGAACTCCTCTGCGCACAGGGATGGCTCGACTGAAGCGCTCACGTTCGTTCGCTTTAGTGAATAATGAATACTGAATAATGAATAGTGAATAGTTTCGGAGCGCTTCGCGCTGGAATATATGTTTTTTATTCGGTACTTTATTTCTCGTTTGGAATACAATAGTTAATATAGAGATTTTCATAGAAATAATTTAAGAAAGAAGGACTGTCGCTTGAAGAACACAATTTTTACCGGCGCGGGCGTTGCTATCGTCACTCCTATGAACGAGGACGGCTCGGTGAATTTCGACGCTTACGCTGATCTGATTGATTTCCAGATTGAAAACAAGACCGACGCTATCATCACCTGCGGCACCACCGGCGAATCCTCTACCCTCAGCGATGACGAACACCGCGAGGTCATCAAGTTTGCCATTGAACAGACCGCCGGCAGAGTTCCCGTTATCGCCGGAACAGGCAGCAACGATACCAAGTACGCCATTGAGCTTTCACAGGCAGCCGGAGAAATGGGCGCGGACGGATTGCTGCTCGTCACTCCCTACTACAACAAGACCTCGCAGCGCGGACTGGTCGCTCACTTCGGCATGATCGCCGAGAGCGTCAAGACGCCGATGATCCTCTACTCCGTGCAGAGCAGAACCGGCGTGAACATCGCTCCCGAAACCGCGTTCGAGCTTTCCAAGTACGACAACATCGTCGCCATCAAGGAAGCAAGCGGCAACATCTCGCAGGTTGCCAAGATCCGCGCACTCTGCGGCGACAACCTCGATGTGTACTCTGGCAACGACGATCAGATCGTTCCGCTGCTTTCTCTGGGCGGCAAGGGCGTTATCTCGGTGCTTTCCAACGTCGCTCCCGAGGTGGCCCACAACATCTGCCAGTTCTACTTTGACGGCAAGGTGGAGGAAAGCATGAAGCTCCAGCTCGAATACCTCGATCTCTGCAACGACCTCTTTGTCGACGTCAACCCGATTCCCGTCAAGGAAGCCCTCAACATGATGGGCATGAACGCCGGCCCCTGCCGTATGCCTCTCTGCGAAATGACCGACGCTGCCAAGGATAAGCTCGCAGCCACTCTCGCAAGACACGGACTGCTGTGACGCTCGCCTGTCGGCTCGCTAACTTAAAATTGAAGACTGAAAACTGAAAAATGAATAATAGTGGAGCCCACGTGCAAGCACGATGCTGGATTGTATCTTTCAAGCCCGTAAGGGCTTCCGACATTATTCATTCTTAAGTCTTCAGTTTTCAGTCTTCAGTAATTTGATATATTTGCATGCTTTCGGTTGTAATTCCGGCCGGAAGCATGTGTTGTAATAGGGGATTTTTAAAAAAATATTGAAAGGATGTACAAAAATAATGACAAAAATCATTCTCTGCGGCTGCAACGGCAAAATGGGCGCAGCCATTACCGGCATTGTCAGCGAGCGCGACGATTGCGAAATTGTCGCCGGTGTTGACGTGAACACAGCCAACACGCACGGCTATCAGGTGTATGCAAACATCGCCGACGTGGTGGAAAAGGCCGACGTCATCATCGACTTCTCCCATCCAAGCACGCTGGATTCCATTCTCGCCTATGCCGTTGAAAAGCAGATGCCCGCCATTCTCTGCACTACCGGCTATTCCGAGGTGCAGAACAGGCAGATTGAGGAAACCGCAAAAAAAATTGCGCTCTTCCATTCCGGCAATATGTCCCTCGGCATCAATCTGCTGATTGCGCTCTCCCGCAAGGCGGCACAGATTCTCGGCGGCAGCTTTGATGTGGAAATCGTTGAAAAACACCACAATCAGAAGCTCGACGCCCCCAGCGGCACCGCTCTGATGATCGCCAAAGCCATCAGCGAAGAACTTCCCTACGATTCCCGCTACGAATACGACCGCCACAGCGTCCGCAGAAAGCGCGAACGCAGCGAAATCGGCATTCATTCCGTGCGCGGCGGCAGCATCGTCGGCGAACACGAAGTCATCTTCGCCGGACATGACGAAGTCGTCACCATCGCCCACAGCGCGCAGTCCAAGGGCGTATTCGCCGCCGGAGCGGTCAACGCCGCCGTCTTTATGGCAGGCAAGCCCGCCGGACTTTACGATATGAATGACCTGATTGCAGAAGCGTAATCACTTAGTCGTTTTAAACAAATTTAATAAATTAAAATTGTGCGATTTGCGAGAGCCATTTCATGTGAATTCCCTCGCAAATCGCCTTTTCTTTGTCAAAAATCCATATGAATTGACCGCACTGTTAAAAGATGTTTTTTGATAATAGCACAATCGAACCGAAGCAATGAATATTTGGCACATTCGTTATTTTTACGAATTGACATAACGGTAAAAAAATAATAAAATAAAAGTAGAAATTCCAAACAGGAAAGGAAGGGTTATATGGAAAAATTAATGTATCTCTCGGCCGGATCCGGCGTGCTCGCTCTGCTTTACGCTTTGTTACTCACCATGAGGATTAAGCGGCAGGAGGAAGGCACAGAGAGAATGAAGCAGATTGCCGCTTCGATCAACGAGGGCGCGCGTGCGTTCCTCTTTTCGGAGTACCGCATTCTGGTCATTTTTGTGGCTGTGCTGTTCCTTGCCATCGGCATAGGTCTGAACAACTGGCTGACGGCGGTGTGCTTCCTCTGCGGTTCTCTGCTCTCCACGCTGGCGGGCTACTGCGGCATGTCGGTTGCCACCAAAGCCAACGTCCGCACGGCGAACGCCGCCAAAAAGCACGGCATGAGCAAGGCGCTCTCCGTCGCGTTCTCAGGCGGAGCCGTCATGGGTATGTGCGTCGCAGGCCTCGGCTTGCTGGGCGTGTGCCTGATCTACGCCATCTCACGCAACACTGACATTCTCTTCGGATTCAGCCTCGGCGCGTCGTCCATCGCGCTCTTTGCCCGTGTGGGCGGCGGCATTTACACCAAGGCGGCCGACGTGGGCGCTGACCTGGTCGGCAAGGTGGAAGCCGGTATTCCCGAGGACGACCCGAGAAATCCCGCCGTAATCGCCGATAACGTGGGCGACAACGTGGGCGACGTGGCCGGCATGGGCGCCGACCTCTTTGAAAGCTATGTCGGTTCGCTGATCTCCGCCATCACGCTCGGCGTAGGACTTGCCGGAAACATGAGCGTCAAGGGCGCTCTCTTCCCAGCGATTCTCTCGGCGGTGGGTCTGATTGCCTCCATCATCGGCACCTTCTTTGTGCGCGGCAAGGAAGGCGGCAACCCGCAGACCGCCCTGAACATAGGCACTTATGTCGCTTCCGGCGCTGTGATCGTCGCTTCGCTGCTTCTCAGCAATTCCATGATGGGCAGCATGAGATACTGCATTCCCGTGATCGCGGGTCTTGTGGTAGGTCTGCTGATCGGCATCATCACGGAAATATACACATCGGATCAATTCCTCTTTGTGCGCAAGATCGCCGAACAGTCCAAGACCGGTCCGGCCACCACCATCATCAGCGGTATTGCGGTCGGAATGCAGTCCACCCTCTTCCCCATCATCCTGATCGGCATCGGCGTTATTGCCGCGTACCGTTCCTGCGGCGGCGGCTACAACGGACTCTACGGCATCGCGCTGGCGGCGGTGGGTATGCTCTCCACTACCGGCATTACGGTGGCGGTTGACGCGTACGGCCCCATCGCGGACAACGCCGGCGGCATTGCGGAAATGAGCGGACTTGACGAATCGGTGCGCGAGATCACCGACAGCCTCGATTCCGTCGGCAACACGACCGCCGCCATCGGCAAGGGCTTTGCCATCGGCTCCGCAGCGCTCACCGCGCTCGCGCTGTTCGTTTCCTACGCACACGCGACCAAGCCGGTGCTCGGCGCCATCAATATTCTCGACCCGAAGGTCATCGTGGGTCTGCTCGTGGGCGGTATGCTGCCCTTCCTCTTCTCGTCGCTCACCATGGACAGCGTTTCCAAGGCTGCCAATGAGATGATCGAGGAAGTCCGCAGACAGTTCCGCGAAATGCCGGGTCTGCTCGAGGGCACACAGAATCCCGATTACAAGACCTGCGTCAGCATTTCCACACACGCCGCGCTTAAGCAGATGCTCGTTCCCGGCATTATCGCCATTGTCTGCCCGCTGCTGGTGGGCTTCCTGCTCGGCACGGAGGCACTCGGCGGAATGCTCGCAGGCGCGCTTGTCACAGGCGTGCTGCTGGCGATCTTCATGTCCAACTCCGGCGGCGCGTGGGACAACGCCAAGAAATTCATCGAAAGCGGAGGCGGCGACGGCAAGGGCAGCGAATCCCACAAGGCTGCCGTTGTCGGCGATACGGTGGGCGACCCTTTCAAGGACACCGCCGGTCCGTCCATCAACATTCTCATCAAGCTGATGACCATCGTCGCGCTGGTCTTTGCCCCCATGTTCGGCAAAGGATTCTTTTAAGCGCTCGCATACGCTCGCTAATTGAAAACTGAAAACTGAAGACTTAAGACTTAATAATACATGATATACAAAAGAAATAAAGGAGTCGCCTATGCACTTTGAATACAAATTTCAGCGCGCAGCGCTCCTTTATTCTTCATTTTTCAATTTTCAGTCTTAAGTCTTAAGTTAGCGAACGAATGTGAGCGCACGACGCCCGGCAGGGTTCACAGGCTTTTGGACTGGCCGTGTGACCCCTGCCGGGCTGAATTTTTTTATAGATTGCTGTCAATATACTCCATGTAGGGATTGCGCCTGTAAACGCTGTCAGGATTGTCCCTGAACCATTCAAACTCTTCCCGCAATCCCTGTTCCAGCGGCATGGTGTCGGGCATGAGTGCCGACTGACGGCTCACGTCAAGCACGTATTCGTAATCGTGGAAGCAGAAGTAATTCCGCTGAAATACCGATCTGTCCACGCTGACGAAACGCGGCGTTTTTCCCGCTATGCGGTAGCACAGTTCCGCCCATTCCTTGACTGTGACGGTTTCCGGATTGCCCACATTGAAGACTTTCCGCTCCGGGTGCTTTTCCAAAAGAATCTCAACGAACCGGCAGAGGTCGCGCACGTGGAAGAACTGCAGCTTCATGCTGCCGTCGCCGGGAAGATAGAAGGGTCTGTCCCGCATCGCGCAGTCGAATACAAAGCCCTCGCGGTAGAGGTTTTCGTACTTTCCGTAGAAATACGGCGGCCGGAGCATATATGCGTTCGGCACGTTTTCCCTGAGATATTCCTCCGCTTGCAGCTTGTTGGTGCCGTAATCGCCCCAGATCGAATTGCGGCCGCAATCCTGTTCCTCGGTGAAGGGCTGCGCATTGGTTTCGGGATAAACCGCGCTGGAGCTGATGAAGATATAATCCTCAAAGCATACGCCGGAATCAACCAGCGTTCTGACATGTTCCTCGGTGTAGGCGGTAATGTCGAGAATCGCGTCGAAATGCTTTCCTCTGAGCAGATCGCCCAGTTGCGTGCGGTCGCAGTTGATATGCGTCACGCCGCTGACCTGCGGCCTACTGCCGCGGTTAAGTACGGTCACGTCATACCCTTTTTTTACGAAGTATTCCGCCGTGTATTTGCTGACGAATGTCGTGCCGCCTGTCAAGAGAAATTTCTTCAAGGTCATCATCCTCCCTCTCATGCAGTAAACAAAATTCACACAAGATGATTATCGTAAAACTTGACAAATCTTTCAAAAAGCGCCTTGTCGAGCATATTGCACCATCTGCCGCGGTCGAGATGCTCCCGAATATATGCCGCTTTTTCCGAGGCAAAACGCTCTTTGTTTTCTTCGGCTTTGTAATCATAATCGAGCGTTTCCAGCCACTTGTCGAATTCCGCGTTGAATTCATTGACGTAGGTCATATCGTTGTAAACATAGCTGTGTCCCCTGTCCTCCAAGCGCAGGAATGTGAACCGCTTGTCGTCCTTGTATTTTTCGTAAAACTTATCGCAGCCGTATTGGATGGGAACAATATCGTCATCCGCGCTGTGCAGCACAAAAACCGCCGCGTTTGACGCCTCAAATCCGTCCATGGCCGTCGCAGAGCCATACTCGCCGAACTTCGCGCTTTCATACAGATGGAAGAACGGCATCATGGCATAAATGCCTTTGTCCACCATTTTCATGCCCTCCGCTTCGAGCAGGTCGGAGGAACGGTTGAAGCCGGAACATTCCACGACCGCCTTCACCTCGGGATGGTATTGCAGCACGCTGCACACAGAGTATCCGCCCCAGCTATGTCCGAAAAGCATAATGGGAAGCTTTCTCAAATGGGCAAAGGCTTCATTTTTCTCCACAAAGGTGATCGCCCTGTCAAGGTCAATGACTCCCTGCGGCAATCCCCCGACACCCTCGCCTTCGCTCTCGTCATTGCCTGTTGCGTCGTAGGCAAAAACATAATATCCGTACTTCGCGAAATAATACGCGCAGTCCATGTAGGAATTATGTCCGCCGCCGCCGAATCCGTGCGCCAGAACGATAATACCCTTCTGATAGTCGCCTAAGCTGTACATGTAGCCCGTGAGCATCTGCCCTTTGTCGGACGGGAACTGGTACTTGGTGCGCTCCAATCCCGGAAAATCTTCCACGTTCAGCATAAGCGGCCCGTAACTCTCAAACCGCTTGTTAAAATTATCCTCGTACACATACACCGACATTATACCGTCCGCGATGACCAGCAGTATCAGAATAATGCACACGGCAATGCCGAATTTCTTTTTGCCCGACATTTTTTGCTTCATTCTTGCCATGAAAAACCCTCCCCTCTGTCAGTTCACGCTCTCAGCGTCAGCGCCAGAACATATCCTTCGTCCGTGCGCACCGAACGCATGTCGAAACTCCTGTGACGGTTCTTGGCGATGATCCGCACTGCCATGCGCACGGTATAGCAGATGTTCGCGTCGTCCGGCTCTATGTCGTTGGATTTGATCAGCTCGGCGGCGATTTTGGAAATCTCCTCCACGTCCAGCGAAAAGGAAGTCAGTCCTTCGCTCTCCGCCTTCGCAAGCTCCGCCGAAAGAACAGGTGTATACCTCGCGGCAATCTGGAGCGCCGCAAGGTTGCAGACCGTCATCTCCTGCTGTCCCACGTCGCCTTGAAAATTATTGATGTCTCTCATTTTTTCAATTACCTCCGTGTATCCTTTACATGTATTATACCGATTGCATGGATAATTGTCAACCCGCCTAAAAAAACTCGAAAATTGAGGATTTATTGATTTTCGATAAATTATGCTTGACTTTCAATGATGTAAGGTATATAATAGTCCCGACAATAAGCGGTAAACGCCTTGTTGTCCATCAAACAGGAAAGAATGATCTGCCATGAAAATCAAAAGAATCATCTGCGCCGTTTTAGCGCTCGCCATACTGGCTGCGCTTGCGGGATGCGGCTCCAAAAGCGAACTGAAAAACATTTCCAAGATACTGTCGGTCGACTGCTCCGGCGCGGAGATCGTAAGCCAATACGACTCGCACGGCGGCTTTCACGGGGACGGCACATCATTTTACGCGCTGCAATGCAGCGACAGTTCTACATTGGAAGCCATCCAGGCCAGCGACGAATGGAAACCGTTTCCGCTTTCCGACAGCCTGAAAACCGCGATATGGGGATTACAGGATGAGGAACACGACTACGCACCCATGATCATCAAGGACAACGACTGGGACAATCCGCTGATTCCGCAGGTGGAAAACGGGTATTACTTCTTCCGCGACCGCCACAGCTTTGCCGCCGACCCGAAGGACGATTCCGCGTTCTTGGACGAAAGCCGTCCTTCCTACAATTTCACCATCGCCATCTACGACACCGATACCAATATGCTGTATTATTCCGAATTTGACACCTGATGATTCTGAATCACAAAACCGACAAGTCAGCCGTTCCGGTTAACCTGTCGGTTTTTTTATTTGGCACTGTATCGGGAAAGCACGTCAGTCCTTCTTCTCGATGGTGTAGCCCAGCTTGATGATGCATTTGAGGGTCTCAAGGGCGGTGTTGCGGTCGTAGGACTTCTCGTCGTCGCTCAGTTCGTCATATTCAATCAGGCAGGGATGCTTCTTTTCCTCGTCGTTGCGCTCTGCGCCGTAGGTCCAGCCCTGATTGAGCCTGCCGGCGGCCCATACTTCGTGTGTGTTCTTGGCCAGCAGCTCGGTGAGCTTTAAAATCTCCTCGCTGAGCGCAACATCGGAAGTATCAATCGGCGTGGGTTTGTATTCTGACATGATTCATTACTCCTTTTATGGTTTGTGCCTATTATTCTACTCTATATCGTCCAATTATTCAATAGAATAATGTAAATCTTTGTGTATAAATTTTTAAATCTGGTTTGGCAAAATCATTGTTGACATCATTTCAAAAAGCAACTATAATGAAAAAAACAAAGTGATTGTTTATCAATAACATGAAGGAGCCAATACAACATGAGAATCAGACCCTACAAACCCTGCGACGGAGACTTGATTGCCGGATGGCTGAAAGACGAAAAGATTTTTAATATGTGGTGCGCCGGAAAATACGCCTATCCCATGACAAGCGAACAGCTCAATGAACGCTATGACAGCGCGCGGGACAACCCCTGCGAATATATGTTCACGGCCATCGACGACGACGGCACGCCGGTGGGCTACTTCCTGCTGAGAAATGCCGACTGGGAAGCGCAGTCGGTTCACATGGGATTCATCGTGATCGACGCCGCGAAACGCGGCAAGGGCTTCGGCAAGCAGATGCTCACCATGGCCAAAAAATACTGCTTTGAAATACTCGGCATGAAGCGCATTACGCTCGGCGTATTCCACATCAACCCCCGCGCCATCGACTGCTACGAATCGGCCGGCTTCATTCCCTACGCCACAGAGGACGAACCCTTCATCTTCAACGGCAGAGAGTGGAAGGTCATCGATATGGAGTGTGTCTGCCGCGATGAATGATGCAGCTTTGGTCATACGCCCTGTCACACCCGACGACGCGGAAGCACTCGCGGACATCTACGGCTATTACGTGGAGAGGACGGCGGTATCGTTTGAGTATGTTCCGCCCACAGCCAATGAATTCCGCGGGAGAATATCCCGCATTTTGCAGAATTATCCCTATATTGCGGCGGTAAGTGGGGACAGAATCATCGGCTACGCCTACGCGAGGGAATTTGTGGGACGCGCGGCATGTTCGCGGTGCGTGGAGGTGTCGGTCTACATAGCGCACGACTGCCGACGCACCGGCGCGGGAAGGGCAATATACGGGGAAATGGAGCGGCTGCTGGGCGACAGGGGCATTCTCAACGTCTACGCGAGCATCGCCTACGCCGACGCCGAGGACGAATATCTCACCCACGACAGCATCCAGTTCCACACGCGCATGGGCTACAAACAGGTCGCGCGTTTTCACCAATGCGGATGGAAATTCGGGCGCTGGTACGACCTGCTCTGGGTCGAAAAATTCTTAGGCGCGCACGTTTCTTCGTCAAGTGAATCATTGACCGTCTGCGGCGCTGAAATTGATTAACGGGGAGATCGTACGCGTGAATAATACTATTTATTATGCCCCTGTTCAAAAAGGGAAAAAGTCTGTAAAAAAATCCATCGGAATCATTCTCTGCGTTCTGCTGGGACTCTTTGTGATCAGCCTTGCGGTGGTTTTCCCAAAATCCAGACTGTTTGTGGTAGAACTGGGAGACAACCTTTCGGCAAGTCCCTCGGATTACCTTTTCGGGTATGGATTTATCGTTGACCGCGCCGCGATCGACGTGGAAGAAGTCAATACGGGCAAAGTCGGAGACTACCGGGGAACAGCGAGGCTGTTTTTCTATCACTATTCGTTTGACGTGAAGGTGCGGGACACCACTCCGCCCGAAATAACACCCTTTACGGAGGAATTGTACATTGCAACGGGCAGAGAATACGCCCCTGAAAATTTCGCCGACGCCATCAGCGACCTTTCGGGAGATGTTCAATGCCGGATTATCTATGCAGACGGCAAATCGGAAAAAATATCCTTTCCTGCGTCCGGTCATTACAGTCTGTCGCTGGAAGCGGAGGACGCATCGGGAAATATCGGAACGCGGAAGATTTCGTTCACCGTGGACGATCCGCCGGTGATCATCGGCGCGTTTGACAGACATCTTCCTGTGGGTACGGACTTTGACATCACCACAGCCGCCGCGGTCGATACCGGCGACGGCAACATCACCGACAGAATGCAGATCGACCGCGGCGACTTTGACCCGCGCAGAGAAGGCGATTACACCGTCACCTACACCGTCGCGGACAGTCACGGACTCGTGACGGAAAAGGCCGTCACCCTTTCGGTATGCAGCAGGCGGAAGCTGTCGCTGTACAGAGATGCTGTTTCTCTCCGTCCCGACGAGCTGAAACTGCTCTGCGACGCGGATTATTTTACATACAAGCCCCTTGACACGCCGGATTACCACAGAGCCGTGAAAATGATCGAGCCGACGCTGGTCAACTTCAAGCAGATCAGAAGCAACGGATACGCGGCGGGCAGCGGCTGCATTTACAGGATCACCCCTGACTACGTGTATCTTCTGTCCGTCAGTCATGTGATGAAGGAAACGCACAGCCAATGCAACGTGATGTTTTTTGACGGAGCCACCGTCAGGGAGAACATTGACTACGTGACATCCAAAAAACACAATGAACTTGCCCTGTGCCGGATACCGACCTCTGACATTCCGGCAGATACGCTGATGACGCTCCGGCAGGTATATGTCGACCGCGATATTTACAGCAAGCTGTCGAAGGGCGATGAGGTGATCGTCTACGCGAAGCACTGGTCTGGAACCGACAAAGACATTATCAAGTGTCTGAAAATAAAGTGGCTGACCGCGTCCATCAGCGAATTCAATCTCTACAACTCCCTGCTGGAAACCACCGAGGGCGTCGTCAGCGGCATGAGCGGCACAGCGGTGATCGACCTCAGGGGAAATCTTGCCGGTCTGGCCAGTGCCTACGGAACAGCCACCGAAAGCAAGTACGCCGTCAGCGCGTTTCACAGCAAGATTGACGTTCTGGACGAAGTGGAAGCGTCTCTTGCGGCAGGACAATTTGACAACGCGGCATAATAAAACGCAAGCTCCCGCCGGAGAAGAGTATCATGGCGGGAGCTTTTTTGCACTCTTTTCAGAATAGAGAATAGTATACTAACAGGTGATAGTGCTATAGAATATCGCTTAACCTTTATCCTGAAAGGAGTCCTGTCAGTATGAACAATTTAATCGAAAGTCAGCTTCACAACGGCGTATCTCCGTTTGTGCCGGAATACCAGGATTACATCAGCAGCTATCCCGGCAGAGGAACGCTGAAAGTGCAGATCAGCGCGGCGTATGAGGCCTTTCCTGTCAACGGGGTGGAAGTGGACGTCGCGGTGATACACAACGGCGTGCGATACCTGCTCTACAGCGACACCACCAATTCATCGGGAATTGTGGACAATATGGTGCTTCCCACGCGCGCTGTCGATACCGTTCTTGCGCCGAAGACATCGGATGCCGACGAGGCACAGTATCTGGTTTCGCTGTTTCACCCGTCCTTCCAATCGGTCATTGACAAGGTCGTCACCGTTTACGACCGCATAGAAACAATACTTCCGCTTTCGCTCACACCGGTAAATCATATGACGGAGGGAAAATAAATGCCGACATTGCCAATTATTCCGCAGACCGTCACGGTACATCTCGGCGCTCCCAACGAGCAGGCGGAAAACGTGACGGTCAGCTTCACCGAATACATCAAGAACGTCGCTTCCAATGAAATATACCCCAACTGGCCGGAGGCGGCGCTGCGAGCCAATATTCTCGCCCAGATCACATTTGCGCTCAACCGTATCTACACCGAATACTATCCCAGCCGCGGCTATGACTTCGACATCACCAACAACACGCTGTACGATCAGGCATTCCGCCCTGACGGGGAAATATTCGGCAACATCAGCGAGATCGTGGACGAAATCTTCAACAATTACATCGTGCGCAACGGCAGTATCGTTCCGCTGTATGCGCAGTTCTGCGACGGCGTGTACGTGCAGTGCAGCGGCCTGTCGCAGTGGGGAAGCGTCCGTCTTGCCGAGCAGGGAATGAACGCCTTCCAGATTTTGCAGTATTATTTCGGCGACAATATCCGTCTGGTGCTTGACGCGGCAGTGGGCGACAATACGCCCTCCTATCCGGGCGTTCCGCTGCGGCGCGGTTCCTTCGGCGACGACGTGCTGACCATCAAGCGGGAACTGAACCGCATCGCGCTGAATTATCCTGCCCTGCCGCGGATCAGCCGACTGACGGGCGTCTATGATTTTGAAACCGAAAAGACGGTCACCGCGTTTCAGGAGATATTCAACCTTGAACCCGACGGCGTGGTCGGCAAGGCGACATGGTACAAGATCAAGCAGATATTCGCCGCCGTCAAGCGGCTATCCGACATCACCGGCGAGGGTCTGGAAATTTCCGAGGTGGAGAGGAGATACACCCGTTCGCTCCGACTCGGCGACAGCGGCGTGGACGTGGAGGCGCTGCAATATTACCTTGCCTTTTTGGGCTATTTCTTTCCGGAGCTGCCGCCGATTCCCATTACCGGCTACTTCGGCGAAATGACCCGCGACGCGGTTTTTACCTTCCAGAAGCTCTACGGGCTGACGGTGGACGGCATCGCCGGCAGACAGACATTCGGCGAGGTGGAACGCGCCTACAAAGCGGCGGTCAGCGAACTTCCGGCGAATTATCAGAGCGCGATCGGCGAACCCTATCCCGGAAGGTTCCTTGTGTTCGGCGACACCGGCGAGAGCGTGACCATCATCCAGCGCTATCTCGATATTATCTCCCGCATAGACCCGCAGATTCCGCAAGTCAATGTGACCGGCACCTTCGACGAAGCCACACGCAACGCGGTCTTTGCGCTCCAGCGTCAGCTCGGCATCGAGCAGAACGGCGCCATCGGCCCCGTGGAATGGAGCCGCATCATCACGCGCGGCAACAACCTGTAAGCGCTCGCATTCGCTCGCTAAGATAATGGATAATAAAGAATAAATAATAGATAATAGAAAATGAGCGCTGCGCGCTGAATATATATTTCAAGGCGCTTTGCGCTTCCACCACTATTCGTTATTCACTATTCACCATTCACTATTCACTTAGCGAGCCTGCGAGCGCTCACGCCGGGTCGACATGCACCATACAGTGCTTGACACCGGGGAAGGAATTTTCGACGCTGTCGTGCACGGCTTCGGCGATGGCGTCCGCCTGCGTCAGCGGAAGCTGCCCGTCGACCGTGATCACCGCGTCGACATACATCTTCGCGCCGAACATACGGGTTTTCAGCTCGGAAAGGGATTCCACGCCGTCCTGCGAAAGAATGATCTCCCGTATGGAGTTTTCGGTGTCTTCGTCGCAGGCCTTGTCGGTCATCTTTCCTATCGCGTCGCTGAATATCTCTATCGAGGCCTTGATAATGAATACGCAGATCACCAGGCTGGCGACAGGTTCGCATATGGAAAAGCCCATTCTCGCGCCGATAATGCCTATCATCGCGCCGATGGAAGAAAGCGCGTCACTCCTATGGTGCCACGCATCGGCTTTGAGTGCAGGGGAGTCTATTTTTTTGGCGTAGATTATGGTGAGCCAGTACAGCCCTTCCTTGGCGGCTATGGAAACGATAGCGGCAATCAGCGCGGCAATGCCGGGCATCTGCGCGGTCAGGTAATCCTTGGAGATCACCAGATCGACGGAGGACTTCGCGATTCCCAGACCGGTAATGAAAAGGATCATCGCCAGAATGATTCCCGCGACACATTCCAGACGCTCGTGACCGTAGGGGTGCTCCTTGTCAGCGTCCTTTGCCGACAGGCGGAAACCGATAATCACGATAACGGTGCTGAATACATCCGAGGCGGAATGTACCGCGTCGGACACCATAGCCCCGGAATGTGCCAGAATACCTGCCGCCAGCTTTCCCACCGATAGAATCAGATTCACCGCAATGCTGATGGCCGATACTCTTTCCACGATCTGCTTTCTGTCCATAAATAATCCCTCCGTGTGATAAAAAATGCCTGCGGAACATGTTTGTCTGTCCCGCAGGCTGATTTTTGATAAAAAAACAACTGCTGCCCGCTTTCGCAAGCCCGGCGTGACCGCTGACGCAGCCGCCTGTTCAGTAATAATGTATTCGGTTATCATGACAAATATGCGAAGAAAGCCAGTTAATCATCTTGGTTAGCTATAATTAACAGATTATCTTCCTTATGTCAATAATATTTTAGCATAATTATTACTGCTTGTCAATCGTTTGTTTCGTTTTCCTCCAATTCCTCACAATCGTCGGAATCCCCGGTTTCGTCATCCTCTTCAAAATCCTCACAATCATCAGAATCGTCTGATTGTCCCCCGGATTCCTCGAATCTGAAGCCGACCAATCCGCAATCGTACCAGAGCAGCTTCTGAAGGATGCGCTCCGCGTACCAGTTCACATCGGTGACGGAATCCTCGTCGCCCTCCGTGAGTGTTCTGCGGTTGATGTTGGGAATGAGGATGATCTCGCTTGTATCCGACGCCAGCAGGGTGATGCCGTATTCCGTGTCACGGTAATACATGACCAGTCCCACGGTTTCCTCCCGCTGGAGCTTTCTGTCAAAAACCCCGTAAAGGCTGCTCTCGGTAATCTCCTCCATCTGCCAGTCAAAACTGTCGCTGTCTCCCACCGGAAGGTATTCGGCGTGGTAGTCGCCGTCGTAATAGGACCAGCCGATGCTGTGAAGAAGTTTAATGAAATCTGTCACGCTGCCTGAAAATTCCGAGCAATCCAGCTCAAAGCTCGCTTCTCTGCCCATAATGCACCTCGGTTAATCGTATAGATAATGTGCTTTCATAAGCAGGGCTTGCCGTTTCACATCGGAGGGACGGCTGTGCGCCATATCCAGCAGCATAAGGTTGAGGGGAAACCAATATTCAAAATAAAGCAAAACGTTGTCAGTGATATAAATCATGAGCGTATAAGCGATAGCGGAAAAAGTGAAAATCAAAATGGTATTGTTGTTCTCTGTATCTTCCGTGAGCTTGTAATAAGACCGGAAATAAGAAAGCATCCATATTCCCAGACCGAAAAAGCCAAGTTCGATATAGCTCCGGTAAAAATCGCAGTGGAGGTTCTGGAACCAGCGTTCATCTACCATCCAGACTCTCAGTTCATCCAGCTTTGACGTAACAAATCCCAGACCGTGCCCTGTGAAGCCCACGTCAATCTCCGCAAACTGCCGGAACACGCCCCAGATTGTCTGACGTCCCCAGGGATCTATGTGCGCTTTTTCAAATAACGCGATCAGAGCGCCGCTGTGAACCATGAACGCGACGGCATACGCGGCAGCCGTGCAGATTACGCCAAAGGCTATCCAGAGTTTCTTCCTGCTGACAGTCCGCCAGAGCTTTAAAAGAAGATACGCCGCGGCCGCAAAGCAAAAGACGGCAATCATTCCCATCAGCGCGATTCTCTTGTCCGAATAATAGCATATGCCTACCGCAAACGCACAGAATCCCCATGCCTTTTTTATCAGGAAATACACAGCGAACATTCCGAAAACAAACGCGCGGGTGGATTCGGCGGTGTGATAACAATAGGAAAAGAAAAGGCTGTACAGTACATAGCCCAGAAAGACTGTCCGGCAAATATCAACGCCTTCAAAGACGCCTTTTTCATATAAGATAAGGGAAAAAACGGCGGGGAATATCAGAAGCAGTCCCGTTTTGATGCTGTAAAAATCAAAAAATCCCGACGCGGCACTGCTGACCAGCCCCAGGGTTATATAAGCAAGAGGCGGCATAAGTATGTACGCGCTTCGGAGTCTGATTTTTTCCCTGCTGAAAAACAAAAAGGGCAGCAAAAACATTGTGTAAACAATGTATTTTGTAAATCCCGCCTGTCGCATCAGTCCGACAAATTGTGTAAATATCAGTAAATAGAAAAGCTGCGCTATATAAAATCTCGATTTTTGCATCTTTTATTCACCTGTATAGTCCTTAGAAATCGGTTGGCGCGTGGTTCAGCAGCTGACGTTGAGTATCTGCGCCTTGCCGTGCAGCTTCAGCGGAATGCTCTGCGCAGGGACAAAAACGCAGTCGCCCTTGAAGAACGGCAGGGTAACGCTGTCGCCGAAAAGCACGCCGCAGCCGTCTATACAAAGCAGCGCGTGAAAGCTGTTGCTTCCAGTCTGAAAGGCCATGAGCGAATGGTGTATTTCGGTGTTGAGCAGGAGTCTTTCCACCTGAAAATACTTGCATCGAATGAGCAGCTCGCTCGCCGCTCCGTTTCTGTATTTCAGCACGCGCATGGGCTGACGCGGCGTTTCCGAAGATTTGAGATTGATGACGTTCATCGCTTCGTCGATATGCAGAGGACGCTTTTGACCGCTGCTGTCCACGCGATCGTAATCGTACAGTCTGTAAGTAACGTCGCTGTTTTCCTGAATTTCCGCAATCAGCGCTCCCGCGCCAATCGCGTGAATGGTTCCCGCTTCGATATAAAACAGGTCGTTTTTATGAATCGGCACGCAGTTGAGGTAATTCCCTATCGTTTCATCATGCAGGGCCTCTCTGACGCGCTGTTCTGTCATGTCCTGGTTAAAGCCGTATACAAGACTAGCGCCTCTTTTGGCGTCGAGCACATACCACATTTCCGTCTTGCCGAGGGAATTTTCATGCTTCCGGGCGTATTCGTCGTCGGGATGTACCTGCACAGACAGATCCTGCTTTGCGTCGATGAGCTTGATGAGAATCGGCAGCTCTGATCTGCCGTGGGTTATTTCCAGCGGATGACTACCCAGATATTCGGGGTGCAAATCCAATATATCGCCCAGCGGCATCCCCTGAAATTCACCGCCGGCGGCAACGCTTTGCCCGCAGGGGTGCGTGCTGCATTCCCACGT
The DNA here is from genome assembly GCA_902799245.1 of uncultured Ruminococcus sp. Lineage (GTDB taxonomy): Bacteria > Bacillota > Clostridia > Oscillospirales > Acutalibacteraceae > RUG762. The sequence goes on from CADBZY010000002.1 coordinate 218,210, forward strand.
CTCGGCCAGCGGCTCCATATCTATATTTTTTCCGAAATCGTCGTTTAACCGACTTCCGCCCCACAGGTAATCCTTTGCCGCGGGAGAGAGCATAAATGGAAGATTCATAGGCTGTTGTTCCTTTGATGAAGTATGATCGGTTCGCTGAAAAGTGCCCTATTTATAAGGAAATTCATACTTCTTCTTGTCCGACACGTTGATGTCCTTGCCGAGCTGTACTTCAATCATCTGCAATCCCTTGCTGCCGGCGATGACAGTGTGCTTGCATCCGGCCGCCATTGTCACGACGTCGCCCGGCTTGACCGGCTGTTCCATGCCGTCCACAATGGTGCGTCCCGAGCCGGAAATGACCGTCCAGATTTCGTCTCTCCGCTCGTGACTGTGATAATTCATCTTGTGTCCCGGATTGAGAATGACCTTGACCGTCATGCTCTGTTCCTCCACATCGAGCACACGGTAACGTCCCCATGATTTTTCGGCAAACATAATGCGCTGCTTTATGTCGTCGACAAAGGGCTTGATGTAGCTGCTCTGCTCCATATCCGACACAAGGATTCCTTCGGGGGAGGCGGAGACAACGATGTCCTTGCAGCCCATCACCAGCATGGGTACGCCCATTTCATTGATGGCGTGGACATTCTCACACTTGTCGTTCATCCGCACGTCGCCGACGGATTTTTCCTCCATCGCCTCGGTCAGGGTGTTCCATGTGCCGAGATCCTTCCATTCGCCGTAATAACGGACAATGCTGAGATTGCTCTCGTTTTCCACAACGGCGTAATCAAAGCTGATTTTGCGGAGCTTGTCGTAATTGGCGTAAAGCTCGTAATAGCTGTCCGTGCCGATCAGTTCTCTGCTTTTTTTCAGCACAAAGGACAGCTTGTAGGCAAACACGCCGCCGTTCCAGAGGCAGCCCTCTTCAATGTATCTTTGCGCCGTCTGCGCGTCGGGTTTTTCCTTGAATTTGATAAATGAATTTCCTTCCTCATCCTCGCGGGCTAAGATATAGCCGTATTTTTCGCTTGGATAGGTCGGCTTGATGCCCATCAGCACCAGCCCGTCTTTTTTCTCGGCTTTGCGGCACATTTCCTGCAAGCAGGTGAAATAGCTGTCCTCCACATACGGATCCACCGGACAGACCACCACCGCCTCATTTGCCGGAACCTTCAGAATATCGTGCAGATAAGCGGTCGCCAGAGCAATGGCGGGAAATGTGTCGCGCCGGCACGGTTCCACCGAAATGGTCACGTTGGAGCCGAGCTGACTGTGTATCGAAGAAACCTGCGATTTGGAAGTGGCAATGGTCACAGTGGCTTCGGGATCGACCGTGCTGATCTGACGGTAGACCCTCTGCACCATGGATTCGTAGGCACTTTCTTTGTCCTTGCCGAGCGGAGCGCTGTTCTCCGGTCTTTTGAATATTTTTATGAATTGCTTGGAGCGGGTGTCATTGGAAAGAGGCCACAGCCTTTTTCCTGAACCGCCCGATAACAGAATGATATGCATACAGTCATTATCACCTTTCCGCACGCATGGGATTATTCAGAAAATCCTCATAGGAGAGCCGGATGCCGTCCTCCAGCTCGGTCTTGTAGACCCAGCCGAGCTTAGCCGCCTTGCTGACATCCAGCAGCTTGCGCGGCGTGCCGTTCGGCTTGCTTGTGTCCCATTCAATGCGGCCTGTATATCCCACCACCTTGGCCACCAGCTCTGTCAGCGCTTTGATGGTCAGTTCCTTGCCGGTACCGGCGTTGACCGTCTCGTTGCCGCTGTAGTGGTTCATCAGGAAAACACAGAGATTGGCCAGATCGTCCACATAGAGGAATTCGCGCAGCGGGCTGCCGTCGCCCCAGCAGGTGACGGATTCAGCGCCCGATTCCTTTGCCTCGTGAAAACGGCGGATCAGCGCCGGAAGCACGTGGGAATGTTCGGGATGGTAGTTGTCGTTCGGCCCGTAGAGGTTGGTCGGCATAACGCTGATGTAATCGGTGCCGTACTGGGTGTTGAGATATTCGCAGTATTTCAGACCGCTGATCTTGGCCAGCGCGTAGGCCTCATTGGTCTGCTCGAGAGCGCTTGTCAGCAGACAGTCCTCCCTCATCGGCTGCGGCGCCATACGGGGATAAATGCAGGACGAGCCTAAGAATTCCAGCTTTTTGCAGCCGCTGAGCCACGCGCTGTGTATGACGTTCATCTCGAGAATCATATTGTCATACATAAAGTCCGCCTTGGCGGTGGCGTTGCCCATAATGCCGCCCACCTTCGCCGCCGCGAGAAACACGTATTCCGGCTTTTCCTCCGCGAAGAACCGTTCCACCGCGTCCTGACGGGTGAGGTCAAGCTCGCTGTGGGTACGGGTGACGATATTGGTGTATCCCTGTCTGTGAAGCTCTCTGACGATGGCGGAGCCGACCATTCCGCGGTGTCCCGCGACGTATATTTTAGCGTTTTTTTCCATCATTGTATTAAAGTGCCTCCTTCATGGCTTTTTCACGCTTTGCAAGCGCTCTGTCGTGCTTTGCCATGATTTCGACCAGTTGTTCATAGCTTGTGCTCTGCGGATTCCAGCCGAGGACGGTTCTGGCCTTGGTCGGGTCGCCGAGAAGGTTGTCCACGTCCGTCGGACGGAACCACGCGGGATTGACGCACACCAGCATTTTTCCGTTCTGGGCGTCATAGCCCTTTTCGTCAAGACCGCTGCCCTCCCAGCGTACGGTAATGCCGTTGGCGGCAAATGCCTTCTCTGTAAAATCGCGCACGGTGTGCTGTTCGCCCGTGGCGATGACAAAATCGTCCGGCTGCTCCTGCTGCATGATCAGCCACATGCATTCGACGTAATCCTTGGCATAACCCCAGTCGCGCAGGGAATCCATGTTGCCCAGTTCGAGGTGATCCTGCAGCCCTTCGGCGATGCGTCCGGCGGCAAGGGTGATCTTGCGCGTGACGAAGTTCTCGCCGCGGCGCTCCGACTCGTGATTGAAGAGGATGCCGTTGACGGCGAACATGCCGTATGCCTCGCGGTACTCCTTCACCATCCAGAAGCCGTACTGCTTGGCGATGGCGTAGGGACTGTACGGGTGGAATGGCGTCGTCTCCTTCTGGGGAACTTCCTCCACCTTGCCGTAAAGCTCAGAGGTGGAAGCCTGGTAGATTTTGCAGGTCTTTTCCATGCCGAGCAGTCTGACGGCTTCGAGAATCCGCAGCACGCCGATGGCGTCCACGTCGCCGGAATACTCCGGCACATCAAAGCTCACCTGCACATGACTCTGCGCGGCAAGATTATAGATTTCATCGGGCTTTGTTTCCCGGATGATTCTTATTAAGGAAGTGGAATCGGTCAGGTCGCCGTCGTGCAGCTTTATCCTGCCGGTCAGATGCTCGATACGTCCGGTATTGGCAATGGAGGCGCGGCGGGTGATGCCGTGTACCTCATATCCCTTTTCCAGCAGCAGTTCGGCGAGGTAGGAGCCGTCCTGTCCGGTGATACCCGTGATCAGCGCGATTTTGTTCATGTATAATCTTCCCCTAATGATCGGTTGTATTGGTTGTGAGTGGTCATTTGCTTGCAATGGAAGCGGCTGTCGTGTCAGGATTCATAGATCTTTTTGTATGTTTCCAGAAAATGCGCGGGATTCAGTTGATTCCTGTAGCTTTCCGCTTTTTTGTCGTATTGGAAATCCAGTGCGCTTACGCGGCTGAGCGCGGTTTCGGTCTTTTGCAGAATATCCGCCTCGTCGCTGACGTCCGCGGTCATGCCGAGATGATGCCGCGCCGTGATGTCTCCCAATGTGCCGTGCGAACACGCCAGAATCATCTTGCGGCAGCACACGCCGTCTGTCAGAGGGCCGCTCGCTCCGTTAAAATCGGGTCTGTAGATACAGTAGATGATGTCGGAGGCCGCTATGCCGGATTTATATTCCTCGTCCGTCAGCGGCCGGAACATGCAGTGAACCTTCTGCCGATAGAGTTCTGTCGCGTCCCTTATCGCCTGTTCTGTCACATCGGTCAGCCTGCCGAGCATCAGAAGCTGAAAATCCCTGTCGGATTTTTGCAGTATTCGCAGGAACGGAATGATATTCTTGTAGGAGGAAATGCCTCCGATAATGCCGATAACCGGAACGTCCGGCTGCAATTGAAAATCCATTTTGCACCGGACGCCGTTCAATTCAGCAAAATTATCAAATTCAAAAGCCGGATATTCGCAGTGCTCGACGTTCTTTACCCCGGCCGCCTTCATCTGTCGTCTGAGCGCTTCCGAATGAACGACGCAGGTATGCCTGCGCCCGGAATTCATCAGTCTGTAGCTGATCCTGCGCGCCGTACCGGCGTAAAAATTGTGATATGTGATGATAACCCTGTCGCATCCCAACGAATGCAGGCCCGCGCCGAAGCAGCGCATCAGACTGTCGCCGTCAAGAATGTGAACGACGTCAATCCGGTTTTGTTTTACAATCTGCCGGATCTGCCTGACCCAGGCCGCATAGCTTTTGAAGGATTTCAGCGGCAAATCGGTCTGAAACCGGTAGAAATGATCCTCGGGAAAGCCTGTGTTTTCAGGCGCAAAAGAAAAGAATTCCGGGCCGTCGATCTTTGACAGCCATTGCAGATAAATCCTGCGATGCCCGCTGAAATTTCGCTCACATAAAAGAATCTTCATTATTACAGCCTCCACCAGTTTAAGCCGGAAGCTTTCAGCTCTTGGATTTGGTAGATTCCCTTCACGTCTATCAGCACCTTCTCACCGTCCGGCGCCTTCCGGAAAAGTCCCTTGACGGTGCTCAACGGCATATGGCGGAATTCACGGTGCGCCACGGCGACGATGACGCAGTCCGCGTCGGAAACATCTTCCAGCCGTGTGAGCGTCACCCCGTATTCGTGCATCGCTTCGCTTTCGGAAGCCCAAGGATCGACGACCACCGGCTCAATGCCGTATTCGCCCATCCTCCTGATAATGTCGATTACCTTGCTGTTGCGTGTGTCGGGACAGTTTTCCTTGAAGGTAAGACCGAGAATCACCACTTTGCTTTTTCTAGGAGCAAGCCCCGTCTGTATCATTTTTTTAATGGCGGCATCCGCGACATAGGAACCCATGCTGTCGTTGACGATGCGGCCGTTGAGAATAATCTGGCTGTGATAGCCGAGCTTTTCCGCCTGGTAGGTGAAGTAATAAGGATCGACGCCTATGCAGTGTCCGCCCACAAGACCGGGGCGGAAACCGAGGGCGTTCCATTTGGTGTTCATGCCGTCAACGACTTCGTTGGTGTCGATGTCCATGCGGTCAAATACCATCGCCAGTTCGTTCATGAAGGCGATGTTGATGTCGCGCTGGCTGTTTTCCACCACCTTGATGGCCTCCGCCGTGCGGATATTGGAAACCGGATGGGTGCCGACCTCTATGACCAGATCATACGTCGATTTGATCTCCGCGAGGGTTTCGTCATCCATGCCGGATACTATTTTGTGAATGTTTTTGAGTCTGTGTTCTTTGTCGCCGGGATTGATTCGTTCCGGACTGTAGCCTATCTTGAAATCAACGCCGCATTTCAGCCCGGACGCGCGCTCTAAGATGGGAATGCACACGTCTTCGGTGCAGCCCGGATATACCGTGGATTCATAGACCACGACGGAGCCCGGCGTCAGATTGCGTCCCACGATTTCCGACGCGCCTGTCACGGGCGTCAGATCGGGCGTATGATCCGTGTTGACGGGAGTGGGAACGGCAACGATGTGAAATTTGGCTCTTTGCAGATTTTTTTCGTCCGATGTGAATTCCACTGTCGTCTGCGCGATCGCTTCATTCCCGACTTCTCCCGTGGGGTCGATCCCCGATTGGTACTGCGCTATTTTATCCGCGTTCAAGTCAAACCCGATCACGTGAATTCCCTTTTCCGCAAATGCGACGGCAATAGGCATTCCTACATATCCCAATCCGACCAAAGAAATGCTTTCTTCACGTTTTACGAGTTTCTCAAACAATGACATTTTTATCTTTCCTCCGAAGAATGGTTTTGATGGCGCATAGATTCCGTTGTCCGTTCAATCACTGTTCTGACCATATTGTCCCACGAGAACCGGCTGACAACGTACCGGTGGGCTTTTTCTCCGAGAGCGGGATCACAGTGGCTGAGGATAGCGGACGGCATTTCCAGCGGAGAATGAAAAAGATAACCTGTTTCGCGGTCTGTGATGATTTCATCCGGACCCGGCGCGTGAATGACATAAACAGGAAGTTCATAATACATGGCTTCCAGTATCGACATGCCGAATATCTCCGTTTTGGAGAAGCTCACCAGCGCCTCGCTTGTCCGGTAATATTTCCACATTTCGCTGTTAGGCACCTGTTCAATCCACGTTGCAAGGGATGACAACCCCTTGTTTTCCAGTTTCGCGGAAAGCTCGGATTTCAATGAGCCTTTGCCGATGACAATCAGTCTGTAACGCGGATCGGCCTGATGCAGCGCTTCCAGAACGGATACCGCTTGGAGCGGATCTCTGTCGCTCTCCAATCTGCCGACTATCAGAATATATTTCAGTGCCGGGTCGAGATGCAATTCCGCCTTGAGTGGATCGGAAGGGACGCGGTAATCCTTATGAAGCAGGTCAAAATCAAGTCCTACCGTAACGGTCTGTACGTCTGTTATACCTTTTGCTTTCAATTCGCGTTCAACGGTCTTTGTTTTTGACAGAACGCCGCTTTTTTTGTAAGTGTTAAAGACACTTCCCGAGAAAACTTCCGAAAGCAGTCTTTTAAAAAATGATGTACTTGTGCTGTGCGTAATGCCGACGTATGGAATAAATACGATTCCATGCCTCCTGGCCCATCTGTAAACCGCGGAAGTCCGTATCTGAACATCAGAAAAGCATACAAGTACATCAAGATCGCGGCTGAGCCTTTTTTCGCACGAAAACACCGAGTTGTTGCCTACCGTCGGAACCGCAATCATATTGAGATGAACATTTTCAGCTATTTTTTCTCTTTTGTTAACGGCGTCCTTGCCCACACACTTATAAACCTCTACCGTGTGACCTTGATTACCAAATGCCTTTGCAAGTCCAACTTCCTGCAGGTTATAAAACCCTTTGTTTCCAAACTTACCTACGCTAAGCACCAAAAGCCCGATTCGCATTCTGTACCTCCGTATATATATCCGTAAGAAGGCGATAATTTGCCTCCGGAGTGTATTTTCCCCCGTAAACGCGCCTGATGTCCGGACGGACGGAGCCGCCGGCCCTAAGACATTTTCTGACTGCGCTGATCAGTTCCTCCGCGTTTCCCGGCGCAAATTTCCAGCCTGTAACGCCTTCCTCTACGAGGCTCCCGGAATTGCCGAGATCGGAGCAGATCACAGGCGTTCCGACAGAAAATGCCTCCACTATGGTCATGGGGAAACCCTCGTACAGCAGTGTCGGAAGAATAAGCGCGCTGCTGTGAGAAATCAGTTGTCTCAATTCGTTACTTTCAACATATCCCTTTACTTCTATAGGCAGCCCTTGCGAATGCTGTCTGCACCAGCCGTCAAGCGGGCCGCTGCCGCATAAAAAAAGCAGCGGAGCGTCGCCACCCATGCGTTCCCATGCTTCATAGAGCACTTGGATGCCTTTGAGTGCTTCAAGCCTTCCGACATAAATAAAACTCATTGCTTCACCTCATTACGAACGGCGTCCTGCGTCGCCGGAGGGGCTTCAAAAGTGAAATTCGGTTTGACAAAAACCCGCGCGGGATGGATGATTATCTTTTTCCTGTTGATAAGGAGAAGCTTTTGCTTATTGAACTCCGTCAGACAGATGTAATGCAGCTTGCGGTAAATCCCCGTTGTTCTGTGCAGCAGAGTGCTGATCACCAGAAGCAGCGTCTGGAGCTTGGAACCTCGGTAGCATCCGTGCCTGACAGCGCACAGAAGCCCTTTGCCGAGACAGTCCTCGCATACGTGTCCGTCCCGGTACAGAAGCGCGCCGGGGCAGATCAGGCGGAAATTGTGCACGGTCTGCACCACGGGAATGCCGCATCTGACAGCCGCGTAGTAGACAGAGGGCGAGATCAGATTGAGCGTATTGTGAACATGTACTATGTCTATCTTTTCGTTTTGAATAATTCTCCTGACATCCCGCGCCGACCGCGGATTATAGACCGTCATGAAAGGAAGAAGCAGTTTCTGGAAACGGCTCATTGTCTTGATTTCGTTGTTGTTTCTGGTATACAGAATGACTTCATGTCCGTTTTCCTCGAGCAGCTTTTTTTCGTTGGCGACAACGGTGTCCTCTCCGCCGGGAATCTGATAGTAATTATGAATGATAAGAATTTTCGGCTTGTTATCCGCATGACAGGGTGCTTTGGTCGACATGTGCTAACTTCCTCTTATCATGGTTTTCCATATGAATTTTGAGTTGGTGACAAGGTATCTCTTAAAGAGTCTTCTCGGCTCCTGAATCAGCCGATAAAGCCATTCCAAATTGTGATTCTGCATAAAGGCCGGGGCACGGCTGATATTGCCGGCAAAGTAATCAAAGCCCGCGCCGACACCCACCATCAGTCCATTCACACGTCCCTGGTGCGCCGCCATCCATCTTTCCTGCTTGGGCGCGCCGAGTCCCACCCAGATGAAATCGGGAGCCGCGTCGCATATTCCTTCCGTGATTATGCTGTCCTCGTCCGCGCTGAGTTCACGGAACGGAGGGGAGCAGCTGCCGACTACCGTGATGCCGGGATAGTCTTTCTGTATATTGATAACCAGTTTTTCAAGCGTTTCGGGCGTACTGCCGTAGAAGTAATGGCGATAGCCCTTTTCGGCGGAGATTTTAAAGATCTCCCCCATATAATCCGGCCCCGTTGTGCGGGCAATCTGAGTGGCGCCGCGTTTGCGGCCGACTGTGGAAAGAGGGCCGCCGTCGGGAATGGTCAGGATGCTGCCGTTCTGAATGGCGCGGTAGTCCTCGTCCTCCGACGATCTTACGGTCGTATGTACATTGGCGACACAGATATAGTCGCCCCCCAGTAATTTGATATTCTCATCGGTAAAGCGAAGCAGCCACGGCATATTAATGTCGGCTATCTCCACTCCGAGAATAGTGACAGTCGGGATGGCAGACCTGTCCACCGCATGTTGAAATTTTTCCATCCACCATCACCGTCCTTTCGTTTTTTACCCAAAACCGTTAAATTATCGCACTTCTTTATTATCTTATTCAAAAGTATAATTGTTTTGATTATAACATAACACTATAAAAAAAGCAACGATATTTACATTTTTTTAATATATAAAATTGAAAATACTATACGCTTTTTTACATTTTTTTAAGGTAATTCATTCAAAATTCCAACATAATCCTTGCAAATTCTACACAAACATGATATTATATATCTAATATTAACAAACGGAAGCGATAAATATGGACGAAAATCAACATTACAAGCAAAAAGAACATCTTATTTACCCCGAAGCGACCATGTTTGAGATGGTGGAGAAATGCGCGGAGCAGTTCCCGGATGAGCCTGCCTATGAATTCTATGACAGAAAGACGAGCTACCGCCGCTTTATTGAAAAAATCGAACGCGCGGCGCGTGCTTTCTGCGCATCCGGCATCAACAAGGGCGACGCGGTGACAATCTGTATGCCAAACACACCGCAGGCGCTGGTATGCTTCTATGCGCTCAGCCGCATCGGCGCGATCGCCAATATGGTGCATCCTCTGTCGGCGCAGAACGAGGTCACCGGCTATCTCAACATTTCCGAGAGCAAAATGATCCTCACGGTGGATCTGTTTTACGAGAAGGTGGAGACGGCGCTCGCCAATGTCGATCATCCCGTGACCATTCTCACCTGCCGTATGCAGGAGGAGCTGCCGCTGAAATTAAAGCCGCTTTATCTGCTCAAAAAAGGCAAGGATTACCTGAAGTTCCCGAAGAAGCCGCACATTCTGTGGACGGATTTTCTCAAACGCGGCAGCGATCAGAGCATCGAACTGCCCGAAGTGACATTTGACCCGAAGCGCACGGCGGTCATACTGTACAGCGGCGGCACCAGCGGCACGCCCAAGGGCATTTGTCTGACCGACCTCAATTTCAACGCCTGCGCCATGCAGGCAATGGAGGCCATCGGCGAGGAATTCCGCAAGGGATTCAAAATGCTGAGCTGTATGCCGATGTTCCACGGCTTCGGACTGGGTATCAATATACATACCGTGCTGATTCACGGCGCGTGCTGCATTCTCATGCCGACCTTCAACAGCAAGTCCTATGCCGACATGCTGCGCCGGAAGCATCCGAATTTCATCGCCGGCGTACCGACGATCTTTGAGGCGCTGCTGCACATGCCGCAGCTCGACGGGCTGGACATGAGCTTCCTGCTCGGCATGTTCTGCGGCGGCGACAGCCTCTCGGTGGAGTTGAAAAAGAAGATCGACGCGTTCCTCAAAGCCCACAACGCCCATATTCAGGTGCGCGAAGGCTACGGACTGACCGAGTGCGTCACCGCGAGCTGCCTCACCCCGAAGGACGATTACCGCGAGGGCAGCATCGGCATTCCCTTCCCCGATACGGTCTACTGCATTGTGAAGCCCGGCACGGACGAGCAGCTTCTTCCCGGCGAGGAGGGCGAGATCATTCTCAAAGGGCCGTCGCTCATGACGGGCTATCTCAAAATGCCGGAGGAAACGGCCAAGACCCTCCGCGTGCTGCCCGACGGGGACACATGGCTGTACACCGGCGACCTCGGCGTGATGGACAAGGACGGATATGTGTATTTCCGGCAGCGGCTCAAGCGCATGATCATCACCAACGGCTACAACGTCTATCCCTCAAAGCTGGAGAACATCATCGACAGCTGTCCCGAGGTTTCCTACAGCTGCGTCATCGGCGTAAAAGACCCGCGCAGAATGCAGCGCGTCAAGGCATTCATTGTACCGGCGGACGGCGTGGAACCGACCGACGAGCTGAAAGAAAAAATCATGGAGCAGCTCCGGCTGCACATTGCAAAATACGCCCTGCCGCGGGAGATTGAATTCCGCACCGAACTGCCCAAGACACTTGTCGGCAAGGTTTCCTTCCGCCAGCTCGAGCAGGAGGAGGAAGAAAAGGAAAAGAACGCGGAGGATACGGGTCAATGAAGCTGAAATGGTACGGAACGGCGGCGCTGCTGGTTTATGATGAGCAATCGACGATTGCGTTTGACCCGTTTTTAGGCATCTGCCACGGTGACAGTCATCCCGAAAGGATTTCCATGAACGGAGTGGGAGCGCTGATGCCGGTTTCGGATGTGTTTGTCACCCACGGTCATTTCGACCACATCATTCAGATACCGGCGCTGTATGCCGGCGGAAACGTAACAATTCACGCTACTTCCACGCCGTGCGAAACGTTAAGAAATCATGGAGTTTCGGAAAAACAGCTTGACATTCTCTCTCCCGGCGGTTATTATGCAGTAGGGAATTTTACCGTTCACGCCATACAGGGACGGCACTGTCAGTTTGACAAACCGCTGGTGATCAGGACCGCCCTGCGGTTCCTCCGTCCCGGTAACTTAAAGCACGGACTGCGGCTGGTGCAATGCAACAAGGAATACCCCGAAAACGGAGAAACGCTCTTTTACGAGCTGCAATGCGGCGGCAAAAGATTGCAGATCATGGGCAGCATGGGTCTTGACGAAAGCGAAACATATCCCACGGGTGCCGACCTGCTGATTCTGCCCTATCAGGGAAAGAGCGACCCGCTGCCATACGCCGCTTCACTGGTGGAAAAGCTGATGCCGAAGGCGATACTGCTCGACCATTACGACGACAGCTTTCCGCCCATGACCGCACGGGTAGCCACGGCGGCATTTGAAAGACTGATGCGCGAGAAATACAATATTCCCTGCCGCGCAATGAAGCAGGGAATCACATACGATTTGGAGGAGCTGACCATATGAGCCAGGAAAAAAAGGATTTGAAGGCACAGGCGAAAGCCGACGCGAAGCAGGCGAAGATCGACGCGAAAAACGCTAAACTACAGGCGAAGATCGACGCGAAACAGGCCAAAATCGACGCGAAGAACGCCAAAAAACAGGCAAAGATTGACGCAAAGCAGGCCAAGAAGGACGCAAAGCTCAAAAAGAAACAGCTCCGCCGCAGATGGGGCGACCGCCGTGACGGACGAAGGGTGAAGGCTCCCGGCTTGCAGACCATCATGGCGTATCTCTGGCCGAAGCGCACCGACTGCGAGGTGTACCTCAACGACACGATCGACGCGACCGAGCTTTTGAAATATCTGGAACGCCGCAACGCGGAGCACCCGGATTACAAGACCACCATCTTCCACTGCGCGGTGACAGGTATGGCGCGCATGGTCAAGGAGCGTCCGCTGATGAACCGCTTCATTCAGGGCTACAGGCTGTATGAACGCTATGACATCACCATCAGCTTTGTCGTCAAGCGCAAATTTGCCGATGATGCGGAGGAATCGCTCATGGTGCTGACGCCCACGGATGAGGATAATCTGGATTCCATCAGCAAAAAGATCGTGGGCGACGTCAAGGAAACGCGCAAGAGCGAACACTCCACCGGCGGCGTCGACGCAACGCTGGACGCGTTCGCCAAAATCCCAAGGCCTATACTGGCGGTAGTGGTACGTATTATCCGCTGGCTGGACTTCTGGGGCAAGAATCCCAAGGCGCTCACCCAAGGCGACCCGAACTACACCACCATTCTCACCAGCAACCTCGGCAGCATTAAGTGTCCTGCCGTCTATCACCACCTGAGCAACTACGGCACCAACAGCATTATGATCACCATCGGCACGCTGCACAAGGAAGAGATCATCATGCCCGACGGCACCAAGGAAATACGCGACGTGGTGGACGTTGGCGCGACGCTCGACGAACGCATCGCCGACGGATTCTACTTTGCAAGGAGCCTGAAACTGATCAAGCACGTATTTGCCAATCCCGAACTGCTGGAAAAGCCGCTCGGCGAGGCAAGCGGCTTTGAATACTGAGGAGGGATTTTTCATCATGGCGTTTCTACCTCATGGAATCTCACTGAGCGATCTCAGCGAATCCGCTAAGCAGAAAGTGGCTCTGGAAATCAAAAAGGCGGTCGAAAGACAGGTCAAAAAGGAACTTGCCAAGCGCCGCAAGAAATTCGCCCGCAAGTTAGCGGTGATGGGCGTTACCTTCACGATCGGCTGCGTGCTATACGCCTTTTCCGACAGGATTGTCGATATGGCCGCAGACAGGGCGTTTGACGCGGCGGCCAGCCGCCGGAAGCGCAAGAAACTGGAATCAGGGAAAAAGCACAGATAATTCTATAGCACATAATCAAACACTCCGGAGCGCAAGGATTTTGCTTTGAATTCCTTGTCGCAGCGGAGTGTTTTTTGTTGATTCTCACAGCTCAATCCTCTCGGGAAACGCCTGCTCGCGCATGATTCCCCACATTTTATCAATGTAGGCGAGCGTGTAGTAGTTCTCAAAGTGGTGGTAGTAGAACGCGCCTTTGAGGGTCATTTTGTATATGCCGTTTTCAAGGGTTAGGAAGCCGAGCAGACGCGCCAGCCGGAATTCCAAACCGTACATCTTTTGCAGCGGCACGCCGAAGAACGCATTGAAATCCTTCGGGTCGAGCCGCGTGCTGTACAGCGTCCAGAAGAGATAATAAATCATCCTCTGGCGCGGCGTGAAGCGGATGGTCAGCGAGGTGGGTATTTTACCGTTCTCAACGCGCCTGATGTATTCCTCCACCGAGAAGGTGTTGACCTTGAACTGCTTTTTCAGCAGCGTGGTCGCCGAACAGCCGAAGCCGAGGAAATTGTCCCGCGTCATGGAGGAATATTTCGCTCCGCTTTCCGAAGAAAAAGTCCATATCGAATCCCTTTTCAGTCCCTTGTCAAAGCAGTAAGCCGTGATGCTGTCGAGCAGTTCACGCTTGTCCCGCTTGCCGAGGGGCTTTACCTTGCCGGGTGTGAAGGTGAAGTCGATGAAGGGATAGATCGCCACATGGTTCGCACCGATGTCGAACGCCCTGTCGATGTCGGATTGCAGATCGTCCAGTGTCTGTCCCGGCAGCGCAAAAATAAAATCCATCGACACGGTTTCAAATTTGATTTCGTTAAGCGCCTGCTTCATCGCATCTGTATCAATCGGCTTACGTCCCAGTACCTTCTGGAATTTCGACAGGAAGGACTGAACGCCTATGCTGATCTTGGTGACGCCGGCGGCTTTCAGCGTTCGGAGCGTTTCGGGCGTCACGTTGTCCGGGTGAAGCTCCAGTCCGACGCCTTCGGTGATGTCAAAATGCTGCCGCAGCGCGGCGATGATCTCGCCGATCCTGTCGGCGGCAAGGGCAGGCGTGCCGCCGCCGAAGTAAAGGCTGGTGCATTTCTTCTTTTCGCCCGACTGACCGCCGACAAGCGCTATCTCTTTGAGCAGCGCGTCGATGTAGCGGTCGCATTGTTCCTTGGAATACACCGTTTTGCAGTAGGGACAGAAGGCGCAAAGGCTTTTGCAGAAGGGAATATGCACGTACAGTCCCAGCCCGTCACACTCGGAATAGGGCAGAATATCGTCGTATTCATTGGTGAAGGTGAAGGGCTTTGCGCTGCGCGTGAGCCACATGCGGGTGAGTTTCGTGATAAAGCTCGTCATTTTGTGATACCCTCCGTCATATGTATTTTAAATAGGTGCGAAGCATTTCCAGCACAATTCCGATTTTGCCGCTGAAAATCAGGGTGTATTCCGCGACGAAGAAATACCCGCATTTCTCGCAGAGTCCCGGAACGTCAATGCAGCGACCGCAGGTGGAGAGCTTTCCGTTCTCCATGACGACGCACTGCCAGCAGGGCGTGGGAAAAGTGTTGTTGATGAGGTAGGGAAACGCCCTTTTGAGGTTGAATACAGGCGCGCCTTTCTTCATCATCTGACGGATGTCCTCGCAGCATTTTGCCTTGTCCTCACGGGTGAGCGCAAGCTCGGCGGTGTCGGGATAGGGAGTATGGAAATTGAAGGACACGGCGCGGACGTTTTTGGTGTCCCGCGCAAGGGCGCACACCTCTTTGACGGCTCCCTTGTTGATCTGGTTGATCGCCATGTAGAAACAGATATTGTCGGCGGTCGCCTTGGAAATATTGTGCATGATGGTGTCGAAGGTGTCGCCGCGAATCATGTTGTGGCGTTCCCGGTCGCCGTCAAGACTCAGCAGAATCAGATCGGCTTCGGGCAGGTCGATGGGGTGTGTGCCGTTGGTGACGACATTGACGATGAGGAATCCCATTTCCTTTGCCTCGATGACCAGGTCGCGGAGGTTCTTTCCGCTGTCCTGCCACAGAAAGGTCTCGCCGCCGCAGAAAAACAGAATTCGTATGCCCCTATCGTAGAGCTGCTTCATTTCGTTCTTTATCTGCTCGTAGGGATAAATAACGGCGGTAATGTTGTTGACCGAGCAGTGCTTGCATTTGAGGTTGCACTTGTCGGTGACAATGATCGTGCCGAGAATAGGCTTCTTCTGCCGGAACAGCACGGTTTTGATGCCGAATCCGGTGAAATACAGAAAATCGCGTGTTTTGATAAGCAATCACCCTTTCAAATCATCTTTTCAATAACATATACGAATCCATCGCGCAAAAGGTTGGCTCGATGATTTACAATTGTGTCGTGGAATCAGTCCGTCCTTTTCGATCAAACAAAAATCCCGCATGACGATCATTTTCTTTCGATGAAAGTCCTACGGGATTATTTTATCATATGAATGATGACGGAGCAAGTATCGATGAAATAAATTATTTCCAGCCGAGGTACCAGACGCAGGACTTGGTAAGGGTATCAACCAATTCGCTCAGGGTGTGACTTCGGGTGAGGCAAAGCACGCGCTCGTGACAGATCGCGAACTGCTCACGGGCTATCTGAAACGCCGCTTGATTCGAAGGCTTTCCGTTGGGAACGAAATATTCCACCACGCCGCAATCCAGTACCGCCGGCACCGCGCCGCAAAGCTCGTTCCAGTGCTTGGAAACCGCCGTCAATACTTCATTGGACGGCATTCCGTTTTTTCCGCCTACAGGGATCCACGCAAATACATTCCACGCCTCCGCGACAGGAACCTGAACGATCAGAAGGTCTTTTGTGACAACTCCGTTTTTGACAAACGAACTGAAACAATTGATGGCTGCGCCGTTGTGCTTAGCGTGTTCAAACGCGTCTATATTGATTGCCTTATTTTGCATAATCGAGGTCTTCCTGTTGTATTCTTCCTCGAACGTATCCGTTCCCGGAAGACTGATAGATGCCGCCATGGCCTCCTTGCGCATTTCACGCAGTTTCTCCACGGGAATCTGACGGTTGTCGCTGTCAAAGCATAGACTCTTGCAAAAAACAGAGGTGATAGGGATGATTACCGTACTGTAGCCCCATTCCGCACCGTAACGCAGCGCATAAATATACGTTCTGTTCAGCTCGTTGACATCTACTCCGCGGGGAATAAACTTATAGTGACAGTCGATATAGTCCAATAGATACTCGGCAGGTGTTTTTTCAAGCACGGGTGCTTCCTGATACGCAGGTGTTTCTTCATATGCTGGCGCTTGCTCATACGCGGGAGCTTGCTCATACGCGGGTGCTTGCTCATACGCTGGCGCTTGCTCATACGCGGGTGCTTGCTCATACGCGGGTGCTTGCTCATACGCGGGTGCTTGCTCATACGCGGGAGCTTCCTGATACGCAGGTGCTTCCTCATATGCAGGAGTTTCCTGATACGCAGGTGCCTGCTCATACGCGGGAGCTTGCTCATACGCGGGTGCTTCCTGATACGCGGGTGCTTGCTCATACGCTGGCGCTTCCTCATACGGGGGTGCTTCCTCGTAGGCAGGCGCTTGCTCATACGCAGGCGCTTCGTGGAAAACAGCGGCATCCGCCGAAGCGGAAGAAATGTCCGCAGCAGGTGTAAACTGCATGGTAAACGGCTCCTGTGAAGGGGCAGATTCGCTGAGATTGATCGGCTCCGGCTTGACATCTATCCGGTTGAATTTCGGTCTTGCAGCCGGCAGAACTACTGAACTTTCAGTGCCAAAATCATCGTCATCAAAAAAGTCGTCCGAAAAATCATCCTGCACGCCGTCCGTCTGTGAATTCATGCCGAAATCATCATCAAAAAAGTCCATTAAATAAATCCTCCGTTTCGACAAATGCATTTTTCTGTTACGTAATTACAGTAATTATACCACATTCGCCGCCGGATAAAGTTAATATTTTGTAACGATAACTATTTCGCGCTGCTTTTCGCAACCATGTTGTAGATGGCTAGCCCGAAACCAAGCATAATGAAGCCCGCAAACGGAAGATTCATTCCGCTCACC
Source organism: uncultured Ruminococcus sp. (assembly GCA_902799245.1). Taxonomy (GTDB): domain Bacteria; phylum Bacillota; class Clostridia; order Oscillospirales; family Acutalibacteraceae; genus RUG762. The sequence continues at coordinate 235,527 of CADBZY010000002.1, forward strand.
GCCGGATTGAAAAACAGACGATGTCCGAATATCGTACCTTTGCCAAAAATTTCCCGCAGCAGCCCGACCGGAAGAGCCATTACCGCGTAGAGCCACCAGAGTTTTATGGCGGAGGGCAGCGCTTCGGACGGAGACAAAAACGGCGAACCGGGCTGGAGCCTAGCCAGCACAAGCGCGTCGGCAGCCGTCAGCGGCAGATACATGCCAATGCTGGCCGAGGTCGAAACCGAAAAGGTGTTGAGCAGAATACCGCTTCCGCAGGCAATAAAGGCGGCAGGGACGAAATAGAGCACGCTGAGCATGGGCTGAATATATTCGCCTCGCTCAAAGATATAGATCAGCGCCATGCCGGAACACAGCGCGAGCATGACCACGGAAAGCGCGAGAGCATTGGCGGCGGATGTACACGCGGCGGCAATGGTGGCAATTCCCGCGCCGTGAAGCAGCATGGGATGGGGCAGATCTTCCGCTGTTGTTCTACTGTGTCTTTTTGAATTCATCCAACTCACGCTCCTGCTGTGTTTTCATGCGATAGGAAATTCTTTCACCCAGTCTGTGCCGGATCTGACGGTAGGTGAATCCCTTGCTCCGGCAATGCCACACCATACGGTCGAACGAATCGGAAAACGGCGTCATCATCAGCACGGCGAAGGCGCCGCCTGCTTCCACGCTGCCGAAGTGCTGTATCAGCACGGCAATCGCGCCGCAGATTCCGCCCCAGATCAACCGCGCGGTAGCGAGCTTGGGACAGTAATTCAGGTAGGCGGCAAAGAAGACACAGCAGAACAGTGTCGATCCGCCCAGCAGGTCATACACGATGTACATATAGCCGGAAATGCCGTGATAAGGCGCTGCAAAAGAAAAGACCGCAACGGCCGCCAAAAAGGAAACCGCGCTCTGCCACGCCAGATTACCGGTAAAAATCAGCCAGACCGCGGCAATCACCAGCAGCACAACGGAGGCGGTTCCGAGAGGGCCGGCGACTTCACCTAAAAGGAATTCGCCAATGTGGGTCAACGGATCTTTGCCGCCCCTCAGAAGCGCAATCTGGGATAAAGCGGGAGATACACCGCTGTTAGAGCCAAAGACGGAGAGCTTTGCTGCCACAGTACCGTCAAGACGGGAGTAGGTGAATGTCTCGGCGGGAAAGCATACCGCCGCAAGACAGTAACCCACCGCCGCGGGAATAAAAGGCGTGCGGAACCTGCCGCCAAAGGGCAGCTTGCCTATAATCATGGCAGAAGCCGCAGCGAAGATCACAAGCGGGTAGTGCGCGCACGCAGGCATCAGCAAAGCGCAGGTCAGCCCCGTTTCCAGCGCCGTCATATCAGATACCGTCTGCTTTTGCTTGGCAAGCAGATTCCACAGCGCTTCCGCGCCGACGGCGGAAAGAATACCGAATACCGCCATCAGCACAACGCGCCAGCCGTAATGCAGCAGCGGCAGCGGCAGCAGTATACACAGCGCGCAGATTCTCTGCACCGTAGACGACAATTGCGTGTCCGACTGCCGGAAATACGGCGCCGAACTCTGCATGAATTCCCCAGCCATTTATACACCTCCTTGACTCAGTGTGAAATGTGAAGAGAGAAGGGTGAAGGGTGAAGGGTGAATGGTGAAAGGGAGAAGGGTGAAGGGTGGCGCAGAGCACCTTGGAATTATAATCCAGCGCGCAGCGCTCCGAAACTATTCATTATTCACTATTCATCATTCACTATTCACTTAGCGAGCGAATGCGAGCGCTTCAGTGTCCTCTGGGGACACGGGAGAGGAGATTTTTCTCATAGGAACGGTCGGCATGGGCAAGGCGGATGAATACCGCCAGCAGGATGGCGGCGGAACCGCAAAGGGACGGCAGTCCGGCTAAATTGCCCAAAACCGTTCCGACAGTGCCTCCCACAAAGAAGAAAAAGATCATCGCGCCGTGCGTCCTCACCTTTGCCGCCGAAGCGGAATCGCGGTGTCGGGCAAATTTGGCGAGATTGGAACCGACCTGCCGGATGTGATTGGTGACAAAGGTGGTGGCGGCGGGAGTGCCTTCCAGCTGCCGGAAGGTGTTGAACTGCATGGAGCAGATGAAATTCAGGGCGATCTGACAGACCTGATCGGGAACGCTTTTCGGCAGCAGCCCGAGGATAATGACGGCTATTGTTTCAAGTCCGACAAGAATGGTGTCCCACCGCAGGAAATGCAGCTTTTTGACCGATTTGCCCATGTATTCCGAAAAGAACGCGCCCGCGAAATAGGCGCCGATGGGTATCAGCAGATACAGCGCGCCTTTGAGATCTCCCCTGCCGACCGCCATTGCAAAAAGCACGATGTTGGCGGTCTGTGCGTTGCAGAATACGCCGCCGCGCAGCAGAAAGGTGTATGCGCCGAACCACCCGGCGACGGCGATCAGGCACCAGTACACCCATTTGCGCTCACATTCCAAATATTCCTGTTTGCTGTCCGCTTTTGTTTCTGCCATCATAACACACCGGATTTACCAATTGAGGAAATTCATGATCAGGCTGACCATCGCTTCCTTTTCCTCGGCGCGGGATTCCGCGATCATCAGGGTTATTGCAACGAGTGTGTAGTCGGCGATGATCTTGTCGCCCTCGTCGTTGAAAAGAATGTTGTTCTTGTCGAGGAAATAGAGGAATACGGCGGCGGCAATGCGCTTGTTGCCGTCGGAGAAGGAATGGTTCTTGGTGACGAAGTAGAGCAGGTTGGCGGCTTTCTCCTCGAGCGAAGGATAAACGTCCTCGCCGAAGAAGGTCTGGTAGATCGCCGCGATGCTTGCCTTGAAGCTGTCGTCCTTCTCGTTGCCGAAAAGATCGCTGTCCGCCGAGAATTTCATGCCGTCGATCAGCTCGCGGCATTCTTCGTATGTCAGCACATAGGTGGCTTCGTTTCCCTTGGGCTTGGGAATACACTGATGGTCGTAATCGTCGAGCAGGTCGAGCGCGGTGGAGAAGCTGTCCACCACATCGAGAATCTGCCGCGCCTCTAACATATTGCCGGTGCGCTTCATGATCTTGATGACCTCGCCGAGCTGCTTCATGCGCTGTTCGTTGGCGGCGTAGCCCTTGAGAATGTACTGCTTGAGCACCTTGCTCGCCCATTTGCGGAATTCCACGGCACGCTTTGAACGGACGCGGTAGCCCACGGGAATGATGACGTCAAGGCTGTAATAGGCGATCGGCTTGCCGGTGCGTTCGGAGCGCACATAATGGATGTTGCCCTCCTTCTCCACCTCGCCGTCCTTGAATACGTTGGATATATGACGGGAAATGCCGGAAATATCCCTGCCGAAAAGCTCCTGCATCTGCTTCTGGGTCAGCCATACTGTTTCGTTTTCCAGCGGAACGTCCAGCGCCACGGAGCCGTCGTCGGTCTGATAAATCACGATTTCGTTTCTGAAATCTCCCGCGTCCTCCACGACCACTTCCGGGTCGTACTCGGAATCCTCCTCGCTTTCCGCAGGCTCCTCCAACGCGCTGTTATCGTCCGTCTCTTCCGGCTCTGCACTGTCCCCGTTTTCGGGAGCCTGCTCCGTCAGAGTGTCCTGCCCGTTTTCCTGTGCGTCCTCCTGCTCTGCTTCCTGCGCGTTTTCCGCGTCAGAGGCGGTTATTTCATTCACCTCTGCCATTTTATTTTCCGTGTTCTCGGCTGTTTCATCAATTTCAAATATCATCTTTTACGGACTTCCTTCCAAAATTAAAATCGTACAGATATGATTATATCAATATCCCCTGCTTTTTGCAACTGTCAAAACCCAAAAAAAGCAGGCTGCCCTAAATATTTTTGCGCGGGACAGCCTGTTTTGGGAAGAATAAAGTAAAATTTTTACGGAATCATATTCCAGGTGAGCGACTGAACGCCGCCGTCTATCTGTCCGCTCAGCCGGAGCAGCAAATTCATCACCCCGGCGCCGCTTTCGCCGTAAAGCGGCGTGGGACGGTAATTGTTGAAAGTGGTACCCGATGAGGTGATCAGACAGGGGACGACCGACACACGGCTGAGAACGGCATTTCCGGACGCATCCCTGCCGAACATGGTGCGGACGATCAGCGTTTCGGGCTTGGCCGCCTTCGAGTTTCCGCCAAAGGCAAAATTCCCGAGGCTGTAGAAGATGTAATGTCCGTTGTACACCTCTATGCCCTGCGGAACATGCGGATGATGCCCGATGATCAGATCCACACCGGAATCAATCATAGCGTGAGCCGCGTCAATCTGTCCGCTGTTGGGAACAGTATCTCTTTCTATGCCCCAGTGCGCGTTCACCACGATAACGGTATCCTTCTGCTTGTACATCTGTACGTAATACCGGATATGTTCCAGCATTTCGTCGGAAAAATCCGTCTCAAACAGACACAGCGAAAGCATGACAACGCGCATTCCCTTGACATTGAGGACAGCGGGTGTGTCATAATTGGTGTACTGCACGCCGACTTTTTTCAGATTATCCAAGGTGTCGCTGTAGCCTATGTCGAGATAATCATAGGAGTGGTTGTTCTCCACCGTGACAGCCTCCACCGAGGACGCCGGAAGGATATTGGCAAAGGACGGCTCCCCGCGGAAAAAGAACTGCTTGCTTTTGTGCTTGGTGTAATCGGTAAGGGTGCCTTCAAAATTGATCATCGTGATGTCATCCGCACCGAACACCTCCCGTGTGAGGTCAAAGGGATATGTCAGGCTGCCGGAACGCTCATAAATCGCGGGAAAACGCCCCGGGGAATTGCTGTCATTGTAATAGGCAAAGGTGCAGTCACCCGTGAAGGTGATCGTCATCTCGGAGGAAGATTTTTCTCCCTGAGAGTAGGCCGCCAGCGCCGCCTGACGAAGCAGCTCCCCGTCAAGGCCTGTTCCGGTGTTTTTTACCGTCTCCGTCAACGTGTCCCAGAGCCGGGGAGCGGAACTGTCACCCGCGGCTCCGGCCTGTTTGAATGCCGCAAGCGCCTGCATCATCGCGCCAAGGTCGGCAGTTTTCTTATCGTTGGCGTGAGAAAGACTCAGCGCCATTGAATCCACCAGCTCCATAGAAGCGTCGCTTCCGTCTGCCGCCAGATTGGTGACGGCGTTGACGGCCGCAGCGGTCAGATCCTCATAGACCGACACCTTGACACGGGTCTTGTTATCCTTGCCGAGAACGGCCAGAAGTTCGGTTTCTCCCTCTGCGACAGCGGTCACTCTGCCGTCGGTGCTGATCCGGACGATCTTCTCGTTGCCGCTGCTCCAGAACGCACCGTCCGCGGGGCTGCCGTCGCTGAACTCAACCCGGCACTGACGCGACTGACCGACCTGAAGAATAATGCTGCCCTCCGGCGCCACCAGTTTTTTTTCGCCGTTATCGGCACTTTGGGCGCTGTTTATCCCCTTGCTCCCTGACGCGTGACCGACATCGGCAGGCGTCAACTTCTGCTTTATCCCGATATAGGCAAATGTCAGTACGGCTGCCAGCATTATAAGCAGGATAAGAATAATTCTGGCTGTTCTTTTCACGTAAAAATCCCCCTGTGTCAAGAAAAACTGTCAATTGACCGGCGCATCCGCGTCCCAGTCGTATTCCCGCAGTCTGCCCTGGTTTTGGAGCTCGGGATAATCCCACTGGCGCAGGACTTCATAAACGCCCACCGCAACGGCGTTGGAAAGATTCAGACTCCGCGCCTGACCGCGCATCGGCAGGCGCACGCAGCGTTCGGGGTTGGCGTAAAGCAGTGATTCCGGCAGTCCGGCTGTCTCCTTGCCAAACACAAGATAGGCGTTGTCGGGATACTGCACATCGGAATGGGTGTGCAGCGCCTTTGTGGTAAAATAATAAAAGCTGCCGTCCGGGTTTTTCGCGAAAAAATCATCGAGTGAGGAATAATAAGTGATGTCGAGCAGGTGCCAGTAATCCAGCCCTGCGCGTTTGAGCTTTTTGTCGTCGGGCCTGAATCCCATCGGCTCCACCAGATGCAGCCTCGCGCCGGTGGCGGCGCAGGTGCGGGCGATGTTTCCGGTATTCTGAGGAATCTCCGGCTCTACAAGGACTATGTTGAGTATAGGCATTTTTTCGATTATCTCCTTTGGTTTTTTGGGTCGTTTCTTTTTTCAGTGAGTAACGGTCATATCTCCGCCTGAACGATTCTGCCAAAATTCATTTCATCCTGCAACAAACCAAACACATATGCGGGACTTTCTCTGTAAAGACCTGTTTCTATGTCCATCACTTTGTCATAAACAGCCGAAGAATACAGCATTGCCATTGCCTCATCGTATTCAATCTGCTGCACATCGACAAGGATTTCCACTAAGTCTTGTATCATATATTCGATAAGATGTTTCTCTACAGTCAGATAAAAACCTCTGCCGAAATCCTTATACGGTCTGCACATTGCGAGGTCAATTATTTTTATGTCCGTGTTGCTGCCGTGATACAAAAGCATCAATATCTCCCCCGTTTCTCCTGCAAATTCTTGTCAGATCGTCAACCGCATCATCAAAGCTCAATGTGTGTTCTATATCATAAAACTCTTTCAGAAATTCTATGCCTTTGTAACGGTATAGATAATCAAAAGCCGATTTTGAAGAAATATGATGCTTTTCCGCAAACTCATTGACACAAACAACAGTATAATTGATTCTTTTTTTCAAATCCGTCATTCTTTCGCATCCCTTCTTTTTTCCGAAAAATCACACATACATATATAATGAATTAAAATCTTCGTGATGTCAATAATAAAAATGCGGGAAAGCGCAAATTTCACACGATAGAATTTGTGCAATCATGCCGTTACCGTTCTGCATGAGCAGCCCGCGTTACTATTCTTTGCAATGCGCATGAAAATATCTTGAAAGGGAGTTGTATAAAAAATGTACTGCAAAAGGAACATGACTTCCTCCGGCATGGGTCTGTGGCTGCTGCTCGGAATCGCCGTCGGCGCTGCGGCGTGCTTAGGCGTGACCGGAATGCCGACACAGCGCAAGGTGCGCCGCAGGCTGATGCACGCGGCCGACGAGGTCAACAACGCTGTCAACGAGGCGATTGACAACATGTACAACGCAATCAAATAGCCATTGGCGCGGTCTGCGGGCAGTTATCAGTTTGCTGTCGCGCGGGCCGCGTTTTTTGCATATTATGGCAGCAGAAAGGTTGTGATTCAAATGGAAAATTTTCAGAACAACGGCAGCATAAACGGCGGACAGAACCGCTCCGTCGGTGTGATCGAGAGCGTAGCGGAGCTGATACTGGAGAATCCTCCGCAGGCGCTGGCGCAGATACATGGCTCGGAACAATACCCCGATATTGAGGGAACGGTTGCGTTTTACGCGGACAATGAAGGCGTGCTGGTGCTCACGGCAGTCACCGGACTTCCCGTGTCGACCGAGGAATGCGGCAACACCGTCCACGGAATGCACATTCACGACGGCGAAAGCTGCACCGGCAACGAGAACGACCCCTTTGCCGACGCGGGCGCGCATTACAACCCCGGCGACTGTCCGCACCCGGAGCACGCGGGCGATCTGCCGCCGCTTTTCGCAAGCAACGGCAGCGCGTGGAACGCCGTTCTTCTCAACCGCTTCGGAGTGGATGAGGTGATAGGCAAGACCGTCATCATTCATCAGAAGTACGATGATTTCGAGAGCCAGCCTTCGGGCGATTCCGGCCTGAAAATCGCCTGCGGCGTGATCGCGGGACTGTAATTATTTTTCACAGGTCCCATTCGGTAGGTTTTTCCTGATGCGCAGAAGAAAGAGACTGTCCGCGGAAGGATGATTCATACGCACTTCACGTGTAAGTGTAAAAATAAAAAAGACATGGCGCGTATTCCTTGGATGGCCTTTTGGGTAATCCTTCGGAGTATGCGCCGTTCTTTTTTGCCATCCATCTGAAGTAAGCATATTTAACAAAGTGATAAAAAAACATCACTTCACTTGAATGTATCTTGACAATTTATCTAATCAGATATATACTTTACACAGAAGCAGCTCAAATAGGAGCTAACGTAATCATCTGCGGTTTTTAAAACCGCAAAATCAATTTTATTCTCTTTACAGAAAGGATCGAGAAAAAATGTATGAGAAACTCAGAAAGCTGAATCTTAAACGAAGATTCAGTCTGCGCACTGCGCTGATGGCTTCCCTTACGCTCGCGCTGCTCGTTTTGGCGACGGTGTTCATGACTGTCAGCGCGTCGGATGACGTCACGCCAAGCGACGTGTCGCCCACCAGCGCATCCGCAAGCTACCGTATCGGCGGTCATTCCCGAAAAGTGTCTCCCACAGACGTATCCGCCAGCGACGGGATTATGGGTGTGAACAATGTGTCTCCTATAGATACCTGTTCTGACCCTGAAACCCTCGGCGAGCCGGTCGTTACGATGACAACGGCAAAAGCCGTAGGTGAAAGTCTGGAGGGCATGCTGTCTTTCGAGATTGCCGGGAATAATGTCTTTGTCGATTACGGTGATAATAAACCTGTTGCCTATCCCGGAGAAAAGACTGTAAAAGGAAAAACAATAAAAATTTACGGTGACAATATCACG
>CADBZY010000003.1 GCA_902799245.1 uncultured Ruminococcus sp.
CAACATGACGAGCGAAATGTCAAGCTAAAATAGCGAATTTTCGGCGTTTACAGCATTTTTTTCGACGATTGCATCGTCATGTTTCCGAGAATCGAGGATCCAAGGGAACAGGTCATCCGGAACCTCTAAAATACCGAAAGGGATGGAGCAGACATATTGATCATGGTAACAGACTTGTCTATAATATTGTTGACGGAAATCTTTGGATTATTTCTTGTAAAGGACATTATGAGGACTGAAACCCCACGTGCATCTTTTTTGTTTAACCCTTCCATACCATACAGTAAGCGAACACATCACCTTTATCAACGGATACTTGGTGCTGGCTGTTCGTTCATTTGCTTCTTCAAAGTAATATATCAGCTCATGTATCGGAGCAATCCTTGCATGAGCTGATTTCACAAATCTTACTGCTACAATACCAGAATCAACATTGCTCCTTTGCAGCAGAGACCTTTGCGTTCTGCATTGTTTTCCAATGCACAGCTTTCAGTTTTAGGTGATTTTTTCAATGCGTCTGCTACTATCAATCCAGTGAACCAGTCAACCGCCATGAAGATGGCAATGGTAAAATCCGAATAATTTGCACATAATACCGATGTCTCCTTTCTCGCTTTTATTCACAACTTAGTAAGGCTATCTAAATTATATGTAATTATAACACAGGTATTTTTCTATCTTAAGAAATATGTATTTTCAAAAATAGGGTGATACAGTGGGATTTTACAATAAGACGTGCAGATTTTATTTGAGTTTTTGACCTTATATCACAAATTCCTGACAAAAAATATATTGACAATCGTCTATATTATGCATATAATTTTAGTATAGAAGTTCATCAATGTATGATTGGATGCGAGAAAATGGAGCTTACCAATAAGCAAATGACGGTTATCTTCAAGGCATTCTGTGATGAGAACCGCATACAGATTCTAAAGCTGCTGCAGGGCGGAGAACGGTGTGCGTGTGAGCTGCTCGAGGAAATGTCTTTAAGTCAACCGACACTCTCTCATCATATGAAAATTCTCTGTGACAGCGGCGTCGTCATCGGTAGAAAAGAAGGAAAGTGGATGTACTACACCATTTCCGCCGACGGCGCTGAACTGGCGAGGACTTGTATTGCGCAAATTACCGCTGTTTCCGGGCAGGATCTCCAGACAGATCGCAAATGCCGCCGCGATAAATAAATAGGCCGTGTTTTACATATTTGCTTTAAGAAATGCATAAAACACGGCAATTATTCAAGAACATACATTGATTAATTTCTATATATCAATTTATTATGAGGTGTTTCTAGGGAAGCAAAGAAAAATACCGGCATAAGCGTTTTTCAACGATACCTGACAGTCTGGGTGATACTCTGCATGGCGGCGGGAGTTGCGATAGGGAAACATTTGCCTCAGATACCGGATTTTCTGAATAAATTTACCTTTGCAGGCATTTCCGTTCCGATGGCAATTCTGATCTGGCTGATTCTTTATCTTTACGATTGCGTATATGGCATGTAAGCTATTGAAACTGCCGCACGATATAGCCGCACCTGCCGGTATGATAGGCGCCTCCAATTTCTTTGAACTCGCCGTTGCTGTGGCGGTGGCACTGTTCGGGACGTCTTCCCCTGCGGCGCTTGCCACGACAGTAGGTGTGCTGACCGAAGTGCCTGTCATGCTGCTGCTTTGCAGGATCGCCAACAAAACCAAGCATTGGTTTTCCAATCACAAATAATTACAAAGGAGCTTACTCACCATGAAAGAAATGCAGATTTTTGAGCCTGCCCTGTGCTGTGAAACGGGCATATGCGGCGCCAGCGTCGATCCGGAGCTGCTTCGCATCACCACGGTCATTGACCGTCTGAAACAAAACGGCATTATTGTCAAGCGATTCAATTATATCATCTTCGACACGGCTCCGACAGGGCATACCCTGAGAATGCTCCAGCTTCCTTCCGCATGGAGCAATTTCATCAGTGAAAGCACCCACGGCGCGTCCTGTTTAGGGCAGCTTTCGGGACTTGAATCAAAAAAAGCCATCTACAGGCAAGCGGTTGAAACGCTTGCAGACGGTGAACTGACCACACTGATACTTGTGACACGTCCAGAAAACGCGCCGTTGAAGGAAGCGGAAAGAGCATCGAAAGAACTGAGCGATATTGGCATCAGAAATCAGATGCTGCTGATCAACGGCGTGCTGACCTCCCACAATGACAGCGTTTCCGACAGTCTGTATTTCAAACAGCAGAACGCCCTTGCCGATATGCCGGAAACGCTCAGAACGCTTGAAACCTGCTTCATTCCGCTTCGTGCCTACAATGTCGCCGGAATAGAAAAACGTCAGGGCATTGCTTAACAGCGATACAAGTGCCACTTCCACAGAGTATCTTGAAGCGTTGCAAATCATGCATCTTTCCGATTTGGTGGATTACCTTGCCGTCACCCGGAAAAAGGTAATTTTCACCATGGGCAAGGGCGGCGTAGGCAAAACGACCATTGCAGCAGCCATCGCTTTAGGACTTGCCGGAAAAGGAGCAAAGGTGCATCTCACTACCACCGACCCTGCGGCACATCTGAAATTCGTCCTCAGCGATTCCGAATCTATTACTATGAGCCACATTGACGAGAAGGCAGAACTAAAAAAATATCAGTCCGAAGTGCTGACAAAAGCAAAAGAAAACGGCATGTCCGATTCCGATCTTGCCTATATCGAGGAGGATCTTCGCTCCCCCTGCACACAGGAGATTGCGGTGTTCAGAGCCTTTGCAGAAATCGTCGATAAAGCCGGCGATGAAAATGTGGTGATTGATACCGCACCCACAGGACACACCCTGCTGCTGCTCGAATCCACCCAAAGCTACAACAGGGAAATCCAGCGAACCAAAGGCGAAACGCCTGAATGTGTGAGGAAGCTGCTTCCGCGGCTCAAATCCGATGAAACAGAGGTAATCATTGTCACACTTCCCGAAGCGACACCCGTTTATGAAGCGCTCCGTCTGGAAAACGACCTCAACAGAGCGAACATCTCCGCTCATTGGTGGGTCATCAATTCATCGCTCTACGCAGCTGACATACAAAATGATCTGCTGAAAGCAAAGGCTGCCAACGAAATAACATGGATTAATCGCGTCAACCGCCATACAAACGGCAGTTTCGCCTTTGTCGAATGGAAAACAGTGGAAGTCAAGGGCAACATGCTTCGAGAATTATAATATCGCAGCGTTTTTGATTTTCCCATAAAAAAATACACATACAAAACAACAAGGCTGTTTTCCGTTCACATAGGACGAAAGACAGCCTTGCTTATTATTTTTTTATTGCAATTTCTCAAAATGCAGTGATGGTACGAGATTAAAGTCATTAGTATCCATGCAATAGTTTGCAATACAGTGTTTCAATTATTACTCAACGTCCTGCATGGCGTCGTAGCCGGTTTCGCCTGTACGAACCTTGACAACGTCCTCCACATCATAAACGAAGATCTTGCCGTCGCCGATGTGACCGGTGTAAAGCACCTTCTTGGCTGTTTCGATGACGGAAGCGACCGGAACCGCGCAGACGACGATGTCAACCTGCACCTTCGGCAGCAGGCTTGCTTCGATTTGAACACCGCGGTAATATTCCGGCTTGCCCTTCTGAGCGCCGCAGCCGAGAACGTGGGAAACCGTCATGCCTGTGATGCCGATGCCCATCATAGCGTTCTTGAGAGGCTCGAGGCGGGATTCCTTGCAGACGATTTCCACTTTGGTGATCTTGGGTCTGCCTTCCTCCACGAAGGACGGGACCCTGTTGACGGTGACAGCCTCCGCGACAGGTGCGTCGCCATCCACAACCACCGGAGCATCGCCTTCCTCGATATATTCGGGCGTCATGGCAAAGCCTGCGTACGCGGAAGGCATGCCGTGCTCGGTAGCGTCAAGACCCTGTACTTCTTCTTCACGGCTGACACGCAGACCGAAGATGACTTTGATCACAAGGAAGGTCAGCGTGATTGTCACTACCGTCCATGCGGCGACGGAAGCAAAGCCGATCAACTGTAATTCCATCAGCTTGAAACCGCCGCCGTAGAACAGACCGACCAGCTCATTGCCGTTAGCATCAGCGATGGAATAACCGGGAGCGGTGTTGGTCGCAAAAAGACCTACCGAAAGCGTACCCCAGATACCGTTCATCATGTGAACCGCTACAGCGCCCACCGGGTCGTCAATGTGCAGCACATAGTCCAGCAGCCACACGCCAAATACGACCAGCAGACCGGCAACGGCGCCGATGACGATAGCTCCGAAAGCGTCGGTGACGTCACAGGGAGCGGTAATGGCAACCAGTCCGGCGAGAGAAGCGTTCAGACACATGCTGACGTCGGGCTTGCCGTATTTCACCCAAGTGAAGATCATGCAAACTACCGTGGCAACGGCAGGAGCGACGGTTGTGGTGAGGAATACCGAACCGAGCTGTTCAACGGATGTGGCGGCAGCGCCGTTGAATCCGTACCAGCCCAGCCAGAGAATAAACACGCCGAGTGCGCCGAGCGCGATGTTGTGACCCGGGAAGGCATTGACCTTTGTGACCTTGCCGTCGGCGTTTTTGTTGAACTTGCCGATACGCGCGCCGAGAATCTTCGCGCCGATGAGAGCGGAGATACCGCCGACCATATGAATGGCGCAGGAGCCGGCGAAGTCGTGGAAGCCGATCTGGCTCAGCCAGCCGCCGCCCCAGATCCAATGCGCTTCAATGGGGTAGATCAGCGCGGAGATCACGCCGGAATAGACGCAGTAGGAAAGGAATTTGGTGCGCTCCGCCATGGCGCCCGAAACGATGGTAGCCGTCGTGGCGCAGAAGACCAGGTTAAAAACGAAGTTGGAAAAATCGAAATTCGCGTAGGATGTAAAGATATCAAATCCGGGCTTGCCGATGAATCCAACTAAATCCTCGCCCATCAGCAGTCCGAAACCGATCAGGATAAAGACCACGGTGCCGATACAGAAGTCCATCAGGTTTTTCATGATGATGTTGCCGGTGTTCTTGGCCCTGGTGAAACCTGCCTCCACCATGGCGAATCCCGCCTGCATCCAGAATACCAGTGCCGCGCCGATCAGAAACCACACGGCAAACAATTGTTCGGAAGTCGTCGTCGTGACATACTCCTTGATTGCTTCATTCATAAAGAATCAGCTCCTCAAAATAATAGATATTTATATGAAAGAAGGCAGATACCCGCCGGACGGTTGGGGAGTTGATGAACCTGCCGTCCTAACGAAGTATCTGCCGCCTTTGACAGAGAATATTCGGTTTTCAATATAGGGGGAAAGTCAGATACGTGAATACCTTCACCTTTCAACCTTCACCCTGATCTCACACGCCGAAGAGAATCTCGCCGTAGGAAGGATAGGGCCAGTACTGCGCGGAAGTCTTGCGCTCCATGGAGTCGCCCAGTTCGCGGAGTTTTTCCATTTCGGCAAATACGACTTCACGGTAGTAGGTAGCCTGCGCGAGGTTGTCGCCGTTGTATTTCTTTGCGTCTTCCACGGCCTTTTCCAGGTCGGCTGTCTTCTTGACGAATTTTTCAAGCAGATCGGAAAGTTCTTCCACAAGGGAGGTTTCCGCGTAAACCGAGACGGCTGCACTCAGCGACTTCTTTGCAAGGGCTGTTTCGGTGAGCTTGCCGACAAAACCGCTGACTGCCGGGGCGATGTTCTTCTGCGCCATATCGATCATGGTCAGCGCTTCGATGTGCAGCTTCTTGACGTAATGCTCCAGCTCGATCTCATAACGGGCGCGGATTTCCGCTTCGGAGACAATGCCGTTCCTGACGAACAGGTCAATGTTCTTCTTATCTATATAATGTGCCATTGCCTCGGGCAGGGAACGGAAGTTGCAAAGACCGCGGCGGGCGGCTTCTTCCACCCACTCGGCGGAGTAGTTGTCGCCGTTGAAGATGATGTCCTTGTGCTCGGTGAATACCTTCCTGACAAGCTCCTTCACGGCTTCGTCCAGATCGTCCGCGTCCTTCAGCACATCGTAGAACTGGCTGAGTTCCTCGGCCACCATTGTGTTGAGCATGTAGTTCGGGCAGCCTATATTTAAGGAAGAACCCAGCGCGCGGAATTCAAACTTGTTGCCGGTGAAGGCAAAGGGGGAAGTGCGGTTGCGGTCGGAAGTGTCCTTCTTGAAGTCGGGCAGCACATCCACGCCGGTGAGCATGTCAGATTTGCCTGCGCTCTTGTACTCTCTGCCGTCGATGATCGCGTCCACCAGCGCGCCGAGATCGTCGCCTAAATACATGGAGATGATAGCGGGAGGCGCTTCGTTCGCGCCGAGTCGGTGGTCGTTGCCGGCGGAAGCGACGGTGATTCGCAGCAGATCCTGGTATTCATGCACCGCTTTCACGACCGCGGCGAGGAAGAGCTGGAACTGGAGATTGTCCTCGGGATTTTTGCCGGGGTCGAGCAGGTTTTCGCCTGTGTTGGTGCCGATCGACCAGTTGTTGTGTTTGCCGGAGCCGTTCACGCCTGCGAAGGGCTTCTCATGCAGCAGGCAGACAAGTCCGTGCTTCTCAGCGGTCTTCTTCATGACCTCCATGGTCAGCTCATTGTGGTCGGTGGCAATGTTGGAGGTGGAGAAGATCGGCGCCAGCTCGTGCTGTGAAGGGGCAACCTCGTTGTGCTTGGTCTTGGCCAGCACGCCGAGCTTCCAGAGTTCCTCGTCCAGGTCGTTCATGAAAGCGGCGACTCTGGTCTTGATGGAACCGAAGTAATGATCCTCCAGTTCCTGTCCTTTGGGAGCCGGTGCGCCGAAGAGCGTGCGTCCTGTGTAAATCAGGTCGGGTCTTGCGTCGTACATCTTCTTGTCGATGAGGAAATATTCCTGCTCAGGACCGACCGTAGTCGTGACGCGGGTAACGTCCTCCTTGCCGAAGAGGTGCAGCACCTTGACCGCCACGCTGCTCAGACGTTCCATGGAACGCAGCAGGGGTGTTTTCTTGTCCAGCACCTCTCCGGTGTAGGAGCAGAAGGCTGTCGGAATGTAGAGTGTCTTGTCGCGGATAAACGCGGGGGAAGTCGGATCCCATGTGGTGTAGCCTCTCGCTTCAAAGGTGGCGCGGATGCCGCCGGAAGGAAAGCTCGACGCGTCGGGTTCGCCCTTGATCAGCTCCTTGCCGGAGAATTCCATGATGACCTGATCGCCGTCGGGGGTGATGAAGCTGTCGTGCTTCTCGGCGGTCACGCCTGTCATGGGCTGGAACCAGTGGGTGAAATGCGTGCAGCCCATTTCCACCGCCCAATCCTTCATGGCGTTGGCAACGGCGGTTGCAACGCTTATGTCAAGCGGCTCACCGTTCTGAATGGTCTTTTTGAGCGCCTTATAGGTGTCATGAGGCAGTCTTGCCTTCATCTTCTGATCGTTGAATACCATGCTTCCGAAATATTCGGGTACGTTTGTCATAAAGATCTCTCCTCATATCAATTATCTAAACAAAAAGGCGCCGCAAGCATAGGGGCTGGTAAAAAGCCCTCATCGCTTACGACGCCTTTGCCGTTCGATGGTGCTATTATAATCCCGCGCTTTTGATTTGTCAAGTACTTTTTTAAAAAAAATCTGCAACTTTTTTTATTGCTCCTGCATATACTATAATAATATTCACGGTTTTATCACATTATAACGGTGTTTTTGCAACTTTTCAAAATAAATATTGCAATTTCCTCTTGACAATCCTGCATCATCGTATTATAATGGCACTACCATTTCACAGCGGACGGTACCGCGCAACTCTTTTTTCCGGAAAGGAAGATTATCATGGAAAAAACAGTATTTGAAAAAACTCACAGCTTGTACGACCCTTCGTTTGAACACGACAACTGCGGCATCGGCGCTGTGGTGAATATCAAGGGCGAAAAGTCCCACAAGGTGGTGGACGACGCGCTCACCATCGTGGAAACGCTGGAGCACCGCGCCGGCAAGGACGCGGACGGCAAGACCGGCGACGGCGTGGGAATTCTTTCCCAGATACCGCACGCGTTCTTCTCCAAAGTTGCGTCCCAGCTTGGCATCAAACTTCGTGGCGAACGGGATTACGGCGTGGGAATGTTCTTCTTCCCCCAGAAGGAGCTTGCACGCAACCAGGCTCGCAAGATGTTTGAGATCATCGCCGAAAAGGAAGGGCTGAAGGTACTCGGCTGGCGCAGCGTTCCCTGTGACACATCCGCTATCGGACAGCGTGCGCTGGACTGCAAGCCGGAAATTCAGCAGTGTTTTATCGCGCGTCCCGAAGGCGTGAAGAAGGGCATTGATTTCGACAGACGGTTGTATGTCGCGCGCCGTGAATTCGAACAGAGCAACGAGGATACCTATGTGGTTTCGCTCAGCAGCCGGACCATTGTATATAAGGGCATGTTCCTTGTCGGCGATCTGCGGAGATTCTTCCTCGATTTGCAGGACGAGGATTTCCAGTCAGCCATTGCCATGGTACATTCCCGTTTTTCCACCAACACCAACCCGAGCTGGCAGAGGG
This sequence comes from uncultured Ruminococcus sp., assembly GCA_902799245.1. Taxonomy (GTDB): domain Bacteria; phylum Bacillota; class Clostridia; order Oscillospirales; family Acutalibacteraceae; genus RUG762. Next base: position 8,500 of record CADBZY010000003.1, read on the forward strand.
CACATCCCAACCGCATGATCGTCCACAACGGCGAAATCAACACCATCAAGGGCAACGCCGACAAAATGCTTGCCCGTGAGGAAACCATGCGCTCCGAGCATTTGAAGGGCGATTTGGACAAGGTCATTCCTGTGGTCAACACCGAAGGCTCCGACTCCGCCATGCTGGACAATACGCTGGAATTCCTTGTCATGAGCGGAATGCCGCTGCCGCTGGCGGTTATGATCACCATTCCCGAGCCGTGGGACAGAAACCACACCATGAGCCGCCGCAAGCGCGATTTTTACCAGTATTACGCCACCATGATGGAGCCTTGGGACGGTCCCGCTTCTATCCTTTTCTCCGACGGCGACGTCATGGGAGCGGTGCTTGACCGCAACGGACTCAGGCCTTCGCGCTATTACATCACGGACGACGGTTTTCTGGTGCTTTCCTCCGAAGTCGGCGCTCTGCCGATTTCGGCTGAAAAGATCGTGTCGAAAGACAGACTCCGCCCCGGCAAAATGCTGCTTGTCGATACGGTGAACGGCAGAGTGATCGACGACGACGAATTGAAGGAAACTTACGCTTCCCGTCAGCCCTACGGAGAATGGCTGGACGGCAACCTTGTCCGGCTCAAAGACCTGAAAATTCCCAACGTCAAGGTACAGGAGCACCACCGCGAGGAACGCCGCCGCCTGCAAAAGGCCTTCGGCTACACCTATGAGGAAATCATGAAGTCGATTCTCCCCATGGCGCAGACAGGCAGCGAACCGATCACGGCGATGGGCGTGGACACGCCGCTTGCGGTGCTTTCCAGGCAGCCGCGTCCGCTGTTCGACTACTTCAAGCAGCTTTTCGCACAGGTGACAAATCCGCCGATCGACGCGATCCGCGAGGAAATTGTCACCTCCACCACCGTCTACATCGGTGAGGACGGCAACCTTCTCCAGGAAAAGCCGGAGAACTGCCATGTCATCAAAATCCGCAACCCGATCCTCACCTCCACCGACGTACTGAAAATCAAGAATATGCATGTCAGCGGCTATAAGGTGGCGGTCATTCCGATCCTCTATTACAAGAACACCCGTCTTTCCAAGGCGATCAGCCGCCTGTTTGTCGAAGCCGACAAGGCATACAACGAAGGTGCGAACATCCTGATTCTTTCCGACAGGGGTGTGGACGAGAACCACCTCGCCATCCCGTCCCTGCTGGCTGTTTCGGCGCTTCACCGTCATCTCGTTGTCACCAAGCGCCGGACGTCCCTCGCCGTCATTCTGGAAAGCGGTGAACCGCGCGAGGTGCATCACTTCGCCACGCTTTTAGGCTACGGCGCAAGCGCGATCAATCCCTATCTTGCGCAGGAAACCATTCACGAGCTGATTCACGACGATCTGCTTGACAAGGATTACTACGCCGCCGTGGACGACTACAACAACGCCATTCTCCACGGCATTGTCAAAATCGCCTCCAAGATGGGTATTTCCACCATTCAGTCCTACCACGGTTCACAGATTTTCGAGGCGATCGGACTCAGCAAGGAATTCATCGACGAATATTTCACCGGAACGGTCAGCCGTGTCGGCGGTATTTCCATCAAGGATGTGGAAGAAACCGTCGATCAGCTCCACACCGCCGCGTTCGATCCTCTGGGACTGGAAACGGACACCGAAATCCGTTCCCGCGGCGCGCACGGCTTCCGCAGCGGCAAGGAGGAGCATCTCTACAATCCCCGCACGATTCACGCCCTGCAAATGGCGGCGAGATGCGGCGATTACGAGCTTTTCAAGGAATACTCCCGTATGATCACCGAGGAACAGGGCGCCATGAACCTGCGCGGTCTAATGGATTTCAATTTCTCCGATGCTCCGCTGTCAATTGACGAAGTGGAGAGCGTCGAGTCCATCGTCCGCCGCTTCAAGACGGGCGCAATGTCCTACGGCTCTATCTCGCAGGAAGCCCACGAAACGCTTGCCCTTGCCATGAACATGCTGCACGGCAAGTCCAATTCCGGCGAAGGCGGCGAGAGCGACGAACGCCTTGCTACCAAGGGCACGGCGGAAAACCGCTGTTCCGCGATCAAGCAGGTAGCTTCGGGCCGCTTCGGTGTCACTTCCAAATACCTCACCTCCGCCGATGAAATTCAGATCAAGATGGCGCAGGGCGCAAAGCCGGGCGAAGGCGGACACCTTCCCGGACGCAAGGTCTACCCGTGGATTGCCAAGACCCGTCATTCCACCCCTGGCGTGTCGCTCATCTCTCCCCCACCGCATCACGATATTTATTCCATTGAAGACCTCGCGCAGCTCATTTATGACCTGAAAAACGCCAACAAAGCCGCGCGTATTTCCGTGAAGCTGGTTTCCGAATGCGGCGTCGGCACTGTCGCGGCAGGCGTTGCCAAAGCCGGCGCGGGCGTCATTCTCATCTCCGGCTATGACGGAGGCACCGGAGCGGCTCCCGGCAGCTCGATTCACAACGCCGGACTTCCGTGGGAACTGGGTCTTGCGGAAGCGCACCGCACGCTGCTGATGAACGGTCTGCGCGACAGGGTGATTATTGAAACCGACGGCAAGCTCATGACCGGACGCGACGTGGCGATTGCCGCCATTCTCGGCGCGGAGGAATTCGGCTTTGCGACCGCTCCGCTGGTGACGCTGGGCTGTGCCATGATGCGCGTCTGCAATCTCGATACCTGTCCCTTCGGCGTGGCGACGCAGAATCCCGAACTGCGCAAGCGCTTCTCCGGCAAGCCGGAATATGTGGTGAACTTCATGCGCTTTGTCGCGGAAGAACTGCGTGAATATATGGCGAAACTCGGCGTTCACAGTGTGGATGAATTAGTGGGCAGAACCGACCTGCTCCGCCGCAAAGACAACCTCTCCGAACGGGAGAACAGCGTCGATCTCAGCGCCCTGCTCGACAAGGCGACAGCGGCGCAGCATATTTCCTACGACAGCAAGAATCTGTTTGACTTTGAGCTGGAAAAAACGCTCGACGAAACCGCCATTCACGACGGATTTAAGACCTCATTCTCCAAGGGTAAAGCAAAAACAATTGAAATAAACGTCAAAAACACCGACCGTGCGTTGGGAACAGCGTTCGGCGCGGAAATCACACGCAAATTCGGCGACAGTCTGCCGGACGACACCTTCCGCATTGTGTGTCACGGCGCTGGAGGACAGAGCTTCGGCGCGTTCATTCCCCAGGGGCTGACGATAGAACTTGTCGGCGACAGCAACGACTACTTCGGCAAGGGACTTTCCGGCGGTAAGCTGATTGTCTACCCGCCGAGTGAATCCAAATTCCAGCCGGAAGAAAACATCATCATCGGCAATGTGGCTTTGTACGGCGCGACCAGCGGCAAGGCATTCATCAACGGCGTAGCGGGCGAACGCTTTTGTGTGCGCAATTCCGGCGCAACGGCGGTGGTGGAAGGCGTCGGCGATCACGGCTGCGAATACATGACAGGCGGCTGTGTGGTCGTGCTCGGCAGCACCGGCAAGAACTTTGCCGCCGGTATGTCGGGCGGCGTGGTCTATGTACTGGACGAGGACAGAGAGCTTTATATGCGCGTCAACAAGGAACTGGTAGAATTTTCCGAGGTCACATCCCATTCCGACGCGGATAAAATCAAAGCCCTGATTGAAGAACATGTGCAGGCGACACATTCACCCAAGGGTCAGCAAATACTGGACGATTTCAGCGAATACCTGCCGAAATTCAAGAAGATCATTCCCCACGACTACAAGACCATCATTCAGTCCATAGCCGAATTCGAGGGCAAGGGACTTTCTGTCGAGGAAGCAAAGATCGAAGCGTTCTATCAATTCACGCGTGAGCAATAAAGGAGAGGATTATTATGGGAAAACCGACAGGATTTTTGGAATATCAGCGCGAGGACGCGCCTGCCTTCTCCGTAAGCGAGCGCATACAGCATTTCAACGAATTTCACGAGCCGCTCTCCGAAGCCGACCGGAAAAAGCAGGCGGCACGCTGCATGGCGTGCGGCGTGCCGTTCTGTCAGTCGGGTATGATGATAGGCGGCATGATCTCCGGCTGTCCTCTGGGCAACCTCATTCCCGAATGGAATGATCTGATCTACCGCGGCGCGTGGAAGCAGGCGTATGACCGTCTGCGTCTGACAAACAGCTTTCCGGAATTCACCAGCCGCGTGTGTCCGGCGCTTTGTGAAAAGGCATGTACCTGCGGGGCTGAAGGCGACGCGGTAACGGTTCGCGCCAACGAATACGCCATTGTGGAACGCGCCTATGCCGAAGGCTGGGCAAAGGCGCAGCCTCCCAAAGTGCGCACGGGCAAGAAAGTGGCAGTTATCGGTTCCGGCCCTTCGGGGCTTGCGGCTGCGGAACTGCTTAATCACAGAGGACATTCTGTTACAGTATTCGAGAGAAGCGACCGCCTGGGAGGTCTGCTAATGTACGGCATTCCTAGCATGAAGCTGGAGAAGCATATTATTGACCGGCGCATCGACATCATGCGCGAGGAAGGTGTGGAATTCCGCACGGGCGTGAATGTAGGCGCTGATATCACGGCGGAGGAGATTCTCGCCGATCACGATGCGGTCATTCTCGCCTGCGGCTCGTCCCATCCCCGTGACATCAAAGCCGAAGGGCGCGACGCGGAGGGAATCTATTTCGCCGTGGACTTCCTCAAATCCACCACCAAAGCGCTGCTGGACAACGGCTTGCAGGAAGGCACCTTTATCTCGGCAAAGAACAAAAACGTTATCGTCATCGGCGGCGGCGACACAGGCAACGACTGCGTGGGAACCTGTGTGCGTCACGGCGCGAAGAGCATTCTCCAGCTTGAAATGATGCCGAAGCTCCCCGACACCCGCACGGCGAACAACCCGTGGCCGCAGTGGCCGCGCGTCTGCAAGACCGATTACGGTCAGGAGGAAGCCGCAGCAGTATACGGAAGCGACCCGAGAATTTACCAGACCACCGTCAAGGAATTTTTGAAGGACGAAAACGGTCATCTCAGTGGCGCGGTTCTGCTGAGCCTGCAACCCGAAAAAGACCCCAACACCGGACGCATGACAATGAAGCCGGTGGAAGGCTCGGAGCGCACGGTGGAGGCGGAGCTTGTGCTGATTGCCGCCGGATTCCTCGGCAGTGAGGGCTATGTGACAACCGCGTTCGGCGTGGAAACCGACGGACGCACCAACGTCGCGACACGGAAGGGAACCCACCGCACCAATATCGACAAAATATTTACCGCCGGAGATATGCACAGCGGTCAGTCGCTTGTCGTGCGCGCCATCCGGGACGGACGCGACTGTGCCAAAGAGGTCGACGAAACCCTCATCGGATACAGCAATCTGTAAAATCAGAGCAATAGAGCATATGTCCTACCGCTCCATTCAGTTAAATCACTGTTAAGCCAATTTATCTGACGAAAAACAATCGAATAGCTTTCCTTAAAGAATAAAAAAAAAACAACCATCGGCGTGTGAATTTGCAGCAGTACGGCTCTTCCACCCCGGTGGTTGATATTATTTATTCTATACGGATATTCTTCAAATAAAATCAATATTTCAGCTCTTTCAGAAACTCTTCGATAGCAGCCTTGTTATCAGAATCTGTCGGCGGAACATAGACCAGCGTGTTCTCTATGTACTCGACCATTGTGTATTTTCCGTCGGATGTCATGGTGCGCTTCGCGTAATTCTTCCCGTTTGAAGAAGCGCCAGAATAAACGCTCCCTTTCTCACTTTCAATTTTGTTGTTCTGGTTGTTGAAAATAATTGTGGCAGAATCAGCGTTGTCTGTCACATAGAATTCTATCTGGAAAGGATGACCCGAAGGGTAGGCTATAAAAACCTCTTTGAATTCCGGATAATTGCTGAACTGAGCAAGAGCGTCCTCAATGGTGTACCCCTTTTCCTGGGCAATGGCTTTGAACGTGTTGGAGTCAGAGGGGGTTTTGGTACACGAAGCGAGCATAACGGAGATAAGTCCCATCGCAAGGACAAGGGCAAAGAATCTGGATGTTTTTTTCATGATAAGGTTCCTTTCTGCGGATTTTAATAAAATCTGAGATAACGCATCCATTGAATGAAGAAAAACAACATGATTTGTCATATCACTCTTCTGTTTGATGTGTTATTAATATTTTACTATATTATTATATAATTGTCAATAATAAATATACTTAATCATTAAGATTTTATAACATTGCGACCAAGAAAAACGAGTATATCTTACATCTCTTCCCGGAATAAAAACGTGATGAATAATTGTTCATTATTGTACTTGCAAAATAAGCCGCGGGAGATTATAATTAGTTTATACTAATTCATATAGTGGGAAGGTATACTAACCAATGCTTACCAATTATCACACACATTGCGACCTGTGCAAGCACGCGGAAGGCTCGGTAGAGGTTTACGTGCAGCAGGCGATTATCGACGGCTTTGACGTTTTGGGAATGAGCGATCATTTACCTTATCCGAATTTCGACTACGGCTTCCGCATGGAATTTGCCGAGTTATGGGATTATATTACCGACGTGCGCGATGCGCAGAAAAAATACGGCGACAGGCTGAAAATACTTCTCGGTTTCGAGAGCGAATACATGCGCGAATACCGCAGATACTACGAGAAACTGCTTGACGAGTACGGCATTGAATATCTCATATTAGGGCAGCATTTCTACGACATAAGCGGACACTGGCAAAGTGCCTTTGACATAAACGACACAGCGGAATGTGTCAATTATGCCCGCAGCGTCAGCGAAGGACTTGACACAGGCTGCTATTCGCTGCTGGCACATCCCGATATAGTGGGAGTCAACCGGCTGCCCTGGGATAAAAACATGGATAAAATGACCGACATCATCGTCGAAAGCGCGGTAAAGAACGACATTCCGCTTGAAATCAACGCGAACGGCGTTCGCCGAGGTTTCATCACTGACGAGCTGGGAACGCATTACATGTATCCGCATTTTAAATTCTGGGAGAAGGTCGCGGAGGCAAAAGCCAAAGTCGTGATCAGCTCCGACTGCCACAACCCCGCGCTTCTGAACGACAGCGACGTGCAGAAGTGCCGCGACATTGCGAAAAACTGGGGATTGCATGTAATTGATGCGATTGATTAAGGAAATAATATCAGTAAGGTGACAAAAAATGACGCTCAAGGAATTAAAGCCGGGGGAATCCGGCATCATCAAAAAGGTAGGCGGCACGGGCGCGCTGCGCCAGCATTTTCTGGATATGGGCGTAATCCCCGGGGCAGAAGTGACAGTGATCAAATTCGCACCGATGGGGGATCCGGTAGAGCTTCGGATTCATGGTTACGAGCTGACGCTTCGGCTGGACGACGCGGATAAAATCGATGTTCAGACGTTTATTGCCGGCGCTAAGACGGAGCCTTCCACCAAGAAGAAAAAAAGAATAGAGCACCCAGGTCTCGGTGAAGAAGGCAAATTCCACCCCAAGGGCAGCGGCAATCCCTTGCCGTCCGGCACAACGCTGACATTCGCCCTGGTCGGCAATCAGAACAGCGGTAAGACGACGCTCTTCAATCAGCTCACAGGAGCGAACCAGCACGTCGGCAACTTTCCCGGCGTGACAGTCGACCGCAAGGACGGTGTCATCAGAGGGCACGACAACACCCTCATCACCGACCTGCCGGGTATCTATTCCATGTCGCCCTATACGGGCGAAGAACTTGTCTCCCGCAACTTCGTGCTGAACGAGAAGCCGCACGGCATCATCAACATAGTGGACGCAACCAACATCGAACGTAATCTGTACCTGACAATGCAGCTGCTCGAAACCGACGTGCCGATGGTGGTGGCGCTCAATATGATGGATGAAATGACGGGCAACGGCGGCACGGTGGACATCAACGCAATGGAGGCCATGCTCGGGGTTCCCGTGGTTCCTATATCGGCAGCCAAAAACGAGGGCGTTGACGAGCTTGTCAAGCACGCGATTCACGTCGCCAAATACCAGGAGAAGCCGCTCCAACAGGACTTCTGCGACGCGTCGCACAGCGGCGGCGCGGTTCACCGCGCACTTCACGCAGTCATTCATATGACAGAGGATCACGCGGCACGAAGCGGACTTCCGGTGAGATTTGCGGCAAGCAAACTGATAGAGGGCGACGAGTTGATCATGAACCAGTTAGCCCTTGACGTCAACGAAAAGGAAACGCTCGAACACATCGTTCTGCAAATGGAAAAGGAACGCGGACTTGACCGCAGCGCCGCGATCGCCGATATGCGTTTTGCCTACATAAAGAAGGTCTGCGACCGCTGTGTCATCAAGCCCAAGGAGAGCAAGGAGCATATCCGCAGCCGCAAGATCGACAGGATTCTGACAGGAAAATACACGGCCATTCCAATGTTCATCGCTATCATGGGACTTGTGTTTTACCTGACCTTCAATGTCATCGGCGCATGGCTGCAGGAACTTCTGGAGAAAGGCATCGGCGCTCTGGAGGGCTGGGCGGCGTCCGCCATGAACGCGGGAAATGTCAACAGTGTTATTCAGGGGCTTGTGATCCAAGGTCTGTTTGAAGGCGTGGGAAGCGTGCTGAGCTTCCTGCCGATTATCGTGACTATGTTCTTCTTTCTTTCGCTGCTGGAGGACAGCGGCTACATTGCGCGCGTGGCATTCTTCACGGATAAACTGCTGAGAAAGATCGGTCTTTCGGGGCGAAGCATTGTTCCGCTGCTGATCGGCTTCGGATGCACGGTGCCGGCGGTCATGTCCACACGCACGCTTCCCAGCGAACGCGACAGAAAAATGACGATACTGCTCACTCCCTTCATGACCTGTACCGCAAAGCTGCCGATCTACGCCTTCTTTGTCAGCACCTTCTTCCCCAATTACGGCGGCGCTGTTATGACGCTGCTGTATGTCACGGGCATATTTGTGGGAGTTATCGTCGCTCTGCTCTTCAAGAAAACACTCTTCAAAGGCGAGGCGGTTCCCTTCGTCATGGAGCTTCCCAACTACCGTCTCCCCAGTCCCCGAAACGTGATACAGCTGCTTTGGGAAAAGGCAAAGGATTTTTTGCAGAGGGCTTTTTCCGTCATTCTGATAGCCACCATTATCGTGTGGTTCCTGCAGAGCTTTGACTTCCGTCTGAATCCCGCGTCGAATTCACATGACAGCATTTTAGCAGCGATTTCCGGACTGCTGGTTCCTCTGTTTGTTCCGCTGGGACTCGGCGACTGGCGGATTATTACCTCCCTGATCAGCGGATTCATGGCTAAGGAAAGTGTTGTATCGGTGCTGGAAGTGCTGTTCGGCGCCGAGGGCGGCATTGTCGCGGCGATCAGCCCTGCCGCCGCTGCTTCACTGCTGATATTCTGCCTGCTCTACACGCCGTGTGTGGCTGCGATTGCCTCCATCAAGCGGGAGCTTGGAATTAAATGGGCCATTGCGGTTGTGCTGTGGCAGTGCGGGATCGCTTGGCTTGCCGCACTTTGTGTCAGGCTGATTCTTCTCGCCTGCGGACTGGGATAACGATGGAGGGAAGATGGATTTGACATCCATGCCAGGTTAGTATATAATGATTAAGACAAGCATTCAGCAATGGCAGATATGACAGAGAAAGGCGTGAAACGCAGTGACATTAATTTCATTGCCCGCAAAAAAAACAAACAAAATACTTGCTCTGACTCTATTGACAGCATTTGTATTTTCATTGTTCGACCTGCGGGTATTTTCCGAGGGAAGTATCAGCGCAACACTAAAGACCTCGGAATCCACCGTACACAGCGGCGCAAATTACACACTGAGCGTAGAACTGTCGGCAGCATATGCGACGGACATCAAAGCCGAAATCAGCAGAGGCAGCGATATTGTCTATGTTGACATTCCCGCTGGACAGAAGGGCGGAAGTGTTGAAGTGAAGGCGGGCAGCTACGGCAAGACGACGGAGGAGTGCTATACTCTCCAGAAGAACAGCGCATTTGATGCTTCAGGGAACGCAGAAGCCAAGGTCAAGGTGCTGCCCAAGCCGAGTATATCATTTAACGCAAATTTTCTGATGACCTCCGTGGGCAGGAATTTGAAGGTGTATTTCAAGTGCAAAAACGCAGATCAGATTTCGGTTGCGCTTCCTATTTCACTGAGAAATAACGACGGCACGATTCTTGAGAAGTATACGATTGACACTTCACATTCGTCATTTCAGCATACGGTTAAAATAGAAAAAAACTGGAAGTTTCCCTATACTCTCACGGTGTACAACGAACTGACAGGCACTAAATGCGCCAGCATTCCTGTGATGGTAACTGACGCCAGCAAACCCGGCATTCGCAGAGTGGATACAACCGAAAAAAAGATCGCTTTGGGATTTGACTGCGGCTACAACAATGTATATACCGACTACATTCTTGACACATTAGACGAATACGACGCAAAGGTGACCTTCTTCGTCACAGGCTTTTTTTGCAAAGGATTTCCCGATCAGCTCAAAAAGATAAAAGAACGCGGCCATGAGATAGGCAATCACACCATGAATCACCTGCGAATGAATGAGCTTTCGACGGAAGAGGTTTACTCCGAGATAAAAGGGGTCAACGATATGGTTCACGATATTGTAGGTATATCACCCAAGATCATGCGCCCGTCTTATGGTGCCGGCAATTCGAGGGTGGTTGCCATTTCGCGAATGCTCGGATGTGAAACGGTCTTCTGGACCGAGGATTCATACGACTGGGACCCGGAAAAGACTGCCGATTATATTATTAATCGCTCCACAAAGAATATGGGAGAAGGCTGCATTCTGCTCTTCCACAACAGCGCGCCAAAGACAAAGAAGACGCTCAAAAAAATTCTGGACGATTACAAGGCCAAGGGACTGAAAGTCGTCCCCATATCCGAACTTCTGTATGACGGCAATTACACCATTGACGCAAAGGGACTCCAGAAACCGGATTCCAGTCTGAAAAAGATCACCGCAGCGGAGCTGCTCAGCGGAAGGGAATTCACCGTCAATGTCACCGGCGCCTCGGCAGAACAGACGAAACTCGAATTAAGCCCGCTTTTTAACGAAGAACCTGTATGGAAAAATAAAAAGGACGTTGAGAAAATCCAATCAGACCCGTCGCTGATGACGGTAAGCTATGATTTCGGCAACACGGTCAACGCACCCATTCAGTCCGGGGATACACTTGGCAAAGCGACTTTTTCTTACAACAACGAGGTGTGGTTCACCGCGGAGATGACAGCGGCGCATGACGTCGCATTACCCGACGTGTCATCCGACATTTCGCCTACCGACACAAAGGCGTCCGACATTGACCCACCATCCCCAAGCAAAGGATACGGGACGCCTTTCATATTTGGAGCCAACGTCGCCATACTCGCCATTGCGGCATTGACATTCCTGCTCATCAAATCGGTCAGAAAACTATCTGGAAAATAACACTACATTTTTAAGGAATTAAGGCATTTGAAACATGTGGCTCAGTAATCATAATAACTCATCTCAGGCACTTATTAACGACGGCGAAAATCAAAAAGCATTCCGCGCGAATGCCGCCCAACAGCAATATAAAAAAATGACGCAGACTCCCGTCACACGACTTGTACTGACGCTGTCCGTGCCGACCATCATCAGTATGCTGGTGAGCAATATCTACAATATCGCAGACACCTACTTTGTCAGCAGCATCAGCACCAGCGCAAGCGGCGCGGTGGGAATCGTCTTTGCGCTGATGGCCATCATACAGGCGTTCGGCTTCATGATCGGTCACGGCTCAGGCAGTCTGGTGAGTCTGAGCCTCGGAGGAAAGGACATCGAGCGCGCCAAAAAACTCGCGTCCTCCGCGTTCTTCGCCGCGCTGGTTTTCAGCGGCACAATCGCTGTGCTTGGCGAAATTTTCATCACTCCGCTGATGTATTTGTTGGGAAGCACCGACACCATTCTTCCCTACGCCACGCAATACGCGAGGTATATTCTCGCCTCCGCGCCGCTGATGTGCGTCAGCTTCGTAATGAACAACATCCTTCGCTACGAGGGCAAAGCGGCCTTTGCCATGATCGGCATTACCTCCGGCGGGCTGCTGAATGTTGCGCTCGATCCACTCTTTATTTTCACGCTGAAGATGGGCGTCGCCGGAGCCGGTTTGGCTACGGCAATCTCGCAGGTGATCGGCTCGGGACTGCTGCTGAGCATGTTCCTCACAGGAAAGACGCAGAGCAAATTCAGCCCGAAATATATCTCAAAAGACATCCGGGACTATATAATAATATGCAGGACAGGCACCCCCAGTCTGCTTCGCCAGGGACTCAACAGCATTGCTGCCATGCTGCTCAACAACGCCTCCGCCGTTTACGGAGACGCAGCCGTCGCTGCAATGAGCATTGTGGGGAGAGTCAGCTTTGTCGTCTTTGCCTTTGGCATAGGAATAGGCCAGGGACTCCAGCCGGTCAGCAGCTTCAATTACGGCGCAAAACTCTATTCACGGGTTCGCGGGGGATATATATTTACCCTGATCTATGGAACCTCTGTCTGCACCGTGCTCTCGGCAGTCGTCTTTTTCGCTGCCGATTTCATCATCAGGCAATTCCGGGATGACCCCCAGGTAATCGCCATCGGCACACCCGCATTGAAGGCTCAATGCGTGGCAATGACCATCGGTATGCTGATGCAGTGCACCAATATGCTGTATCAGAGCATCGGCAAGAGCGGGCCTGCCACCGTACTTGCCAGTCTGCGCAACGGCGTCTGCTTCATTCCGCTGATTCTTCTTCTCCCCCGTTTCTTCGGCGTCAACGGAATTATATTCGCGCAGCCCTGCGCCGACTTTCTCGCCGCGGCGATCAGTCTGCCGTTTGCACTGCATTTTATCCGTTCCCTTCCGCCCGATGGAGAAGCATAAAATTCACACAATTTCAACATATCCAATATTATTTTGAGCCTTATAATAATTTTGTAAAAAGAGCCGAAAGTCGGTCAACACGCCGATTTCAGGCTCCTTTTATTTGTTAAATATTTGCTTATTTTTTGCAAAAAACATTGACAGAGTCCTTTTTTCAATCTATAATTGTTATTAATGTGTGACTCGGGCGGCAAGCTATTCTTCATCTTACATGTTGCCGCCGTCGCATTGATTTATTTTTTTGGAGGTATTTTCACTATGGCACGAGTTTATAATTTTTCGGCAGGTCCGTCCATGCTTCCCGAGGAAGTTCTCAAGCAGGCTGCGGACGAAATGCTTGACTATCAGGGCAGCGGCCAGTCCGTCATGGAAATGAGCCACCGTTCCAAGGTTTACGACAAGATCATCAAGGACGCTGAGGCAGATCTCCGCGAGATCATGAACATCCCCGACAACTACAAGGTTCTTTTCCTGCAGGGCGGTGCTTCCACCCAGTTTGCCATGATTCCCATGAACCTCATGACCAAGAACGGCAAGGCTGACTTCGTTATTACCGGTCAGTGGGCCAAAAAGGCATACGAGGAAGCCGCGAGATACGGCGACGCAAAGGCTGTCGCTTCCTCCAAGGATAAGACCTTCTCTTATATTCCGAAGGTGGAGAAGTCCGATTTCAGACCTGACGCGGATTATGTACACATCTGCCTGAACAATACCATCTACGGCACCAAGTGGAACAACCTTCCCGACACCGGAGATGTGCCGCTGGTGGCTGACATTTCCTCCAACATTCTCTCCGAGCCGATCGACGTGAGCAAGTTCGGTCTGCTCTTTGCCGGCGCTCAGAAGAACGTCGCCTGCGCAGGCGTTACCATCGTGATCATCCGCGAAGACCTCATCGGCAACGCAATGGACATCACTCCTACCATGCTTAACTACAAGACCCACGCTGATTCCGATTCCCTTTACAACACACCTCCCTGCTACGCCATCTACATTGCCGGTCTTACCTTCAAGTGGATCAAGAAGATGGGCGGTCTCGAGGCTATGAAGGAGCTCAACGAAAAGAAGGCAAAGCTGCTCTACGACTTCCTCGACAGTTCCAAGCTCTTCAAGGGCACTGTTGTTCCGGAAGACCGTTCGCTCATGAATGTTCCTTTCGTCACCGGCGACGAGGAGCTTGACGCGAAGTTTGTCAAGGAATCCACCGCTGCTGGCTTTGTCAACCTCAAGGGTCACCGCTCCGTCGGCGGCATGAGAGCTTCCATCTACAACGCTATGCCTTACGATGGCGTTGCAGCGCTGGTTGAGTTTATGAAGAAGTTCGAGGCTGAAAACAGCAAATAATCATTAATGGAGATGACAAATAAAATGGCAAATATTCTTACATTAAATAAAATCGCAAAGATCGGTCTTGACCGCTTCGGCGCGGGCTACAACTGCGGCGAAGGCATTCAGGATCCTGACGCTATTCTCGTCCGTTCCGCTGCCATGCACGACATGGAGCTTCCCGAAAGCCTTCTCGCCATCGCAAGAGCCGGCGCAGGCGTCAACAACATTCCTCTCGACAAGTGCGCCGAGAAGGGTATTGTCGTATTCAACACCCCCGGCGCCAACGCAAACGCCGTGGCGGAGCTGGTTCTGGGCGCAATGATCTTCTCTTCGAGAAACGTGCTTCCCGCAACCGCATGGGCAAAGACCCTCAAGGGCAACGGCGATCAAGTAGGCAAGATGGTCGAAAAGGGCAAGAGCCAGTTTGTCGGCCCCGAAATCAAGGGCAAGACACTCGGCATCATCGGTCTGGGCGCAATCGGCGGTCTGGTGGCCAATGACGCTGCCGCTCTCGGCATGAACGTTATCGGCTACGATCCCTTCCTCTCGGTTGACGTCGCTCTCCGGCTTTCCCGTAAGGTCAGACACGTCGTCGATCTGAAGACCATCTTCGAGCAGAGCGACATCATCACCATTCATGTTCCGCTCATTCCCGAAACCAAGAACATGATCAACGTCGAGTCCATCGCTACCATGAAGGACGGCGTGAGAATCATGAACTTTGCCCGCGGCGGTCTGGTCAACAATGACGACATCAAGGCAGCTCTCGCAAGCGGCAAGGTTGCTTCCTATGTCATCGACTTCCCGGATGACGAGGTTCTCGACGTGGAGGGTATCGTCGCTATTCCCCACCTCGGCGCTTCCACACCCGAATCCGAAGACAACTGCGCTATGATGGCGGTTGACGAAGTCAAGAACTACCTCGAGAACGGTTCCATCATCAATTCCGTCAACTATCCCAACATCGATGCCGGCGCTGTCGCTGCAAAGCGCATCTGCGTGCTGCACAAGAACATTCCCAACGTGCTGACCAAGCTCTCCGCCATCGTTTCAGGTGAAGGTCTGAACATCGAGAACATGCTCAGCAAGTCCAAGGGCGACTATGCCTACAGCATTCTCGACTTCGCAGGTGACATCAGCGATTCCGCAAAGGCTGCTTTCGCTGAGATCGACGGCGTCATCCGCGTGAGATTCATCGGCTAATATTTTAGCATAAGTTTTTATACTGATTAATAAACTCCTTACAGACGGCGGCATATTGCCTTTCCGTCCGTAAGGAGTTTTTTTACAATGAGAAATAATCATTCCATTCCCTTGCGCCTGAATAATACCAGCAGCAGAATTGACAGCGCAACAAAATACGCAGCCGGGACAAGTGTGGTATTCAAAGTGAATTCTCCCCCTTCAAAGACCTCCCTGAACTGTCCGCTGTAAGTGTATTTGGCAATCTTTGCGATACCCTCGTTAAATTGACCGAGCATGGGAAGCAGCGCAAACACCAGCCCGACCGGAACGGCAAGGCCGTTGGCCGCGGTCACGTTTTTGGAATAGATGCCGATACACAGCCCGATCAGCGTCGAAACAGCCGCGCCTGTCAGCATGGCGGCGGCAAACGAAGCCGCCGTCTGAACGGTGAATTCCTTCATCAGCAGGAAGGCGCTTCCCGTCAGAAGAACCGAGACCAGCACGAAAACAGAAAGGCTGATCAGAACCTTCACGCGGCTCACACCTGCCATGATCAGTGAACGGAGCGTTCCCTTTTCCTTCTCCTCCGAAAGAATATTGGACGAGATCACCAGCGGCGCGAAGGAACAGTGCATTGCCGCGAACATCGGCACAAATACGTTATCCATACCTTCTTCGCCCTTCATCGCCATAATCATGACAAACGCCACTGCCGGGTAGATGATCAGTATCATCAGCGAAGGCAGGTTGCGCAGCGAATCCTTGCATTGTTTTATCAGCAGAGCGATAATCGTTTTCATTTGTCCAGCTCCTTTCCCGTCAGCTTAAGAAAGACGGTTCCCAGATCCGGCTCGGAGGAATGGATCGCCTTCAGCCTGCCTTCCCTCATCAACTGCGCGACAGCCTCCGCGTGCGCCGGAGAATTGTCAATTTCCATCTGCTCTCCGTCTGTGGTGACAATATTCAAAATACTGCTGCTGCAATGTTGGCGGCAAATCTCCGCGGGGTTGCCGAGTTCCACTATTTCACCCTCACTGAGCAGGGCGATTCTGTCGCACATGCGGTACGCCTCATCCATGTTGTGCGTCGTGAGGAAGATGGTCGTCCCTTTGCTTTGCAGTTCCTTCATCAGGTCATGGATTTCGAGCGCAGTGGAAGGATCAAGCCCGCTCGTCGGCTCGTCCATGAAGATCAGTTTCGGCTCGTGGAGTATCGCCCTTGCAAGTGCCAGACGCTGCTTCATCCCCTTTGAAAGAGCCTTGACTTTTTTGTTCCCGCTTTCCGCCAGTCCGACTTTTTGCAATGCTTCCTCTATTCGTGAAAACGGAACAGCGTGGATTCTTGCGTGCAGCCTGAGATTGTCAAGGCAGGAAAGCCGTTCGTAAAGTCCGCAGTTGTCCAGCACCGCGCCGATCCGGCGGTAAAGCCCGCTTCCGATGCTGCCGCATCCTGTGCCGAAGATTTCCGCATTGCCGCCGCAGGACAATTGTCCCGTGAGAATATTGATCAGCGTGGTCTTTCCGGCACCCGACGGGCCTAACAATCCGAATATCTCTCCCCGGCTGACCTCAAAGGAAATTCCTTTCAGCACCTCTCTGTCACCGAAACTGCGTGTAACGTTATAAAGGGAGATAATGCTATTTTCCGGAATATCACCCATATTATTCATCTCCTTTGTCATGCAGATCATTGTATGCGGTAAGGTTGCACTCATATTTGCGGCTTTCCGCACGAGTGCGCAGAAACATCACGGCAAAGCTCACAGCCGTCCCGATGCCGAAGCTCAGCACGAACCCTAACCACGCCTGCCACATGGACGGCGGAAACCACCCGAACAGCACCGAGCAGATGCCGGCGGCAAAGAACACACTCACCAGCATGAGCGTTATGCGATTGAGCATGAGCATGTTTTTAAAAAACCTGTCCGAAAACCAGAGGCTTCTCAGCGCCGAGATAATCACCGACAGCACCAGCAGTTCCCCGAGAGCCGCAAAGGAAATTCCTTCGCCGCAAAGCGAAAACAGCTCCGACACCTGTCGCAGTTCCTTCGCTTCTCCTCCGAGTACGAGATTAAATAAGCTGACAAAAAGCAGCGAGAGGGTAAAAATTTCTGCGGTCGATGTAATCATTTTTTTGTTGTCCATAATAGTGAAACCTTCCCTTCAAAAAGTCTACATGCCTATTTTCTTCCTGAAATCCGCGGCATACTGCCGGGAGACCCACAGCTTGTCGCCGCTGTCCATGGTGAGCAGCAGTCTGCCGTCGATGTCGGCTTTGATGGAACGGATATGTCTGATTCCCACAATGCAGGATTTGTTTGCCCGGAAGAAATCCGCCGCCGGAAGCTGTCTTTCCAGTTCGTAAAGCCTCTGACCCGTTTCGTAAACCTCGCCGGAGGTGTAGACAAATGTCCGCTTGTCTGCAGTGTCGATATAGATAATATCGGGATAACGCAGAATGAAAATCTGTCCGTCCTTCATGACTGTGAGCCTGTCTTCCCTGCTCTCGGCTGCCCGCAGCAAACGACTCACCTCGTCGGTTATTTCGCGGCAGACCACCGTGACCTCCGGTTCTTCCGCGTTGTCGTCGTAAAGAATGTGTATCTTCAAATCCTTACCTCCCCTGCAAGCATACTATATCACATCCGGGCAGCACAATTCAACCCGTCTTTACCAAGCTGCCGGAAATGCGGCGTGAAATGCGAAAAAAGGGATGCAAAAAAACCGGCGGAAGTATTTTGCACTTCCTCCGGTCATTTTTCGGTGATGCTTCAATCAACTTGCGGTTATCTGTTTTCATTCAGATATTGTTGCAGGTCTTCCATCTTCGCCGTACAGTCGGCTGCTCCGAGGTCATAAATCGCCTGGAGCTTCTTCGTGTCGCGTTCGATGTGCTTGACCTTGACCGTGCGCGAAGGACGAATGACGAATATCTTTCCCTGCTTTTCCAGTTCGATGATCTTTTCCACACAGGCGTTGTACTCGTCGGGACGGCTGTTGATCCTCTCGGCTGCCTTGGGATACCTTTTGCCGTAAACCAGATTGGCCAGACGCGGATTGGTCTTTCCCTTCCGGTACTCGATCGGGCGTGTCAGCACGACAATGACTTTATCGCAGCCCATTTCGATGCACTTTTCAACGGGGATGCTGTCAGCCACTCCGCCGTCGAGGTATTTTTTACCTTCGTATTCCACGATCTTGGAAACATACGGCATGGCGGCGGTAGCGCGCATTACCTCTATCTGCTTGAAGCAGTCGGTGATTTTGATATACTCCGCCTCTCCCGTTTCGACGTTGGTGACAGTGGCGTAAAAATCTATCCCGGACGCTTCAAACGCCGCTTCGTCAAAAACATCCAGCTTGGACGGCAGATCGTAATAGGCAAATTGCTTATTGATGATATTTCCCGTGGTCATCAGGGAACGAATTCCCATGTAGCTTCCCGAAGGCGCGTATTTCTTGTTGTAGCGCAGCGCCCTGCCGCGCTGTCCGGAGGCGAAATTCACTCCGAACAGTACCCCTGCCGATGTACCTATCGCCGTATCGGCTTTTATGCCGTTGTCCATAAGCGTATCCAGCACGCCTGCGGTGTAAAGCCCACGCATGGCGCCGCCTTCGAGAACAAGTCCGATTTTCATATGTCAGTTCCTTTCCTTACAATCTTTTTCTGCTTTTCAATGCTTCATTGTTTCAAAAAATGCCCGTGCAACGCTTTCTGCACAGGCATTTTTATATTTTAACCAATCAGTAGTATCACTGATTTCATCGACTATTTCGTCGCTGCGTCAAGCGCCTGGTCTATGTCGGCGATGATGTCCTCTACATCCTCTATGCCGACCGAGAAGCGGATGAGGTCGGGCGATACGCCGCATTCTTCAAGCTCCTTGTCGTTGAGCTGACGGTGGGTGGTGCTGGCCGGATGAAGCACACAGGTGCGGGCATCTGCCACATGGGTGACAATCGCAGCGAGTTGCAGCGAATCCATGAATTTCGTCGCAGCCTCTCTGCCGCCCTTCACGCCGAAGGATACTACCCCGCAGGTGCCGTTCGGCATGTATTTTTTGGCAATCTCATAATATTTGCTGCCGGGCAGTCCGGGGAAATTCACCCACGCCACGCGCTCGTCGTTAGCCAGGAATTCAGCTACCGCCTGGGCGTTCTGACAGTGACGCGGCATTCTCAGGTGAAGCGTTTCCAGTCCGAGATTGAGCAGGAACGCGTTCTGCGGTGCCATCATAGCGCCCATGTCACGCATGAGATGCACTCTGATCTTGGCACCGTATGCCGCCGGGCCGAAGTGATCGGCATAGACAACGCCGTGATATGTCTCGTCCGGCTCGGTGAACATGGGATACTTGCCGTTTCTCCAGTCAAACTTGCCGCTGTCCACCACAACGCCGCCGAGTGCGCAGGCGTGACCGTCCATGTATTTGCTGGTGGAATGTACCACTACGTCCGCGCCGAATTCAATCGGACGGCAGTTGATCGCTGTCGGGAAGGTGTTGTCCACTACGACCGGCACGCCGTGTGAATGTGCGGCGTTCACCCATTTTTCCAGATCCAGCACGGTGAGAGCGGGATTGGAGAGCATCTCGGTAAAGACGCATCTTGTGTTGTCCTTGAAGAGCTTATTGATCTCCTCGAGGGGAGCGTCCGGGTCGATGAAGTCCACTTCCAGCCCCATGTCGCGCAGCGTCTTGTTGAAGAGATTGAATGTGCCGCCGTAAATGGCAGAAGAGCTGATGAGGTGGTCGCCGGCCTTGCAGATATTCAGCACGGAATACATAGAAGCCGCCTGACCCGAGCTGGTAAGAATCGCCATTACGCCGCCTTCGAGGTCGGCAATCTTCTTCTCCACCGCGTCAACGGTGGGATTCGCAAGGCGTGTGTAGAAAAAGCCGTTTTCTTCAAGATCAAAGAGCTTTGCCATCTGCACGGAGGAATCGTATTTGTATGTAGTGCTCTGCGCGATCGGCAGCACTCTCGGTTCGCCGTTTTTGGGGCTGTAGCCCGACTGGACGCATTTTGTCGCTATTTTGAACTGACTCATATCAATTATCTCCCTTTATGAAATATTGGAATTCAGAAATTGAACAGATAAAATTATACCATACATTCATCCTAAAATCAAGGGAAATGAACATAATCCCGATAAATTGATTTTCCGTTGTTTTTTATTTTTTCTTTATTGACTATCGAAAACGGCTGTGTTAGAATATCTTCATGTATCTTTATTTACAAAGGATATGATCAAGAATATGACTCCCGCTGATTTTGCAAAGAAATGGGAACGATCGGAAATTAACAGATTCAAGCTTTCCTCTCCGCTGGCGGAAGGATTAAGCATCGCTTCACAGTCCGCGCTGAAAGAATACGGACTGCCGTCGGAGGCCGAGCCTTGGCTGAGCTTCCGGGAATTTGACCAGGATGACGTTGAGGAATTCTTCCCGGACGGGGATGCAACCGCAGACTATTTTCCTGTGGGACAGCTTGCGAACGGAAGCCTGATCTGCTTCGATAAGCAGACCGATCAGATCGTGATAATCGAAAGAGATGCCCCTGACGATTTATGGATTCTCAATTCCTCACTGGAAGCATTGTATGAGAGTCTTGTGATATTTGACGACTTTATCTCCGAGGTAAACATCCGCAATCCGAGATACGCGATAGATTACAAAATACCCCAAGGAATGCTGACAAAGCTCAAGGACAGACTGACCGCCTGCGATCCGGTGGCAATGGCGGCCAAAGGCTACTGGCACTGCGAGCTTGGAGTGCTTGACGACAGTTCCCTTTGAATCCGGAAATACAATATCTAATTCATAAAGCCGGTGTTTATTTGATATGAGTGCAAATTACAGATACGCAAGAAATAACCGCAATGTGCCGCAGGTAGATCAGAAAGGCTGCGCCATACAGCTTTACTCCGGGATTGGAATAGTGCTTCTCGTGATTATCGGATCGATCTATTATGCCTTCGCCGTCCTGCTTTTCCCCATGGAAGTGCGCAATTCCATGCCCTATATGACGCAGGAAACGATAGCGCTTTCCATGCAGCCGGCTGTCTCGCAGAGTCTTGCCGACCGACGCTTCACCCTGAAAATTGACAACAAGGAAAAGGAATTCAGACTCGGGGATTTTGAATTCACCGCTTCTCCCTTTGAGGACGGTCATTCGGAAGAAATCACCTACAAAGACGACAAGGGCAAGGAAAAGACAAAGACTGTCACCACCAAAGGGAATCTCTGTTTCAACGAAACCGCCGTGCATGACTTTATCTATAACTTGGCCAAGGAATACGGCACTCCCATGATCAAGCCGAAATACAAGATACAAGGCGACAAAATGACGGTATATAAAGGCTCGGACGGTGTCGGAATAGATTATGACACCCTTATCAACACCATATTCGACCGAATCAAGGCAGACGATTACAGTCCCATACAGACCAAAGTAGTCACACTGACAACCCCTCCGGTGGATATTGACAAAATTTACGCCGAAGTCAGGTGCGAGCCGTCGAGCGCTTCCGTCAAAGAGGACTCCGCGGGCAATCCGAAATTCACCGCCGACGTCATCGGCAAGGACTTCGACCTTGAAGCGGCGCGCAATACGATTGAATCACAGTCAAAAAAGAGCAAATGGACCATAGACCTGACCCTCACCTACCCTGAGGTCAGCCTTAAGCAGGTACGCGCTCCCTACTGTCTCGATGTGCTCTCCACCTGCACCACTTCCTACAAGGGTTCATCCACCGAACGCATCAATAATGTTGAACGCGCCGCGGACAATATCAACACCTATGGCGATTTCACCGACGGCTACATTATGCAGCCCGGAGACGAATTTTCCTTTAACAACATCGTCGGACAGCGCACCGAGAAAAACGGATTCATGAAGGCGCCCGTCTACCTTTCATCCGGCTCAAGCGAAGATTACGGAGGCGGCATCTGCCAGGTTTCCACCACGATCTACTGTGCCGCGCTCTACGCCAATTTGAAGATAACCGAGAGGCACAATCACATTTATGTCATTCACTACTGGCCGACTGCCGGATGTGATTCGACGGTTGACTGGGGACACCTTGATTTCAGGTTCCGCAACAATAAGGAATATCCCATCAAGATCAAGCTGTCATACGAAAACAGAAAGCTGACCGCGACCATCACCGGCACGAAGGACGGCATAACCGCGAAATTTGAAAGGGAAATAGAAAACGAAGTCCCGTTCAATACCGTTTACAAACATCCCAATGCCGATAATCCGGAAGGCAAAATAAGCGGAGGGGACAAGGGCAAAACCATCCGGGTATGGAAGTATGTCTACCAGGATGGCAAGCTGATAGAAAAGAAAAAAATTTCCTACGACAAATACAAGCCCCTCACCAAAACGATCTACACCAATCATCTCCCCGAGGGTGCTGAATACAGCTGATCCATCAGAACAGCTTCATGATCTCGGTGGGATGCAGATGCGGCTGCATCGCACCGTTGACCGCCGCCGCGATGAACCGTGCCGCACGATCAGTCAGCAGGTCTATTTCACGCGGCGTTATCATCATGTTTCCGCCACATTCATTCCTGTCCTCCGGGCGAAGTTCCGCCACTGTCGGCACTCCCATGGAGATGACCCTGGTACCCAGGTATGCGCTGTCAATGCAAGGGCGGTCGTTTCCGACCCCTGAGCCGGGAGAAATGCCGGTGTCACAGATCTGCAATGTGCGCCCGAGACGGGAAAGACTGCGCGCCGCCATCGCGTCTATGACGATGACCGCCGATGGCTTCAACCCCTCACACAGCCACTTGATATGCTCGGCCGCCTCTACGCCGGTCTGTCCCAGCACTCCCGGCGCGATCACAACCGTCATTCGCAACGGGGCAAGACCGCACTTCTCGGCAAGCTCGCCTGAAATGTGACGGGTCGCCAGTATTCGCCCTGCTGCTTTCGGCCCGATGGAATCAGGCGTTATCGAAGCATTTCCAAGACCGGCGGCAAGCACACATCCGTGCTCCGGCAGCAGTTCCCGCAGAATATCGGCCGCCGCCTCGAAACACTCGTCAGGCTCAAAGGCAGCGTCGGAAAAGGGCAGCATCTCAAGGGTATAATACTTTCCCTGCGGCTTTCCTACAAGCTGCTCTGCCGCGCTGTCGCTTATCACGGTGCGTGTTATCGTCACTCCGTTTTGAACGTTTACCTCTGACTTCACTCCGCTTTGTTCATCGGCACCTTCGGCAAGCTCAATGGTCAAATCCGTGCGGTAATTCATTTTTCATCGTCTCCTTTGATGGGTTTACTGCGTAATATCTTTTTCGGTATATTCATTCTTCCCTCAATTAACGCAAATATACATAATTTAACCCAATGATTTCATGATAGATATGTACAATTATCACATTACTGTATAATTTTTGAAAAAAATAAAAAAATATCTTGCAATTTAACTTGATTCATGTTAAAATTTATTTATGCGACTGAACCCGAATAAGGAGGTGTTTATTGTGCCCAATATTAAGTCCGCAAAGAAGAGAGTGCTTGTTTCCGCAAGCAAGACCGCCCGCAACAAGGCTGTCAAGTCCAATCTCAAAACCACCATCAAAAAGGCTGAGGCATCGATCGCAGAGGGCGGCGACAGCCGTGAAGCTATCCGTCTCGCCATCAAGAGAATCGACCAGGCTCAGGCAAAGGGCATTCTCCACAAGAATACCGCCGCAAGAAGAAAGTCCAAGCTCGTCCGCAAGCTCAACAACGCAAACGCGTAATCAGGCTAAGCAGCAGAGACATTTATTCTTACCGCGCTGTTTTTGCAGATGTAAAAATTCGGCAATATTGGTGTTATTGCCGTCAGAAGTGAAGCGATAAAGCAGACTGTGTGCTGCCGAGTTGCTTCGCTTTTATTTTTTATTTGAATGTTGTGTAAATTGTACCAAATAGCAATTGACAAAATGAGAAATTACGTGTAAAATAAATGTTGGTGAATTGTAATTCCCCTGCGAATTATAGTAACAGTATTGCCGGCTCTGACTCGTGGGGCTGCTGCCGGTATCATTTGCTTTCACTGTGATATTATTATTTTAGGAGTGTTATTATTATGGAGAAAAAACATGAATTAAGCCTTTGGACCATCATCGGCATGATCGCGGCCGTCGCTGCCGTAGTCGCATCCATCACAACCGCCATGATCATCATCAAGAAGAAGGAAAAGGAAAAGGAAGACCGCGAGCTTCAGGATTATCTCGATTATTCCATCCAGTAATCCACCCATGAGCCGCGTTTTCCCGACCGGAAGCAGTCATTATTATCCGAGAATAAACGGCGGGATTTGTCAAGTTGGCCCGGCAGATTCCCGCCGTTTGTTTTGTTTATAAACGTAAAACAGGCAGGTGACAGCATAATGAGCAAAATATTGATCATTGAGGACAGCGCCGACATCAACGCGCTTCTCGCCGAAACGCTCCTTTCGGCGGGGTATGAGACGGAATCTGCTTTTGAGGGCATCAGCGGTCAGAAGGCAGCACTCTCGGGACGGCACGACCTCATTATTACGGACATTATGCTGCCGTATATCAGCGGTGACGAGATACTTCGCAAACTGCGTGAGAGAAGCAATATTCCGGTAATCGTCATTTCCGCCAAGGACACAGTCAGCACCAAAATCGACCTGCTCAAAATGGGCGCGGACGACTACATCACCAAGCCATTCGATTTGGGTGAGGTTGTCGCTCGTGTGGAAAACGCACTCAGGCGATCCGGAGGCTTTGCCTCTTCACAGACAATCCAGCTGCGATACAAGGATATAGAGCTTGACTGCTCGGACATGCGCGTAACGGTCGGCGGCAGAGAGGTCAAATGCACCGCCAAGGAAACGCAGATACTTGAAATGCTGCTGCGCAATCCCGACAAAGTATTCACTAAAGCCAATATCTACGAATCCGTGTGGCATGAGGATTATCTTGGCGACGACAACGCTGTCAAGACACACATCAGCAATCTGCGCAGCAAGCTGGAAAAACTCAGCCCGGGCAATCAGTACATCGAGACTGTCTGGGGTCTCGGTTACAGACTTTATAAAAACTAACGAATAGAGATGAAGATGAAATGATAGCGGGAAATCCCGATACCTTTGCAGTTATCACCGAAAAGGTTGCAAACTGGCGAACCGACAGCAGAGTCAGCGGAATGTTGCATGTGTGCATCAACGGAGTGGCCTATCCGCGCAAGCCACGCGCCACGGATGTTGAAAACGACATAATCCGCCTGTATGACGAGCAGACCTCCGCTTTTTCCCACCCGAAGGTCAGCCGAAAGCTGTATGACATGAAGGGGAAAAAGCTCTTTAAGCGTTTGAGAGAAATGCGCTTTCCGCAGTATTATTCCTCCGACAAAGCCGCTGATGAGGATCGCCGATTCGACGCGGTGTTCATCGGGCCGGCCACAGCAGGGTATCATGTCTTTGTGGTCAGCGACGGTGCCAACGTCCGTCTGCTGATCGGCAGACGCAAAAAGAGAAAGCGCGGCGGAAAACTCCGTTATATCGACGACATAACGATCACGGCGGAGGAATACCAGCGCACTGTCAGCAGGCTCTACCTTTTTTACAAAGGTATTCTGGATGCGCCCGCAGAATAATCCGGTTTTTTCATAAAAAATTCATAATATCAAAAACACCCGTATTTTCGCGTTTTTATTTCAAAATATGCGGAAATACGGGCTTTTTTGGAGTCACCTGCCATTTGCATTCGGGAAAAATATGTGCTATAATGTTATTCCGTCGGATGAGGGAAAGGAGAAGATGGATTTGAGTGAAAAAAAGAATATGGATGTTGCCTATTCCATCAACATGGGCAGCTGGAACTCCGTCTTTGCGGTTCCTTCCTGTGTGGTGGACGAGCATATGAAGTTAGCCGGAGCGGCACAGCTCAAGGTACTGCTCTACCTGCTGCGTCACGGAGGCGAAAAGGTAACACTCGACGCGCTCTCTTTCGCGATAGGGCAGAAGCCCTCAGACACACAGGACGCGCTGGATTACTGGGTCAACTGCGGTCTGTTGAGTGAAGGAAGCGTCCATGCCAAACAAAAGAAACCGGAACCGTCGGCAGAAACACCCGCCGGATCCGCAGCACCAACCGATACAATCGATATTCCCGAGGCCGGAATCAAAAACGCGCTGGGACTGACGGAGGCAAAGAAAGCGCCCGTCACACGGGAAAAGATACGCTATCCCTTCGACGAGTGCATGAAGTACGTCGCGGAGGACGAGCAGCTCAAAAACATGCTCACCGCAGTGGAAGCGACCCTCGGCAAACAGCTGACACACACGGAAGTCACCTGCTTTGTCACGCTGGTCAAATGGCACGGACTGCCCTGTACAGTCATGCCGATGCTGGTACAGTACTGTCGCTCTATCGGCAAACCCAGCATATCCTACATAGAAGCCACCGGCATCGGCTGGGCCGCCGAGGAAATCGACAATTTTGAGAAGGCGGAGAAAAAAATCTCCGCACTCACGGCAAAGCGCAGAGCGTGGAACACCGTACGCTCCGCATTGGAAATCCCCGAACGCAAGGCGACCGACAGCGAGCTGAAATACTGCGACCTGTGGATCAACGGGCAGCACATTGAGGTGGAACTTGTACGTCACGCGTATGACAAATGCATCAACAAAAACGGTAAACTGAGCTTTGCGTACATGAACGGCATTATCAAACGCTACTATGAGCAGGGAATTACCGATGTCACCTCTGCTCTTAAGTTGGACGAACAGAACCGAGAGGCAATGGAGGCAAGGCGGCTGGCCCGAAATGAAACGCAGGGCAAGAGCGGCAGACAGAGCGAGGTTTACAGCGAAACAAGCGCAACGGATGATATAGAAGCCATTTTAGATGCCGAATGGGCAAAGGAAATGGCGTCAAGCAGCGGCGATTACAATTATGACGACTGAATATAAAGCAAGGAGCTATGAGCAATGGCATATTCACGAGAGGTATACGATCAGGCAAAATTCCTTCTTGACTCCTACCGCAGACAGGCGGTAAACGAAAACGACGAACGCCGAAAGGCATTCTTTGCAAAGAATCCCGAATACGCGGAGTTAGACCGAGAGATCGCGCAGACCTCTATCAAGCTCACCCGCGTCATGCTGAGCGGTCAGAAGGACATCACCGACACGGTTGCCGAGATACGGGACAGCAACCTTGCTATGCAGCGCCGCCAGCTGGAAATTCTTCGTCAGAACGGCTGCCCTGACGATTATCTCCAGCCGAAGTACCACTGTCCCAAATGCGGAGACACCGGCTTTATTGACGGAAAAATGTGCTCCTGCTTCAAGGAAATACTGCGCAAGATGGCTTATGAGGAACTGAACCGCAGCACTCCGCTCGAGCTTTGCTCCTTCCAGAGCTTTTCACTGGATTTTTACCCGGAAAAGGCACTGAATTCCAACCTCTCTCCCCGCCGGGTGATGGAAGGCGTCAAGAAGCACTGCTGGGATTACGCCAATTCCTTCACCCTAAAGTCACCGAATCAGCTTTTTCAAGGAGGAGTGGGTCTCGGCAAAACACACCTTTCACTGGCAGTAGCGGCAAGGGTCATCAGCAAAGGCTACGGCGTGATCTACGGCTCGGCACAGAATTTCTTCAACACCATCGAGAGCGAGCATTTCGGCAGAGGCGAGGACAAGCAGTACACCCTCAATCTCCTGAAAGGCTGCGACCTGCTGATTCTCGACGACATCGGCACCGAATTCGTCACCCAGTTCACAACCGCCACGCTTCACGATATTATCAACACCCGCCTGCTCACCCGCAGGCCGACCATCATCAGCACCAATCTCAGCATCGACGGACTGAAATCGAAATATGACGAACGCATTACTTCCCGCATTTCGGGAAACTACACCCGCGTGCAATTCGTCGGCAGCGATATAAGGATTGAGGTAAAGAAAAAGACCGTCAAAAGCTGATTGTTCTGTTTTTTCGATATGTACCGCTCTGCAATGTCCGCATTCCCGCGCCATTGCAGAGCTTTTTCTGTATTCCATTCAATTCGCCCTGCGCATATCCTGATCGTCCTGCCCAAGACCGAAGCTGATGGAAATGGCCTGATCCACCTTATTCATCGTGCTGTCTTCCAGGCGCCCCATACATTCCTTCAATCTCCGCTTGTCGAGCGTGCGTATCTGCTCGAGCAGCACAACCGAATCCTTGTGCAATCCGCATTCCACCGACTGCACATAAATGTGTGTCGGCAGGTGGGACTTCTCGGTCTGGCTGGTAATGGCCGCCGCTATCACGGTCGGACTGAAGCGGTTTCCCACATCGTTCTGCACGATAAGTACGGGACGCACACCGCCCTGCTCCGAACCTACCACCGGACTTAAGTCGGCGTAATATATATCTCCTCTTCTTACATTCATAATATCGGTCATCGTCCTCTCTTTTTTTCACTTCGTAAAGCGGTTTTTGAGTCTGCTGACGCATCTCTCCGCAATCTTATTTTTGCCATGTCGGGCAAATATAATCACCGTTCCGGTTATGATTTTCAAATTATTCACAGTCGTTCATTTTTCAATGTGGAAGCTCTCTTCCACCTATTAATATATTATGCACCTGGCAAATAATATGCTCATAAGCTGTCGAAACAATGAAGAATATTATGAATAATGCGTAAAAAAATCCCACGGCACATCATTCCGGTGCCGTGGGATTAATATGTAATAAGTGATGCTATCAGTTGCGCCAGTATTCGCGGTCGAGTGTGCGGTAGCGAATGGCTTCCATAATGTGCGGCGAACCAATGATTTCCTCCGCATCCAGATCCGCCACCGTGCGGGCCACCTTAACAATGCGGTCATAGGCGCGGCCCGAGAGTTTCAGGCGGTCGAACGCCATTTGCAGCACGCGGGAAGCGTCATCGGTCATGCGGCAGAATTCATGCAGCGTGGCAGGCGTAATCCGGGCGTTGCAGCTGATGCCCGTTCCGGTAAACCGCTGCTGCTGGATCAATCGGGCCTTGTTGACACGTTCCCTGATGCTCCGGGAGCTTTCGGATGGAGTGCTGCGCGAAAGCTCTTTATATTCCACCGGAGGCACTTCCACATGAATATCCATGCGGTCGAGCAGCGGCCCGGAGATCTTGCTCAGGTATTTTGCAACAGCACCGCTGCGGCAGGTGCATTGACGCGTGGGATGTCCAAAATACCCGCACTGACAGGGATTCATAGC
The DNA here is from genome assembly GCA_902799245.1 of uncultured Ruminococcus sp. Lineage (GTDB taxonomy): Bacteria > Bacillota > Clostridia > Oscillospirales > Acutalibacteraceae > RUG762. Next base: position 38,078 of record CADBZY010000003.1, read on the forward strand.
CGCGATCAGCTGGAAGTCGCAGGGATAGGTGATTCTGCCGCTGCTTCGGGAAATAGTGATCTGATGATCTTCCAGCGGCTGACGAAGTATTTCCAGCGCCGACTTGTCAAATTCCGGCAGCTCATCGAGAAAAAGCACGCCGTTGTGGGCAAGCGAAACCTCGCCGGGGCCGGGAATCCGTCCTCCGCCTGCCAGAGCGACCGACGACGCACTGTGATGCGGTGAACGGAAGGGACGCTGGCGTATCATCTGCACATCGGGCGGCAGGATGCCGGCAATGGAATGTATCTTTGTCACCTGAATGGATTCTTCAAAGGTCATATCCGGCAGTATCGAGGGCAGCCGCTTGGCAAGCATACTCTTGCCCGACCCCGGAGGACCGATGAGCAGTACATTGTGACCTCCCGCAGCGGCCACCTCGAGGGCACGCTTCGGCGCTTCCTGCCCGCGGACATCCGCAAAATCAAGAGGGGGTAGGTCGGAAGGCTTATCGGGAAAATCTTCCGCGCTGATCGGGGACAATTCGGTTTTTCCCGTGATATGGTCGAGGATTTCCTCCACTCTGTCAACCGCGTAGATTGTCAATCCGTCCACTACAGAAGCCTCGGCGGAATTGGCACGGGGAATAAACAGTGATTGATAACCGAGATCACGCGCCTGAATCGCCATCGCAAGCACGCCCTTGACAGGGCGGACTTCGCCCGAAAGCGACAGCTCGCCGATAAAGGAACTTCCCTCCGGCACGCGGTCAATCTGACGCGAGACAAGCAGCACCGCCATAAATATCGGCAAGTCATACATCGGACCTTCCTTGCGTATGTCAGCAGGTGCGAGGTTGACGGTGATTCTCGAAACAGGGAATTCCAATCCGCAGTTGTGAATGGCGGCTCTCACCCGGTCGCGTGATTCCTTGACAGAAGCGTCAGGCAGTCCCACCACCTCAAATCCGGGTAAACTGTCATCCGAATCGGCTTCCACCTTCACGCCGTAAGCGTCTATCCCGAAACATCCGAGACTGTTTATCATGGCAAATGACATCTGTCATTCCTCCCCTATCGGCAGAATAATCTCCTTCATATCCCTGGCGCGCTCATTCTTTCTCGGTCGTATTATCAAACGTTTCTTGTTGACAAGCAGCGTGCCGTACTGGTTTTCAAATTTCTCCCGATGGAACAGCTGCTCCATACGCTTTTTGAGCAGGATATTCCCCTCTTTGTCTGTCACCTTCACGGTTGGAATATATTGATTCTCATCGGAAACACTGGCATACACACTCGCCATCAGGCTGGACGTTTCTTTTTGCTTATAAAGTACTTCAAAATCGCTGCCCTGCGCGATGATGTCGGCCAGCATACGGTACACAGCGGTTCTCTCGTCCTCCGTATGGCAAAAGTGAGTGGTAATGACATTCACAGCGGATTGCAGATACCATTCGCCGCCTTTTTGTTCAAGTGAATCATAGGTTTCTTTGCTGACGCCCACATCGACATATCGGAACCAATCGAATTCTCCACTGCAGATCGGCAGGTTCGGAATAAATTTGGAATGACCCTCCGGCAATCGTGTGGTAAAGTTGATGTAGAGATACGAAAAACGGCCTATATCCGGCAGTGTGAATTTCTGTGCTTTGAGTGCACAGATAAGTCTTTCCGTCGAGGCAAGCGTCCATCTCGGACAGCAGGATTTACAGTCGCGTCGAAGATCAATGCCGTCTGCCGACGTTTCCGCAAAGAAGCGTATATCCTGGATTACGCGGCCGTGACGACTGGCGGCTGGATTGGTGGTAGGCTTGTCAGAAAGCCTGCCCTGTCCGATAAATTCCCGTATCAGCGAGTTTTCTGGAATCAGTCCCTCGTCAAGATTCTCAAAAAGCGCAAGTCGCCTGATATACTCCTGTGCCTCGGCGTAATACGGACTGTCCCCCGGAATGGTACTGAGTATTTCAATTGCCTTATCGGCAATGGCATTGACCTCATAAATGTGAATGGAATTGATCGTAACGGTGGCTTGCCGCTTGTACGCGGAGATATAGAGCTTTTCACCGCGAAGCACCTGCGGCCACATCTCGAATGTGCGTTCCGGCAGGCTGTTTCTGAACTGATAATCACGCACCAAACGGCGAAGAAAGCGTATCTGATGGGCGGAGATGACCGTTTCGTCCCCTTCCTTGATGCCCTGCTTGACGCTGATGTAAATCTTGACCATTCTCTCGTCAGGCAGACAGTCGGTGATAATTGGATTGAGAGCGTGTATTCCCTCCACAATGATCACATCGTTCTCGCCGACATGTAACGGATAACGCTCCGGCGCAGGCCCTTTGGCGGCAAAATCAAAGCGCGGCATCATAGTGCTTCCCTTTTCCAGAAGCTCGGTGAGACAATGCTGCATCAGCTCAATGTCAAGGGCGTAGACCGATTCATAATCGTATTTGCCGTCGGGAAGCTGCGGCGCCTTGCCTTCTCCCTTGAAGAAATCGTCGAGCGAAAGACAGACCGCGTTCACGCCTGACGACTTGGCGCGGCTGACAAGCATATTTGCAGTCGTCGTCTTGCCCGAACTGGAAGGCCCTGAAAGCATGATCAGCTTGCGTCCCTTGCCGGTGGACATGACAAAATCCGCAATTTCATTGATGCGCTTAGCATACTGTTCCTCCATCTGCCGAATCAGCTCTGCGGGCGAATTGAGCACCGCGTTGTTGATGTGCCGCAGACGTTCGGTGTAATGAATGTAGTAATCAACAAAATTGATCATAGAATTCCTTGATTCCCTTCTTTCTTTCTATCATCTCGTCAAAGCGTGAAATGTATTCGTAAGGGTATTTATAGTTGAAAATGCGCTCGATGTTGTTGACATGCGGCTGCTTGAGTTTCGTCACCGCACCGCCGCCTACCGCAAGAATGGTGTGTGTTTCGTCCATGATAAAGACGTTGTAGACGCCTTCGTATCCCGGCTTTGACCAGCCGACGTTTTCCAGATTGCCCACCATTCCCGACTGACGGTAGAGATAATAGGGATCGTAACCGCTTTCGGTGAGCCGCTTCTCGCCGTAGTCCAGCATCTGCGCGGCAAGAAGTCCCTCGGCGTTGTAGGCGGCCATGCGCTCTGTCACCAATCGCGCAGAACGCTTCATGGCAAGCGTATGCACTGTGATCGAAGCCGGATCGAGTGAAATCACACCGTCAATGGTATGCATGTAGGATTCTAACGTATCACCCTGCAATCCCGCGATTAAATCCATGTTGATATTGTCAAAACCCGCCGCCTTGGCCATGTCCATCGCCTCATACACCTGCGCGACGGTGTGCCTGCGGCCGATGGAACGGAGAATGTCGTCGTTGAGTGTCTGGGGATTGATGCTGATTCTTCCCACACCGCTGCGCTTGATGGCGGCTAATTTTTCGGGGGTCACGGTGTCCGGGCGTCCTGCTTCCACGGTGAATTCCTTTATATCGCTCATGTAGAAATAGTCAGCCGTCGCCGTCAGTACCCGTTCCAGCTGCTCCGCCGAAAGAGTTGTCGGTGTGCCGCCGCCCATGTAGACCGATTCAAGGTGCAGTCCCAGAGAGGACGCAATATCGGCAGTGATCTTCAATTCCTTCACAAGCAGCTCGGTGTATTCAGGAATCAGCTTGGCGGCGTGTTCTACCGACTGCGATACAAAGGAGCAATAGCTGCAACGAGAGGGGCAGAAGGGTACAGAGATATACAGGCTGAATGAATTATCCCGCGACAGGGAGAGAATTTTGTCCTCGCCGATGATCGTGCGTCGGCTGAGGGCTATTTTTTTGTCCGACACAAGATACTCATCCTTGAATCGCCGCTCGGCTTCTTCCCTGCCGTAATCGCGTGTGAGCATCCGCAGCAGCTTCATGGGGCGGATGCCTGTGAGCAGCCCCCACGGAGGGTTGAATCCCGTCAGCGCAATCAGCTGTTTGCAGAGATGCTGCGCGATCGTCAGCTCGCAGTAATTCTTATCGTCCGCTTTGTCTTCCGGAGCAATTGCCTCATCGTAATACTCGCTCTCGCCGAGTTTCAGCCTTGACGAAAGCTCTCTGCCCTGCCAGCGCACCTCAATTCTCAGTGCGTTCGGGTCGTCACTCTCGGATTCATTCATCTTCTGGTCGGGAAAGAACACCCGCGCCAGCTTTTCATATTCATATCTCGACGCAATACCGTCAATGAGAATGTACATACTCAATTCAAACCTTTATCATTCAATATTCGTCACATATACATATTGTATTTCCGCTCAAAGGCAAGCGTAGTCATATCCTCGTGTCCGGGGTACACCTGATAATCCCCTTCCAATTCCGCAAGCCGCCGCAGCGAACGGCGAAGCTCGCTCACGCTGCCGCCGGGGAAGTCGGTGCGTCCCGCCGACATGCGGAAAAGCGTATCGCCGGAGAAGATAATCCCGTCGGTAATAAAGCAGCAGCTCCCCACCGTGTGCCCCGGCGTGTGCATCACGGTGAATTCAGTTTCGCCGATCTTGATTGTTTCGCGGTCAACCAATTCAACATCCGGCTTGGGATAGACCTCTCCCCTTCCGGTGAACGGCGCGGAGAGATTGACAAACATATCCCGGAGTCCCGGCACGTCTGTCAGGAAAATGGCGATCTTCGCGCCTGTCAGCTCCTTCACGGCGCTCACGCCTCCTACATGGTCAAAGTGACAGTGCGTGAGAAGGATATAGTCGAATTTGTCGCAGCCGTATTTTTCAATGGCTGTGCGCAGATAGTCGTCAAAATCGCCCGGGTCAATGATCGCGCAGCGACCTGTTGCATCGTCACAGTAAATATAGCAATTGGTTCCAAGCTCTCCCACCGAAATTCTTTTTACGCTCATTTTCCATCAGACCTCCGTTTTCAGTATTCATGCAGCAAGCAAAGATTACTTTGCGTTTGAACGCGAGCGCTCCAACTCTGCGCTGTCTAAAAGGATCGTTACAGGGCCGTCGTTGAGCAGCTCCACCTGCATGTCAGCGCCGAATTCGCCTGTCTGTACATCGGGAATGCCGTGCTCCTCACGAAGGAGCCTGACATAATACTCATACAGCCCGTTTGCAATGTCCGGCTGTGCCGCGCCCGTGAAACTCGGTCGGTTTCCCCTGCGGCAGTCGGCATACAGGGTGAATTGGGAAATCACCAGCACCGAACCGCCAATGTCAGACAGTGACAGATTCATCTTGCCGTTTTCGTCACAAAACACTCTCATGCCTGCGGTCTTTTTGGCAAGAAGCTCTGCCTGCGCAGGTGTATCTCCTTCTCCTGCGCCGAACAGCACGAGGAATCCCTGCCCTATTTTGCCCTTCACGGCGCCGTCAATCGTCACCGAGGCATATTTTACACGCTGAATGACTGCGCGCATTTGTATCAACTCCAATGAAAAATCGGCAGTCCGACATGTTGCCATGTTGCAGACCGCCGATGAATTAATTGCTACTCGCCCTTTTCGTTTTTCAGCTTTTCATACTCTCGCTTGATAGCCTCGAAGCTGTCTGTGCTGATGATGTGCTCAATCCTGCAGGCGTCCTTCACGGCGGTATCCGGGTCAACGCCCAGCAGCATGAAATACTGCGAAATAATCCGGTGTCTCTCGTACATTCTGTCGGCAATCTCAAAGCCGCTTTCGGTCAGCGTGATAAAGCCGTTTTCGTCAACGTTGATGTAACCGTTTTCCCGCAGATTCTTCATGGCGACGCTCACACTGGGCTTGGAAAAACCCAGCTCATTTGCAATATCTATCGACCGCACGGAACCCTTGCGCTCCTGAATAATGAGTATCGTTTCAAGGTAATTCTCGGCGGATTCTCTGATGTTCATTTCGTCTTAATCTCCCTAACAAAAGAAAGTCAGTTTTTTTCTTCCACAGTGTAATTTCTTTATATTATACACCTGTTCATTTGCAATTACAACAATTTCAGACACATTTCACACAGAAAATTATTGAATTTTTCATGAAGAAAGCAAATTATTTAAAAAACATATAAAGGCGGCATTGCAGTGTGCCGTTGTACAGCTTGCGCTGTTTGTCGCATTTACGTCCGAAATACTGCTCGAACTGTTCGTCAGGGGTAATGACGGCATAGCTCCAGCCGTCTCTGCGAAGGAATTTTTCACCCATTGTCCTGTAGATTTTCCGGGCGCTCTCCACGTCCATCAGCCGCTCACCGTAGGGCGGATTGCACACCACGACGCCCTTCTCCCCGTCAGGCTCGAAGTCGGCAATGTCTCGCTGTTCAAAGACAATGCGCTTGGACATGCCCGCCTTGTAGGCATTTTCACGGGCCAGTTCTATTACCTCAGGATTGATGTCGTAACCGCAGGCGGAAAACTCCGCGTCGCGCTTAATTAAGTCTTTGGCGCGGCTCCTTTCGCTCCGCCAGATTTCAGGCGCAACGGTGCTCCATTCCTCCGCGACAAACGACCTGCGAAGTCCCGGGGCGATGTTCAGCGCTTTGAGCGCCGACTCGATGAGGATGGTTCCCGAACCGCAGCAGGGGTCGATCACGTGGGAATAGCTGCGCACGAAGGCAACATCCGCCATCGCTGCCGCCAGTGTCTCGCGGATAGGCGCAATTGCTCCGTTGCGGCGGTAGCCCCTTTTGTGCAGGCTGGCGCCGGAGGTATCGATCATCAGCAGAGCGACGTCCTTCATGATGATGAAATTGATTCTGTGCAGCGCTCCTGTTTCCTCGAACCAACCGAGAGAATACCTGTTCGAAAGCCGATCTACGACGGCTTTCTTGATGATCTTCTGACAATCCGGCACGGAATGCAGCTTGGAGCTCAGACAGCTTCCCTTGACGGGGAACGCGTCGGATTTGCCGATCCAGCGTTCCCAGGGGAGCGCCTTGGTTCCCTCAAACAGCTCGTCGAAGGTCGTCGCATTAAAACGCCCCATCACTATACAAATCCGCTCGGAATAACGGCTGCCCAGATTCGCACGGACCAGAATGTTCTCGTCGCCCTCGAAAAGAACCCTTCCGTTTTCGGCGGCGACGTTTTCCGCTCCCATGCGCCGCAGCTCACCCGCGACAAGCCCTTCCACGCCAAACTGACAGGGAGCAGCCATGAGTATGTTGTTGCTTATGTTAATCAAAACCTTTCCATCAAAAATCGAGATCGGAATGTGTTCCTGTTCGGGTGAGGATAAGCAGAAGTTCGTTTTTCTTAACCTCATATACAAGCAGCCAATCCGGCTCAATGTGACATTCACGACAGCCCTTGTAATTGCCTGTCAAAGCATGATCACAATTGTATGGCGGCAAAGGTATCTCATTTGCGAGAGATTCGACAACAGACCAAAGCTTTTCCTCGTCATAACCTCTTTTGAGCATAAGCTTAAGGTCTTTTTTGAATTTATTATGCACCCTGATTGTCAGCATGAAGTGCCTCCCGCAATTGAGAAACAGAAGTGTATTCCTCACTCAGTCCGATACCATTGTGAGCTTCAAAAATAGCCTGTTCCGTTTCTGCGTTATATCTTGGCTGACGTATTGTAAACGGAATCCCACCAAACGCTATTGCCTGTCTGAGAAATATATTCATCGCAGTGGAAATATCTATTCCGAGCGACGCAAAAAGCTCCTGTGCCTGATATTCAACCTCATCATCCACTTTAATACAAATGTCAGACATACCTATCTCCCCTTTCTTTCATTTCCCATCGTACAAAATCAGACCTTTTTCTGCGGACAAAGCTCATTCCAGCGGTAGGAAGTGCCGTCGGTGCGTATGACAAGAACGCATTCGCGGCTGCCCGGCTTCTTCTTTCTCCAGAGAGCACACTTGTACACCACTGTGTCGCCGCCTTTGTAGGCGTAGAGGAATTCAAGCGGTCTGCCCTTCTCGTTGATCTTGCGCATGAGCTTTTCCATGCTGAATTTCTTGCGCAGTACCTTGCCGTTCTTCTTTTCAAAGAACACATAGCAGGTCACATTCTCATCCGGTGTGCCTACCGGAAGATTGAAGTCCACCTGCGCCGCATCGGTGCGCAGCGTCTTGCCGTATGTATTGCGGGGATGCTTTTTGCCGATGCAGATGCCGTCGGCAAAGGTGAAGGAAATCACGCTGTCACCCACTGTCATTCCGGTAGCACGGCAGTCGTGCAGGCTGATGAATTTGTCGCTGTTTTCTATGAACTGATACATAATTTTTTCCTTTCTTGTTATCATTTCAGACTGTAATCTCAATAAGAATATTTTCGCATCCGAGAACGACGCTTTCGTAATATCCGTCGCCTGTCGTTCTCGGACCGCTTGCTATTTCGTAGCCGTCGGCTCTCAGGCGCTCCGTCAAAGCGTCTACTGCTTCACGGCTGCCGACGCTGAACGCCATGTGAATGTAACCCGAATGCGCTGTGGAATTGTCAATTATGTCAACGCAGGATTTCTGCATGATTTCAAGCCTTGCTCCGTCGTCAAATGTCAGAAAGTAGGAACTAAAGCCGTTCTTTGGATTGTGATACAGCTTTCCGGCATCCGCAGAAAAATACTTCTCAAAGAATTCCCTCGCGCCTTCCAGGTCGCTGACATATGCCGCGATATGTTCTATACGCAATGCTGTCACTCCCTTATTCTCACAAATGTACCCTTCGGAACATCCTCGCCGCTGTAGGGAATTTTAACAATCATCGTCGCATGAGGTGCGGCTTCGATGGCGTTTCCGTTGCCGTCGTACATCTCTGTAACATCCAGCAGGAGCGGCTTTGCGTAAGGCGGCATAATATCCAGCGTATCACCGACACGGAATTTGTTTCGCTGGCTGAGTGTCAGCACACCATTGCCGCAGTCCTCCACCATGCCGGCGACCTTGTACTCACGTACGTAGCCGCCGTTGGCAAGCACCTGCCCGGGTTCTGTGCCGAGGTAGAAACCGGTGGAATACTCCCGGTGGCTCACCTTGCGCAGCTCGTCGAGAATCATCGAATCAGGCGTGTAATCGGGCGACGGTGCGGCATAATATCCGTCTATCGCCTGCCGGTAGGCATTGGTCACCGCCGCCGTATAATAGGCGGATTTTGCGCGTCCCTCTATCTTGAAGGAAGTAATGCCGCATTCCACCAGACGAGGTATGTACTCAATCATGCACATGTCACGGGAATTGAGAATGTGTGTTCCGTGATCCTCAAATATCTCGAATTTCTGCCCTTCCCGCTTTTCCTCGGTAAGATAATACTTCCACCGGCAAGGCTGCGCGCAGTCGCCGCGGTTGGCGTCGCGACCGGTCATGTAGCTCGACAGCAGGCACCTTCCGGAAAAGGACACGCACATAGAGCCGTGGACAAACGCCTCGATCTCCAGCGCAGAAGGCGTTTTCGCCCGAAGCGCCGCTATTTCGTCAAAGCAGAGTTCCCGGGCAAGCACCACACGGGAAGCTCCCATATTGTAGAATTCATTGGCAGTGGCGTAGTTGGCAACACCCGCCTGTGTGGAAATATGAATGTGGACATCCGGCGCGTACTTCTGCGCCAGACGCATGACGCCGATGTCGGCAATGATGAACGCGTCCACGCCCGCATCCGCCGCTTTCTGAAGGAAATCCGGCAGCGCGTCAATTTCGTCGTTGCGCGGGATAGTGTTGCAGGTAACATACACCTTGGCACCTGCGGCATGTGCCATTTTCACGCCTTCGCAAAGCTGTTCGTGGGTAAAATTATTCGCGCCGGCTCTCATACCGAATTGCGTTCCGGCGAGATAAACCGCGTCGGCTCCGTACATCAGGGCGCACTTAAGCCGCTCGAGATCTCCCGCGGGAGAAAGCAGCTCCACACGGTTTTTCAGGATGGTTGAATCGGACATACATCTTCCCCTTATTTTGCACCTTTATTATTTTATATTACCACAAAATTCATGACAAATCAATATATTTTAGCTTTCCCTCAAAATAATATAAAAATATCATTAAAAAAACTTGATTTTGCGGAGACAGTATGCTATAATTCATTTTACGGAGTTCATCCGCAATCTGCCGGTGTGGTGGAATTGGCAGACACACGGGACTTAAAATCCCGTGATGGCAACATCGTACCGGTTCAAGCCCGGTCACCGGCACCATGGAGCGCATAGCAATTCTTTTGCTTTCCAAAAGAATTGCTATGCTAAGATAATAAAGAATAGAGAATAGATAATAGATAATAGTTATTCCTTATGAAGGTCGCTGTTGTCGCTGCCATCGACGGCAGGTTATTATCTATTCTCTTTTATTGTTATAACAGTTTTTTATTCTGGAGACGAATACATGAAAAAGCTTATTTTTCTTCTGCTCAAATACGGAATGAGATTCATTTATTTCTTTATGAAGCTACTGATTCCCGTCTGTGACAAGGCAGTTTTCCTCAGCCGACAGTCCGACAAACCTTCCGAGAATTTTCTGCTACTGCGCGATGAGCTGAAAAGGGTATCGCCTTCCACCAAATGCGAATTCTACTGCCGGTTGGGTCTTAAAAGTGAGATGGGACTTTCCTATGCCCTGCTGATGCTGCGGCAGATGAAGGCTCTCGCCGGTGCAAAACTCTGCATCACCGAGAGCTACTGCATCCCCATCAGTATTCTGCGTCACAAGAAACAGCTGCGTGTGGTGCAGATATGGCATTCCATGGTTGCCGTCAAAAAATTCGGCTGGCAGACGGTGGACAGGCCGGAGGGTACATCCTCCGACATCGCACGCATTATGGATATGCACAAAGGATATGACTTCATCGCAGTCGGCAGCGAATATATGAGGGCGTTTTTCGCCGAAGCGATGCATACTCCTGTTGAAAAAGTCCTTTCGCTCGGCACACCCGTTGCCGACAGACTTCTTGCTTCAGCCGATCAATATGAAGCGCTTCGGGAACAGTTTGACGAGGAATATCCGCAGGCAAAGGGCAAAAAAATCGCAGTCTGGCTGCCCACCATGCGCCGCGATTATCCTATAGACTGCGAAGGCATGATAGACGGCTTTGACTGCGAAAAATATGCGCTTATTGTCAAACTGCACCCGCTTGACCGTCACACGGTCATCACAGGTGATAAGGCGATTGTTGATAAAAAATTCACCACGGAACAGGCAATCATTCTGGCTGACTGCGTGATTTCCGACTACTCCGGAGCTGCTGCTGAGGCTGCGCTGCTGAACAAGCCGGTTTATTTCTTCGTTTCTGACACAGAACGCTACGCAGCTGAGTGCGGCATCAACGTAAATCCACTCGAAGTATTCCCTACCGTTTCATTCTCCGACCCGAAGGAGCTTGACAGCGCAGTGATGAACGAAAAAGCATCCGCCGACGACATCGCTCTTGTAAAGGAACTGCTCTGCGGAGGCTGCGACGGTCATTCGGCAGAAAACATTATTAAACTCGCACTCACACAAGGCGGTTGAAATTCTCAATAAGCCACTTCGCCACGCTGTCGTTGTCATTGGACTCTATAACATCATCCGCGACTTTCTTCAAAGGCTCCACGGCATTCTCCACCGCGTAGCATTCGTCCGAAACCTCAAAGAGCGGCACGTCGTTGATGGAATCGCCGAAGGAAATAATCCGCTCCATGCCGGTCAGCTTCATGATGGTATCAATGGCGTGCGCCTTGCTGACACGGTAATCCATTATCTCAAGCCAGAAGTATTCAGGGCCGTAAATATCCTTTTGAAGCAGGCAATTGAGCGAGTCCTCCGCAGTCAGATCCGCACGCAATGGAGACAACAGCTCGTCGGTGTCCTCGATGCAGGTTACATAAAATATCTCCCCGCAAAAAAGGTCATCAAAACTGTCCACCGGAAGCATTCTCTCGTCTTCCTTGCGCGAGTCCAGATAAAGCTGCATTCCGATGCTCTCGGTTCCTCGCTGCCACAGCACCTTTTCCTCTCCGTCGAGGTAGGTATATACCAGAGGACTGACGCCGTAATTGTCAAGCGTCTCCCGGATAAGATCCACCTGATCCTCGTCAAGACCCTGTATCTCGATGATCTCACCCGTTTCGGGGCTTTTGATGCAGGCGCCGTTGTAGGTAATGACAGGCAGAGAAAGCTCCAGTCCCTTCGTCACCTTCTTTGCGGAATTAAGCGAACGGGCCGTAGCATATGTAAAATTCACTCCCCTGCGTATCAGGGAATTAAGCGCGTTAACGGTAAAATCGGACAAACGCACGTCTGAATTCAGCAGCGTGCCATCGAGGTCTGAAATGACCATCGTATTCAAAAAAATCACTCCAAGGACTGTATTATTTTATGAAACTCGGAAACACCGAAATCAAAGGCAAGGCGGTTCTCGCTCCCATGGCGGGCGTCACTGACCGCGCCTTCCGCGAACTGTGCATGGGCTTCGGCGCCGCTTACTGCACAAGCGAAATGGTCAGCGCCAAAGGACTCATCATGAGCGACCGCAAAACTGCGGCATTACTTGCAATCTCAGAAGCAGAACGCCCGATGGCGCTGCAGCTCTTCGGCTACGAACCGGACGTAATGGCGGAAGCGGCCAAGATGGCCGCGGAGCATTCTCCCGCTGCCATCGACATCAACATGGGCTGTCCGGCGCCAAAGATTGCCGGAAACCACAGCGGCAGCGCACTGATGAAGGACCCGGCGCTCTGCGGGAAGATTGTGGAAGCGGTCGTAAAAGCGGTCGAACTTCCTGTCACCGTCAAAATCCGAAAAGGCTGGGACGAGGGCAGTGTCAATGCCGTGGAAGTCGCCAAGGTCTGCGAATCGGCAGGCGCTTCCATGATTGCCGTACACGGACGCACCCGTGAACAGATGTACGCTCCGCCAGCTGACTGGGAAATCATCGCCGCCGTCAAGAACGCCGTTTCTATTCCCGTCATAGGCAACGGGGACATTTACTCAGCAAAGGACGCCATGAAAATGATGGAGCAGACAGGCTGTGATCTGGTCATGGTCGGCAGAGGCGCACTCGGCAACCCGTGGATATTCCGCGAGATCAATTCCCAGTATGACTTAGAGCGTCCCGTGTCACCTCCCGGCATTTATGAGAGAATGACGGTCATGAACCGCCACATAGAAAAGCTGTGCGAGTACAAGGGCGAAAACGTGGGTATGCGCGAAGCACGCAAACACACCGCGTGGTACATGCGCGGCATAAAAGGAGCCGCAAAGCTGCGCGTGATGTGCGGCGAACTCCGCGAACGCAACGACATGAGAGAGCTGACGAAACAGGCGCTCATTTCAGCGCTCGAACTTCCCGAGGAAAATAGCTTTTGACAAAAACAACAAAAACGCACTGCATGGATTTATTTCGATCAAAATCTGTGCAGTGCGATTTTTCTTTTAAGAATCAGTTGTCGTCTTTGCTCTCTGAAATCTTGACATAGACAAACGCGCCGAAGATTATCACCATTAACCCTACGCCGCATCCAATAAAGACGGTTGAAGTCTCAGCCGGCTCCATTGAAATCTTTGATGTGTCATTTTCAAGCTGCTGGATGGAATTCGGATTGACAAAGCCATCATTTTCCTGTACCTGGGAAGTCTGATCGTTATTATGAACCAGATTGGGATCAAGTTTTATGTTATAATAAATCAACGCAACAGCAACAATCATGACCAAAAGAGAAATAGAGGTCATAATGATCAGGCTGCGGCTGTTACTGGGTTTTTTCTTCTTATTCTCTGTATCCGGCATATTAATTTCTCTGACTTCCGATCTGTTGTCAAGTTTTTTAGTTGCAGTAGCATTATTCACCAAACATCATACCTTTCTGAATAATCATATCACTATGTTATTTTAGCACAGTACTCTCAATTTTTCAACAGTTTTTTTAATGAATTTATTTCTCTCAAAAGGGCATTTTCACATAAATACACTAATAACCTGAACGTCGGTTGCCGCGTTGCTCATTTTCTCTGTCCGGATACATACGGCGCTGTCTTTTTCGACGTTCCTCCATGAGATATTTTTCCTGATCGGTCAGCTCTCTTTCAGGAACCCTTCTGCGCTGCCTCGGGAGGTCATCCTCGCCGAATTCGTCCCTTCTGCGCTGCCTCGGGAGGTCGTCCTCACCGAATTCGTCCCTTCTACGCTGTCTCGGGCGGTCGTCCTCGCCGAATTCGTCCCTTCTGCGCTGCCTCGGACGGTCGTCCTCGCCGAATTCGTCCCTTCTGCGCTGCCTCGGACGGTCGTCCTCGCCGAATTCGTTCCTTCTACGCTGTCTCGGGCGGTCGTCGGAGTCTCCTTCTGCGTTTTCTCGGGAACGCGACAACCTGCGGCGGCTCTCCATAATATAACGTTCTTCTTCGGTGAGTTCATCATCATCCGAATAATCCAGATTTTCCACGTCAGGAGAATATCTGGTCTCCATGCTCTCATTCACTCTGCGGGTATCATATTCATCCGCCAGATCAGTAATATCCATTCCCTGTTCCTGGGCTTTGGCCATATTGGAGAGTTCGCGCAGGCGGCTCTTGACTGAACCGCTGCCGGACCGCTTTTTCTTCGTCTGCGTCACCGGATCACCGTCATTGCGCGCGCCGGAACCGAAAATACTCTGATATATCCTTGCTGTAGGAATATCAACATATTCTCCGGCGTGTTCAAGCAGCTTGTTAAAAGCCTTCATTTCTTTCCTATACTTCATGAATATCATGATAATGATAGCATAAAACATGCAGGCCGATACTCTCTCATAAAATCTCAGCATAAACATGGAATGAAGCGCCGCCGCGTTTCCCCTCGGTATGCTTCTGAATATCCATTCCGCATGAAATCTCAGCTTGTCGGTATCCACCATCTTGCCGAGATTAGACCAGTCGAATGCAGGCTTCCACGCAAAACTGAGAGCGCTGAAGGACAGCACCGTTCGGATGGAAGTCACGATCATAGTCAGGGTGGAAGTAAGCGAACCGACGGTACCGATTATCGGTTGCAGTCTGAATTCCATGCATGACATAACCAGATTCACCAGCAGCGCCAAAAAAGCGCCAAATGTCAGAAATTCAAGCAGGCTTCCGGAAATGCCGAGTAATCTGGTTTCACGCAAAAGTGAGGCGAGGGAATTAAGCAGCAGCATTCCTGCGGCAGCCGTGGCAAACAACAGGCTGATCATGCTGAAAGCAAGTCCCATTGCCCTGATTCTTGCGAATATAGCGGCCGTCAGCAATCCGAGCGGAAGCATAATATAACCTGCATTCAGCATATTGCTGCGCAGCGTACTGCCGAGCGTGTTTGCCTCAAGCATATTCATGCGGAACGCACAGGCACAGAATACCGCTGACAATATGCTCACAACAAGCACGGAAGTCTTACAGAGAAATCTGCGCACACCATCTGATGGAGCTATAATATTGCTGTAGTTGTTATCCATGATCCGTTAATCCTCCGGTTCTGTAGAAAAAACAACGTCAGTATTGTTACACATCAACAGAGCTTCATTGCGCTTCAAATAACTGACGTTGTTTTCATTTTTCTTACATTTCCTACTGTTTTTCAGTGGTACTTTCCTTTGCGCTGTTATCTTCTGAGGGAACGGCTTCCTGTGTGTTATCCTCCGGCGCTGCGGTTGTGTCATCCGCAGCATTTTTTTCCGCAGAATCCTCAAATAATGCGTTGATGTCCACCATGCCACCGACTTCCTCTGTCTGGTCATTGTTCACGGGTTCATGCTTATCAAAAACCGTTTCAAAGGCTATTTCAGCAGAAATAGCAGGTGTATCGGCATCCTCCGGTGCGCCGGCTTCATCAGCCGCAACCTCTTCAGACGGAACCGCAGTATCGGAATCGTTTGTGGACTTGTCTTTTTTTCCGTTCTTTTTCTTCTTGCCGTCCTTCGTTTTATCGCTCTTTTTCTTCTTTGATTTTTCCGCTTCCTCTTCAAACTCTATACGGTAATTCTTGTCTCGGATAGCATTGTCTACCTCGTTGAATACTCTGTCGACCTGATCAATCGCATTCAAAAAGAGGAACCAGAGCGCAGCGTAGAAGATCGGAGCAATGCCCAGCCGGATAAAATCGCAGAGCGCAGAACTGTAGAAACCGTCGCCGGCGCCCTTGATCCAGATTTTAGTGATAAAGAATACGATCGGCATGACAATATTGATTCCAAGACCGATCAATGCAAGCATTTTGAACGAATCGGAATAGCTGCGGCGTATCATATTCTGATTGAGCACCGTCAGTATGAACATCGCCGCAAACGCGCAGGCTACCAGCCAGCCGAGATATACGACGTAGAATACCGACATTGCAACCGGATATGTCCCGCTGTGTAATATCTCATCCGAGAAACGGAAAAGAATATCATAAATGAGCATTCCGTAATAGGCCAGCCTTGCGTATTCAAGGTAAATCAACGGCTTTACGCCAAGCTGCGGCATACTTTCGCCGCAATTCATAAAATAAATGTAGTACGCTACCAGCACAAGCCCCAAGCAACAGGCGAGATCCATAATGATAAGCCCGTTGGTAAGGGGGTTCATCACAAAGCTGCTCTTGCCTGTCAGCTTCATCACGTCCCCGATCGCGCCAAGAATACCGCTGAGTATTATGCTGTAAACAAAAAATATGCCGTCACTGAGGCAGTCATTGATAAATATTCTGCCGTCAAGACCAATCTGTCTGTTGCCTTTCAAAATCAATCATTCCTCAACAATAAATTATGCATAAGCTGACACGCATGAATATACAAGTGTATGATAGCACAAAAAACAGGAGCATTCAAGGCTAAAATGCAAATGAGGATAAAAATTTACCGAAAATCCACATTTTGCGTCTCAGATTCCCCTTCGCGATTTGCGTCTTGCACTTCTGTCGACAGTCCGCTTGGCATGATAACCGATAAAGTTTTCCTTTTGAGAAGCGTCATTCTGGCGTTTTTCGTGCCGTCTTACGCTGACTTTGCTTTTCTGCCTCTGCGGCGGAAGAGAATGATCTCCCGTTTCATCAAAGTCATCATCAAATCCGTCACCGAATCCACCGCTATTTTCGGAGGGAACGCTGCCGGAACGGCTGCTGAAATCATCGTCAAAACCGTCGCCGAATCCTCTGCTTTTATCGGAGGGAACGCTGCCGGAACGGCTGCTGAAATCATCATCAAAATCATCGTCAAAACCGTCACCGAATCCACCCCTGTTATCGGACGGGACATTGCCGGAACTGTCACTGAAATCGTCGTCAAAACCGTCGTCAAAACCGTCGGAAAAGCCTCCGGCCATCATGCCGGCGTCATCAGGCTGCTGCGATACGGCGCGGTTGTAAACTCTGTCGTATTCCATGACCGCCTGCGCCCGGCCTGGATCAATATTCTGCTCTGATTCAAAACCGTATCTTGTATTCATGTCAAATGAATACTTGTCCATATCCGTATAATACTGTCTGTCGTCATTGATACCACGAAAGTTGTAAGGATCCTCTTCCGGCGGCTTTTCATAAACGCCGATGCGTCTGCGCTGCTGCTCGTTAGTATTGCTGATCTCGTTGATAAGGTTATATAATTCATCCTGCGCCGCTCGCACCTCTCCGATATTATCGGGCTGCTTAATGTCGCCGGGGCGTATACGGGTATCGGTGCTGACTGTGCTGATATAGCGACGCATTTTGTCGTATTCCTGTTCGGTCTCACCCGGTTTGTTCTGCTCTTCAAGAATTCTTCTGATGTCCGAAGCAAGCGTCGGCGTGCCTATGCCGTCCTGCTCGGGATGATATTCCGGCTCTGGCGGAACATAGACCTTTGGCCGGAAACTCGGCAGCCGCCTGCGGAATTTTTTGAGCGCATCTGCTATCGCGGCGATCACACCGCCCGCGCTGCCCTCCGTCGGTGTACGGCTGACTGTGCTTGCTTCCTCGGTCGGTGAATCGTCAATGTCTGCAAACAGATCATCAGAAGCGCCCTCTCCGGAAAAATCATCCGCCCCTGAATACGCATCCTGCATCCCAAAATCGGAATATCGTGAGTATTCGTCGCTGTTATTTTGGGTTTCTCTGCTGTCTCTGTCGTAGTCTCTCTGACCGTCAAAGGTATACCGGCTGTCGCTGTTAAAATCTCTACCGCTGTCAAAGGGATTCCAGCTGTCGCTGTTAAAATCTCTACCACTGTCAAAGGAATTCCGGTTGTCGGTGTTAAAATCTCTCCCACTATCAAAGGAATTCAGGCTGTCGCTTTCCGGCTGCCGGAACTCTTCCGCAAATCCATCGGAAAACAGGGCGTCGGCGTTCTGCTGTTCATCAGTAATCTGTTCGCCATAATTGCCGCCGTCAGGAAGCATCTCTTCCGGTGGTGTCGCAAAGCCCTCGTCGACCGCGCTATCAAATTCACTGGCGAAGGACGCGTCAGAACTGTCCACAACAGTGGCGCGAGAAGGTTTGCCTTTTCCGGTAAATCGATCGGAAATCGTCTTGAAAAGCGTCGCAAACGCCGCCTTCAAGTCCACTTTATCCCTGTCGGTTGATTTACGAGGAGACAGAACATCGTCCGAGTCGGCAGCGTATGGAGGCGGCGTTTCCATTCCGTCAGAAAACACCGGAATATCATCCCGCTCATTGTCCTGTCCGTCGCTCAATCCGTCATTGAATCCATCGTTGAATCCGTCGCTCGTACTGTTGCCGAGATCATCGTCGAATCCGTCGCTCATTACATTGCCGAGATCGTCGTCAAATCCGTCAGTGAATCCGTCGTCGAATCCGTCGCTCATTACATTGCCAAGACCGTCATTGAATCCATCGTTCTGGCTGTTACCAAAATCGTCATCGAATCCGTCTTCGAAACCGTCATTGAATCCGTTACTCAAGCCATCGTTAAGCTCTGCGCCACCATCCCTTTTGCGGAATTTACCAAAACCCGCCAAGCATATCTTCCTTTCTTCTAAAATACTCGTAATAATTATGATACCACAATCATAGATATAAGTAAATCATTTTTCATTAAAAAGTTACGGATTTTTTCAGCCGTTCAAGACGGGAGTAAACGCCATGATGAATTACATTTTTGCTGCCATGCTGATGATCGCCGCCATATGGGGCATTTTCTCAGGGAACGGAGAAGCGGTATCGTCAGCCATGCTGCAAAGCGGCATCAGCACAGCCGAACTGATGTTGACCGTCACTGGAGGT
The DNA here is from genome assembly GCA_902799245.1 of uncultured Ruminococcus sp. Classification (GTDB taxonomy): domain Bacteria; phylum Bacillota; class Clostridia; order Oscillospirales; family Acutalibacteraceae; genus RUG762. The sequence goes on from CADBZY010000003.1 coordinate 57,116, forward strand.
ATGGTATTATGGAGCGGTATCATGGCGATAGCGGAAAAATCGGGGCTGACGGATATTCTTGCCAAATTCATCCGTCCGCTGCTCCGGCTGATCATGCCGGGACTGGAAAAAGGCAGCGACGCGGAAAAATACGTCTGCATGAATATTTCCGCTAATATTTTAGGACTCGGCAACGCGGCAACGCCGCCGGGATTAAAGGCCATGCGCGCCATGGCGGAACAACACCGCCATCTCAACGGCAGACCGGACAGCGAGATGGTGACGTTCGCCGTGCTCAACACGGCCTCGGTGCAGCTTATTCCGGCAACGGTCATGACTCTGCGCAGCGCGGCAGGCTCGTCTGACCCGGGAGGAATCATGCCGTGTATCTGGATCACATCGCTCTGCGCGCTGACGGCAGGACTGCTGGTATGCAAGGCTTTGCATCCTGCCGCAAAAGGAGATTGCAACCATGGGTAATTACATTGTGGTGCTCACTGTTTCGGGTATCATCCTATTCGGGATGATGAAAAAAGTAAAAGTATTCGATGTATTCCTGGAAGGAGCGAAGGAAGGGCTTCACACGGCTGTCGGCATTATCCCGGCTCTGACAGCGCTGACGCTCTGCGTCTCGGCGCTTCGGGCTTCGGGCGCGGTGGAAGCCCTCGGACAGTTAACCGCGCCGTTCATCGAAATGGCGCACATTCCGCCAGAAACGCTGCCGCTCATGCTGATACGCCCCATCTCCGGCAGCGGTGCGCTTGCCGTGCTGCAAGGCATTTTTTCCTCCTGCGGTCCGGACAGCACGGCCGGAAATGTCGCCTCGGTGATGATGGGTTCCACCGAGACCACCTTTTACACCATCACGGTCTACTTTGGCAGCGTGGGAGTCAAAAAGACGGGATGTACCATTCCTGCCGCACTGACAGCCGACCTCACCGGCATGATAATTGCCGCGCTGACAGTCAATTTATTAATGTGAAATGTGAGATGTGAAATGTGAGATGTCAAATGTGAAATGTGGGAGTTTCAAGTTGTAAAGTGTAAGTGTCAAAAAACGCCGGAAAAAGGGGTGACCTCTCCGGCGTTTTTATCATCTGTATTACTGTTTTGGGAATGTTGCACTATCCTATGAACGGAATCAGAGCATTAACCAATCTTCACCGTTGCAGTGGCGGAATTGACCGTATTGCCTGCGCTGTCGGTGATCTTGCAGTAAATCTGAATGCCGTTCCATGTGGCGTTGGGAGTGACTGTCTCGGTGCGTCCGATACGTCCCTTCCATTCGCTGAATGATTTCTGACCCTTCTTCTTGAAATACCACTGGTACTTCAATCCGCTGCCGCTGGCTTTCACGGAGAAGGTGACCGATTCACCGAGCTTGACGCTCTGGCTCTTGGGCTGGGCGGTGATTTCTATAGCGGGTTTGACGGTAACAGTCGCTTTGTCGGAGGCAACAGAATTTCCTTTGCTGTCGGTAACCTTGCAGTAAATCTGAATGCCGTCCCATGTGGAGTTGGGGATAACTGTCTCGGTGCGTCCGATGCGTCCCTTCCATTCGCTGAATGAGGTCTGTCCCTTCTTCTTGAAATACCACTGGTACTTCAATCCGCTGCCGCTGGCTTTCACGGAGAAGGTAACAGGCTCACCGAGCCTGACGCTCTGGCTTTTGGGCTGAGCGGTGATATTGACAGACAGACAATTGAGATTCAGCGTATTTCCTACGATAAGGGGAAATCCCGCTGCTTCCCAGTCGGCAGAAGACCCTGCATAATTGACGGTTTCTATTGTATTGCGTCTGCCGCCAAAACCGTCGCCGTCAGGTCCTAAATCAAAATACACATAAAAGGCTTCTTCATCAACTATCGGATACGATGTGTAGATATTCAGTGTTTTTAATCCCTTACAATCTGAAAAGGCACAACGGTAAATAAATCTCACAGATGAAGGAATGGTGACTTCTGTCAAACCTATGCAGTCTGCACATGCACACGCAGAAATGGTGACCACGGTGTTGGGAATCAATAATTTCCCTTTTTTCCCCTCAGGACATTTTATCAATACGGTTTTACCCTTATTATAGAGAACGCCGTTCACAGACGAATAGTAAGCGTTGCCGCTGTCCACGATGATTTTTTCCAGTTTTACGCATTCGAGAAATACGTCTTCACCAATGCTGGTGACAGATTTCGGAATCGTTACGCTTTTCAGGTTCTCACACCCACCAAAAGCACACTCGCCAATGCCGGTGACGGTATTGGGAATTACCACGTCTCCGCCGCTGCCTTTATACTCGGTCAGCACGCCGTTCTTGATGACAAAATCACTTGCCGCCTGCATATGACTTGTCCCGACAGCCTTGGAAGCGCTGCTGCTCGCCGCGAGCGCTGTGCCGCCCGCTGAGAGGAAAAATGCCGCGGTCAATCCGACCGCAAGAATTTTTTTGATCATAGATAGATCAACCCTTTCCTAAAAATTTTATACTTCCGTTTAACGGCAATGAACTTACCCGTTCATTTACATAACGTTCCAAGATGGAAAAAAGTTTCATTACTATTTAAAAAAAGCATTAAAACAGCTGAAGTTTGCACAAATGCACAGACTTCAGCTATATAAATTGTTGATATTCACAATAATATTTTTCTTTTTTATTCCTGCTGATCCGTTATCTCATATTTAAGCGGATTGTCCACTGGCATGTATTTCCTGCCACATATCGCGTAAACTCTGCCGCATATGCCGCATTTGACCAGAGGAAGATACACTTCCTCCCCCGAATCTCCGAGATGCTTTATCGAAATCCCGCGCGCGGCAAGATTTTCCTTGCAGCATTCCGGCAGCCGTTCCCTTCTTAACGCGGTTCGGTGAATGGCATAGCCGCTGCCGGAAGGGTTGAAATAATCATGCAGACTGCTCATTTTCTTTGACCCTCTCGACAAGCTCGGTGTAAAGTTCATAAAGCCCTGTGTTTTCAAAGCCCGTTACACCCTGCGGCAGTTCCTCGGAAAAAATCCTGTAGGAGCGAAAAGGCAGCTTGATTGTCATTATGTAGCCGTTGCCGATGGCGTCATTGGTGAGTGTGTCGCGGGTATAGCTGACGTTTTTGACGTCCTTCATGTCAAAAATCACGCTTCTCCCGCCGAAGGTAAGCCGCACTCTGCCGCTCTCGGCAAATTCAGCTTTTCTCTCCTGGCCTTCCGCAGACTTCCTGCGGCGGGACATGTACACCACACCGCACACCAGAAAGGCCACCGGCACGCCGACAGTGATCAGAATACTGCTGCCGTAGGTACGGGCAATGGTCGAGGAAATCAGCCAGCCCGCCAGAAAGAGCAGTATGCATATCACGATGCCGAGAATTTCGCTGTCCTTGTTTTTGCATTGAAAAGTAATCTTTTTCAAATAATCATTCCTCCGGCGGCTGTTCCTCGGTCTTGGAGATATTCAGCTCTTTCGAGGTCTTGCGGATCACGCTGAGCGGTATCTCAAATTCGCCCATCGACTGCGTCGCCACATTGACATTGGCCTGCTTTCTGCCGCCCTTGGTACGCAGATAGAATGCTGCTCCGCCTCCGACCAGCGGGATAATGGAAGGCCCGATCACTTCCAGCGCGCCATCACAGGTGACGCTCAGGCAGTCGTTGAAGTAGCTGATGCGGTTGTCGTGCGAATCGACGGCAACGATCTCTATTCTGGCAACGTCGTAGCTCTCACCGTGAATCAGCTTGCTGCTGCTGACGTTCACCTTGAACTTGGTCTTTACGACAGGCGCCTTGATGACTGTGGCTGCCACCTGCCCGTTGATAACGCCCTCAAATCGGAATTCCGTCCTCACCGAACGTGTCACGGCGTACTCCTGATAGAGCTTAACCACTTCTTCCTCGGAGATTTTTGAATTCTTGGAGGAGAAGAGAGACATAAAGCCTTCCTTCACAGGCTGCTGGGCTGTGTCCTCGCTCATTTCACTGATGACGCGGCGAACGTCCTGCGCTTTCTTATTATCCAAACCTGCCTTGCTCTGGAGCTTGTCGCCGAAAAGGTCGTCGATCAGGATCGGAGGATGCGGCAGATTGGGATAATTTTTCCGGTCGGGGAAGAATTCCGCCACCAATTCATTATTCTTATAGAGTCGCACGCTGTCGCAGTTGGTAAAGGCATATACATTCCCCAAAACGCCGAAGCGGTGTTCTCCGGGCATCATAAACGAAGATATATCCAGCACGGTGCGGGAATTGCCCTGACTGGAATAAACCGAAGCGGCGAGCTTGGGAATCCTGTTGAGATCGCAGATACCGTAGCTGCACAATCCGTCGCTGCCGCCGAATCCTGCGTGCGAATTATAATCGCAAAGGCACCAGCCGAACGTGCCGATGACACCCTTTGTTCCCAAAGCAGCGTCAAGCATCCTGGCATGGCTGAGCGCCTGCTCCAGAAGCTCCTTCTCACCGCTGAAGCTCCTCGCGGGGTAAAGCGGTCCGGTGTGCTCGGTGATCATTACAGGTGAATTACCGGGCGAGATAACCGCCGTATCATAAAGAAAACTGTCGCTGAGACTGTGCTTTTCGTAGTCGTTGTAGGCGTATACATCTTCGAGAGATTCTCCGCCCCTGAATGCCCTCACGCCGTAGAGAGGACGGGACATGTCAAGCGATTTGATGATTTCACAGACCTTGCGCGTGAGCTGCGGAATCTCCTTGGTATCGTCGGTGCGTGTACCCCACATGACGATACTTGGCGCGTTTCTGTGCTCGGTGACGGTCTCGCGGATATTCTGCATGAGAGCCTCGAACCAGTCGCCGCCCTTGGCGTATTTGTAGCCGGGCATATCCCAGATCACCATCAGTCCGATCTCATTGCAGCGCTCGACAAAGTACTTGCTCTGGGGATAACGCGCGCATCGCACGGCGTTGAAGCCCAGTGATTTGATGAGATCCGCGTCGGCTCTCTGCGCGGAGGCCGGCATGGCAAAACCCTCATAGGCGTAATTCTGCATACGGTTGATTCCGATGAGCTTTACCCGCTTGTTGTTGAGATAAAAGCCCTGTGCGTCAACTCTGACCTGACGGAAACCTATGGTATATTCCAGCTCGTCGCCGCCTGAAAGCGACACCTTGAAGGTATATAATTTCGGATTCTCAGGCGACCATGGAGTAATTTCCGCCGATACCGTCCACGACACGTGGTAATTCGGCTGTTCGGCGCGATATTGACAGGCGCCGAGGCGCTGTGTGCCGTCATAAAGCGCAAAGGTCAGCTTGCGCTCGCCTTCGCCGCCTATCTCGCCGGTGATGTCTAATTTCCAGCCCTTTTCGGTGAGCATGGGATGGATAAACGTATCCTTGATATAAAGCTCCGGTACGCCCTCTATCCACACATCGCGATAAATTCCTCCATAGCTCAGGAAATCAACCGGTGCTCCGTAAGGAGGAGTGTCGGCGCGCTCGGTGGAATCGACTATAACGGTGAGCTTATTCTCGCTGTCAGTCAGCAGGTCGGTGATGTCCTCACTGAACCCCGTAAAACCGCCCTTGTGAGCAAACGCGGCTTTTTCGTTGATAAATACCGCAGCACAGCTCATGACACCGTCAAAGTGAAGAATGATTCTCTTGCCCTCCATCTCGTCGGGAATGACAAAGAGCTTGCTGTACTGCACGATTTTGCTCTCATCCTCGCCGGTGTAATAGCTGTATTTGGATGTACCACTGTTGTGGGGAACGTCCACCGGACGAAGGGTAGTGTCAAAGTTTTCGTTTTTGCTCTTTTTCGGGGAATAATCGGGGGTATATCGCCACCCGTAGTTGAGTCCTGTCCTGAATCTTAACATAATATCCTCCCAAAGATTACTTAACGCAATACTGCTCCATGTAGGCTTCCATTCTCGCCTTCATTTCGTCGTCAATGTAAATCTTTCCGTCAACGGGATTGTTGTGAAGTATTTCAATAATTTCCTTGACTGTGACGATCGGATATGTCACAATGCCGAATTCCTCATAGACCTCCTGAATGGCGGTCTTTTCGCCCTTGCCCTTTTCCATGCGGTCAACCGAGATGACCATGCCGGCGATCTCTATATCGGCGGCAGCCTTCAACACGGGAAGTGTTTCACGGATCGCCGTTCCCGCGGTGATGACGTCTTCGACGATCAGCACGCGGTCGCCATCTTTCAGCTTGTATCCCACCATGGAGCCGCCTTCGCCGTGATCCTTGACTTCCTTGCGGTTGAAGCAGTAATTGATGTCGCGGTCAAACAAATTATTCATCGAGATACCGGCAGCGACTGCCAGCGGAATTCCCTTATAGGCAGGGCCGAAGAGCGCGTCGATTCTGCCTTCCACATGCTCCTGAATGTTGCGGGCGTAGTATTCGCCAAGCTTCGCCGCCTGTGCGCCGGTCTTGTAATTGCCTGTGTTGACAAAATAGGGCGTCTTTCTGCCGCTTTTGGTGGTGAAGTCGCCAAAAAGAAGAACGCCGGAGCGTACCATAAACTTAACAAAATCCTCTTTATATGACATTTTTGTATTCCTCCGTTGGAAAAAAATATTATTCTAAATTATTATAGCATTAATGCCACTCTATTTCAAGTATTAATTTGAAAAGAAAAGCCGACAGGATTAACCGGAGTCTTTCCCGCCGACTGATAATGATGAAATTATTCCGCGTATTCGCCGTTGTAATTGACCAGCACGGCGCTGACAACGCCGTTAATGGTGAGCAGCTTCTCCACAAAGTCGCTGTCCGCAACCTTTGTATTGACCTCAGCAATCATCTCAATGCCGCCCTTTGAAACAGATTTGTTTCTGACCTTTCCGCCGGCAGCCTTCAAAGCGCTTTCGACCGGAGCGGAGCTGCCGTGCTTGTAGCGCACGATGATCAGATACATCTTGTCCTTCTTCTTGAGAGAGGACATAATAAAGCAAAGCACAGCGATGACCGCCACACAGATCAGAGCAAATAGATACTGTTGCGCACCCACAATAATGCCCATGGAAATCGCCCAGAAAAGATACATGATGTCCACGGGATCCTTGATAACCGTGCGGAAACGGATAATGGACAGCGCGCCGACCATGCCAAGCGACAGAACGACATTGGAACTGATCGTCATAATAATGACCGCCGTGATGACCACCATGAGAAGCAGCGACATATTGAAGCTGCTGCTGTACATGACGCCGGAAAAGGTTCTTTTATAGACAACAAAGATGACCAGACCGATCGCAATAGCAATTCCCAATGTAATGAGCGCATCCAAAGGAGAAATACTGCCAACCTGACTTAAAAATTTGCTTTTGAAAATATCACTGAAATTCATTAAAATACATCCTTTCCTAAATAATTAGCCTGCGCAATGCAGCACATAGCGTATTTCGACTGCGACGACTGCCATCTGCCGAGAGGCTTCAGCAATTTCTTTATGAAATCCGGAAGATAATCGTCATATTTGACTTCAAGAATCATACATCCCTCTTCATATGCGGGAACAGTGACCAGCTCCGGATCAAATATATCGCCCAGAGCATCTCCAGCCCGCAGATTCATGTCAAAGGTCATTCGCACATTGCCTTCATTGCAGATAAAAACCTCCCGGTCATAATCAACGACAACCTGCGGCAAAAGTATCTTCGTGGCATTGTCAATGTAAGCCATTCTCAGAGCCTTGCGCTTGCCTTCATCAGAATTTGAAATAATCATGTCGCTTACAAATTCATAATCTCCCTGCACAAGGCTTTTAAACTCCTCCATGCTGACGGTGTCGGAAACCTTTGATATGCAGCTGTCATACTTGTCCTTTATTTCAAACTTGATGATCTCATCGCTCAGGTCGTAGATTCGTATCCGGTACTTGCGCCGTCTGTTCCAGCCGTCCATCTTCTGATTGTAATTCGACAGCATAACGTCGTCAAGATAAAGGCTTCTGATAAAATATCTGCCGTTGTCTCCGTGCTCGTCATGACGCATAAATACTTTTGCGCGTGTTTTCAGCTCGTAATAATCGCGCAGGGAGATGATGTATTTCAGCTCATGCCTCAGTCCGCGGTTTTTGTATTGCAAAAATATCACCTTCTTACGGCATACCGTTTCTTTTTTTAGAACCGAATGACAGTCCTGAATATTTTTTATTCTACCATATAATGCAAAAAAGTCAATAAAGCTTTGGGCTTTTTTATCGGTTAAATGTAAATATTTTTTCATCGGATAGTCTACAAAAAAACATTGCCAAACAGTATTGTTTGTTGTATAATAAACGCATAATTCATTACAGCAAGGATTGAAACATATGCATGACGGATTTATAAAGATCGCCGTCGGCGTGCCGGAGATAGCTCTCGGCGACTGCCAGACCAACGCGGAAAGAATCATTGCAATGGCGCGTGAAATGAGCACGGCAGGCGTTAAGCTCGCCGTATTCACCGAACTCGGAGTGACAGGCTACACCCTCGAGGATTTGTTCTTGCAGCAGACCCTTCTGAACGCCGCTGAAAATGCGCTGTCCCGCATCATCAAGGAGACAAAAGAGCTTGACATGCTGTTGGCCGTGGGTGTTCCCGTGCCTGTCGGCTGTTCGCTCTACAACTGCGCCGCTTTCATCAACAAAGGAAAGCTGTTGGCACTCGTGCCGAAAACACATATTCCCACCTATTCGGAATTCTACGAGGGAAGACGTTTTTCTTCTTCACCGGATAAAGGCTTTTTTATCACCTACGTCGGACAAAAGGTGTTTCTCGGTCAGGGATTGCTCCGCTGCTCCGACATGCCGGAACTGATTGTCGCCGCCGAAATCTGCGAGGACGCGTGGGTTCCCTGTCCTCCTTCCGTCGGATTGGCGCAGGCAGGCGCTAACGTGATATGCAATCTCTCCTGCTCCAATGAGCTGATCGGCAAATCGGAATACCGCCGTTCCATCATCAAAGGGCTTTCCGGCAGTCTGGTCTGCGCCTACGCCTATTGCAGCGCCGGTGACGGCGAATCGACAACCGATCTGGTGTTCTCGGGTCACTGCATGATCTGTGAGAATGCCGCCATGCTGGCACAGCAGCGATGGAGCACCGGCACATTCATCACGGCGGACATTGACGTGCAGCGCATCAACGCCGACCGCCGCAGAATGTCCACCTTTAAGGCGGTTGCTTCCGAGCAATACCCGATGATCGGAGAATTCAATCTTTCCGTAACCGAAACCAAGCTGGAACGCCGCTTTTCTCCCACGCCCTTCGTACCCTCCGACAAGGCAAACCTTGAAGAACGCTGCAAGGAAATCATCCACATTCAAAGCGCCGGCTTACAGCGCCGTTTAAAGGGCGCTCATGCTGACCACGCGGTGATCGGTCTTTCCGGCGGCCTGGACTCCACACTCGCCTACCTCGTCACGGTGGACGCCTTTAAAAATCTCGGTCTGCCCCTGGAAAATGTCGTCGCTCTGACAATGCCCTGCTTCGGCACCACCTCCCGCACCAAGTCCAACGCGCAGAAGATGGCGGAGGCGATCGGCACATCCTTCAAGGAAGTTGACATTCACGCCGCCGTGCAGCAGCATTTCTCGGACATAGGACACGATGGCGTCACCACCGACGTGACATACGAGAATTCACAGGCGCGCATGAGAACGCTCATTCTGATGAATACCGCCAACAAGTGCGGAGGTCTTGTCATCGGTACAGGCGACCTTTCCGAGCTGGCTCTCGGCTGGGCAACCTACAACGGCGATCATATGTCTATGTACGGCGTCAACGCGGGCGTTCCTAAAACGCTTGTGCGCTATCTCGTCGGCTATTTCGCTTCGGTTTCCGAGGAACCACTTAAGTCCGTTCTTTACGACGTGCTTGACACGCCTGTCAGCCCGGAACTGCTGCCGCCGGAGGAAAACGGCGAAATCGCACAGCGCACCGAGGATATTGTCGGTCCCTATGAGCTGCACGATTTCTTTATGTACTACATCATGCGCTTCGGCTTCCCGCCGCATAAGATTTACCGCATAGCCGTTCAGACGTTCGAAGGAAGATATTCGCCCGAGATCATCAAAAAATGGCTGATCAATTTTGTGCGCCGCTTCTTCACCCAGCAGTTCAAGCGCAGCTGTCTGCCCGACGGCCCCAAAGTGGGCAGCGCCGCCATTTCTCCGAGAGGCGACTGGCGTATGCCGTCCGACGCGCTCTATGCGGAATGGCTCCGCGACGCCGAAAACGTGGGACACTTTCCAAAGCGTAAACTATAATTGAAATTTTTAAAATTTTGAAAATAATGCAATAATACCGCCGTTTCGGGCAAAAATAATCTATATCATATTGACAAATTCAGCGCTTTGTGGTACAATATTTTGCGGGAATAAAGTCCTCCCGTGGGATTTCCGGAACGCTCGTCAAGCCCGCTCCATTCATCTTTTTGGCGCGTATTTGAAAGAAGCTGATGACTCCTGCGAAATATCAAAGCAGAAGCTGTCAGCTTTTTCTGTCAAACGGACATACCACAGCGGATCACAGACTCAAAAACTTTACTAAGGAGGAAGACTTTTATGGTCTATTCAAAAGAAGTAACAGAAATGTGTCCTGTCCATCAGGGCGTACACCATGGCGCTGCTCCCATTCCCGAAGAGGCAAAATGGGTCAAGGCACGCGACGTGAAGGACATTTCCGGCTACACACACGGTATCGGCTGGTGCGCACCGCAGCAGGGCACCTGCAAGCTCTCTCTCAACGTCAAGGAGGGCATTATTCAGGAGGCATTGCTTGAGACAATCGGCTGCTCCGGCATGACTCATTCCGCAGCTATGGCAGCGGAAATTCTTCCCGGACTCACCGTTATGGAAGCTCTCAACACCGACCTGGTTTGCGATGCTATCAACACCGCTATGAGAGAGCTTTTCCTCCAGATCGTTTACGGCCGCACACAGAGCGCATTCTCTGAGGACGGTCTCCAGATCGGCGCAGGTCTTGAGGACCTCGGCAAAGGCGCAAGATCCATGGTCGCCACCACTTACGGCACCGTTTCCAAGGGTCCCCGTTACCTCGAACTGACAGACGGCTACATCACCGACCTCGCACTTGACGAGGACGACGAGATCATCGGCTACAAGTATGTCAACTTCGGCAAGATGATGGACTTCATCAAGAAGGGCGACGACGCGAACACCGCTATCCAGAAGGCTTCCGGTCAGTACGGCCGCGTGGCTGACGCCGTCAGATTCATCGATCCCAGAAAAGAATAATCAGAGGAGGTAATGCACAATGATTACATTTGAATCCTACGACAGAAGAGAAAAACAGATTCTCGCAAAACTTGCCGAGTACGGCATCGGTTCCATCGAGGAAGCCGAGCAGATCACCAAGGACGCAGGTCTCGACGTTTATCACATGGTTGAAAACATTCAGCCCATCTGCTTTGAGAACGCAAAGTGGGCTTACACGGTAGGCGCAGCCATCGCCATCAAGAAGAACTGCCGCAAGGCTTCCGACGCTGCCGCAGCCATCGGTGAAGGTCTTCAGTCCTTCTGCATTCCCGGTTCCGTTGCAGACCGCCGCAAGGTCGGTCTCGGCCACGGCAACCTCGGCAAGATGCTCCTCGAAGAGGATACCGAGTGCTTTGCATTCCTCGCAGGTCATGAATCCTTCGCAGCTGCTGAAGGCGCCATCGGTATTGCGGACAAGGCCAACAAAGTTCGCCAGAAACCCCTCCGCGTTATCCTCAACGGTCTGGGCAAAGACGCCGCTCAGATCATCTCCAGAATCAACGGCTTCACCTATGTGGAGACTGAGTACGATTATCACACCGGCGAGCTGAAGGAAGTCTTCCGCAAGTGCTATTCCAAGGATCCCGCAAGCCCGAGAGCAAAGGTCAACTGCTACGGCGCGAACGACGTTCAGGAAGGCGTTGCCATCATGTGGAAGGAGAACGTTGACGTTTCCATCACCGGTAACTCCACCAACCCGACCAGATTCCAGCATCCCGTTGCCGGCACCTACAAGAAGGAGCGCATCGAGGCTGGCAAGAAGTACTTCTCCGTTGCTTCCGGCGGCGGCACAGGCCGTACACTCCATCCCGACAACATGGCGGCTGGCCCTGCTTCCTACGGCATGACCGATACCCTCGGCAGAATGCATTCCGACGCTCAGTTCGCAGGTTCCTCCTCCGTTCCGGCTCACGTTGAAATGATGGGTCTGATCGGCGCAGGCAACAACCCCATGGTCGGTATGACTGTTTCCGTAGCCGTTTCCATTGAAGAGGCTGCAAAGGCTGGCAAGTTCTGATTCTATTAGATTTTCAGCCAATCATTGATTGATTTTTTACAGGCGTCAGGAAACCGTGAAAACGGAGACTTGACGCCTGTTTTGTCAAGAATAGGAGAATAAAGCATAGCGCAGCGCTAACAAGCGAGCGAATGCGAGCGTGGGAGTCCAGGGGGAACTTGTTCCTCCTGGCGGGTGCAGGGCAGGTGCCCTGCCGGGATAGTTTTTTCGCTTTTCAAGCGAAAAAACAGGGGCAGCGCCCCTCGCTGAAATGCACTTCGATTCAAAACGGACTCGGGCGCAACAGATATGGTAAAAGCTAAATTATTCCTTTGCCCCCAATTGAGAATAAAGTCCCTTCTTTAAACCTCCAACTTCCCATGTTTTCGATGTTTATCAACTTTTCCATACGATTTTTTCAAGAAGAAGGTGAATAACAAATGCATTATCAAGCAAGCGATGACCTGCTGAAGCCGTATGTCGATCTTGTGCGCAGCAAAGATGAAACCAAAGACAAGGTATTGTCACTGACAAAATCCCATAACGGTCTTTTAAAGAATTTCTGCATCTACGTCAAAGACGTGTTGTCTGAAACGGATCATTCTTTGGACGATGACACAATCAATAGAATTGCCTGTATTGTGCTGTCTACGTACGGATTTTATTTTTGATATTATTTATCACTGTTGAATGCCTATGCAATATTCTATTGGTTTGAGTATCAAAAGAAGGATTACAGAGAAAAGGGGTGAGATGCAAATGGATTTTAAAGCGCTTTTACAGCAACCGGAATATGAATTCATCCGCAGCAATGAAAGACTCGGAAAGCGGATTATGCTGCTCGGCATCGGCGGAAGCTACGCTTACGGCACCAACAACGAGAACAGCGATATTGACCTGAGAGGCGTTACGCTGCAATTGCCGTCCGACCTGATCGGGCTGACGGAATTTGAACAGTACGAGGACAGCACAACCGACACGGTCATATACGGCTTTAATAAGCTGGTCAAACTCCTTCTGGAATGCAACCCGAATACCGTTGAAATCTTAGGTCTTGACGAGGAGCAATATCTGATAAAATCCCGTCTTGGCGAGGAGCTGCTTGACAACAGCCGGCTTTTTCTCTCCAAACGCGCTATCAAATCGTTCGGCGGGTACGCCGACGCACAGCTTCGCCGTCTGCAAAACGCCATAGCGAGAGATTCCCTTCCCCAGAGCGAGAAAAAGAAGCACATATTAAAAGCAGTCACAAGCGCAATGGAGGATTTTAACCGAAGATACTCCATGCAAAATACGGGAAGCATAAGGCTATACATAGACAAAGCCGTAACCCAAGATATGGAAGCGGAAATCTTTGTCGATGCACAGTGCAGTCATTTTCCTCTGCGAGAGTACGCCGATCTGTGGAGTTCCATGCGGTCTTTCGTACGTGAATACGACAAAATCGGAAAACGCAACAAAAAGAAGGATGACAATCATCTCAACAAACACGCCATGCATCTGATCCGGCTTTTCATGATGGGAATTGATATTCTTGAAAAGCAGCAGATACGCACGCACAGAAAGGATGATCTGCCAATTCTTCTCGCCATCCGGCGCGGAGACTATATGCTGCCGGACGGAACGTTTTCAACTGCATTCTATGAGCTGCTGGAAGAATACGAGCGAAGATTTGAGGTGGCTGCCAAAAGCACAACACTGCCGGATAATCCTGATAGAAACGCTGTGGAGCGATTGGTAGAGCGCGTGAACCGATTTGCTGTAACAGGAGAATTGCTATGAGAGACATCCAAAAGGAAATACAGGAAAAACTGAATGAAATAGAACAGACGGAGCACGTACGCATCCTGCACGCGGTGGAATCCGGCAGCCGTGCATGGGGATTCGCCTCGCCTGACAGCGATTACGACGTGAGATTTGTTTATGTGCGCGAGAGGAATGAATATCTCCGCATTGACGAGCCAAGAGATGTGATCGAATGGCAGCTTGACGACGTGCTGGACATCAACGGCTGGGATCTGAAAAAAGCGCTTCGACAGTTCGCCAAGGGCAACGCTACGCTTTTTGAATGGAGCGGTTCTCCTGTGGTGTATCGAACGACGGAGGATTGGAAGACAATCAGCCAAGTGTCTGCGCAGTATTTTTCGGAAAAGGCCGCTGTCTATCACTATTATGGGACAGCCAACAGCACCCTTCACGAATATCTGATGAAAGAAACCGTCCGATACAAAAAATACTTTTACGCGCTGCGTCCTCTGCTCGCCGCCATCTATATCGAACGGTACCACTGTGCGCCGCCGGTTTTCTTTGATGATCTGCTCAGAATGGATTTGCCCGATGAATTGCGACAGGCTATCGACAAGCTTCTTACCATCAAGAAATTGACGACCGAAGCGGAAGAATTGCCTCACATTCCCGCGATAATGGATTTCATCCATGCAGAAACCGCAAAGCAGAAAGAAACAGCAGCCGCCATGCAGGACGACCGGAAGAAGGATTTTTCGGCATTGAACGAGGTTTTCAGAAGGACGATACGCAAGTGACCATTTCATTTACTTTTCAAAAACTCCGCTTTGACAGATTTGCCAAAACGGAGTTTGATTTTTTATTCATCATATGCCAAGGGTTGCCCTGTTCCGCCTGTAAATTTCCACACGGCGTTCGCCAGTGCCCTTGCAATCGCGTCGAAGTAGTTGAGAATCCACCTTGCGTCCTCCGGGTTGTCGTGGTAGGCAGTTTCCACCAGCACCGCGGGGAAATTGGGGCGCAGGACTTCGCCGAGGAAGTCGGTCGGGCGGACATCGACAAGCTGCGGTTCGGGATAGATCTTGCGGAATTCGTCGGCAATCAGGTCGGCGGCGCGACGGCTTTCGGGATTGGCAGGATTATAATAAATGTCGGGTCCGCGGAGCTGTCCGGCAAACTGTTCCGGCGCGGCGTTGGAATGAAGGGCGAGATAGAGATCATAGGGCGGCGTGGCGTTCGCCTGACGGATGGAGCTGCCGGCGGTCATCTGTGGCGTGTTGCGGTTGTAGGCAATGCCCAATTGGTCAAGGTAAGGTACGAAAGCGTCGGCGAGACGGTTCATGTTCTGCTCCTCGGTGCCGAGGTTGTTGACATACTCGTTGTATTCCTGTGTGGACGGACTTAAGTAAATTCTTGCCATATTTTATCATTACCTCCGATTTTCCTATGTTGTTTTGCTTGCTCACCGCATAATATGCCTCACTCCAGAAATATGTGAAACAGATGATTTTTTCAGCCCAAACAATATATGTAAAATATGTAAAATAATCATAAAATCGCGGCTTTTGCCTTTTTTCCCCTTGCATTATGGCGAAAAATATAGTAAAATATATCATAGATATGCGGCAATGCGGCAGGCTCGGATATTTACGCGGTTGACGTAAAGCGGCATTATCCAAATTCTGTAATTCATGCCCCGGCTGCGACCGTCGGCATTGACACGAAAGGATGTATTACCCATGAGTTCTCTTCTTAACAAAAAGAGCGTCGACGATATCGACGTAAAAGGCAAGAAAGTTCTGGTTCGCTGCGACTTTAACGTACCGCTTAAAAACGGCGTTATCACCGACACCAACCGTCTGACCGCTGCTCTGCCTACCATCAAAAAGCTGGTTGCCGACGGCGGCAAGGTTATTCTCTGCTCCCACCTCGGCAAGCCGAAAGGAGAGCCCAAGCCTGAGCTTTCCCTCGCTCCCGTAGCCGCCAAGCTCACCGAGCTGCTCGGTCAGGAAGTCAAGTTTGCTGCTGACAATGAAGTCGTTGGCCCCAACGCAAAGGCTGCTGTTGAGGCTATGAAGGACGGCGATATCATCCTTCTCGAAAATACCCGTTACAGAAAAGAAGAAACCAAGAACGGCGAAGAGTTCTCCAAGGAACTCGCTTCTCTCTGCGACGTATTCGTAAACGACGCATTCGGCACCGCTCACAGAGCACACTGCTCCAATGTCGGCGTTGCAAGCATTGTTGACACCGCTGTTGTTGGCTATCTCATTCAGAAGGAAATCCAGTTCCTCGGCAATGCCGTTGAGAATCCTGTCCGTCCCTTCGTCGCCATCCTCGGCGGCGCAAAGGTCGCTGACAAGCTCAACGTCATCTCCAACCTGCTCGAGAAGTGCGACACGCTCATCATCGGCGGCGGTATGGCTTACACCTTCCTCAAGGCTCAGGGCAAGGAAGTCGGCAAGTCCCTCGTAGACGACAGCAAGATCGACTACTGCAAGGAAATGATGGACAAGGCTGAGAAGCTCGGCAAGAAGCTCCTCCTCCCCATCGACACCACCATTACCAAGGATTTCCCCGATCCGATCGACGCTCCCATCGAAGTAACCGTTGTCGATACTATTCCCGCTGACATGCAGGGCCTCGACATCGGCACCAAGACCGCTGAGCTCTATGCTGACGCGGTCAAGTCCGCCAAGACCGTCGTATGGAACGGCCCGATGGGCGTTTTTGAAAATCCGATTCTCGCAAAGGGCACCATCGCTGTTGCAAAGGCTCTCGCAGAAACCGAAGCAACCACCATCATCGGCGGCGGCGATTCCGCTGCGGCTGTCAACAATCTCGGCTTCGGCGACAAGATGTCCCACATCTCCACCGGCGGCGGCGCTTCCCTTGAATTCCTCGAGGGCAAAGAGCTTCCCGGCATCGCCTGCCTCAACGAGAAATAATTTCTTTAGGGTGAAGGGTGAAGATTGAAGGGTGAGAAAAAAATTGCGAGCTTGTGAGCTTATGTTTCAGCGCGCAGCGCTCCGACATTATTCACTTTTCGTTATTCACTATTCACCATTCACTTAGCGAGCGAATGCGAGCGCCTTTGCTCCACACTCCAAACTCAACACTGAATGAAGGCGGGGCTGATTCCGTGCAGGCTTTGGACTGCTTTTCCGGAGTCGGCTCCGTATTGCTTTTTTGCAAAAGGGCTTTTTAACGCTGTTACAGAAAATATTCAAATCAATCAATGAAAGGTATGACGAAAAAATGAACAAGACACTTCGCAAGGCTGTTATCGCCGGCAACTGGAAGATGAATAAGACTCCCGCAGAAACTACTGTGCTCATCAATGAGATCGTTCCTCTGGTAAAGGACGCGGACTGTGACGTGCTCGTATGCGTTCCCTACGTTGACCTCCAGAACGCTCTGGAAGCCACCAAGGACACCAACATCAAGGTTGGCGCGGAAAACTGCCACTGGGCAAAGAGCGGCGCTTTCACTGCTGAGGTCAGCGCGGAAATGCTTACCTCCATGGGCGTTCAGTACGTCATCATCGGCCACAGCGAGCGCAGACAGTACTTCGGCGAGACCGACGCTACCGTTAACGCAAGAACCAGAGCAGCGCTTGACGCAGGCATGACCGCTATCGTTTGCGTCGGCGAGACACTCGACCAGCGCGAAGCAGGTGTGACTGAATCCCTTGTCCGTGAGCAGACCACAAAGGCTCTCGAAGGCGTTACCGCTGAAGAGCTTGACAGGATCATCATTGCTTACGAGCCTGTCTGGGCTATCGGCACCGGCAAGACCGCTACCGCTGCGCAGGCAAACGAAGTCTGCAAGATCATCCGCGACCTCATCGGCGAGCTTTACAGCGCAGAGGAAGCAGACAAGATGGTCATTCAGTACGGCGGCTCCATGAACGACGGCAACGCTGTGGAACTTCTCGACCAGCCCGATGTGGACGGCGGTCTGATCGGCGGCGCTTCCCTCGTTGCCACCAAGTTTGCAGCCATCGTCGCAGCAGCCAGCAGATAAAACACAGGGAAAGGAACATATATTATCATGAAAAAACCCCTTGTTCTTTGCATCATGGACGGCTACGGCATCAAGGACGCTTACGGCAACGCCATTGTTGCCGCTTCCAAGCCTAATCTGGATAAATTCTTCTCGGAGAGCGCTTACACCACCATCGGCGCTTCGGGAATGGCGGTCGGTCTTCCCGACGGACAGATGGGCAACAGCGAAGTCGGTCACACCAACATGGGCGCCGGCAGAATCGTCTACCAGGAACTCACCAGAATCACCAAGTCCATCAAGGACGGTAATTTCTTTGAGAACGAAGCGCTCAAAGGCGCTATGGAAAACTGCAAGGCGAACGGCAGCGCTCTGCACTTTATGGGTCTTATGAGTGACGGCGGCGTTCACAGCCACATCACCCACCTCTACGCCATTGTGGAAATGGCTAAGAAGTACGGCCTCAGTGAGGTTTATGTGCATTGCTTCCTCGACGGCCGTGACGTTCCCCCTGCTTCCGGCGCGGATTACGTCGCACAGCTCCGTGACAAGCTTGCGGAAATCGGCGTAGGCAAGATTGCCACCGTCATGGGCAGATATTACGCCATGGACAGAGATAACCGCTGGGAGCGCGTTGTCAAGGCCTATTCCGCCATCGTTTACGGCGAGGGCATCCAGAATCCCGATCCGGTCGCGGCGATCAAGGCTTCCTATGAGCAGATCGACGAGGAAGGCAAGAACATCACCGACGAATTCGTCATTCCGGTAGTCTGCACCGAAGGCGCAGGCATGAAGGCAAATGACTCGGTTATCTTCTTCAACTTCCGTCCCGACCGCGCAAGAGAAATCACCAGAACGCTGGTTGACCCGGATTTCAGCGGCTTCGAGCGCAGAAACGGACTCTTCCCGCTGTACTACGTCTGCATGACCCAGTATGACGCAACCATGCCGAATGTACATGTTGCCTTCAAGCCCCAGTCGCTTAAGAACACACTCGGCGAATACATTTCCTCCCTCGGCATGACCCAGCTCCGCATTGCTGAAACCGAGAAGTACGCGCATGTAACCTTCTTCTTCAACGGCGGCGTTGAAAAGGTATACGAAGGTGAGGACAGAGTACTTGTCAAGTCCCCTGCTGTTGCGACATACGACCTTCAGCCAGAAATGAGCGCCTACGAAGTGCGCGACAGACTGGTCGAGTGCGTGCTCTCCGGCAAGTACGACATCATCATTGTCAACTTCGCCAACTGCGACATGGTCGGTCACACAGGCATCTTCGACGCCGCCAAGGCAGCCGTGGAAGCGGTTGACACCTGCGTGGGCGATCTGGTAGAGGCTGCCGTCAACAAGATGGGCGGTGTGGTCATGATCACCGCCGACCACGGCAACGCCGATCAGATGCTCGACGAAAAGGGCGAGCCATTCACCGCTCACTCCACCAATCCCGTTCCCTTCTGTGTTGTCGGCTACGACTGCAAGCTCCGCGAAGGCGGATGCCTTGCGGATATTGCGCCCACCATGCTGGAAGTTCTCGGCATTGCACAGCCTGCCGAAATGACGGGCGTTTCGCTGATAGCGAAATAAAAACATATTTATTCCAACCATAAAAACCGGACAGACATATTTCCAAAAGAAAACATGCCTGCCCGGTTTTTTTAAAGGAGCAATGGATACCAATGTACCAAAATTATATTTTCGACCTTTACGGCACCCTTGTGGACATCAACACCGACGAGAGCAAGCCGTATCTCTGGAAGAAGGTCACAGAGCTTTATGCCTATCACGGTGCGCATTACACGCCGAAGGAATTCCGCGCGGGCTACCTTCGTCTCTGCGCCGAACACACACAGCGTCTGAGAGAGAAAAACGGCGCACAGTACCCGGAAATCCAGTTGGAATATGTCTTTGAGGATCTGTTCAAGGAAAAAGGCGTGCATGTTTCCATGGACATCATCCGCACCATCGGACAGACCTTCCGCGCCATCTCCACCAAATTTCTCTGTCTGTACGACGGCGTGACTGACCTGCTGGATTCCATTCACGCGGCGGGAGCAAAGGTATACCTGCTGTCCAACGCACAGGAAATGTTCACAAAGCATGAGATGATCGCGCTCGATATTTATGACAAATTCGACGGTATTGTCTTTTCGTCCGACGAAGGTCTTTGCAAGCCGGAGGAAAAATTCTTCCGCACAGTGGTGGAGCGTTACGGACTGGATATTTCTGAGTCCATTATGATCGGCAATGACGCCGGAACAGACATCAAGGGCGCCAATATGATAGGCATGGATTCACTCTACATTCATTCGGATATTTCGCCGATACTCACCGACCCGACAGGCGCCGACATTCCGGCCACCTACAAGGTAATGGACGGCGATTTTACAAAAATCAAAACAATAGTTCTCTGAGTTTTCAAATTATTAATGCGGCAATTCGCCATTTCGATGAATTGCCGCGTTAATAATTTTTTGAATATTTTATCCGACTGCACCGTTTTCATCTGGTTCGGTCTTGGTTTCCGTTGTGTTTTGGGTGGTAGATGTCGGAGACTGAGTGGTTGTAACCGTTGTCATTTCGGTGGTCGATTCCTCTGATGATTCTGCATTTGATTCAGTCGTTGACACAGCATCCGGCTCGGTTTTCTCCGGAAATCTCTGCTTGAAAAGCAATATTCTTCGCACCGATTCATCAATGCGTTCTTCGGTAATCTCCCCTGATTTGACCGCATTGAGAACCGCCTTATAATCCTTTACGGGATTCTTGGGAGCACACAGAATATCAACGCCTGCTTTGACAGCCATCACACAAGCCTTGCCGCTGTCGCCGCTGTATTTAATGATCGCGCCCATTTCCAATCCATCGGTGATCAGCAAGCCATCAAATCCCATATTTTCACGTATGTACTTCACCACATCGGGCGAGAGGGATGCCGGATGGATGGGATCAAATGCATTGACAACCGTATGCGTCAATAAAATGCTGTCCACCCCATCATCAATTGCCCTTTCAAAGGGAACGAGATCGGACTTCATCAGCTTTTCAAGGCTCTTTTTGTTGATGTCAAGTCCTTTGTGGGTATCCTTCTTGCTGTTGCCGTACCCGGGAAAATGCTTGACGCAGGAAGCCACCGGCGTTTTTTTCATGGTGCTGACCACAGTGGAAACATATTCGGCGGTTTCTTCGGCGCCCTTGCCGAATGCGCGGTTGTACATGAATCCTTTTTTGGATGTACAGACATCGGCGACCGGCGCCATATTCATGTTGATTCCGAGCGAATCGAGAAGCTTGCATTTTTCCTGTGTATCGGACTTGATCTTCTTGAAACCGCCCTTCTTGTAGAGAGCCTGCGGTGAAAGGAATGCACTCTTGCGCAGCTTGGTGTTGCTGCTGATGCGAACAACATTGCCGCCTTCCTCGTCAACGGCAATAATCATCCTGCCGTCCGAAGCCTTCTGCAGACCATCGATCATCTTGCGCACCTTTTCGGGTGTCTTGTTCTTGAAATCGCCAGCAAAGAGGATCGCCGCTCCGGCATGGGTCTTAGAAACGGTATCCTTAAAACTCCCTTCGCCGTTGTTGCGCACCATAAAAAGCTGCCCAACCTTCTGCTCCAATGTCATGGCATTCAGTTCCTCTTCGATCTTCTGTTCCACCGTAACAATCGGTTCTGGCTCAGGCTCGGAAAGCTCATTGCTGTCAGAAGACGATACATAAGCTGTCTGATCTGAATCTATGTTTGATGCGATGGAGTTCTTGACATACATCCTGCCTATCAGGACAGTGAAAATCATGATTCCAAAAAATACAGCCATCAGCAAATACATGACACTCGTATTTAATCTGGTTTCTTTGCGGTCGCCGCCTTTTTTATATTTCTCATTATTCAGACGATTATCTTTGCCGCTTCCGGGGTTGCCGTAATAATAATCGTAATCGCTGAAATCGCCTAAACCCTTATAGTCGTCATCGTAATTCCTTATCTTTTTGCTCATGGTTCTTATCTCAGTACGCCGTTAATGTCATCCTTCATGCGAAGCGCCTCGCGCCTTGCTGCTCCGGCAAAATCCTTCTCGTCGCAGCCTTCCTTCTTGTAGGCACACATGATGGCACGTGAAGAATTGACAATCGCCCCGAGTCCGTCCTTATTGAATGCGCCGACAAGGCCCTGTGCTCCACCGCCCTGTGCGCCGTAGCCCGGCACGAGGAAGAAAATGGAAGGATGCTCTCTGCGCAGCTCGGTGAGCTGTTCGGGATAGGTGGCGCCAACAACAGCACCCACACCGGTAAATCCGTAATTGCCGGGAAGCTCCTTGCCCCATTCGTCACACATGCAAGCCATGCGTCCGTAAATTGTCTCTCCGCCTTCGAGAGGAAGGTTCTGAAGCTCGCCGGAGGACTTGTTGGAGGTTTTTACAAGAACGAAAATGCCCTTGTCCTGCGCCGCGCAAACTTTCAGCAGCGGATCAATGCCGTCGCTTCCGAGATAGCCGTTGACTGTCAGCGCATCTGCGCCGAATGCGGCAATTTGCTCGCCGTCAACGTCGGTGATTCCTAAATGACCGGCTGCGTATGCCTCCATGGTGGCGCCAATATCATTGCGCTTGCCGTCGGTAATGACATACATCCCCTTGGACTTGGCATATTCCACCGTGCGTTCAAAAGTTCTCACGCCCTGCCAGCCGTACATCTCATAATACGCCATCTGCGGCTTGACAGCGGGAACAATATCGCACAGCGCGTCGATAAGTCCGGTGTTGAATTCATAAAGCGCTTCGGCCGCGCCTTCCAGCGTTCTGCCGTACTGTCCGAAGCATTTTTCCTTGATGTACTGCGGCACATAGTCGAGCTTCGGGTCAAGACCAGCGACTGTTGGATTTTTCAGTTCTATTATTTTTTCAATAAGCGGATTAAATGACATAATTCATTGTTCCTTTCTTTTTGATTTCTCATAATTATATATCAATTGTTCAGAAAAAACAACTGTCTGACGGACAAAATTTCAAAAAACCTTTTTGCCACCGCAAAACGTTGCCTTGACCCTCCCGGTCAGAATTTCGCCCTTGAAAACGGCATTTCTTGATCTGCCGTGAAGTTTTTCAGGATCGACCGTCCATTCCTCCTTCAGATCAACCAAAGCAACATCCGCCGGAGCGCCGACTTTAATCTCACCGCAGGGCAACTCCATTATTCTGGAGGGATTGAATGACATGAGTCTTACAACATCGCTGAGAGTCAATTCGTTGCCCATATATGTCAGCGTAGCGGACAGAGACGTTTCCATTCCGACAACGCCGTTCGGTGCATTGACAAAATCCGCCTTTTCAAGTGGAGAATGCGGCGCGTGATCTGTCGCAATGGCGTCGATGGTGCCGTCCTGCAATCCGCGAATCACAGCCAGTCTGTCCTCTTCCTCACGAAGCGGAGGATTCATGCGGTAATCCGCGTCACAACCAAGCACCTTTTCATAGGTATACACAAAGTAATGCGGTGCTGTCTCGCATGTCACCTTCACGCCGCGTGCCTTGGCCTGACGGATGATTTCTATGGACTCCTTTGTGCTGACGTGACAGATATGCACGGGCGCATTGACGCTCTCAGCAAGCCTGATGGTGCGGTCAATATCTCCGAATTCCGATGAAGACGACATTCCCTTGACGCCGAGCAGCTGAGAAGCCCTGCCTTCATGAACCTTGCCGCCTGCCGCCTGCGTTAAGTCCTCGCAGTGGCAGAGCACAGGAAGCCCCAGCCTTTTGCCTTCCTTAAGAGCGGAAAGAAGCATTTCGTCATTCTCAACCGGACGGCCGTCATCCGACAACGCCGCTGCTCCCGCATTTTTTAATGCTTCATAATCACAGCAGACCTTTCCGGAAAGTCCGTAGGTAATGGCAGCAGCCGGATATACATGAATTCCCGTTGCGCCCGCCTTGTCAATGATATATTTCACCGTTTCATGGCTGTCCACAGCAGGAACAGTATTGGGCATACACACAAGCGAAGTTACGCCGCCGGCGACGGCAGCCGCGCAGCCGGAAAGAATATCCTCCTTCTGCGTCTGACCGGGATCGCGCAGATGGACATGCATATCCACAAGCCCCGGAAAAGCATGGAGGCCTGTCGCTTCGATCACTTCATCTTCCGCCGTCACCTCCGCGTTTCCACCCACCTGAACAAATACACCGTCGCGAATCACTATATCGCCAACGGTAACGCCGTCAATATTTACGATTGAAGCATTTCTAATAATGGTTGCCATAATGATCAGGCACCGCCTTTCTCCAAAACTAAAACAAGGTACAAAAAAAGCGGAAAAACTGTCATACCGATAAATGAACAATTTATCGGTATGACATCATCCGCCACTGTGATCAGATTTTAATATCACCGAAAACCTTGATTTTTTCTATTTCCTCTGCCGTCTTGAATCTGTCGTATGAATGAACGGCGTCGGTGTTGCCCATCTCAGCCTGCAGTTCGCTTATGTATTCCGAACGGGTCTTTACTCTTGAAACACGTCGAACCTGACCGCTGCCCTTCATTCCGCGGCGCGCGTTTTCCTTTGCACGCTCCTGCGGCGACATATAGACAGTTCGTTCCTTGTTCTCGGTACCTTTCTTTGCATAAACCGAACGCTCCTTGTGTCTGACATTGTCCCACCAATCGTGCAGGGCGTCAGTGCGCTCATTGAGCAGATCGCGGATGGCTCTGCCTTCGGATCTTGCCCAGTACATAAACACCTCATATGCGTTGTCTGTGCTGACAGGCATAGTCTTGAGCAACGGGCTGTTAGGTCTGGCTATGCTGATAACCGAAATTTCGGGAGGATTATTGAAGCGAATTCTTGACGGACTGCCCAGACCGCGTGTGACATACATTTTACTGCGCGCCATACGGTACTCGCCGGCAGTATAGGCAATCTTGTTGTTTCTAATCAGCCTCTCAAAAAACGGGATCCGATAATATCCGCCGTGGGTACCTCCGGCAAAAATCAAAGAAGCACCCCAGCGCGAATACGCCTCAAAGCCCTTTGCATAACCGGTCAGCAGAATGACAGTGGCATCCTGAGGGCATTCTCCCAGCGCGTCAAACACATCGTTGTTGCGCACCTTCTGGAATTTCCAGTCCTTGACCGGCTTGGACGAGTCTTCCTTAAGACCCGGGCAATATCCGTAAATGTAGAGCTTTTCACCGTCAACGTTTATCTCCGCGCGGGAATTGTTGAGAATAACTCCGCCAGCTTCTCCGACAGACTTGACAAAATTCTTGTGCAGCGTACCGTTGCCGAGGCGAAGATCATCCTTGCCGGGAACCATAACAACGGGAATATCTCTGCCCACCGAATCGAGGAAATCATAAAACGCGTCGAGATCGGCAGCTTTCGCGTCGCCCATATTTCCCGCAAAAAGGATATAGTCCGGGCGCTCTCTTCTGACCTTGCGTGCAAGCTCGGAATTCTTGTTTCCGAAAGACATGCTGTGCAGGTCGCTTATCACCACGAACTTCATACCGTCAAGCACACGCGGCAGTCCGTTAACCGTAACCGCCTTATGGGTGGTCGACAACACAAACTTGCTTCTGATGAACTCCATATAGATCATGCATGCAGTAAAGACCGCAAGTAAAACAACGATCCATAGCCAGTTAGGCAGCAACATGATACATTCCCCCAATGAATAATTGATTTATATAACTATCCGATTACATTATACATTACAAATTCAATTAAGTCTATACCCTTTTACGAAAAATTTACGAACTTTTTTTGTCGTTGTTTGTACGCTTGTCACATGAGACATAAAAAAACGGTACCGACATATTCCTACATCGGTACCGCCTCCGGCTTTATGCCGCCGTAGCTATTCATTTTTTCAATGTCCTGTTGCTTCTATTGCCGGGTTCTCAATCGATCGCCCGTATCCCGGCTTTCTTCGCTTTAACACTTACGCCCTGCGAAGTTGCCTCTCAAAGCTTAATTGTACTTTGGACTCACCCTTTACATTTCATTTCTTGTCAGCTTGTAATACTTTCTTTTCATAAGAAGTTCACTTGCTTTCATCGAAACTCAACCTGGTGAAGCTTTATACTTTCATTGGACTCGACCCTTTACATTTTTTACGATCTATATTTTTATATCTCGTTCAGGTCTTATTTAATCTTCTTACAGCTTACGCCTCTTAAGATTATTTACATCGGATTTGCCGCTGCTGTTTTAAACCTGTCGGGTTCTTTCTATAATTGAACGCTGTCTTCTTGTTTCAGCATTTGGCGTTGTTCGCTCTCTGCTTTCCACATTTCCGGTTTTTTACTTTTTCAGCGTAACCGTCTTCTTTGTGCAGCGTATTGATCTTTTTCTGTATAATTTTTTCTGCACGCGACTTATTACATTCTTGTTCTTTTCGTTCTTTCTTGTTACTGACGTCCCGCCATCAACACAACCGGCTGAGAACATCTTTTCTGTCGCTTTTCTATTTTTCTCTTTCTTCACTTCGTGCAATTGTTTTCTCTTTGTATCCCGGCGGCTTTTTCTTGCCTTTGGCTTTTTCTTGTTTTTGATCCGCCTTATATTGCACATTCAATGCAGAAATTTTTATACTTTTTTCGCGCGGCTTTGGTCTGCTCAATTTTTGTTTCCGTTTCTGTTATGTTTCTGTTTCTTTCGGCAGTTTCAGAATTGTTTCAAACGGTTTTCCGATCCGTTTGCTTGCTTACATTATTGAAGCCTTTGGAATTCTTCATTGCTTTTGTAACTCCAAGGCGTACTGTTCATAAACATTGCACAGGCTTTTATCTTGCATCAATCGATCTGCTTTGATTATTCATCTCGGATCGCTTGCTATAAAAACTCTCGGTGCTCATTGCCTTTTTTTGTTACGCAGCAATTTCAAATCTGTGGGCTTCGGTTCCGATGTGCTGTGAGGCTGTTACTGCATCCATCGGCGTCACCCCGTTTCTTTTGTATTGCCTAATCAAGCTCTGTTCTGAAAAGGATTCGGTTCTTTATCATTTCAGGTTTTTCCCATATGATATTCGCCTCAGACAGCTTACTTTTTTCGGTCTTATTTTTTCGATCAATATTTTGATCTACGTCTTCTTTTTACGTAAGACTTACTTTTTCATTCTGTCTGTCCTTAACTTTGCCGCTCTCTTAAGCTCAACTATAATATAGCACATCTTATCGGGTTTGTCAATAGTTTTTTTTAAAAAACTGAAAAAAATTTATTTATTTTGAAATAATGCAAATTTCCTATTGACATGTGGAAAAAAAGCGTGTAGAATACTATTGGTTTTTGAAGAAACTGCGGATAAAGAGCCTGTCAGCCGTGCTTTGGCGCGGTTTTACGGCATCCGATGAGCAGCACATTATTTTTTTGTATAAGTGAGGACTGCGACAACACATGAGTGACGAGATCAACACAAGCGGTGAAACCGCTGCTGACCAGGACGACGAAGAAGACGACAGCATCATCTCTCTGATAGACGATGAAGGGCGCACATCCGAATATGAAATTCTCGACGCCATCGAAACCGAAGAAGGTATGTTCGTTGCCCTTATGCCGCTGGCTTCCATCGACAAGGAGACAGGCGAAGCGGAATACATGATTCTTCAGGTTGACGTCGTGGACGATGAGGAAGAGCTTGCCGAAATCGAGGACGATGAGTTGCTCATGGCGCTGGATGATCTCTTCCGCGAACGCTTCAAGGAGCTTTACGGTGACGAGGACGAAGATGTACCGGAAGACGGCGTTGATTCTCTCGCCGGAGCATAATCTGTTTGAAACATCATATAATATTTACACAGCTTAATATTCTGCCCGATTCGCGAACTGCGCTTTTATAACCCTACAAATTATTCTTAGGGAGCCAGGCCTCCGGCGGTGGATTGCAGACCTCCCGCAGTCTTGAACTGAGTACGGAAGAAGGGAGCGAGAAGCCGTTGGGATGGCACCCACCTGTTACTTTTAGTAGCAGGTTATTTAAAGTGCATTACGGTCGGGCGGGATTATTTTTTTGCCTTTTATGACACACGGATTCTTGCTTTGAATGCCGTGTGTTTTACTTTTTTATTTGACTTTATCGCACAAAAATGATATGATAAAAAATAAGAAATACCCGAGGAGGCTTATTCAAATGAAATACACGCAAGAGCTTTGTCCCATCCTAAAGAAGGTACAGCTCAACAAAACGACCTTCAGCTTCAAGGTTGCTTCCAAGGAAGCCGTAAAGAGCATGAAGCCGGGGCAGTTCGCCAACATTCTGGTGGAGGGAAAGACTCTTCGCCGACCCATCTCTGTCTGCGGATTCAGCCGTGAGGAAGGCTTCATCCGCTTTGTCTTCGAGGTCAGAGGTGAAGGCACCGCCATTATGTCCGAAATGGCCGAAGGGCAGAATATGGATATTTTGGCGCCGCTTGGCAACGGCTTTGATATTGACCCAAACGAAAAAGCAGTATTCGTTGGCGGCGGAATAGGTGTTCCTCCGCTGCTGGGCGCATCCGCTCCCTACGGCGCAAACGCGACGGCTCTGCTCGGCTTCCGCAACAAAGACGCGATGATTCTCGCCGATGAATTTGCGGCCAACGGCGCGGACGTGCGTATCGCCACCGACGACGGTTCCTACGGTCTTCACGGATTCGTCACGCAGCTGCTGGCTCAAAGGCTCGATGAAGCGCCCTGTGACGTGATCTACGCCTGCGGGCCGAAGCCCATGCTGCGACTGACCGCAGCAGAAGCCGAAAAACGCGGCATTCGCTGCATGGTCTCTCTCGAAGAGAGAATGGGCTGCGGCGTGGGAGCCTGTCTGGTCTGCGCCTGCAAGACAAGAACGCCGGAAGGCGGAGAAAAATATCTTCACGTATGCAAGAACGGTCCCGTATTTGACAGCAGGGAGGTAATCTGGGAATGAGCAGACTCAATGTAAATATCTGCGGGGTGGACTTCAAGAATCCCGTCATTACAGCATCCGGAACCTACGGCTTCGGCAGGGAGTACAATGAATTCTATCCCATCTCAAAATTAGGGGGCATTTCCTCCAAGGGAATGACCATCCGCGAAAAGGCGGGCAATCCTCCGCCGCGCATAGCAGAAACACCCAGCGGTATTCTGAATTCCGTCGGACTGCAGAACCCCGGCGTGGATCATTTTATTGAGAAAGACCTTCCTTGGCTGCGGGAACAAGATACTGTCATTATCGCCAACATCGCCGGCGCAACCGAAGAGGATTACGCCGCCATAGCGGAAAAGGTCAACGCCTCCGACGTGGACATGGTGGAGCTGAACATCTCCTGTCCCAACGTAAAGGCCGGCGGCGCGGCGTTCGGCACTTCCTGCGCCGGTGCGGAGCTGGTAACAGCTTTAGTCAGAAAGCACTGTCCGAATAAGCCTCTTATCGTAAAACTCTCGCCGAATGTCACGAGTATTTCCGAGATTGCAAAAGCCGTGGAAGCCGCCGGAGCCGACGCGGTATCTCTCATCAACACACTGCTCGGCATGAGAATCGACATCCGTACCCGCAGACCCATCCTGCGCAACAACAAGGGCGGCATGTCCGGCGCGGCTGTATTTCCCATCGCCGTGAGAATGGTTAATGAAGTTTACAACGCGGTCAAGATCCCGGTCATTGGTCTTGGCGGCATATGCACATGGCAGGACGCGATTGAAATGACGCTTGCGGGTGCTTCCGCCATTCAGGTGGGTACCGTCATGTTTACAGATCCCTACGCGCCACTGAAAATTATCGATGGAATGGACAATTACCTCGCTGAAAACAACATCGCCAACATCTCCGAGCTTGTCGGGCAGGTGCAGTTATGGTAATACTGTCGGTGGATTTCGGACGGGCGCGCACCGGAATTGCGATATGCGACCCCGGTGAAATGCTCGCTTCACCTGTGACGGTGATCAACGAAAAGTACGTCCCCAATCTGGTGCAAAAAGTCGCTTCGCTTGCCGCTGAAAAAAAGGCGGAGCTGATCGTTGTCGGGCTGCCGGTCAACATGGACGGTTCGGAAGGTGAAAGCGCACAGAACGCCCGCCGCTTTGCCGAATCCCTCCGTGAAACCTGCGGCATTCCTGTCGATATGCTCGACGAGCGCTGCACCACCATGGAAGCGCATGTGTTCCTCAACGCCACCAACACCCGCGGCAAAAAGCGCAAGGCGGTTGTTGACGCGGTATCGGCTGTGATCATACTGGAAAACTACCTCGCCAAGCGCAAATCGTCGGGAGCGTGATGTCATGAAACCTGTCGGAATCTACATTCATGTTCCTTTTTGCCGATACAAATGTCCCTACTGTGATTTTTATTCGGTAACGGCAAAAGAAGATCTGCTTGACAGTTTTACCAATGAAACGGTACGGCGGATCACAGCGCTTGCCTGCGAAAACATCACCGCCGACACGGTGTATTTCGGAGGGGGAACGCCTTCCCTGCTGGGAGGAAGGCGAATGACTGCGATCATGCAAGCGCTGCAAAGCAGGGTCAACATCTCAAAAAACGCGGAAATTACCGTCGAGGCCAATCCTGCAAGCGACCTCGGGGAATTTTTAGAGGGTTGCGCTTCCAGCGGGGTCAACCGTTTGTCTCTCGGAATGCAGTCGGCATTAAAAAAGGAGCTTTCGGCCATCGGCAGGCGGCACACCCCCGGCGACGTACTGAACGCCATGGAAAAATCACACAGCGTGGGAATTGACAATATCTCGCTTGACCTCATGCTCGGCATACCCATGCAGACCCCAGACTCGCTGGAAAGCTCCCTGCATTTTATCGAACAAGCCGCTCCTTCTCACGTTTCGGCATACATGCTCAAGATCGAAGAAAACACGCCTTTCTACCGCATAAAATACGCGCTTAACATCGCCGACGAAGACGGACTGGCCGATATGTATTTACAGACCTTCAATCGGCTGGAAAAGGCCGGGTACACGCAGTATGAAATATCCAACGCTTCAAAGCCGGGATACGAAAGCCGCCACAATTTAATATACTGGAGCTGCGACGAATATATCGGCATCGGACCGGCCGCCCACGGCTTTTTCAACGGGAAGCGCTATTACTTCGACCGTTCCCTTGAAAGCTATCTCTCCGGCATCGCACCACACGACGACGGAGCCGGAGGCAGCGTCGAGGAATACATTATGCTTAGACTAAGACTTTCCGAGGGGCTTACAGAAGAGGGAATGAAGGAAAGATTTGGCACAGATATTCCCAAAGCACTGCGTGAAAAGGCATCTTCGCCTTTGATGGTTCCGTACTGCACCTGCGATGACAGCGGAATCTGCCTTACAAGAAAGGGTATGCTGATCTCCAACGCCGTAATTTGTGAGTTAATAGAGCTTTTGTGAAAATAACAAAAATTTACGTGTTGCTTTTCTGAAATATGGTTAATTCTTTTAAATCTATTGCCTTTTTTACTTTTATATGGTAAAATTAGTAAAGCGCATAGAATAAGAAAGAGGTAATGTATATGAGTTATTGCTCGAACTGCGGAGGCAGACTCAACGACAACGGAATATGCCCGAATTGCGGAGGAATGAGCGAGGCGAACGTAAAGCCGGTGCAGATGGAGGATTCGGATGTATTAGGCTGCATCAAGACTTTTTTCTCCGATTCTCCCCTGAAGGCTGTTGAAAAGGCAGCACGCACCAAATCCGCTTCGGTTTGGGTGACATTCGGTTCACTGTTTATCGTTGCGACCTCGGCAATGTCGCTTGCGGCGTTCGGCACGCTTTCACCCGGTTTCTTCCGTGAGCTCTGCGGTGGACGCATAGCTTCTGTCATTGAGAATTCATCAGGCTCCGCCGACGAAACAATCGTTGCTTTCGGAAAACTGACGGCGCACGCCGCCATAATATCGATTCTTTTGCTGATCTTTCTTACACTGATGACTAAGATCGCATTTATCCACGCGGAGGAAAAGCCCTCGGTCAACCAGGCGCTCAATATATCCGCCTTTGCACTCTTCCCGCTTTCTGTTGCCACGCTGCTCGCAATACCCGCCGCTATCATATCGTCGGCATTCGGCATCATGCTGGTAATGATCGGTTTCTCTGCTGCCGCCGTAGCCCATTACTTCGGTATACAAAAAGCATCGGCTTTCCGGCGCAGTCCCTTCCTGACGCTGCTCTGCTCGGCAATTGTTTCCGCCGCCATTCTTGAGGTCTGCTCGTCTTGTCTGGCAATGCTGTTCTTCGGATAATGTGAAGGGTGGTCGGGCTTATATGACAAATAATTCCATTGATTACATCACTAAAAAGCACTTCCGTTCGTGGCTGAGCGTTTTCGTGACGCTGATTACGGTAGCCGTCGCCGCATTATCGAGTTATCTTGCGGTAATGAACGGAGGAGTTAATCCCGGATGGGCAGTATTTTCGGGCTTTGCGGCATTGTCCGCTCTGTTCAGCGTAGTCAGTTTCTTCTCAGCGGGAATCGGCTGTACGCTTATGAGAGTATCCATAACGGTAAACGCCTTCGTCAGCTTCTTTACTGCTATGGGAATGTTCACGCTGGGCTATCTGTTTATCAGACACAGCGGTACGCAGGAGCGCGTCAACGAGCTTTTGAGCAGTATGGGATACAACACCATAGCGACTCAGCCAAATGTCACCGGCATTCTTCTTTTCGCCGGCTCGGTACTGCTTTACATTGCTTCCGCCTGCGCTTTCTTCGGTCACAGGTACCTTGGAGCCGCCAGAACATGCGCATCGGGTAGTTTAAAGCGGAGCGGCTTCCGGGTATTCCCTGTGCTTTCGGTTGTTCTCTTTCTGTTCTCTGCAGGCGCAGCCGCCGTTTTTCTGAAGCTGTCCGGACAGACTTTCATTGATGAAATATTATCGGACAAATTCTCAATGATGGTAGCTCTGCTCATCGTCCTGCTGCTGCTTCATTTGCTGTTTTCCGGTCTCTGCGCAAGGGCATTTGCAAGGAAGAGCTTCGCCTTCAAGGTATTTGAGAAAAAGATAATGAAAGTAGAAACAAACGCCGACGGAACTGTATATGTTCCCGTTCATGAGGACAAGGAGCCTGATGCGGAAGAGCCGCTTCTTCCTGCTAAAAAGAAGGAACGCAGTGACGAAAATACCCGCGGCAAACAATTTATCAAGGAGTATTCTCCCGCCGCTGAAGAAACCGCCGAACAAAGTGCTTCGGGTGAAGGAGCTTTATTATAGTTCTCGCGAAAAACATTTTTTTCTTTTTGATGCTATCCTGAATAGCTTAAAACCCGTGAATGAATCGGATGGACTCATTCACGGGTTTATTGTGTGTTTCATCAGTTTCCGTTGGCAGAAAATACAATAAGAAATGTCTTTAACATCAGCTTACAATCAAGCAGGAAGCTGCATTCGTGTATGTATCTTATGTCCATTTTCATCCACTCGGGGAACGGAACCTCATCGCGATTTCTGGTGGTCTGCCAGATACAGGTCAGACCGGGACGTATCAGCAGGCGCTGCATTGCGAAGTCATTGTATTCGTTTACCTCGCGCGTAAGCGGAGGTCTCGGTCCCACAATGCTCATATGTCCCAAGATGATATTGATCAACTGTGGCAGCTCGTCGATGCTCGTTTTGCGGATCACACGACCGAAGCGTGTAATTCTCGGGTCGTCCTTCATCTTATAGGTGGGATCCTTGGGATCCTTGATGGTAACGCCCTTCTTTCTCAGTTCTTCAAGAAGCGCCTCGGCATTTACCACCATTGAGCGGAACTTGATCAACTTGAAAACCTTGCGGTTCATTCCCTCGCGCTTCTGAATGAAGATGGGACTTCCATGGGGATCGTCAAGGAATATCAGCAGCGCAACAAGCAACAGAATGGGTGAAAGCACAACCAGTGCAAACACGCTCAAAACCACGTCAAAGAATCGCTTGAAAAAGCGATACACAGGTTTTTCCTTAAGCATATCGGTGCCGAAAGGAAGGATTGGCCCGAATTCGCTCAGATCGCCCCAGTCCAGTTCGTCTACCTTATGTTTTTTTTCTGCTGTTTCAACGTCTACTTCCACCACACGATCGGCTTTCTCAATGATAACCTCGGTGGCAGCAGATTTTGCTGCTGATGCACTTACCTTCTTCTTTTTCTTTTTGCCGTTTCCGGTTTTACTCATTCTTTTCAACTCCGTTATGCATCATTCCATCATACCATTTATTTTTCGCTTCTTACTTGATTGGCACAGCTGACAAGAATAATCTTTCAGCTTGGCAAAGATAATTATAACACAAGGAAAGCAATAATACAACTCACAACTATTAAAATATCTATTTACAAACCAAAAACGATTTGTGCAATTGATACAACTACAGGAATAAATTAGTATTCTGATAATATAATTTTGAGAAATAATGCCATTATTTGTTTTCAATTGAAAAATCAACCGTCAAACTGGCTGTAATATAATTTAGAATAAAAACCGCCCTTTTGCAGAAGCGAATGGTGATTTCCCTGCTCAATAATGTGTCCGTCCTTCATCACCAGAATAACGTCGGCGTCACGGATCGTGGAAAGCCTGTGGGCCACAATAAAGCTGGTTCTGCCCTTCATCATTCGCGCAAACGCGTCCTGGACTTTCAGCTCCGTTCGGGTATCAATGGAAGATGTCGCTTCGTCCAGAATCAACATGGGCGGCAGACAAAGCATGACACGGGCAATGCAGAGCAGCTGCTTCTGCCCCTGCGAAAGGCTTCCTCCGTCCTCATTGATAACGGTATCGTATCCATCCGGCAAACGCTTTATAAAACTGTGCGCGTGTGAGGCCTTCGCCGCAGCGATCATTTCCTCGTCGTTCGCATCCGGCTTGCCCATGCACAGATTCTCGCGCACGGTTCCGTTTTTCAGCCATGTTTCCTGCAGCACCATACCGTAATTCCTTCTCAGGCTGTGCCGGGTTACGTCACGAATGTCGCTGCCGTCAACGGAAATACTGCCGTCGTTGACGTCGTAGAAACGCATAAGAAGATTGATAAGCGTCGTCTTACCGCAGCCGGTGGGGCCGACAATGGCAACCCGCTTGCCGTGAGTGACATTGAGATTCAGATGCTCAATCAGACTGACATCCGGCACATAAGAGAAAGACACATCATGCAGATTCACCTCTCCCCTGACGTCCGCAAGTTCGGAATTGCCCTCGTCGGAAACCTGAGACGGCTGCTCGATCAGCTCAATAATTCTTCCCGCGCATGTCAGGGCATTCTGCAGCTCAGTGATTACGCCGGATATTTCGTTGAAGGGCTTTGTGTACTGATTGACGTAACTGAGGAAGGAGGACAGAATTCCCGCTGTGATGCTGCCGTTAATGGCGGCAAATGCGCCCACAAGCGCGACAGCGGCGTATACAATATTATTGACAAAACGCGTGCCCGGATTGGTCAGCGAAGAAAAAAAGGTAGCACGCAGCGAATACTTTGACAGGCGTGCGTTCACCTCGTCAAATTCCGTCATGTTCTCGTCTTCGTGGCAGAAAGCCTGCACCACCTTCTGATTGTTCACCATTTCGTCAATGAAGGCGGTCTGCTGTCCGCGTGTTTCGGATTGCAGCTTGAACATGTCGTGCGTGTGTGTGGAAATGAATTTGGCCACAAAGAGCGAGATCGGAGTCATTACCACTACAACGGCAGTGATGCCGGGATGAAGCAGGAGCATAAAAACCAACGTGCCAAGAATCGTAACGACGCCGGTAAAAAGATTGGTAAAGCCCATCAGCAATCCGTCGGCAAAGGAGTCGACGTCGGCAATGACGCGGCTGACAGTTTCGCCGTAGGAATGGGAATCGATGTATCCAAGCGGCAGAATTTCAATCTTTTGGAACGCCTCGTCTCTGATGTCCCGCACGACCTCGAAAGTGATCTTGTTGTTGACGGTGTTCATCAGCCATTGAAGCAGCGCCGTTGCAAGCGCGGCCATCGCTATTTTGATCAGATAAACCTTGATGAGCGCAAAATCCACCCTTCCCGCGTCGATAATGCAATCGATGGCGCGGCCTATCAGCAGAGGAATCCAGAGTGTCAACGCGACCGACGCGCCGGCGAATACGATGGAAGCCGCCAACTGAAAGCGGTGCACGCCGATATATCCTAACACTTTTTTGATGGTGCTTTTGGTTTCATAACTCATTTTGCGCCCTCCTTCCCGCTTTTTTCTGAGCTGAACTGAGAATGGTAGATTTCGCGGTAGACATCGCAGTTTTTCAGAAGGTCGTCATGCTTTCCCATTCCGACGATCCTGCCGTCGTCAAGGACAATGATTTTATCCGCGTGGGCAATGGAAGCGGCTCTCTGGGACACAATGAAAACCGTCGGGCTGCCGTCCATTGCCTTTATCGCCTTGCGTAATGCCGCGTCGGTGGCAAAATCGAGCGCAGACGCACTGTCGTCCAGAATCAATATCTCCGGCTTGCGTATCAATGCGCGGGCAATGGTCAGCCTTTGACGCTGACCGCCCGAAAGATTCTTGCCGCCCTGGGCAATCATGTAATCCAGACCGCCATCCTTGCCGGCCACCACTTCGGCAGCCTGCGCGGTGGCAATGGCGGCGTTGATCTCCTCGTCAGAAGCGGAAGGATTGCCCCAGAGCATATTGTCGCGTATCGTGCCCTTGAAAAGCACCGCTTTCTGTGGAACCATTCCCACCTTTTCACGGAGCGCCTGACGGGTGTATTCCTTGACGTTCACGCCGTCAACCAGCACCTCTCCGGCAAAGGTATCATAGAAACGGGGTATCATATGGACAAGGGAGCTTTTGCCCGAACCGGTGCCGCCGACGATGCCAACGGTTTCTCCCCTTTTCACGCGGAAATTAATGTCTGTGAGAGCGTTTTCTCCCGAATTGCCATAACGCAGGTCTGCGTGCCGGAACTCCACACAGTATTCGCTGCTTGGATCGCCCAAGGAGGCGGTCACGCCGCTCGGAAACACCATCGAGGGCTGAATGTCCAGCACTGCCTGAATTCTGTTGCCGCAGGCAATGGATTTGGTGACGCTGATAATTAAATTGGCAAGCTTGATCAGCTCGACCAAAATCTGCGACATGTAATTGTACAGCGCAACCACAGCGCCTTGGGTGATGATTCCCTGATCGACACGCAAGGCGCCTATGTAAACCAGCGCGATAATTGAGCCGTTGATGATCACCAGCGTAACGGGATTCATCAGCGCGGAGATTCTGCCGACGAACTTCTGCGCGTCGGTGAGGGCTTCGTTGCGGTCAAGGAAGCGCTGTGTTTCCTCCGGCTCCTTGCAGAAGGCGCGGATGACCCTTACGCCCGTGAGATTCTCGCGTGTGGAGAGCAGCACGCCGTCGAGCTTCTCCTGCACCTTGCGGTAGAGCGGAATGCAGATCAGCATGATTCCAAAGACTACCACCGACAGAAGCGGTATCGTCACGACAAATGTCAGCGCCGCCTTCGCGTCCACCGTGAAAGCCATGATCATCGCGCCGAACACCACAAAGGGCGAACGCAGCAGCAGGCGCAGCGTCATATTGACACCGTACTGAACCTGATTCATGTCGCTGGTCATGCGGGTGACAAGCGTTGTTGTGCCGAGTGAATCAATGTCCGAATAGGAAAGGCTCTGAATGTGGTTAAACAGCGCATGACGCACCTTTTCCGCAAAGCCGACAGCGGCTTTGGCGGCAAAAAACTGCGCTGTGACCGAGCTGATGAGTCCCACCACGCCAAGCGCCGCCAGCAGCAGACACATTTTGACGGTATAGCCTCTGTCGCTTCCGCCGATGCCCTTGTCGATGATGGCCGCGACCACCAGTGGCACCAGCAGCTCAAACGAAGCCTCCAGCAGCTTAAAGAGCGGCCCCAGAATACTTTCCTTTTTGTAGCTTTTTAAGAATCGGAGTAATTTGTACATGATTTTAAAAAACCTCGCATTGTGATAGATGTGTTAGATCATATTATACTTTACTGTCGTGTGCACTTCAACCTTAATTTTTTAAATATTCGCAGAACACCTTTCCATTACACACGTTCTATTAATCTTTCCCAATCGCTTTTTTACAAAATATCTGTTGAAATTCCCCTCAGAATGAGATAAAATAGAGTGTAATTTATGACGCTGAATAAAGTGCAAAATTTTTCCGGCGGAGACAAACATTGGGGAATGTTTTATCTCAATAATGAAAGATGGTAACAAATATCATGATGAATCAAAAAATACTCCGCTCAGCTGCGGCATTTGTCATTGCTGCGGCTTTTTTGACGACGGGCTGCGCAAACACGATCAAATCTCTGCCCTCGTATCTTCCGAAGTCTTCCGAGTCCTCACAGACGGAGGCAGGGTCAACCGCTTCTTCTGAATTCCCCACCACTTCAACGGAAGAAACAACAACAACAACAACTACTACTACTACTTCAACCACTGCCACAACGACAGCTTCCACCAAAAAGAAAACCACTACAACCACTGCCAAAAAGACGACCACCACCACCACAATAAAAGCGCCCGAATCGCTCAACGGACAGGAAATTGTGGATTACGCCAAGCAATTTCTCGGCACGCCTTATGTCTACGGCGGCAATGACCTGAAAAACGGTGTGGACTGCTCGGGGTTCACCAAACTGGTGTACGGGCATTTCGGTATTAAGCTGCCCCGTACAGCCGCTGCCCAGCACAAGAAGGGCGGCCTGATCGAATACGACGAGCTTCTTCCTGGCGACCTCTGCACCACGGTTTATACCTTTGAGAGCAAATACACCGGACATGCCGCTATCTATGTCGGCGACGGAATGGTCATCAACGCCATTCCGGAAGAAGGTGTGGTCTATACGCCGCTCGATAATCTCTACGGCGAATATATCTTCCACCGCCTTTTCAACAACACTTACGGACAGTAATTTTCGAGCGATCAGTGGGTCAGTCGTTAGCGATTGTCATTACAGCTATACAACTTTGCGACTTCACATTTCACACGAATTGAGAGGTAAAAAACAAAAGACATGAAATCCACATACGCAAGCGTCATTTCGCTGGTACTGCTCATTGCATTCTCGGCGTATTTTTCTGCGACCGAGACAGCTTTTTCCGGTGTGAACAGAATACGCCTCAAAAACATGGCGTCAGACGGCAATAAAAAGGCTTCCCGCGCATTGAAGCTCACGGAGAATTTCGACAAGCTGCTTTCCACCGTGCTTGTCGGCAACAACATCGTGAATATCGCCGCTTCTTCCATTGCGACGCTGCTTTTTACCTCTTTCTTCGGTGATGCCGGCGCGGCCATCTCCACGCTGGTCATGACGGTGCTCCTGCTGATATTCAGCGAGATAACTCCAAAGAGCATCGCCAAAGAGGTTCCCGAGAGCTTTGCCATGTTCTCGGCTCCCTTCATTTCGTTATTGCAGACACTTCTCACTCCGATTAACTGGATTTTTACCCAGTGGAAAAAGCTGATCGCCAAAATGCTGGGCGTGCAAGGCGGCGGCGCGATCACCGACGACGAACTGATCACCATCGTCGACGAAGCCCAGAACGAAGGCGGCATCGGCGAAAATCAGGGCGAGCTGATACGCTCCGCGATAGAATTCAGCGATCTGGAAGTGACGCACATTCTTACTCCGAGAGTGGACATTCTGGCCGCCGAGATCTCTACACCGCCCGAAAAATTTGCCTCGATTTTCAAAAACAACCATTTTTCCAGAATCCCTGTCTACAAGGGCACGATTGACAACATCGTGGGCATTTTGCATGAGCGAGATTTTTACGAAAAGATGTATTTCGATAAGACCGTGGATATTCCGTCCCTGCTGATCTCAGTGGAATACATCCCGAAAAACACAAAGATTTCCGAGCTACTGAAAATCTTCCAGCACGCCCGGTGCCACATGGCTGTCGTCATCGACGAATTCGGCGGCACCGTGGGAATTATCACCCTCGAAGATATTTTAGAAGAGCTGGTCGGTGAAATATGGGACGAGAATGACGAGATCATCAAAGAAATAGAACACTGCGACGACGGCGGCTACATTGTGGCCGGCATTGCCTCACTGAGCAAGATCTTTGAGCTGCTCGACATAGAGGAGGACGAGAACACCGAAGCCGTCACTATCGGAGGCTGGCTCACGGAACGAATGGGAAAAATACCCTCGGTCGGAGAGGGAATCGAATTCGGCGGCTATCGGATTTCTGTTTCCGAGGCAACGCCAAAGCGCGTTGTATTGGTCAAAATCATCAAGCTCATTCAAAGCGAAGAGGAAAAGAATAAAATCATTTTTTAAAACAAATCGGCTGCTCCGTTTCGGGAATTATCCCCAAGGAGCAGCCGATTGTTATTTTCAATATCAATTACCCGATATAAATCACTCGTTGTCATTCTTTTCCAGACTCTTGCGCCGGATCGTCCGGAAGGAATTCCATTCGTAATAGATTTCCTCATAGCGCTTGTATGCGTTTGCCACCGAATCGTCCCACGACAAATAAACCTCATCAGCGGCGCGTTCACCCATCTGTGCGAGTGCGCTTCTGTCGTTGATGGCATTCTGAATCGTGGCCGCAAAGGAGTCGGCGTTTTCCTCGCTGATAAAACCGTTTCGCCCGTCGGTGACGATCTCAGAAGCACAGCTGTCCTTGATCAGCACGCTGGGAGTGCGGCAGGCCGCGGCCTCCATAACGACCAGACCGGCGGTGTCGTAGGTCGAGGGGAAAAGAAACAGATCGGCGCGGGTAAAATATCCCTTCAGCAGCGCGCGGTCGTGAATGGGACCAGTAAAGAGGGTCTGTGTCGTCAATCCAACCTTGCGGGTATATGCTTTGATGTCCTCCAGCTC
Source organism: uncultured Ruminococcus sp. (assembly GCA_902799245.1). Lineage (GTDB taxonomy): Bacteria > Bacillota > Clostridia > Oscillospirales > Acutalibacteraceae > RUG762. The sequence goes on from CADBZY010000003.1 coordinate 97,829, forward strand.
ATAGCCTCCGCCGACAAAGATCATTCGGAATCGCACCCCGGCCGCCTTGACCTTAACCAGCGCGTCGAGAATAATCTTGATACCCTTGTACCACTGCATTCTGCCACAGTACATGAACACAAGCTCACTGGAATTGAATCCGGTTTGCGCCTGTACCTGCCGCATAATCTCATCGGAAGCCGGATCAAGGGTAATGTCCGCACCGTTGACCATCACGCGGTAATCTCCCTGATACCCCAGAGCACGGAGGGATTTCGCGCATCCGTTACTAACGGTCCAGACCTCGTCGGCATAATTGAAGCTGCTGACCACGATCTTACCGCCTATCTTACGGAAGGATTTGTTCTTCACCGTGAACGCAATGTCATCATCAAACTTAGTATGATATGTCATGACAACAGGAAGTCTGTGGTGAGAATTGGCATTTCTCACCAGCATTGCTGCCGTAAAGGGGCTGTGACAATGTATCAGGTCAAGATTTTCCTTTGCCACCTTCCTGAGGGCGTTGATGGAAAACGGATTTCCCGTGCGGTAGCGAACCCTTGTCTTATCGGTGGGGAATGACTGATAACGAATTACCTTGAAGGGATAGTCATCCACCACATTTTTATACTTCGGAGCCACGACAACGCTCCTGCCGTATTTCTCCTGAATGATGCGGGCGTAATTCACCACAGTATTTGCAACGCCGTCGATATTCGGCGGAAATGAATCGTTAAATAGACCTACTGTCAGCTTTTTCATTATTATCTGTTAACCCCTCTCGAAGATAGCTGAAATTCGCACATTATTATAGCATAGGAATAAAAAAATATCAACAATTATAAAAGAAATTTTATAATTTCTGACGGAGAATCTGACAGAAATTTTGAATTTACATAAAAATATGTTAAAATGGGTTGAATTTAACGCCAGATAGTATTAAAATAAAAGAGTACCAATGCATTGCTTTCTCCATTTACCGATTTGGTACAGGCGATGCAAATATTTATTTACAGGAGATTATCGCAAATGAAGGTATTAGTTGAAACTTCCGCACGTCACGTTCATGTGACAGACGAGCATCTTGCTGTTCTCTTCGGCGAGGGCTATCAGCTCACCAAGAAGAAGGATCTTTCCCAGCCCGGTCAGTTCGCCAGCAACGAGCGCGTTGACATCGTTGGACCCAAAGGCGTTATGCCCAATGTTTCCATTCTCGGACCCACACGCAAGGCTTCTCAGGTAGAGCTTTCACTCACCGACGCCCGCAAGATCGGCATTGCCGCTCCCGTCAGAGAATCAGGCGACCTTGCAGGCACTCCCGGCTGCGTCATCAAAGGACCCGCAGGCGAAGTTACTCTTGAGGAAGGCGTTATCGCTGCCAAGAGACACATCCACTTCACCCCCGAAGACGCTGAGAAATTCGGCGTAAAGGACAGCCAGGTTGTCTCCGTCAAGATCGAGACCGCCGACAGAACCACCACCTTCGGCGACGTTGTCGTCAGAATCAGCCCCAGCTACGCGGCCGCCATGCACATTGACACCGACGAATCCAACGCAGCAGGCTGCGCAGGTCATGTCGAAGGCGAAGTCATCGTTGACTGATTGTCTGCTTTATAGGATATGAAATAATAATCCCGACTGCTTTTCAGTTACAAATCTGAGAAACAGTCGGGATTTTTATTTTTCAAGGTATTTGCCGCAAAAACACTCCGGTGAAATTGCCCGTACAGAGCTGTAAACAAAATCTTTTTCATTTCGGGTCACAATATAATCCGCCCCAAACGCAATTGCGCACTGCATTTGCAAGCGCAGTTGTAAGTTTCACCCTGTCTACACCTTCAACATGCAATAATCTGCACAGCGCCAATAATATACGCTTTCGTTCGGAAACAGAAAAGTCCTTTCTGAGAATATAATAAATATCCGCAATAGACTGAGAGGAAACACAACCGAATATTGTTTCATTTTGGCAAGCTTCTATTATTTCTTTTGCAGAAATAAAAAAAGGATCCCGCTCTGCTAAATAATCAACGATAACATTTGTGTCAATCAACACCTTCATATCCGAATTTTTCCTCCCGCCATTCCGCCAGTTCACGTTCCTCATCTAAATCAGGTATCTTTTTGCGGAGTTTTTCCAATTCATCAAATGCCTTCTGTTTTTCCGTCTTTAGTGTGGTATCGGCATTATAAATGCCTGCAATTCCCTGCATAATCTCTATCAAAAAGCACAGCTTATCTTCCGGCATCATCTTCACCAGATTGATAGCATCATTCTGCAATGAAGTCATAAGAAATTCACCCCTATGCAATAATTTCATTTTTATTATATCACTTAGTTTTTGTTTTTACAACAGAATAATAATAATCCCGACTGCTTTTCAGTAACAAATCGGAGAAACAGTCGGGATTTTTTTAAACTAAATTATTTAAAATATTTCACGCCTGATACAAAAATCTTCTGATCCTTCTCGCCGGGAACGTTCTTGTAAAGATCTTTGCCCATACGTTCGGAGTGACCCATCTTGCCGAATACTCTGCCGTCGGGTGAGGTAATACCTTCGATAGCGCATACGGAGCCGTTGGGATTCCATTCGATGTCAGAAGAAGGCATGCCGTTGGGATCAACGTACTGCGTTGCCACCTGACCGTTGGCGATCAGCTTGCCGAGCATTTCCTCGTCCGCGACAAATCTGCCTTCGCCGTGGGAAACGGGTACGGTGTGCATCTCGCCGACTTCGCACTCATGCAGCCACGGGGATTTGACCGAGCTGACGCGGGTATAGACCATGCGGGAGACGTGTCTGCCGAGGGTATTGAAGGTCAGCGTCGGATCGTTTTTGCCGATTTCTGTAATTCTGCCGTAAGGCACCAGACCTAACTTGATGAGCGCCTGGAAGCCGTTGCAAATACCGAGCATCAGACCGTCTCTCTCTTCGAGCAGCTTTGTCACCTCGTGAGCAATCACAGGATTGCGGAAAGTGGTGGCGATAAACTTGCCGGAGCCGTCCGGCTCATCACCGCCGGAGAAGCCGCCGGGCAGCATAACGATCTGCGACTTGGCGATTCTCTTTGCCATCTCCTTGATGGTTTCCTCAATGGCGGAAGGCGTAAGGTTCCTGACCACCAGAATATCGGTCTTTGCGCCGGCTTTTTCAAATGCCCTTGCTGTGTCTATCTCGCAGTTGGTGCCGGGGAATACGGGAATGAATACTCTCGGCTTTGCGTCAATCACAGGAAGTATGCCGGGATAGGCGGCTCTTGCCGTATTCATCGGGACATTTTTGACAACGGGCTTGCTCTTGGGCGCTACCGGGAAGATAGGTTCAAGGGGAGCCATCCATGCATCCTTCAGCTTGCCGAGCGCGACCTTGGTGCTGCCTATTCTGATAAGGGGATTGACGGTGGTCTTGCCTAAGGAGATATATTTAACGCCGTCAATCACATGTGCGCCGTCCTTCAGTTCCAGAACGAGCGAACCGGAAAGCGGAGCGAAAAGCTCGGTATCGGAGACGGATTCCTCAAAAGTAAAGCCCAGACCGTTGCCGAAGCAGGACTTGATAACCGAAGCGGCAGCGCCGCCTTCGTGGACAACACTCGCCGAAAGGACATCACCTGTGCAGATCATGTGATATACATTCTCATACATGGTGCGCAGCTTGTTCCACTTGGGCATGTGAGACTTCTTCTTGTGATACGGCACAGGAACCAGCACAACGGTGGAATTCGCCTTGGTGAATGCCGCCGAGAGGGTTCTCTTGGCGCTTGTCGCCACGAGAGCGAAGCTCACCAGCGTCGGAGGAACATCCAGCTCATTGAAGGAGCCGGACATGGAATCCTTGCCGCCGATGGAGGGAGTGCCCATCTTAAGCTGCGCGGTCAGCGCACCCAGCAGAGCCGCGGCGGGTTTGCCCCAGCGGGAGGGCTTGTCGCCTAAGCGCTCGAAATACTCCTGGAATGTCAGGCGTGCATTGAGAGGATTCGCGCCGACAGCAAGCAATCTGGAAAGAGATTCGATAACCGCAAATGCGGAGCCGTGGTAGGGACTCCATTCGGTGTGACCCGGCACATAACCAAACGCCATGGCTGTGGCGCAGTCGGTTTCTCCCTTGTCAACCGGCAGCTTGGCCACCATTGCCTCTTCGGGAGTGAGCTGATTCTTACCGGCAAACGGCATAAGCACTGTGGCAGCGCCGATGGAAGCGTCGAAGCGCTCGGAAAGCCCCTTTTGGCAACAGACATTCAGTCTGCCCATATTCTTGATCAGGGCGTCGCTTACCGAGAGTCCTCTCAACTCATACGGAACCGACACGCGGTAATCGTTGTAGGGGAATACCGCCTTGATCTTGGCGGAGGCGTGCTGACGAACACCGTTTGTATTCAGGAATTCGCGCGACAGGCTGACGATGGTCTTGCCTCTCCACACCATATTGAGTCGGGGCGTTTCGGAAACGGTAGCCACCTCGTACGCTTCGAGGTTTTCCTTCTCCGCCTCGGCGATGAATTTGTAAACGTCTTTCTTTTCCAGCACAACAGCCATTCTCTCCTGGGATTCGGAGATGGCAAGCTCGGTGCCGTCCAGACCCTCGTACTTCTTGCGCACGTCGTCCAGGCGGATGTCAAGACCGTCAGCAAGCTCGCCGATGGCAACGCAAACACCGCCGGCACCGAAGTCGTTGCAGCGCTTGATCATAGCGGCCACCTTGCCGTTGCGGAACAGTCTCTGAATCTTTCGTTCGGTGGGAGGATTGCCCTTCTGCACCTCCGCGCCGCAGGTTTCAAGGGATGTGCTGTTGTGTGCCTTGGAGGAACCGGTCGCTCCGCCGCAGCCGTCGCGTCCGGTTCTGCCGCCTAAGAGTACCACAACATCGCCCGGCTCCGGAACGCCTCTGACGACGTTCTTCTTGGGAGAAGCGCCGACAACCGCGCCGATCTCCATGCGCTTGGCGGTATAGCCGTAATCATAGATTTCAGTAACCTGACCGGTAGCCAGACCTATCTGGTTGCCGTAGGAGGAATATCCGGACGCTGCTCCGGTTGTAATCTTGCGCTGTGGCAGCTTGTTCTCCATTGTCTCGGAGACGGGGACTCTCGGATCGGCCGCGCCGGTGACGCGCATGGCCTGGTATACGTAGGCCCTGCCGGAGAGCGGATCTCTGATAGCACCGCCCAAACAGGTGGCGGCGCCGCCGAAGGGTTCGATCTCGGTGGGGTGATTGTGGGTTTCATTCTTGAACTGTACAAGCCATTGCTCGGTTCTGCCGTCTATCTCAACCGGCACTTCAATGGAACAGGCGTTGATCTCTTCGCTTTCATCGAGATCGGGAATGAGTCCGCGCTTTTTCAGAACCTTTGCGCCAATGGTACCCATATCCATCAGTGTCACGGGACGCGAAGTTTCCTCGCCATAGACTTCGGCGCGTGCGGCTAAATATCTGCGGATGCCCTTGCGGATCTCGGCTTCATATCCGCCCTCTTCCACCTTCACGTCGTCCAGTTCGGTGAGGAAAGTGGTATGACGGCAGTGATCGCTCCAGTATGTGTCAATGACCTTGAGTTCGGTGACGGTGGGATCGCGTTTCTCATCGTCACGGAAATAGTCGCGGCAGAATTTGAGATCGTCCAGCGTCATCGCAAAGCCCATCGACGCGTAATACTCCGCCATTCTGTCATCGTCCCATGCGGTGAAGCCTTCGAGAACCTGCACGTCAGCGGGAATGTCGAATTTCTGTTCGAGCGTGCGCGGCTTGTAGAGCGAAGCCTCGCGGGATTCCACCGGGTTGATGATGTAGCTCTTGACGCGGGCAAATTCCTCGTCGGTTATATCGCCGCTGAGCACATAGACTCTCGCGGTAAGCACGTCGGGGCGCTCTCCCTGCGTCAGCAGCTGTGCGCACTGCGCAGCAGAATCAGCGCGCTGGTCATACTGACCCGGCAGATATTCGGTTGCGAATACCCTCACATCAGGATCGATCGGGAAAGTCTCGTCATAGACAATATCGACATTCGGCTCACTGAAAACAGTGGTCTTGGCCTGTGCGAACTGAGCGTCCGTCAGCCCGTCCACATCGTAGCGATTGAGCAATCGCAGCCCTTTGATGCCGGTCATGCCGAGGTTGTCCCTCAGGTCGGAGAGAACGCCCTTGGCTTCGATGTCAAAGCCGGGAGCCTTCTCAACAAATAGTCTCTTTACTGCCATAGCTTATCAAATCTCCTTAGAAATTTATTTACATCATGTAAAGAAATATCGACAGAATAGTCTATAGTACATTATATCATACTGTTACGGTTTTTCAAAGAGTTTTTTATCAAAGTATTGCAAATATTATATTAATAACTGTTGCGGCGGTAAAACAATGTGTAAAAAAAACGTAAACTTACCCGGATAAGAGTCATCTTGTGACGAATATCGGTTGACGAACCGAATGATATATCCTATAATATAGTTTAAACGTCATAATGAAAGAATGTGAAAGGATACATGAATTCAAACACCAACATAGCCGAATACCTTAAGCTGTGCGCGAAGAGATTATCCATACTGTGGCTTTTGATGGCCATCGTTTTCCCCGTAGTACTGATATTTGCCAAATTAGCCACACCCGTCCAGTACACGCTGACCGGAACCATTACCGTTCAGTCCGACGTAATGGGCGAGAGCATCGCCGACCAGTACAATATTTCCGAGCTGTCACGCGCCGCTGCTCTGACATCCATTTCGTACATCGAAAACAGCGACACGATCCGCAAGGCACTCGACAACAGCAAGATCAAATACGACAACCCCGCGGATTTCAAAAAAAGAATCTCTGTCAGACAGATGAACGAAGCAAACGTACTGGAAATCACAGTTAAATTTGACTCAGACGGCGTACTGGGTGAAACCTTCATGTCCAACCTCATGAAGGAATCCGATCTTATCATCAGAGAAAAATTTGCGAATTCGAACCCGTCCTTTTCTGGGTCTGTTTCGGATGCGGGACGCATCACCGATATTAACAGTCCGTGGCTTATATCATTCGGCATCGCCTTTGCTGCCGTCGGCATTACAGTCGCAGCGTTCTTTATTTTCAACCTGTTCTCATTTGCCGCTGACCGTACGCTGCGCAGCAGCTCCAAATTTGAAACGCTGACCCGCATACCCGTCATTGCAGCCATTCCGCCCGTTGCCCGCATGATCGGCACCGAACGCAGCGCCAATCAGGTAAGCAACGCCTATCGCGTTCTCCGTTCCGCCATCAAATATTCAAGGCGCGGTGTCCGCACCATCGCGGTGTGCAGTCCCTCTCCTCGTGACGGAAGAACCTCCGTCGCCATTGGACTTTCCCAGTCGCTTGCTGACACCAATGCAATGGTTCTGCTCATAGAAGCCGATATGCACCGTCCGAACATAAGCCGTGAACTGAGATTCGACCCGGTGTTCGGACTCGGCGACCTGCTCTTGGGCAAGGCCAATCTCGCCGCAACCATCAACAAGACCTCCAACCGTAATCTTTACGTCATCACCGCCGTCAACAATGTCAACATGAACAGCATCGACGTCTGTGATCTGCTCGACAGCGATGTCTTTACCGAATTGCTTAAGGCGGTGGAAAGCCAGTTTGACTACGTCATCATTGACACGCCTGCCATTGAGCTTCTGCCCGACGCCGCGGCCGTTGCCGGCAAGGTGGACGGATGCCTTATCGTCGCTCAATACGGCCACACCCGCACAGATATGATGAAATACGCTATCGATGTATTCGACTCGCTTGACTCTGAGGTAATCGGCATTGTCACCACCAATTCCCAAAGAAGAAGCGGCGCATTCGGCTCCGTTTCGCGTTACTACCGCACAAGAAACAGCCGCAGCGGAGACACTTTGCTCACTACTATTCTTGACAATTTCTTCGGTGTGGTCAATATGATCCGCAGCAAGCTGCCGGGTAAAAAGAATTAAATCTTTCAGATTCATTTAGGCAGGTCAGTGCCCGATTCACGGTTCTGACCTGCTTGTTTTTCCGCTTTCCCGATTATCTCTCCTATTTTTGACATGATGTAATCGTAGCCCTTTTCACTGTGCGGAATACCGCAATTCATGCAGCTTTTGACCCCGTTGGCGATATATTCATAATTACCGCCGCATTGATCTCCTAAGGCATACAGCGGACAGTAACAGAAAAGGCAATTGAAATAATCACCGCTCAGCTTATGACATGGATAATATTCGCATTGGGTATTGGAAAAATATTTATAGCTATACGACATATTCATAATATATAAACTCCCGCAAAAATATCCGAGACATGCTTTGAAAAAGTACGCCTCGGATATTATTTATTTTATTCTGATTTTTCTTTTACCTCCGCATTGGCCTGAACAGCCGCCTTTGTCCCCTTTTCTTCGCTCAGATGGGCGAGCTTCCAGCGCGTCCTGCGGTATATCCGGCCAGCGATCCTGCGATATGTGCTGTTCCATGCGACGTTGATTTCAGCTCCCACCAACATGATAAACATACAGAAATAGAGCCAAAGCATAAGCAGCACAACAGCGGTCAGGCTGCCGTAGACATTGGCGTAATTGCCGAAATTCTCGATGTAATAGGCATAGAGATACGAAAACACCGTCCATCCGACAGCGCTTACCAGTGCGCCGGGAAGCTCCTGGAGCACAGTGGATTTGCGGTCGGGTACCGCTATATAGCTGATCTCAAAGAACAGCACCAATACACCGAAGCCCAGCAGCCATCTGATTCCCTTTGATATGATGGCGACATGGTCGGCGGCAAACGGAAGGTAATTGATCAGCGCATGATAAATACTGTTGCCAAATACCAGCACGCCAAGAGCCGCAATGATCATGACAAGAAACACAAAAGTGTAAAGTATGGCCAGCGACCTCATACGGATATATCCGCGGGTTTCCTTAATGGAATAAGCGGCTGTCAGTCCCAGCATAATGGAATAAATGCCCGTAGAAGAAGACCATATGGCGGTGATAGCGGATATGGAAATCACCATATTGGAAGAATTGTCAATGATCTCCTGCAGCATGGTCTGTACAAAAGCGTTGACGTCATCGGGCAGAAAACTGATCTGGATCAGCGGCACGCCGCCGCTGAAATACGGCACAAAACGGAGCATGGTCAGCAGCAGCATTATCATCGGGAAAGCCGAGATAATAATGAAGAATGCCGCTTGGGCGGAAAACGCGCTGACAGAATCCTCCATAATATCATTGACTAAACTGCCGACAGCTTTTCCCATCTTTTTAAGCAGTCTTTTCATCTCGCACCTCCCGAAAAATAATTATCTTGAGCTTTCGGAATCCGGCTTCCACACTCTGTAGTTGCGCTTGGTTGTTTTCTTGACAACATAGAGAGCATCGTCCGCCTGCTTCATAGCCTCATTAATGGCAGCCTGTGAAAAGACGTTTGCGGTAGAAATACCGATAGAACACGATACCCTGTTTTTGGGATCGATCTTGAAGTCCTTGCCCATCTTTTCCTTGAGCCTTTCAGCAAAGCCGTCGGTTTCGTCCAGTCTCCGGTAAATAGACTTGGCGACTTCCACGCCTTCCTCCTCGCTTGACTCGGTCAGAACAATAACAAATTCGTCACCGCCGTAGCGGATGGCATAGCCTTTGTCCTTGGTGATCTGCTTGAAAATCTCCGCAAACGAAACGAGAATGACGTCGCCTATGGCATGGCCGAAGGTATCATTATAGAATTTGAAGTTATCAAGATCGATATACAATACAGTTGTTGTAACATCGGGGGCAGACTCGTATTTTTTCATTTCTTCCGCCAGCGTCTTGGCAAAGCCCTGTCTGTTGTAAAGACCTGTGAGCATATCGGTGACAGAGGTCTGTTCCAGCTTTGCATTCATCTTTCTGATTCTCTCCTGCGTCGCCAGACGGTTAAGAGCGTCCACAAGCTGATGGAATGCAACGCTGAAAATCGTCAGATCGCCATCGAGAAACAGCGAGAAATTATTGGAGAAATTGTCATGCATTTCCATAAGAGCCAGGAGAATATTCTGCAGCTTGCCGTCGACAACGACAGGGATACCTATCATGGAAACAACCTTATTGATGCCGAAGAGACCTATCAGTTCTTTGTAATCGTAAAACGATTTTTCAAGCCTGTTGGTCATAAATTCATTGGGGTTGCGAATGAAGAACGACACGATGCCCTGCAGCATTTCCGGGCTGGGATGATAATCTTTGTCGCAGTAAACCAGATCTGCCTTGCCCTTATCAACATTCAGATAAACAACCTTGTCAGCATTGTAATTGTTCTGAATGGAATACATGGCGGTCTTGATCAGGGATTTGGGTTCGATGTCGTCGCGGTTCATAAGCTCCTGCCAGTTGGTCAGGAAGTCTATGCTGTTGTTCTTCAGCCTGAGCTGATGCTCAGCGCCAACACGGCGTGAAAGCTCTATAGCCTGCGTCACCGAAATCTTTTTAAGGCCGATATTATAATGCCTTTCAGGAATCGAATTTCCTGTGAGAGCGGAATTGATGCGTTCTATCTTGTCCTTATAATTATTCTTTGTACAGAATTCAAGGCACTGCTGAAGAAGATCGTTGGCTTCCATGTGCCTGCCCTGTGCGCGGTAGAGATCAGCCTGTTCGATGGCAAAAAGCTCATAAGCGAAAAACCACAGACCCTCTGTGCGCTTCAGGTGGAAATTGGCGCGGTCAAAATTATGCTGCGCTTCTGCAAGACTGTCCTTTTTCGCAACAAGCCCTCTGTCGAAATAATAGAAGAACATATCGTCATCCCACAGGAAGTAGCTCGGCTCACCTTCTGGGAATATCAAATGATACAGAACCAGCTGCATCCTGTTGAGATAGAGCTGCGCGTTGTATTCGATGCCTAACTTGATGAAACACAGCGCAATCATACCGTATATCTTGGACATATTACAAAGCTCGAGCTTATTCTGATCGAGGTTTTTCATAATACGCACAGCGGTCACAAGAAAATCGCATCCGCTCTGGTAATCTCTGGCCAGCATGGCATTGACAGCCATATTGTAGAGCGATTCGCCCATGTTTTCAGGTTTACCGAGCTTGTACCATATTTCCATTGCGCTGTTGAAATAAGCGTCAGCTTCATTGAACTGCTCACTGACGATACGGTTATAACCCAGACCGTTATAGACATTTCCCATTTCGGTAAGGTTATCCTGTTTGCTGAGTATGACAAGGCTTTTCTTATAGAAATGATCGACAGCGGGATAATATCCGAAGCCCGACGAGAAAACGACGTTTTTTTTATATGCTCTCAGCTTGACGGCCTCGTTGTCCATCATATCTGCAAAATACATACCCTTTTTATAATGTTCGTGAGACTCGCAGAATTCCGGATCGACGTTGTAGTAGCTTCTGTCATTGCCGAAGCAGAAAAGATAAATATACGCAAGATGGTTGTAATATCCGTACTTTTCAGCATTCTCAAGAAAACCGGGTGCAGGCGTAAAATCAATATGCCAGAGATACACGTTTGTCCAGCTGCGGAACATCACCATGCATTTGAGCAGTTCGGTCTTGAAAATCAGATACTCATCACCGGTCTTTTTGGCATATTCCGAGCAATCATCCGCATACTTCTCCGCAAGGGTGTCTTGTCCGCCGCAGGAATGGCAAAGCGCTACAAGATAGGTATATTCATAATTAATACGATCGACAATAGCGTCATCGGTGTTTGCGCCAATAATACTCTTGCGTTCATCGCAAATGGTAAGCGTTCTGGGATAGTTTCCCGCCCTAAAGTTGGCGTCGGCATAGAGCCTGTAAAAGCGATGAATATCTTCATCGCTCGCAGTCAGCGCCCCTCCGTCGATTGCCTCCTTGATTATGTCACAGTAATAAATAGCCTGCGCCGTTGTGCCGGTTTCAACCATATTGTTTATCAGAACAAGGTACTTGCCAAAGGATTCAGCTTCCGGGACAAAAACATCATTCTCGTCCAAAGCGTTTTCCTTATCCTCAAGACCCCAGTCCTGAATCAAATTCTTGGCTTCCAGAGCCACCATGATGTCATTTTTGATAGACTTGACATAATCCGGAATAACAAAGACCTCGTTTAATGTACAGATCACCGCCAGTTTGTTATTCGGATTTTTGGCGATGACCTTGTAGAGAAATTCATACGTGGAGAGCGGAGCGAGATGAACCTTATTGAGAACTATCATGAGGGGAACCTTTTCAGTGATATAGTTGAAAATTCCCATCAGTCCCGCGAGGAATTTATCGTGCTCATATTCATTCTCTATCGGAATAACTTCCTCTATGCGCTGACAGACTCCGTTTTCCCGATACTTTACATAAATGTTTTTATGAAGCGAATATACGCCTGCGCTATCAAGAAATGTCTCAAATGTCTGCTCAGAGGAATAATATCTCTCATACAAAGCGTTGATCCAGTCCATCATTGGGCAGTATGCACCCTTGATAACACCCGGCTCAAACTCGTGGTAAAGTATCTGAACAATATTGCCGGATTTGAGCATAGCCTGGTTTACAACGTTGAGCGGTATGGAAAAAGTGTTGTAATGCTTGAAGAAGCTGACATTGTGATCCTCGTAATAAAGCTTCTGAAGCACGGAATCAACAAGATTGCTTACATACATATCAGCATATGAACTCAAAAATATCACCCCTTGTCATTTGTTACATTATACCAAATTAATATGTAAATAGCAATAGATTTTAAAAAATAATTATAACAGGTATTTTATATTTTTTTCAACAATTCAACAAATCTGCCTTTTATACAATTATCTGTAAATAAATTCATGCAAAGTTTATATACATATTGAGAAAAAGCGGCACATCAAATGACTGCCGCTTCTTTTCAGTGATTTTTTATTTTATTCATGGCGCCCTTTTCCAGTCGTGAAACCTGCGCCTGAGAAATGCCGACCTCCTGCGCGACCTCCATCTGTGTCTTTCCCTGCATAAAACGAAGCGTGAGTATGCGCTTTTCGCGGGGAGAGAGATTTTTGATTTCCTCCCTGAGCAGTATTTCGTCGAGCCAGTTGCTGTCATCGTTGTTGTCGCCGATCTGATCCATAACATAGATGGTGTCACCGCCGTCGGAATAGACCGCTTCATATAGCGACACAGGCTCGGCAATAGCCTCCAGCGCAAGTACCACATCTTCCTTGGGAATACTGAGCTCCTTTGCTATCTCCTCGACCCCCGGCTCCCTTCCCTGTTCTCCCATCACACGCTCCTTGATCTGCATGGCTTTGTAGGCCGTGTCACGCATGGAGCGGCTGACGCGCACGCTGTTGTTGTCACGCAGATAACGCCTTATTTCTCCTATGACCATTGGTACGGCGTAGGTGGAGAACTTAACGTCCATTCCGGTGTCAAAATTGTCAATGGCCTTGATAAGCCCTATGCATCCCACCTGAAAAAGATCGTCAAGATTTTCCCCACGATTGGAAAAGCGCTGTATTACGCTGAGCACAAGACGAAGATTCCCCTTGACCAGCTCATCACGGGCTGCTTTGTCGCCAGCCTGCGATTTTTTAAGCAGTTCAGTCTTTTCCCTCTCGCTCAGCAGCTTAAGATTGGCCGTATTTACCCCGCATATTTCCACCTTATTGAACTGCACGATGCATCCTCCCGCAATTTTCTTATTACACAAATAAGAAGTATTACAGTTGAAGTATTGGCAGTTCAAATGAAATCATTCACTTAAAGAACAAATCCATAATTATCCGTTGAGAATATAGGTTGCGCCATTAAGGTAGGCGGCAAACAGCAGCCAAAGAATGTACGGAATCTGCAAAAGCGCGGCGGGCTTGCTGATAAACCAGAAGCTGACGATCATCTTGATCACCAGAGCTATCAGCACAATGATCCACAGGAATGCAGCAAGCCGCATGTCAAAGTAAAAAAAGAGTATGGGCCAGATGAGATTCACACCCAGTTGCACAAAATACAGCCAAAGAGCGTCAGATCGTGCGCCGACCGGTTTATCCGCTGTCAGTACAAAGTAGGACGATATTCCCATCAGCGTATACAGAATTACCCAAGCCACAAAGAATACCCACGGCGATGGGCTGAGAGGCGGCTGGAACAGCTCTCGGTAGTCTGAAAACTGTCCTGTCAGCGCCAGAACCATGCCTACAGCACCGCCGAGTCCCAACGGAATGAGCAGAGAAACGATCAGAGGCTTTAGTTTTATCATTCTGACAAATTTCATTATGCATTTCCTCCCGAACCGGCAAAATCTGCCGATAAAATCTTCATCAAAAATATATGAATCTTTACAAGAGAAAATGCATTTGATTCCGTAAAAAATCTCAGTCGCTCAGCATATTGTTAAGCTCATTTAAGGTGATAACCTTCACTCCCAACTCCTCGGCCTTGGTCAGCTTGCTGCCCGGATTTTCACCCGCCAGCAGATAGGATGTCTTTTTACTGACCGAACCCGATGCTTTGCCGCCGTTGGCTATGATCAGGGCTTTGGCTTCCTCCCGTGTCATCCCTTCCAATGTGCCGGTGATTACGAAGGTCAGTCCCTCCAGCTTGTTGGAGGTATGAGCGCGTTCTTCACTCTGTGCCTGCATATTCAGCCCAAATGCAGCCAGTCTTCGGATCAGCTCCTTCGCGTGCTCGGTTGAGAAGAAATCGACCACGGATTCCGCCATTATTTCGCCAAAACCGTCTATCGCGGCAAAGCTCTCGGCAGTTGCCTCCATAAGTGCCTGCATATTGCCGAATCGCTCGGCAAGCAGACGTGAAGCCGATTCTCCGATATGCCTTATTCCCAGCGCGTATATGAGTTTGTAAAGGTCATTTGATTTTGAACGCTCAATGGCAGCCATCAGGTTCTGCGCCGACTTCTTTCCCATGCGGTCAAGTGACGAAATTTCTTCTTCCTTCAGGCCGTATAGATCCGCGGGAGATTGGATGCGTCCCGATGCAATCAGCTGCTCGATCACCGCGGGGCCCATTCCCTCAATATCCATGGCATCGCGTGACGCAAAATGAATGATATTTCTCAAAAGCTGAGCGGGACAGTCGGGATTCAGACAGCGCAGCGCCGCTTCGTCCTCCAGACGGAATACCTTTTCGCCGCAGGACGGACACACTGCGGGCAGCAAGTAAGGTTCTCCGCCTCCGTGAGCCGCAACTGACACCACTTCTGGAATAATTTCGCCCGCTTTACGCAGCACCACCGTGTCGCCGATACGAATATCCTTCTGCGTAATATAATCCTGATTGTGAAGCGATGCGCGGCTCACGGATGTGCCCGCAAGAAGCACCGGATCAAAGACACCGGTAGGTGTCAGAACGCCTGTTCGTCCCACCGTCACCTCGATGTCGCGGAGAACTGTTTCCTTCTGCTCGGGAGGATACTTGAAAGCCACCGCCCATTTCGGAAATTTTGACGTCACGCCGGCCGACTGACGCAAAAGGAGACTGTTTACCTTTACAACCGCACCGTCAATATCGTATTCAAGTATTCCCCGTTGAGCGCCGATTTTTTCGATAGCGGCGGCGACCTCTTCGTAGCCCGTAGCAACTGTAAACTCGGGAGAAACAGGAAATCCGCACTCCGCAAGGTATGCAAGTGACTGCGAATGTGTTGCAAAAGTGATTCCCCTCACCTGCTGCACATTGAATACAAAAATATCCAGTCCTCTTGCCGCAGTAATTGACGCGTCCTTCTGTCTGAGAGAACCGGCAGCGGCATTGCGGGGATTCTTGAAGGTTTTCTGCCCGTTTTCTTCCTGGCTCTGATTCAGTGCTGCAAAGGTCTTGCGAGGCATATAAACCTCACCGCGAACCTCCAGAAATGCTGCGGATGTCTTGATTCTGTGCGGAATTGACGCGATTGTCATGAGATTCTCGGTGATGTCCTCGCCCACTCGACCGTCACCGCGTGTGGAACCGCGTGTCAGAACTCCGTCTGTATATTCAAGCGAAACAGACAATCCGTCAATCTTCTTTTCGACAACAAACTCCGCACCGGGAAAATCACCGCAAAATTGCTCAACTTCCTCCATGCTGAATACGTCCCGAAGGCTCTGCATGGCCACGGTATGCTCCACTGAGGCGAATTTGCTTGAAGCCGCTCCACCAACCTTGACGGTCGGGGAATTTTCGTCCCGAAGCTCGGGATACTGCGCTTCCAGTTCACGAAGTTCCCGCATGAGCGCGTCGTATTCGTCATCCTCAATTTCGGGAGTATCTAAATTATAATAGGCGTTGCTGTGGTATTCTATCTGTTTACGAAGTTCCATTATTCTCTCGTAAATTTTCTCTGTATCAGGCATATGTTTTCGACTTCCTTTCACCCACTATTTTACACCAAAGCGTATGAAAATTCAATCATCTAAAAAATTATTAATATCGTCATATACTTCACCGCTTGTGTCAACATTGGTGAAGGAATCGGGAACTCGGCCAAGCAGCACGGTTTCAGATACAGTAAAGCTATTTTGCACTTCGGTGTAAGAAGAACAACCTGGCAATATCGCAGAAACTCCAACTTTGACATCACATATTATCTGATGGCGCGTCTGATTGATTCCTGCTCCCTCAAAATTACTGCGCAGATTCGCGGAGACATTCCCATATAGCTGTATCTTCATTCTGACATTTACTCCTCTTCCGGAGAGTAGGTCGATACCTGTCAGCGTTCCAATGGGAATAGCAATTTCTCTCTCTTGATAATCGAGAAGTTTCTGTTGAATAGCCTTGGAAATATCAGTCTTAAAACGGTTCATTTCTCGGATGTTTGCCGTCATTGAACTTACCGTTCCATCGGATAAAGTGTTCAGATCAATCAGATCGCTGTACGAAATGTCCTCCTCTGCCAGCACTTCCTCCGCAGCCCTGTCAATGGCGATGTTCGCTATGTATGACGCCTGTACCGCTGTCATTTTCTTAAGTATCGGATTTATTCTGTAATTGACTCCTGCAAAGATAAGTACCACAGCCAACAAAGATACAATCAGTCTTCGCCTTACAACCTTCTTTTCTGACCTGTGCTTCTGATACCTCATAATAATCACCTCTCTGTCATAGTATGAGGCGAAAGCTGAATTGACAAAAAGAGCCGTCTGCTTCTTGCGAAACAAACGACTCTTTTATCTTTTATTAAGCACGCACTTTCAAGCGAATCTTAATTGATTGAATGTCATAGAGTAACTCAGAGAATTAACCCTTGACAGCACCGCCGGTAACGCCTTCGACATAGTACCTCTGGAGGCACATGAAGAGGACGATAATCGGAACAGCTACGCAAACAGAACCAGCAGCGAACTGACGGAAGTAGGTATAGATTCTTGTCTTGTCGAGCATATCGTACAGTCCGATAGCAACCGTGTAGGTCTTGTAATTGGTACCCATGAGGAAGCGGGCGAAGATGAAGTCCATCCACGGACCCATGAACGCGGTCAGTGCCTGATAAACGATGATCGGCTTGGACATCGGAAGAATAATCTTGAAGAAAACCTGCGCCTTGTTTGCGCCGTCGATCATAGCGGCTTCGTCCAAAGCCTTCGGAACGGTATCAAAGAAGCCCTTGACAACCTGGAATCCAAGACCTGACGCACCAGAATAAACGAGTATCAGTGCAAGCAGCGTCTTTTCGATACCAACCGACTTGAGAATGAAGTAAATGGCGATCATCGACATGAAGCCCGGGAACATGCCCATGATAAGAGCGATGTTCATAAAAGGCTTACGCAGCTTAAAGCGCATTCTCGACATAACATAAGCAGTGGCAACGGCAAAAAGCGTAGAGATAACGCAGGAAATAGCTGCAACAAAAAGTGTATTCAGCCACATTCTGCCGAAATCGAAACCGTCTCTCGGTGTGAAAAGATCGACATAATTCTTCAATGTAAACGTCTGTGTATATCTGGTAATAACACCTGTTTCCTCATTGACAACATCCCACGAGTAAGGCTGCGGGAAGAAGCCTGCTGTAAACGAACCGGGTTCAGCACGGAAGGATGTAAGTATAACCCACAGAATAGGTATAACCCAAATGATGGAGAGGACAATCAGAAAGATGTAGCTGGCGATAAGACCGGCTCTCTTTTGCGCCGCATAGCTCTTAGTCTTTTTGCCTGTAACAGCAGTAAGATTGTTTGCACTCACTGGAAAGCATCCTCCTCTTTGTAAGACTTAGATCTTGTATAGGTCAGCAGCGAGAAGGTTGCCGAGATAATAAAGATCAAAATACCGATGGTAGAAGCCACGCTGTAGTCCATCTTATCCTTTGTCAAGGTATAGAGCCAAGTTACCAGAAGGTCGGTCTTACCAGCTACGTAATACTCGGACGTCTGCGGACCACCGGCAGTCATCAAGTAGATAACATTAAAGTTGTTGATATTGCTGATAAAGGTTGTAATCAAATAGGGGGTCGTTGTGAATATAATCTGGGGCAGAGTAATCTTAAAGAACATCTGAACCGCATTCGCACCATCAACCGTGGCAGCCTCATAGAGATCCTGCGGAATATTCATCAGAATACCGCTGGACATCAGCATGGTATAAGGAATACCGATCCACATATTGACAATAATGATAATAACTCTTGCCCAATGCTCATTTGTGAGAAATGGTACAGCGTTTGTGATACCATCAATCAAACCCCAGCTGATAAGTGTTCTATTGATAACGCCATATCCAGAGAAGAAGCTTCTCATAACAAGAAGTGAAATAAACTGTGGCATGGCTATTGTAAGAACAAGAATAGATCTCCACAGCTTCTTGAACTTAATCCCCTTCTGATTGATGATCAAAGCAACAATGATGCCGAGGAAGTAGTTGGAAAAAGTTGCGAAGAACGCCCAGATCAACGTCCAGATAAGAACGCCGATGAAGGTGTGTGACATTCTGGAATCGCCGCCGAGCATACTGCCGAAATTAGAAAATCCAACCCAGTCAAAAAGATGACCCGGTGCCTGATGCTTACTATCATAGTTAGTAAATGCAACAAGAATCATGTATACAAGCGGAAGTACCGAGAAAACAAGTATTCCGCAGATTGGAAGAAACAGAAGCGTTACATGAAATCTCGAATCAAGCAGCACTTTAACATCGTCAACAAATGAAGGAATCGGCTTACCATGATGTTCAAGCACTTGAACATTTTTGGCACTCTTATGGCTGCAATAACCTGTCCAGATAAAGCCAACGGTAATCATAAGCGTCAAAACGCCGAAAAGCAGGAACAACATAGAATTGTCGCCAAGCTTATACTCAGGCAGAAGCTTACCCGGAACCTCGACCCAACCTGTTTCAACGGTACCGAGTGTGATGAAGTTAATCAAATTCTGACAACCGCCTAATAACATAAACAGAACGTAGGCAACTTCTATCGCCAAAAAAGCTAAGCCCTTGATTATCTGCCCATGAATGAGATTGCCGAGACCAAAAACGACGTAGGATAATTTGGTAATCAAACTATCCTGTATTTCGATCTTGTCGTCCAAGCTCTTTCTACTCATTGGATTTCCTCACTTTCATAAAAATTCATAATACAAATGCAGTAAGAAAGAAATAATAATATTACATTGCATTTTAGTTAATTATAGCCTGAATATATCTATTAAACATATCCAGGCTACAATATTAACTTATAGTCTATGATTTACATATCGCTCACATTATACTTTGAAACCAGGAATTTCGCTTACTGAGCACTTTCAATGTTAGCTTTCAAATCAGCAACCAACTTGTCAAGAGCTCCCTTAATAGCAGCTTCATCAGCCAAATTACCAGCAACAAGATCCGTCATAACAGCGGCTTCAAGATTCCAATAGCCGGAAATAGCATTATCGTTAAGAGGATCATTGTTGATTGTGTAAGCACCCTGTGCAACATCAGCAGCAACAACCGGATCAGCAGCAATCTTCTCGTTGGTAGCAAGAGCGGGAGCGGTTGGGCACTGACCAACCATTTCAAATCTCTTGAGCTGATTATCTTCGTTGGTGATATACTGGGCAAGATCCAAAGCAGCCTCAGGTTCCTTGGTATTTGCATTGAGAACGAGCAGCTTGGAACCGCCGAAGCACTTCATGTGGCTACCGTTCAGAGAAGGAAGTTCGACAACACCGAAGTTGTCACCCAAAGCGTCCTTAAAGTTATCTTTTGACCAATCCTGATAGAAAAGAGCAGAAGCAGATCCATCCTTCAGCATAGCAGCGGCATCGGTGTTACTGCCAACATTAACGATCTTTTTTGCGTCAATCTGTTCTTTAAGCCAAACAATCATCTTAACTGCTTCATCACTGTTAAGAGTGATATCTGTCTTATCACCGCCAGCGAAATGTGTGCATCCAGCAGAAGCAAACCATGTCATGGAATCCCATGCGCTTGTGAGAGGAGCGATAATCGGAGCAACGTTCTCTTTCGCAAGCATACCTTCAAGAGTTTTAACCTCGTCCTCTGTGTAAACGCTCTTGTTGTAGAAGAGAATGTTAGCGGTGTTAGGAGCATAGGGGAAACCATAGTAGCCGCCATCAAAAAGAGTAGTACCCAAAGCTGAATCACCGACAACAGCCTTGATCTGCTCAACAATGGAATCAGGCATCTTGTAGATAGCGTTGGAAGCGTTAAGCGCAGACAGCTGGTTGTTTGCAATACCAAAAACATCGGCAGCAGCCGTAATGTCGTTCAGAGCATCGGTAGTAGCAGCGTCTTCGCCCTTGATCTGAACATCAACGGCAACAGACTTGACATCTTCATGCTCTGCAGCATACTTTGTAGCCCACTCAGCGGAAACTTCCTTCAGGAAATCCTGATCCTGTTCAGAGCCCCAGAGTACCAGGCTGATGTCTCTTGCTACAACTGCCTCAGAAGAAACGACTTCTTCCTTAGCAGAGCAGCTTGCCATAGCGCCGACTAACATTGCGGCTGCGAGTGAAAGTGCGAGAATTCTTTTTTTCATTTGGATAAACCCTCCATTAAATTTTTTTGAATGCCTCACGGCAATTCGCACAAATGTTTTAGGTTTGTCTGAGATATTTTTATCCTCATTCAAAACCATAAATATAATACCTCACATTGTATGATTTGTCAATAGATTTTTTAAATTTTTTTTTGAAAATTTCAGTTTTATTTAATATATCATACTTATTTTAGTAATATTCGGTGTTATTTGACTCTTTTTTTCGTTAAAGACGAAAAAAAGCAAGTCGATATTCACAAGTTTTATCAACGTGAATATCGACTTGCTGTATATTTTTGCTACATTAGTCCTTTGTCAAAAATCACAAACGATTGATCAGACTCCCCAGATCTCCGAGGCATATTCCTTAATTGTTCTGTCGCTGGAGAACTTGCCGGAGTTTGCCATATTCATGAAGCACTTCTTAGCAAATGCCTTCCTGTCGGAATAATCTGCGTTACATCTGAGCTTTGCGTCACAGTAGGGAATGAGGTCAAGAAGAATGAAATAATGATCGGGATGATGCCAATGAGCTCCGTCAAGCAGAGACGAATAAAGGTCGCGGAACATTCCTGAGCCTCCGTCGTCCAGTGTGCCGTCAATGAGAGTATCAAGCACCTTTTTGATTCTCGGATTTTCATCATAGAGCTTTCTCGAATTGTATCGATTCTTGTCATCGTACAGCTTGAGATCCTCTACTCTTGCGCCGAAGATATAGTTGTTTTCCTCGCCGGCCTGCTCGACAATCTCGACGTTTGCTCCGTCAAATGTGCCAAGTGTCACAGCGCCGTTGAGCATGAACTTCATGTTACCGGTGCCGGAGGCTTCCGTGCCGGCTGTCGAAATCTGCTCGGAGACATCCGCTGCGGGAGTGATCTTTTCGGCATAAGATACATTATAGTTGGAAACAAAGGAAACAGAGAGATACTGGTTGACATCAGGATCAGAAGCGACCAGCTTGCCTATCTCATTGATAAACTTGATGATGCCCTTAGCCCTGTAGTAACCCGGAGCCGCCTTTGCACCGAAGATAAATGCAGTCGGGTTGAAATCCTTGATTCTGCCTTCCTTGATGCCGAAGTAAATGTCAAGAATCGAGAAGGCGTTGAGAAGCTGGCGCTTATACTCGTGCAGTCTCTTGACCTGGATATCGAAAATGAAGTCAGGGTTAACGGTAATGTTATCCATTTTCTTCATGTATTCGGCAAGCTCAACCTTCTTCTGATGCTTGATGTCGGCAAATGCGCGGAGTGTATCTTCATCATCGGCGAACTGCTCCATCTTCTTAAGCTCAAAGAGATCGGTGATCCAGCCGTCGCCAATCTTGCCTGTGATAAAGGAAGCAAGCTCCTGATTGGCAAGAGCCAGCCAACGGCGCTGGGTAATACCGTTCGTCTTATTGTTGAAACGCTCGGGATAGAGCTTATACCACTCGTGCAATGCGGTATCTTTCAGAATATCGGAGTGAATCTGCGCAACGCCGTTGGTGGAGTGCGTCGCATAGATGGCAATACGCGCCATATGAACCTGATCGTCACAGATGATTCTGAATATTCTCTGATCATCGCCAGTAATGCCCTTGGACTCAAGCTCTTCCTGCAGAACCTTGTCAAGCGCTATGACATAATTGTAAACCTCGGGGATAACGTCATAGAAAAGGTTGGTATGCCATTTTTCAAGCGCTTCAGGCATAATGGTATGATTGGTGTACGCAAAGGTATCCTTTGCGTATGCGATGGCGTCCTTAAGCTCGATCTTTTCTTCTTCAACCAGAATTCTCAAAAATTCAGGAATAGAAACAACCGGATGCGTATCGTTGAGCTGGATCGCGTATTCCTCAGAGAAATGAGAGAAATCAGAGCCGTGGCGGGTCTTGTACTTGCGGATCATATCCTGCAGAGAAGCACTCGAGAAGAAATACTGCTGCTTTAAGCGAAGAACCTTGCCCTCATAAGTCTCATCATTGGGATAGAGAACAGCGGAAATAACCTCAGCGTCATTCTTTTCCGCTATGGATGCGGGTCTGTTGTTGCGGTTGAACTGGTCAAAGTCAAAAGAATTGACCGCCTCAGCCTGCCACAGACGAAGGGTATTGACCGTCTTGCCGCCGAAACCGATAACCGGCATGTCATAAGGAACAGCCTTAACGGTCTGACCGGAGAACTTAATCAGCACGGCTTCTTCATCGCGGCGAATGGACCACGGATCACCGTAGGACTGCCAATCGTCGGCCTTTTCCTTCTGGAATCCGTTCTCAAAATACTGCTTGAAAAGACCGTATTTATAGCGGATGCCATATCCGTCGAGCGGAATGTTCTGTGTAGCCGCAGAATCAATAAAGCAGGCAGCCAGACGACCCAGACCGCCATTGCCGAGGGCGTCATCCTCAATATCTTCAAAAACATTGATGTCTATTCCTGCTGTAGCAAGCAGTTCCTTGGTGTCCTCGAGCAGACCGAGATTGAGCAGGTTGCTGTAGATCATTCTGCCGATAAGGAATTCAGCGGAAAGATACGCCGCTCTCTTGGTACCGGCAAACTTGTCTGCGCCGCGGTATGCCTGTGCAACGGCAGCCTTGGATACTGCGTTGTAAAGCTCCTTTGTGGTGGCGTTTTCAAGCGTCTTGCCGGAGTCAAGCTCCAGGCATTTAATTACATCGTTCTGAAAAATGGTATTCAAATTGTTTACCTCCCATACATTTCGACAAGTCGCGCAACCTTTGCTGCGAGCTTATCCGACATCTGAGCCTTTGTTGCTCTCCATTCCCAGTTGCCTCCCAGCTTGGACGGGAAGTTCATTCTGGCGGAATTGTCAAGACCAAGATAATCCTGAAGCTGATAGATTACAGTATGAGCGCAGGACATAAAACCGGTCCTGATGATGGCATTCGGAATATTGTCAATAGTTTCACAGTCCAGATATTCCACTGCGTATCTCAGGCTCTCAATGCTCTTGTTGTCATCGCAGAAATAGCCGACAAGCGTTTCATTGTCATGCGTGCCGCCATATACGACATAATTTTCGGTTATATTGTGGGGCAGCATAACATTGTCGCTTCCGCCGTCAAAGCCGAACTGGAGCACCTTCATGCCGGGATAACCGGCTTTTTTGAGCAGAGCCTCGACCTTTTCGTCCGAAACACCGAGATCCTCGGCTATTACGAGCGAATTGCCGAGAACGGAATTAATTGCGTTGATAAGATTTATGCCGGGACCTGGCATCCATTTGCCGCCTGCGGCGGTTGTCGCCTCTGCGGGAATAGAGAAATATTTGACCACACCGATAAAATGATCAATACGGATAACGTCATACATCTTTGCCGAAGCACGCATACGCTGCTTCCACCAGGCAAAGCCGTTCTTTTCCATCTTTTCCCAGTCATAAAGGGGATTGCCCCAGAGCTGACCGTCAGTCGAGAAATTATCCGGCGGAACACCCGCTACCTTGACAGGCTTCTTTTCTTCATCAAGCTGGAAGAGATCGCCGTGAACCCAAGTGTCAGCGCTGTCCATTGCCACATAAATCGGAATATCACCTATGATCTTTATGCCCTTGCCATTGGCATAAGCCTTCAGTCTGTTCCATTGCTCAAAGAATTTGAACTGCAGGAACTTCCAGAAAGCAACGTCGTTGGCGAGCTTATCAGTATAAAGCTTGATCGCGCCCGGTTTTCTGAGACGAATATCGTTTTCCCACAACTGCCATTCACGGTTGTCAAAATAAAACTTGAGAGCCATGAAAAGACTGTAGTCATCAAGCCAGAAAACATTATCCTCACAGAACTTTCTGAACTCCGGCATTGATCTGTGGTTACTGCGGTCAAAGGCCTTGCGGAGAACGGTAAACCTTGATTCAAAGATCTTAGCATAATCAACCTTTGTCGCGTCATAACCCCAGTCATGGCAGTTGATCTCGTCATACTGAAGAAGACCTTCTTCAACGAGTGTGTCAAGATCTATGAAATAAGGGTTGCCAGCAAAAGCTGAAAAAGCCTGATAAGGCGAGTCGCCAAAGCTGGTCGGTCCGATGGGCAGAACTTGCCAGTAACGCTGCTGCGCCTTTCTGAGAAAATCTACAAATTCATAAGCAGCTTTGCCAAGCGTACCTATGCCGTATGGAGACGGCAAACTGGTAACTGACATAAGTATGCCTGAACCGCGCTGGAATGAAGATGCTTCCTTCTGAGCCAAAAAAAATCACAACCTTCCCGAAGAGTTAAAAATTGCCATATGCATATTACCATAAATAAGGGCAACTGTCAATAGATTATTGGCTGTTAATTTCAAATTTTTAACGTTATTTTTTTAATTTTTTTGTATTTTATGTTATTTACTATAATATTTTCATGCATTTTAACAACTTTTCATTTATCCTGAGATAACCGACTGATAAATTTATGGTTTCTAATGTAATTTAAGAGCAAAACTCATTGACATAAGCAAAGAAATAATTTATAATTATAGCATATCAAACAAATTGCCGATTGATTGTGTATTGTTTAAGTAATCATTCGACAACGTGAAAGGATGAACTGTTTTGAACCTGAAAAAAAAGATGCAGTCAGCGCTGATAATTGCGTTTGCAATGCTGACGATGCTCGTTTCCTGTGGTACGGAAGAGACTGTACAAGAGATAAAAAAGCCTTGCGTGCCGGATGAAACAATCGTAGAGTACGACGACAAATACAAGAACTTTTACGAGATATTCGTTCGTTCCTTCAAAGACTCCGACGGCGACGGATACGGCGATTTCAACGGAATCACACAGAAGCTCGACTACCTGAAGCCCGCTTCCGGAGCCGCTTCAAGCTACTCCCTCGGCATCAACGCCATATGGCTCATGCCGATCTGCCCTTCACCTTCTTACCACAAATACGATATTTCAGATTACTGCGCTGTAGATTCTATGTACGGCACCATGGAGGATTTTGAAAACCTCGTTCAGAAATGCCACGATCGCAACATTTCAGTCATTATCGATATGGTGCTCAATCATACCTCCAAGGAGCACAAATGGTTCGAAGCATTCTCTGAACTGATCCGCTGCAGTGAAACAGGTAAGGAAAGTGAACTCGATCCAAAGTATGCGGAATATTACTCTTATGTCACCGCCGAGGAAATGGAAAAGGACGGCATAGCCACCACCAAAGACAGCTATACTTATTATTCTTACCACGGCAGAAGATTCCAGAGAATACCCGGCAGCAAAAGCTTTTACGAGTGCAATTTCAGCGACGATATGCCGGAACTGAATTACGACAGTCCCTATGTCTGGGAGGAAATAGAAAAAATATGTGACTTCTGGATCAGCAAGGGGGTTGACGGGTTCCGGTTTGACGCTGTTCTTTATTTCTACATGAACGACACCGCCCTGAACACCAAGGTGCTAAAGCGAATCTGCGATTACTGCAAGTCTAAAAAACCAAATTTCTACACTGTAGGAGAAGCATGGACTGGCAACAGCACCGTCAGGAAGTATTTCGACAGCGGATTTGACAGCTTTTTCAATTTCACATTTGCCAATTCCACCGGACTCATTTCTACTGTGGTTAAGAGCAAACAAGGCAGTGAATTTGCCAGAAAGATCCAGAACTGGAACAATGAGCTCAAGCTCGTCTCGGCTTCCGACGCTATAGACGCTCCGTTCCTTTCCAACCACGATATGAGCCGTTCTTCATCTTACTTTACTACCTCCGGTCAGAAAAAAATGGCAGCAAGCATCTATCTGATGATGCCCGGTAATACATTTATCTATTACGGAGAGGAAATTGGCCTTATAGGCAACACAAAATACAGTGAGAAAAAGGATCCGACAGCGCGTACCCCGATCAAGTGGTCCAATGCGGAGGGAACTATCGGTATGACATATCCTCCGAATGCCGACCTGACAGTCAAGCAGGATTCAATTGACGGCGTGGCGGAACAGCTTAAAGACGAGGATTCGCTTCTCACACATTATCGCCTGCTGCTGAAGCTCAAGAACCAGAATCCACAGATTGCCCGCGGTACAGTTACTGCCTTGGATTTCGGAAAGCAGTCAATATGCGCCTACACCAGTATTTATGACCGAACGGCCGTCATGGTCATTCACAATCTGAGTCTCGAAGATACAGAGATTGACCTGAACGCAGCAGGTTATGCGGATTTCGATGAACTGAGAGGGTATGTCGTCAGCAAAAACGCTGAGGACGAAAAAGAAATGGACAGCGTTCCCGCGCTTGGCGATCCCTCTTCAAAAGAAGAAGTAAACACGGAAGAACAGGAAGCTATCGCTACCATTGAAAACGGTAAGCTTCATCTCCCGCGCAGAACTACTGTTGTGCTTCGCTCATCCAAGCATTACGACGATGTGGTCATCAATCCCGACTCAATAGAAACTTCTCCAGAAGACGAAAAGGTTCAGACAATGGACGAAAGCTGAACCGATTCAAATTGATTTATGCTTAAAAAACTGCACAGCGCATCCGGCATTCCGGCTCTGCGCTGTGCAGTAATTTTTATCTGTAGATAATGGAAGAATTTATCTCGTCTTCTCGGTGAATTCCTTCATGAGATCTTCCCACTTGGTAGAAAGATAGGTGTTGGTTTCATCAGACAGACGGTTGAACACTTCGCAATCAGTGGCGAGCTTCTCATCGGAGGGATAGAAGAATTCGGTTGTCGCGTCCTCATCGAGCTCCTCCTTGACGGCGGAAATGGGAGATGCGTAGCCGATGTACTCCGCGTTGGCAAGCGCCACGTCCTCACGGCACATGAAGTCGATGTACTTCTCGGCGGCCGACTTGTTTTGACAGCAGGTGGGAATGCACATGGAGTCAATGAAGGTGTTGGCTCCCTTGGGAATGTAGCCCTTGATGTACTCGTTGCCATCCATCAGCATTTTCATATCGCCGTTGTAATAGGGTGCGATCAGCGCTTCGCCGCTTTCCATCTTGTCAAAGATCTGGTCGCCATAATAGCCCTGCACCAGCGGACACTGCTTGACCAGCTCCTCATAGCAGGCTTCCAGCTCCTCCTGATTTTCGCTGTTGAGGGAATAACCGAGCTTTGCCTCGGCCACGCCGAAAGCATCGCGCTGGTTGTTGAACATCAGAATCTTGCCGCTGTACTTCTCGTTCCAGAGAAGATCCCATGTGTTCTCGTCCACATCAGCTGCGTCAACATATCTGGAATCGTAGAAAATCGCGGTGCAGCCCCATGTGTAAGCCACGGAGTATTCGCCTGTCGGGTCAAACACGGGCTTACGGAATTTTTCATCAACGTTGCCTGCGTTCGGAATGTTGTTGAAATCCAGCTTTTCCAGCATATTCTCGTGGATAAGCTGCGCGATCATGTAGTCGGAGGGAATGATAACGTCCACCGTCATGCCGCCGTTCTTCATCTTGGCATACATTTCCTCATTGCTGGAGAAGTTGAGGTACTTGACCTCGATACCGGTTTCCTTTTCAAATTCGGCGTTGACGTCCATGGAACCGTCGTCACCGTTGGAGATGTATTCGCCCCAGTTGTAGACGTAAAGAACTTCACCGGTCTTGGGAACGCCTTTTTCCTCGGAACAGCCGGAAAGTACGGAAAATGCCGAGATCATGAGTGCTGCGGAGAGCACGAGTGCCAATATTCTTTTCATTTATCAAAATCCTTTCTTTTTCAGAATTTTTCCTGTTTCTGCCGTTTCCTGTCATTGATCTGTCGGAGGTTGATCACCACAAGAAGCGTCAGTACGATTACAAACATCAGGGCGGACAGCGCGTTGATCTTGGGATTGATCCTACGCTTGGTCATGGAATAGATCACCATGGGAAGCGTCTGCGCGGTGGAACCGCTGGTAAAGTAGCTGATCACAAAGTCGTCGAGCGACAAGGTAAACGCCATCATCATTCCGGTAATGATACCGGGCATGATTTCCGGAATAACCACCTTCATAAAAGCCTTGAAGGGCGGACAGCCTAAATCCTGCGCCGCTTCATAGATGCTCGGGTTCATCTGGTTCAGCTTCGGCATGACCGACAGCACCACATACGGAATACAGAATGTGATGTGCGCTATCACCAGCGTACCGAATCCCGGGTGAAGCAGTCCGGTTGTTGCGAACACCGCCACAAAGAGCAGCATCATGGAGATACCCGTCACAATATCGGGATTGACCATAGGGATATTGTTCAGCGTCAGCATGACGGAACGCAGTCCCTTGTTCATCTTTTTCAGTCCGACAGCCGCCGCGGTACCGATGATCGTGGAAGCAATCGCGGCAATGACCGCCACTGCAAGCGATGTACGCAAAGCTTCGAGTATCATGCTGTCCCTGAACAGATTCTCGTACCACCGGAGTGAAAAGCCCTTCCAGACCGAACGGCTTTTGCTCTGGTTGAAGGAAAAAACGATCAGCACCACAATAGGGGCATACAAAAAGAGAAAAATAATACCGGTGTAAATTCTTGATAAAATCTTCACATCATCAACCCCCCTGTTTCTTCGCCGTCGTCAAATTTCTTCATAACAGCCATGCTGATGAGAATCAGTACCATCAGCACAAGGGAGAGTGCCGCGCCGACGTTATAATTCGGAGCCGCACCGACAAACAGTCTTTCGATGACGTCGCCGATCAGCGGATTGCGTCCTCCGCCGAGCATCTGTGAAATAACAAACGTGCTGACGGACGGAACAAACACCATAGTAATTCCCGTAATAACGCCTGGCAGGCTCAGCGGCAGCACTACTCTGCGCAAGGTTTCAAACCGGTTTGCGCCGAGGTCGTTCGCCGCCTCAAAGAGGCTGCCGTGTATCTTCTCCATGACCGAATAAATCGGCAGTATCATATACGGCAGGAAATTATAGACCATACCGAGAACGATAGCGCCCTTGGTGTTGATCATCTGGAAGGGACCGATTCCGATTTTGCCGAGCAGCGTATTAATCAGACCGTTGTTTTCAAGAATCGTCATCCAGGCGTAGGTTCTCAGCAAAAAGTTCATCCACTGCGGCAGCATCAGCAGCATCATGAGTGTCTGCTGTTCCACCCAGTTGGCGCGCGACATGACATATGCCACAGGATAGCCAAGCAACAGACAGAAAATCGTTGCCACAGCACCCATCACAAGCGAGTCTTTCAGGTATCCCCAGTAAGAACCTATCATTTCTATGTTACTGAGCGTAAAGGCGCCGGTCGAATCGGTAAAGGCATACCAACAGACCATCGCCAGAGGAACCACCGTAAAAATGACCACCCACAGCATGAACGGCGAGGCGATCCATGAATCTTTCTTCATCATCAGCCCTCCGTCATTCAAACTCTATGTCGCTCGCGTAATCGCCGGTGTATTTTTTCATGATGTGTATATTTTCGGGAATGACAGTCATACCGATCTCCTTGCCTTCCTCCTGGGCAACAGTGGATTGGATAATCCATTCCTCTTCCTCGCCCGGAACGTTTACATACATTTCGTAGTGAACGCCCTTAAAGGTCACGGATGTGACGGTTCCCCTGAGCGCGCTTTCTTCCTTGGGCACAACGATAATATCCTCGGGTCGGACGACGACGTCCACTTCTTCATCCTTGGCAAATCCCGTGTCAACGCACTCAAATCTCGCGCCGCAGAATTCCACGTCGCAGTCGGCGTGCATGATGCCGTCGACAATATTACTTTCGCCTATAAAGTCAGCAACAAAGCCGTTTTCCGGCTCATTGTAAATGTCGATGGGAGAACCGATCTGCTGAATCACGCCATGATTCATGACGACGATGGTATCCGACATCGACAGAGCTTCCTCCTGGTCGTGGGTAACGTAAATAAACGTAATGCCCAGCCTGCTCTGTATACGCTTGAGCTCCACCTGCATTTCCTGACGCAGCTTCAGATCAAGCGCGCCGAGAGGCTCGTCCAGCAGCAGCACACGCGGGTCGTTGGCAAGCGCTCTTGCAATGGCAACGCGCTGCTGCTGACCGCCCGACAGTGTGGAAGTCCTGCGCTTCTCAAAGCCTTCCAGTGAAACCAGCTTGAGCATTTCTTCGACCTTAGCCTTAATCTCGGACTCCTTTTTTTTCTGAATCCTCATGCCGAACGCGATATTCTCATACACATTCAGATGAGGGAATAGGGCATATCGCTGAAAGACAGTGTTCAGCTTGCGCTTGTGAGGAGGCAGATCGTTGATTCGCTCCGAACCAAAAAAAACATCTCCGCTGTCCGGTTCCTGAAAACCGCCAATAATTCGGAGGGTAGTAGTTTTGCCGCACCCCGAGGGGCCCAGCAGCGTCACAAAAGTGCCGTCCTTGATATCGAGGTTAAGCTTGTCAAGGATAACCTCACCATCGAACGACACCGAGATGTTTTTAAGACTAATGATATTTTCAGACATTAGCACACATCCCCCTTTACTGAAATTTAGCTTTCTGCCCGACATAGCCGTTTCAACAGGTGAAAGCGGCTACCAAGCCGAGGCAAATCGCAGTAAATATAGAATTAAACCGGTGTTTTTTTGAACACCGATGTTAATTTTACGGAAGGCACAAAATATTAACAAAAAACCTTCCAAGGATTGCTGCCCTTTTTTGTTGCTGTATTAGTTTTTTCTCTGTTTTTTTCAATACCGCACGCACCGGATGCTTTATGTAGAAAAAATGCTTGATACCTGCCTTTTTGTCAGAGCGAACGGCGAATAGAACTTCAAAATTGCTATCATGCAAAATCAAGACCATTAGCACCTATATTAACAGATTAAAGCCTAAAAGTCAATATCAAGATTTTGATATTTTTTCAGGTTTTTCCCCGGAATTTTGGCATATATTTTGCCCTGTCCGCGGAAAGTAATGTTTTTCCACAGGCAGGGTATTGATTATCCCCGTGTTTTATTGACAAAGCAGCATTACAATGCTATAATTTGGATAATCAAAGGAGAGTGTATTTTATGAATGAACTGAAAAAAATAAAAAACATCATCTCATTTATCGAGAATAAAAAAGTCGTCATCTGGGGCATGGGCAGAGAGGGTATTTCCACCTTCAATTACATCCGTTCCCTTTATCCCGACATGCCACTGACGCTGGCAGATTCCAAGAAAATTGACATAACGCCCTATCCAAACTGTCAGTTCTGGGACACCGAAACACAGGGCATTGATTTCGACGGCTTTGATTATATCTTCAAAAGCCCCGGCATTCCCGTATTCCACCCCGAAAAGATCATTGACCGTCTGACCTCGCAGACAGAAGTATTCCTCACCGCCTTCGGCAAAAATACCTTTGGCATCACCGGCACCAAGGGCAAGAGTACCACCTCTTCCCTGCTCTATCACTTACTGAAAAATCACGACGACAACACGATTTTTGTCGGAAATATCGGCATTCCCTGCTTCGACTACATCGACAGGGTGGACGAAAACACCTCGGTTGTCTTTGAAATGTCCTGTCACCAGCTCGAATTTGTCAAGCACTCGCCACACATCGGCGTGATCCTCAATCTCTACGAGGAACACCTCGACCATTACGTGACCATGGAGAATTACATCAAGGCAAAATCCCACGTATTCAGCTGGCAGGACGAGAGCGACATCACCATTCTCAACTGCTCCGACCTCGAAACGCTCTCTGTCTATCCGCGCAAGGGAAGACTGATCACTGCCTGCGACGGTCTGGGTAAGAATGTACCCGCCGATATTTCGGTCAGCGGCACCACCGTCACTGTTCCGCACGGATCCATTGACATTCAGCCGGAAGAAACCTGTCTTGTGGGCAAGCACAATCTCTACAACATCGGCGTGGATTATTTCATCTGCAAAGAGATATTCAGCATGAGCGATGAGGAATTCAAGGCCTCGCTGTCCACCTTCCGACCGCTGGCGCACAGACTGGAAAGAATCGGCACTTTTAGCGGAGTGACCTACTATGACGATTCCATCTCCACCATCTGCCGTTCCGCCATCAACGCCGTGAAATCGCTCGGCAACATCGGCACCATAATTCTCGGCGGCATGGACAGAGGAATTGACTACCACGACCTTGCCGACTTCCTCACCACAGCGGAAATCGACAATATCGTGCTTGTCGGACAGACCACCGAGCGCATGGAAACCCTGTTCAAGGAATACGGCATCGACAGCCGGATAAAAATATACCCCTGCTACTATTTCGACATAGGGGTCGCAAAGGCAAAGGAAGTCACCGCAAAGGGAAAAATCTGTCTGCTCTCCCCTGCTGCTTCCAGCTATGACATGTTCAAAAACTTCGAGGTACGCGGAAACGAATTCAAACGGCTTGTTAAGATGGACGAGGAATAATGCCGCGCTGACAGGAAATACTAACTACAACCGAATCGAACAGCGGAGGTGATGGCCATATTCAACAGCACACAGCCGGTGGGACTCTTCTCACCCGAACACCTGATTTTGCTGGCTGCCTCGGCATTCTTCTGTGCGGCAGTGATATTTATCGGCGGCAGACTCGGACAAAAAGGCAGACAACGACTGCTGATCGCTCTATGGGCGGTGTTTACCGTCATCGAGCTTTGCAAGTATGTTCATTTCGCCGTTCATCCCGATGAATTCAATATCAAAACCGGGCTGCCCTTCCACCTGTGCTCCATCTCGATCTTTACCTATCCGCATGCCGTATTTTCCCGGAACAAAATATTCCGCAATTTTATATACGCGGTAAATATGCCGGGAGCATTATTTGCGCTTATCACACCTGACATCGGCAATTCGCCCGCGCTCAGCTTTTATTTCATGCACCTGATCATAGCCCACACATTCATCGTGCTGATTCCGCTCTACATGGTGAGCTGCGGCTTCTTCCGACCGGATTACAGGGTATTGCCGGGAGTAGCGCTGATGTTTTTGGTGACGATGATTCCGGCGCTGCTGCTCAACCGTTTTATCGGCAGCAATTATTATTTCGTCAACGGTCCTGTTAACGGAACACTCACCGGACAATTTGCGGAGTGGGTCGGTGAAAGCGCTTATTTGCTGCCGATGGTCATACTACTTGCGGCAGTATGGGCGCTGCTCTATGCCCCGTTTGCGGCGTCTGATCTGATCAGGAAAAAGGAGGAAACCTAAGCCAAATGAAAAGAGAAATCAGCATGGAAACTGCCGAGCTGCTTTACGAAAACTGGCCAGGGCAGTTTGATACATTTTCACACATGGAATTTGCGTGTGCGATACCGCAGTCGCTTTTTCTCATTTCCACACTTAAAGAAAACGGTCAGCCAAATCTCTGCTTTCATTCGTGGAGCTGCTTCGGAGGCGATGAGGGAGGCTACTTCGCTGTGATGCAAAACGTATCCCACACTTCCCACACCTACGAGAACATCGTGAGGGAAGGTGAATTCTGCATCAATTTTGTCAGCGCGGATTATTACTCCAACTGCATTGCCACCATCACCTCAAACGCCGATGAAACCAATGAATTTGAAGCAGGACATTTTACACCGGAAAGAGCCGTAAAAATCAAGGCTCCGCGCATCAGACAGGCATTTATGTCGCTGGAATGTCAGCTGGCCTGCAACGTGGATCTTACCCGAAAGGGCATTAATTCAATGATAATCGGTCGAGTGCTTCATGCCTCTATCGATGAAAAATACATAGAGGGGGTTGACAAGCGATACGGTAAAGAGGGCTTCATGTTCAATATTCACGAGCCCGCCGATTACGCGACAGGTCAGCTGGAGGATACCCATCTTGCAGTGCTTGACGTGCTCGGAAGTTATCCGGAGTATAAGAATAAGCCCTTTGGAGAGTAGTAAAAAACGCCGTAAACCTATCGACCGACAGCGAAGGTTTACGGCGTTATTAATTTGTTTTACATAATGCTGTACTGATCTGTATCGTAATCAAAAATGTATTTCCCTGTTTTCTCATCAAAGCCGACAACATACTTCCAGTTTTTAAAGGCGACCTTGAGCTTCTTGCGATAGGGATTCTTCCGCCATGCTCTGTTGGTGGTTGTCTTGACGGTATCCACTTTGAAATAGGTATCACAATTCGGATTGGATTTCATGAAGCGGCTGCGCTCAGCCTGAGAAACGGTACGATGAAAAATAGCTAATTGGAGTTCCTTGTGATTATAGAGCGGTTCAAGATTGGTCATGGCTTTGCTCGACCAGAAATCGATGTATTTCAGCTTCTGAAGATTTCTCAGTGGTTCGGCACTTTCCACGCGGTTGACGTTAATCTCGATAAATTCAAGATCCTTAAGATTTGAAAAGGCCGAAATGTTGTGTATCTTATTATCGGTCAGGATAACGGCTCTCAGATTTTTCATGGAGGCAATGGGAGAAATATCATAAATCAGACTGTGCCCGAGGTCAAGCGCAATCAGGTCGGTACAATACTTGAAGACAGGCGCATAATCGTTCTGATCATAGAATTCATATCCGTCGCCGTTCAGCGTAGAGAAAACAACGGCATCGGTGCGCACGGACCATCTCTTGAAATGCACCATCCATACAAATTTAATCTCAGGATATGCCTTGCAGAGCTGTTCCATTTCAGTATTGGAAAGACCGCATCCGCACATATCAATCTTTTTCAGCGACTTCAATGCAGGGAGCTTCTCATCAAGCGCCTCTTTTACCTGCGCCAGAGTGTACTTGCTGCCGCGAAGATCCGCCAGTTCATCCTCTGTACCCACAATTTTCCCAAGCAATTCAACAGGACGGTTCACTCTGAGATCGGGGTTTGCCGCAAGAAAATCATTGATCTTGTCAGAGTTGGTACAGTTTTTCAGGTCTATAAGTTTCAGATGGCTGAAATACCTTAACCGTTTGGCGTCCCGATCGGATATTTCACCGATTAACGATACCGAATCAGCGGTGGTAATATATTCCGTGTCACTAATCACCGTACGGATAACGATCGTGCAGTTTTTCAGCGCGTCCGAAAGAAATTGGTATGTGTCATCGTTAACATCACAGGCTGTCATATCTAATGATTCGAGACTAACCAGCGCGGCAAAAAGCCTCTGCGTCTTTTCGTCAACGCTTTCTGCTTTCAGCTGTGTAATGTCTGAATCATACACCTGATCGTTGATTTTTACCTTGCAAACAAGTTGCGCGCCGGGAACCTCCTGAAAAAACGCAACACAATCCTGCGCGTCCATTTCCTTTCCGGTAAGAATGACCTTCTGCAGCTTTTTACAGCCGTACAGATCGGATAGATCGCTGAAAGAAGAATTGGTCAGGTCAATGACCTCCAGCGATTTCACTTTAGAGAGCTGAGAATAGTCCTTGTAATCGCTCCCGCTCAGGTTGATTTCCGTCGTACTGGAATAATAAATCTCATGCTTGCCAAAAATGTTTCCCAAAACCGCATGGGTACATACAAAGGCTACTTCTATAACAATGATAACGGCAGCAAGGG
The DNA here is from genome assembly GCA_902799245.1 of uncultured Ruminococcus sp. GTDB lineage: Bacteria > Bacillota > Clostridia > Oscillospirales > Acutalibacteraceae > RUG762. Next base: position 134,081 of record CADBZY010000003.1, read on the forward strand.
CAAATACGGTCATCCATATGGCCTTTGAAGACTTTTTGTTTTCCTCTTTTTCATCGGGTTTTTCATCGTGAAAATCCGCAGGCACGGATTTGCTCTCCGGCGCAGACTCATCCTCCGTTTCAGACTCACATTCCGGCTGAGATTCGCTCTCCAATGCAGGCTCATCCTCCGGCACAGACTCACATTCCGGCTGAGATTCATCCTCCGATGCAGACCCGCTTTCCGGCTCAGATTCACTCTGAACCGTAGTTTGCTCCTCCGACTGAATGTCAAGTCCACTGTCATCACCCGGAACAAATGCCGCCGCTGCATCGGCCTGTTTCTCGGACGAAGCAGGCATCTCCTCACTTACACTTAATTCGCCGCTGACTTCGGCATCTTCCAAAAGCGAATCATCATTCATATGAGATTCATTATCCAATCTTATCACTCACTTTTATGTCTACTATAACTTTGGAAACATCTTTACCGATAAGCATACTGATCAGTATTGTAGTCTACAATAAACTCACCGGTTTTCTCATCAAAACCAACCACATATTTCCACTCTCTGATCAGAATCCCTGCATCATTCTTTTTGCCAAAATGATCTTTGAGATATTTACGATACGGATTTTCTCTCCATGTGGAATTGGTTGAGATTTTATTGCTGTCTACTTTAAAAAATGTCTTGCAGTCGGGATTGGATTTGATAAATTTTTCTCGCTCGGCCTTCGGAACATCACGTTCAAAAATAGCGATTTCCAGGTTCTTATGATCATACAACGGAGACAAATCGGAAATGCCTACGCTTCCCCACAGATTGATATATTTCAGATTCTGTAGATTTCTGAGCGGTTCGATACTGCTCACCTTATTGGTCGCATTCATCTCAATAAACTCAAGATCCTTAAGCTCCGCAAAGGAGGAAATATCCCTTATCTTATTGTCTGTCAGAATCACTGCTCTCAGCTTTTTAAGCGATGAAATTGCAGAAATATCGGTTATTACGCTATGGCCGAGATCAAGCGCTCTCAGATCGGTGCAGTATTTGAAAATAGGCGCATAGTTATTCTGATTATAAATCTCTTTTCCATCACTATTGAGTGCTGAGAATATGACCGCATCTGTGCGTAAATCCCAATTGACCAGATGCAGCATCCATACGAACTTAATTTCGGGATAAGCAGCGCAAAGATTCTCCATCTCTTTATCGGACAGTCCGCAGCCGCACATATCGATCTTTTTAACCGAATTCATCTTCGGCAAAGTCTCGTCAAGAGCGGCTTTGACCTCATTGAATGTATATTTTTTTCCGCGAAGATCGATTACTTCATCTTCTGTTCCGACCTGCCTGCCCAGCAATTCAATAGATTTTACCAGTTTTAAATCAGGATGATGGGAGAGAAATTCATCAAGAATCTGTGGATTCGTGCAATATCTTATATCAACCGCTTTGAGTTTTTTAAATAAGCCTGCCTGATTGACTTCTCCCTTTGTCACTTTACCTTCAAACCTGATCGTTTCCGCATCCGTGGTATATTCCACGCCACATATCGTTGTGCGCATTACTATCAGACACTCGGGAATTGCTTTAGTGAGCGTCCGATATGTATCATCCGATACTTCACAGGCTGTCATATCAAGGAATTGAAGATTTCTCAATGCCGCATAAAGCACCTGCGTGTCCTTATCCGCTTCTTCCATCGTGAGCTCCGTCAGCTGTGAATCAAATAGTTCCCCGTTAATATTGATTTTGCAGATCAACAAAGCATTAGGAACATGTCTGTAAAAAGCAATACATTCTTCTGCAGATAGCTCCCGGTCTGAAAGAATAACCGTTTTCAGTTTCTCACATCCGTATAAATCGGATAAATCTGAAAATGATGAATTGGTCAGATCAATCGTTTCCAATGACTTTATCTTGGAAAGCCCCTTATAGTCCGAATAATCACTTCCGCTAAGATTAATCACAGAGGTGTCGGATGCATAGATCTCATGCCTTCCGAACAGCTCGCCGAGCACCACGTGAGTGTTTAAGTAAACGAGAGCGCAGATTACGGCTGTACCCGCAATAAGCAGCAACACGGCCACCTTGACACTCAGGCTCCCCTTTTTCTTGCCTTTTATTTCGGCATTTTTGCCTGAATTTTTCGGTTCGTTATCCGAGACAACGGAAGCAGGCTTTGCAGCATCCTCTTGTGTCGGTGTTGTTGCCGCCTCGGAACTGCGGCCATCTTCTATGGAATCGAAAATCCCTCCGCTTGTTTCAAGGGAATTGGCGCTTCCGAATTCATTGGACAAATCATCAGGAAAAAGCGGAAATTTATTGCTCAAAATAAACACTCCCAGAAAAAGTATCATTTCTATTATACATATTGTAGATTTAAATGTCAACTAAGGAAAAGCCACTAACAGGTAAATTCATCGTTAATTCATACGAATGTAACGACGGAATCAAACAAAAAAGCTGTTCCCATAAACACAGGAAACAGCTTTCACACAAACTGGAGCGGAATACGAGGCTCGAACTCGCTACCTCCACCTTGGCAAGGTGGCGCTCTACCAGATGAGCTAATTCCGCATAAAGTGGATAAAAAAGGAATCCTTCTCACCCACTGTTCTCTTATCGGCTTGAAAGCCGCGCTTCTGGTGCCTCCGATCGGAATCGAACCAATGACACGGGGATTTTCAGTCCCCTGCTCTACCGACTGAGCTACAGAGGCATATTTCCAAAAGGCATACAAGCATCAGAGAATATAAAAGCTGTCAGTAGATAAGCTGACAGCTTTATGGAGGCACCACCCAGAATCGAACTGGGGATAACGATTTTGCAGACCGTGGCCTTACCTCTTGGCGATGGTGCCGAACATGGAGCGGAATACGAGGCTCGAACTCGCTACCTCCACCTTGGCAAGGTGGCGCTCTACCAGATGAGCTAATTCCGCATATTTTTGCGGATGTACGACAGTACATCCGCGCTTGGTGCCTCCGATCGGAATCGAACCAATGACACGGGGATTTTCAGTCCCCTGCTCTACCGACTGAGCTACAGAGGCAAAAGTGGCGACCCGGAACGGGCTCGAACCGTCGACCTCTAGCGTGACAGGCTAGCGTTCTAACCAGCTGAACTACCGGGCCATATGGTGGGAACAACAGGGCTCGAACCTGTGACCCTCTGCTTGTAAGGCAGATGCTCTCCCAGCTGAGCTATGCTCCCATACCAGTCATTGAGCAAACCCGCAATGTGAATTTTTTAATTCTAATTGCTTTCCGCTCTCAGTGACGTGTTATATATTACACTATCCAAAAGCAAATGTCAAGTGTTTTTTTCTGTTTTTTTCGATTTTTTCTTAAATAATCCGAGAGACTCCGAATGCCGACGGCAAAACGCGTTTTCCCGTCCAATATTATAGTATTCCGCACACGCATGATCCGTTACGCCACAAAAAAACACTGTGTCGGCAAGAGTAAACATAACTTGCCGGCACAGTGACAATTGAAAGATTAAACAATATCAAAAACGCCACGGAATAGATTATTGACCTCTCCTATCGAGATCTCATAGCCATAGCGCCCTTTCTGCCAGTGACCGGGATTGTCCCAGCCAAAGCCGGTCCAGCACCTGTCATCGCCGCTGCGGAAACGAATCGGCACTGAGTAGTTTGCATATATCTCGCCGCTGCTTTTTGTGATCTTGTAATTCATCGTGGTGTACACAGACGCGTTCATCTTGGGAAGCGTTATCTCAAAATAGATGCGTCTTGCCTGATGTGAGGAAAACACTGCGGAATAGATCCTGTCCTTCAATTCGGGAGGAACCGCTCCCGCACTGAAAAGTTTTACCTCGTTCATCGTCAGGTGAGGATTGTCATACTTTCCTTCCACCACATCAAAATAAGTGACAAGCTGATTGGAACCGTTCATGGAAGCTTTGACGGTATATCGCCCAACCTGCCAGTTACCGGGAACATTCCAGCCCCAGCCCTGGTAGAAATCGGTATCGCCCTGTCTGATGCTTCCGGTGCCATGAATCTTTCCGGTTATGGAAAAGCCGTCCTGGCGGCATATCTCCCAGTCAAGCGACACATTCATCCCCTGCGGCACCGGGTCATATGTGACAAGAATGCCTATCATCCGCATCTCGCCCTTCAGAAAAAGCGGTCCCTGCACTTTACGGGAAGAAAAGGAGCTTCCGTCGTATTCAAAGGTACTGATGGAATTCAGACGGAACTGCTTCTGCGCAGAGTGGCTCTGCTGTACCGGCTTGCTCTGCGAAGGGACCTTCTTCTGTTGCGGTGAGGCATTGACCGGAGCCTGTGCGGGCTTCTTTTGAGTTGAATGCTGCGTACCAGGAGCCGTTGCGGCCTTGGGCTGTCGTACAGGCGGCTTAACTGGTGCAGGCTCTGATTTCTTCTGCGATTTGACCGTCAGACGCAGTGAGGACAGCCCGATTCCCTCCAGAACCGTGTTTACCAGAGCAACGGCATTCTCCTCGGAAAGAAAGGCATTATCCATCAGGTGCTGCCGGATGTCGAGCACCATCACTTCGCGACGGGACTGCTTTGGCTCCGTAAGGAGAGCATGTGCTTTCTGAAAAATACCGTTGGAGCTTCCCACCCGAATGAGTTTTTTATCACGGTCGCTTCCCTTGACAAGATCAGAGATATACGACATAACGGTGTCCGGCTTAAGCAGAACGTCGGCGCCTTCTTTTTTTACAAGGAAGGCTATTACGCCGGGAATGGTGTGCTGCCGGTCATCCTTATCCAGATTGGCTCCGCAATAGGGACAAACCGTGTCGCCAGAAACGCCGACCCATTCCTTTTTGCAAACATTACAGATCAATACGTCCGCACTTCCTTAACCTAAAGATTGTCGTAATCAATGCTGAGCATGGTATGATGTCAGAATTGATTGGCAGATACGTCAAATTTATCTCTGGCAACGATAATGTTGTCCATCAGCTTTCCGCACCATGAGCAGTAGAGGGCCGGCTCGTGATTCCAGCAGTTCAGCCTGCCGCAGTATCCGCACTGAACAAATTCATGCGTGCCGCAATAGGGACAGCCGGGATAATCCGCCGTTTCAAACATATTGCCGCGAATCACATTGCGGTCGAAACCCTCGCGGTGCGCGCTTTTTTCGGAGATCTTGAAAGCCCATGTGCGCCACCAGTCTCCGTCGGGCATTCTCTCAACCCTGATGCCGTAGACTTTGCTGCATTTGCCGCATCTGCACATAATGACATTTGCTTCCATTCATTCACACTCCTGACGCTGTAGTATATTATTGCTTTGATTCAAGCTCATTGAGCCTGTCGAGAATTTCATTCTTCTGCTGAAGCAGCGCTTCATATCTTTCCTTGCGCGGCAGGTATCTTTCCTCAACGGAACCCATCTTTGTCGCCGCTTCTTCATATACCCGCTTTGCCTCGTCCCGCTGAGCCGTAAGTGTTTCCAGCTCTCGCTTGGCAGGGGCCAGCAGATCCTTTGAAAAACGCAGCTTGGAAAGCAGCTCCTTCACCTCAAGCGACAGTCCTTCCTGCTCGGGAATATCCGTCTGCTCATGTGCCGCAATTTTCTCCTGAAGCTCGCGGCATTTCCTGTCAAGCTCACGGTATTTCTCCTCAGACGTCCTGTAGGAAAGCGCAAGTCCGTCATAGGTCTTGGCGAGGTGCTCAAGCATTCCTCCGCTCTCCATCGACTTGATGCTGTTTTTGACAAGGGCGAGCTCGTCACGGATGTTAACCAGCTGATTGGCACTTTCAAAGTCGTCAAGGAATTTCCTTGTGCGCTTTACGTCCACAAAGCCGCTGACGGAAACATCATCGGCGCTGCCCTTCCTGCTCAGTTCGCTCAGGTCGTTGGACAGGGCCTGTTCCATTGCCTCCACACCCATTTCGCACGCTTCTTTGAGAATATTTCTGTAGTAGGCATGTGTTTTTTCCATGGAGGTGGGAAAGCTGTCTTCCACTCCGTCGGTACCGACGATACAGGCGATTACAGGATTTTCTTCATTGTTTATCACATGATAACGCACACTGTGAACAGCGTCCGGGTCACAGAGGGAAGTGGTTGCCGTGCCGACGCAGCGGTCATCCCACGGAATAGGCTGACTTGCTTTTCCTTCCGCGTCGAACACCACGCATCTGCCGTCGCCCTGCTGAAGGAGGAGCAGATATTTTTCCGTCAGCAGACCGGCCATCAGCGTCGTGCCGTACATTCTTTCGGTTCTGATACCCTTGCGGTATTCGTCGCCCAGTCTCGACGCAGCAGCATATTCTTCCTCCGTCAGAGGATTCTGACTCAGCTCCGCGTCAACCTCGCTCGTCCACTTGGCAATAATGCTGCGGATAAGCCGATCCATCAACGCGGGACATTCCAGTCTGTCAAAAAGGCGGTCTTCAAAACCGTTTTCCGATACATTGCGGGCAAAATTCTCCAGAGACTCACATGCAATCCGGCACGCATATTCCGAACCGACGCTGCTTCTCAGGCAGTTCGGGTCGCCATGACCGTCAGCAACGGCAAATATCTTGATGCCGTCCGTTGCACAATCCTTCTTGACGCAAAAATCCTCGCATGGGGTATCCTTTTTTATGTGGCTGTATCCCCTGACAGAACAGCAGAATAACTCATACTGCGGAGAATCCGTTTTTTTAAATATGCCCAGCATAGGATCAGTTCCAGTCTCCGCTGTCGTCCCATACGTCCTGCGTACCGGCGTCTCCGGCTGCCATCAGGTCGGGGCCGTCAAAATCGGCAATTTCGGGAGCCACAGTGTATGTGTCGGAATCGAGAGTTGTGGTGGCTGCTTCAAGAATCATAGAACCGCTCGCGGCGTCGCCTGCCATTCTGGACGAACCGGCCAGCATGGAAGCGGAAACGGAAACGGCGATGATCATTCTCTTGAGCGTTTCAAGGTCGTTGGTCTGGATAACAGCCTCGTTGCTGCCGACAAGCTTGGTGAGTATTTCAATGTTGGCATCCTCGCCGATAGCAATAGCTATCTTACGGGCCGCCTGGAACCACTTGTTGTTCTGTTTGATGCTGGCCAGCTCTTTTTCCCAGTTGTCATTCGGTTCGCCGTCGCTCATAAAGATCAGCACGGGAGCGCAGAAGCCTGTGTCGCTGACAAGGAATGAGCTGCGGCTGAGCTTCTGATTGAGTTCCTTGAGCGCGGCGCCGAGATCAGTCAGACCGCCGGCGGTAGCGTCGTTCCAGAAAAAGTCGTCGAGAGAAACAAGTCCGTTGGCGGTGATCCAGCGTGCGCCGGACGAGAAGGTCAGCGCGGCAATTTTGATCTCAGCCTCGGGAATCTCGCCCACCTTCTCGCGGAGAATGGGCTCCAGCTCGTGAATGGCTTCGTTGACGCTTGCGATTCTGTCGCCGAACATGCTGCCCGACGTGTCGATCACATAAATCAGCGGAAGAACCTTCTTGACGATAACACCTTCTGTACTTGGCATAACAAAAAACCTCCTGAATATTGTCTGTATTTTTTTATTCATTATCACATGGATAATTATTGACTGAATAATGAAAAAAGCGAAATGATTATTTTAACTCAATCTTCTTGTCAAACGCTTCGATGACGATTCCCGGAATAAAGGGAATCACTTCGTTCGGCTTGATCTGCTTTGGCTTGCCGCTGGGAGTGGTGGCATTGAGGATACGGCCGCTCATGTTCTTCAGCCCCATTACACCCGGCTTGTCCTTGCGCGTTACCACGCATACAACGGGGTTGAGAGCCTCGTCCGCATTGCAGGTGCCGAGCATACATCTGTACACCCTCGAGCCGCCGGCGGCGGTTATTGCGTATCCCGGCAGCTTGATGGTATGTGTGACGGCGACAGGCTTGCCGCAGACGTCGCACTTGGTGGTGGCGGCGTTCTGGATAAAGACTTCATTTCCGCATGTACAGCGGACTATATCGCTCCTGAACCGCACAAGCACCTGCAGCCAGTCAAGCTCCCTGAGGCGTTTGCCGGGATTCTTCAAAGCGTCCTGACTGAACGCCGTGACGAACTTGTCTTTGAGATAGGTTGGCATGAAAGCCCAGCGTTCGATGACGCTTATCTGGAGATTGCGCACCGGTGCGTTGCTTCTGTTGTTCTGGTCGAAAATAAACAGCGGCGCGGAACCATAGAGTTTCTCGGCTACATCGTCGGTCATGCATGTCACCATGACCCAGTGACTGCCCTCCAGCGGATGATTGTTGAAGAGTATCAGAAACAGTATGGCGGCGAGGGAATATCTGTCCGACTGCGTATCGGGAAGCACCTTGCCCTTTCCGTTGACAATTTCGGGCGCCATGTATCTGGGCTTGCCCAAAATACCGGTGCTTGTTCCGTTCTTGGCGATATTATCGGTATCGCAGATCAGCACGTCGCCGGTCTGGGGGTTGATAAAGAAATTGCCGTCGTTCAGGTCCTGATAGCTGTAGCCGTTGTTGTGCAAAATACGGAACGCGGAGACGATCCGTATGCAGGCTTCGGCTGCCGCCTTGAACGAAACGAAATTGCACTTTCTCGAGCCTAAAATCTTGCTCAGCTCATAATAGCCCTCGGGACGAAGCCCCATGATATATCCGAATGTGCCGCCCACGTACTCTGTCACCGCGTCCGGCCACAGGAATGCCTTGTCGGGCGAACCCTTGGCTGCGTTGGTTTTCAGATTGTCATAAAAAAGGATTGGGTCTCTCAGCGCCTCGGGCTTGTACCATTTGAGCGCCTTTTTCTCGCCGTTGTAATCTACGCGGTAGACCTCGCCCTGACCGCCTTCCGCAAGGAATTCCTCGACCCTGATGCGGACGCCGGAGATTGTTTTGAGTATCTGCCCTGATTCCAGCATTGGCATACTGGCATCTTCCTTTCCCATAAATATACAGATAAATTATACCACACATCACATAAATTTGATGTACATTGTGTTAATTTACAGTTTTTATATTTTTATGCGTTATAATTTTGAATACATGCACCAAAGAAACGGTTTTACAGCCGTTTGAGAATGCGGTAGAAGTAAACGCCCTGTTTGGGATTATGGGCTTTTTCAATATCGAACATAAAGAGCGAACGGAGCCTGAGCATATTGGTGATGGTATCGTCCATACGCTTTGCGATGGTCTCCGGAGCGGAACCGTGATCCGTAAATTTGAAATAGATCACATCGGAACGCTCTTTCAGCTTTTCGGAAATATACTTCTTGCAGGAATCCATATCGTTGAAAATCCTGTGCGAGCGCTCGAAGAAGCTGAGTCCTATTCCGTGGGTACAGGGAAAAAGACCGCCGAACACATGATCCTCGCGGATATCCACATCGGGGATGCAGAAATAATCATAGCGGGTAAATTTCAGGGGGGTGCTGAGTGTGATGTCCCACGTCACATCCATGTGCGCGTACTGACCGCCAATACAGGCGACGTTCCAAGCGTGTGGCGCATAGTTGACGCCGTCCAGCGACGCCTGTCCCGTGACGACGGGAATGTCCATTCCCAACTTCTGACCGAGATACATCACGGCCTTGGCAATTCCCTCGCATACAGCCTTGCCTCTGAGAAATACGCCCTCGATTGTCAATGCGTCGGGGATAATCATGCCTTTGACCGAGGCGTTGCTCTCATAGGTAACGCTGCGCACCAGCCTGTCATGTATCAGACGGAGCCTGCCAAGCGCGTCCGCGTTGCCGAAATCCCGGTTATCAAGCAATTTGCCGATGGCTGCTTCAATGCTTTTCTTTCTGTGAGCCGTTTCATCGGGGGTATAAAAATACCGAAGTTCCGCCTTGCCCTTGCCGGGTGAGGTAATCGTCAGCTTCACATTGTTCAGATCCACATAGAAATATTCCGGATGATCGAACGAAAAAGCTTCATAGACAGGGCTTACCTCTCTGAGGTCAACGGTATCGACCGGAAATGCATCCCTTCTACCTCCGATAGCCTCAAACAGCGAATTGTAGATCTTTCGCTGTTTTACGGTAAGCTGATTGTAATGTAAATCATTCATCATAATAGTGCGTCATTCCTTCCTTGTGTATAGTGTGTTTCGTTAGATTATGTCAAATCCACAGCCACATGATAAGATAATTCATTTACATTCTACAATAAGATCATGAATTTTGCAAGGATATTTTTCCCTCATTTTTTGTGCATAATCAAAAAAAGGCACTGCCGTAACCAGCAATGCCTTTTTTATGAAAAATTATTCGATAAAGAAGCGGTACAACCGATCTCTGTAATCGGGAGCGGTATCAAAAGCAGCGTGTCCGAATCCGTCGTAAATGTAATAACTGAAATCAGACCTATCGCCGAGTTTTTCAATGATCTTTTTCGTCGCGCCGGCACCCAAAACATTGTCGTCAGCCGCGCCGAGAGCAAGCACGGGACATTTTATTTCAGTCAGTCTTTCTGTGACATTAAAGCCGGAAGTGCCTCCGGCAAGAATCACAAACCGTTCGAGTTCCTCATCTGTCACCGTTTCTCCGAGCCCAGCAAGAGCGGAGCGGTATTTTTCAAAAACAGATGGAGGATAAATGGCCCTTCCGAATTCGACAAACAGTTCCACTCTGTCTCCGCTCTTTGCCAGAGAAACCCATTTTTCCAAAGCGCCGCTGTTCGCAGCAGCAGCTTCGGACGCAGAAGAACCGAGCGCCAGTTTTCCCACAAGTTCAGGATATTCAATGGCAATACATAAAGCGATCATTCCGCCCTGAGACGCCCCGAACAGGCAGACGTCACGCAGACCGAGTGCTTCCATTGCCATGGCGGTATCCCATGCCATATCATACACGGAGTATTCCGGAGGAAGATCCTCACGGCGGTCAAAGAGATAAACCGTAAAGTCATTCTGCATGACGGCATATTCATTCGCCACAGCGGGAGCCGATTTCATCACGCTCTGAACGCTGAGTCCCGGAAGGATAACAAGCGTGCGCTCTCCATCGCCGAAGCGGAAATAATTCATTGTAAATAAATCGTTTTTAACGGTGTCGTGTATCACATTCATATCAGATCAGCCCTTGAAGTTGTAGGAATCCTTGAGTTCTACCGAGCGATTGAATACGAGATGATCGGGAGTAGAATCCACGCTGTCCACACAGAAGTATCCCAGACGCAGGAACTGGTAGCCTTCGCCCTGCTGTGCCATCTTCAGACAAGGCTCAAACTTGCAGCCCTGCTTGACGGTGAGGGAATTCGGATTGATGTGCTGCATGAAGTCCATGTCGGCGGCGTCAGGATTAGGAACGTTGAACAGACGGTCGAAAAGGCGCACTTCGCCTTCCACACAGTCGGCGGCGTTCACCCAGTGAATGGTACCCTTGACCTTCAAGCCCTCCGGCGGGTTGCCGCCGTAGGTGGCCGGGTCATATTCGGCGTAGACCTCAATGACCTTGCCGTTTTCGTCCTTTTTGCAGCCGGTGCATTTGACAATGTAAGCTCCTTTCAGACGCACATAGTTGCCGGGGAACATGCGGAAGTATTTCTTCGGCGGATCCTCCATGAAATCGTCTGCTTCGATGTAAAGCTCACGGCTAAAGGTGATGTTGCGCTTGCCTTCCAGCTCGTTGAGGGGATTGTTTTCAATTTCAAACGGCTCGATTTCTCCCTCAGGATAGTTGGTGATAATCAGCTTGACCGGGTCAAGAACTGCCATGGTGCGGATGGCGTTCTGGTTGAGGTCTTCGCGCAGACAGTGCTCCAAAAAGCTCCACTGCACCACGTTGTCGTTTTTGGCAACGCCTATGCGATCGCAGAAATTGCGGATGGAAGCGGGCGTGTAGCCCCTGCGGCGAAGTGCAGCAAGGGTAGGCATTCTCGGGTCGTCCCAGCCGGAGACAATGCCTTCCTCGATCAGCTTTCTGAGCTTGCGCTTGCTGAGAACGGTGTAGTCAATGCCGAGACGGGCAAATTCAATCTGCCGCGGCTTGGACGGAGCGGAGATGTTTTCAATGACCCAGTTGTAAAGCGGACGGTGGTCTTCATATTCCAGCGAGCAGAGAGAATGGGTAATGTGCTCGATCGCGTCGCCGATGGGGTGAGCGAAGTCATACATCGGATAGATGCACCATTCATCGCCTGTCTGGTGGTGAGTGGCGTGCTTGATGCGGTAGATAACCGGGTCGCGCATATTCCAGTTGCCGGAAGCAAGGTCAATCTTCGCTCTGAGTGTATACTTTCCGTCCTCAAATTCGCCGGCTCTCATACGTTTGAAGAGATCAAGGCTCTCCTCCTTCGGACGGTCACGGTAAGGACTCTGTGCCGGCGTGTCGTGGGTGCCGCGCATTTCCTTCATCTGTTCGGGCGTCAGCTCGCAGACGTAGGCAAGACCCTTTTCAATCAGCTCAATCGCGTACTGATAGGTTTCTTCAAAATATTCGGACGCGAAGTGGTACCTGTCGCCCCAGTCGAAGCCCATCCAGTGAATGTCGTCCTTGATCGCCTCGACAAACTCCTCGCGTTCCTTGGTGGGGTTGGTGTCGTCCATGCGCAGGTTGCAGATGCCGCCGAATTTTTCTGCCAGACCGAAGCTGATGCAGAGCGCCTTGACGTGTCCGATGTGTATACAGCCATTGGGTTCCGGCGGAAAACGGGTGTGAACCGTCATGCCCTCAAACTGTCCGCCGGGAGCAATGTCGTCTTTGATAAAGTCGGCAATGAAATTGCTCGGCTCGGTTGTTTTTTCTGTTTTTTCTTTTAATTCATTATTGTCAGCCAATGTAAGTCCTCCTCAGTAAATTATTTCATAACTGAAATGAATACCCATATGCATTGATTTCCTTTTCCAGAGCGTCCATCCGTTGCAGAACAGATTTAGATAGAAAGCGCGGCAAAAACTTAATCATGACAGGTCGCGGCGAACAGTAAAAGATAATACTGCCATCATCCGTGTCCTTTTCGCCGATGTATTTTGGTTCAGGCAAGTTTTCCGAATAACGTCTGAAATTCTGCAAGCACTCGTCAAAAAGAATCTTTCTGCCATCGGACAATTCCATCCCGTCCGGAAGAATATGGACAATGCCGTCCTCCGAATAAGCGTTGTAATCTGCAAAATAATCGTCCATTACAGTATCACCATTCTATATTCCAAGGCGCTTTGCGCCTCATTTTCTATTATCTATTATCTATTCTTTATTCTCTATTATCTATTATCTATTCTTTATTCTCTATTCTCTAAGCGAGCTTGCGAGCGCCTATGCGTTGCACTTGTCCAAACCGATACGGAGCCTGCGCAGCGATTCCTCGCGTCCAAGAATGCCGAGGACTTCCACGGCGCCGCCGGGCGTGACTGTTCTGCCGGAAGCGGCAATGCGAACCGGCCACATGAGCAGGCCGTTCTTGACTTCCATGCTCTGTGCCATGCCGATCAGACAGTCGTGAATGGCCTCCTGCGACCATTCGGGAAGGGCTTCGAGCGCAGGAATGACCGCTTCGAGCATGTTCTTGCTGCTTTCGAGCGTGGATTTGGATTTTTTGTTGACAAACAGTTCCGAAGAATAATCTTCCAGTGTATCTATAAAATCGATCTGGGTACCGATTTCTCCGAGGACCTCGGTGCGCTGGTGCAGACATTTTGCAATGAGCGCGGTGTCGGCGGTTTCGGATTTGACCGTCTGCTGAATGAAGGGCAGCGCCGCCTGATGAAAATCCTCGTCACTCATGGCGCGGATGTATTCGGCGTTGAGCCAGCGCAGCTTCTCCGGGTCAAAGATCGCCGGAGACTTGGAAATACCGCTGATGTCGAATACCTGCGTCATTTCGGCAAGGGTGAATTTCTCTTCCTCGCCCTTGGGACTCCAGCCGAGAAGGGCGATGTAATTGAGCACCGCCTCGGAGACGTATCCCTTCGCGATCAAGTCCTGATAGCTTGCGTCGCCGTTGCGCTTGGAGAGCTTCGCGTGCGCGTCCTTCATGACGGGTGCGCAGTGGACGTAGACCGGACGTTCCCAGCCGAAAGCGTCATAGAGCAGGTTGTACTTCGGCGTGGAAGAAAGATATTCGTTGCCGCGGACAACGTGTGTAATCGCCATCAGATGATCGTCAATGACGTTGGCAAAATTGTAGGTCGGGTAGCCGTCGGATTTGATGAGAATCTGATCCTCCAGCTCGGAATTGTCTATCTCCACCAGACCGAACACAGCGTCCTCAAAGGAAGAAGTACCTTCGGTAGGCATCTTTTGACGAATGACAAACGGCTCACCCGCCGCTATGCGCCTGTCGGCTTCTTCAAGGGTAATATTGCGGCAGTGACCGTCGTATTTAGCGATGCCGCCGGCCTCTGTGTGAAGCGATTCTAGACGCTCCTTGGTGCAGAAGCAATAATATGCGTGTCCCATCTCCACCAGCTTGCGCGCGTATTCCATATATATCGGTTTGCGCTCCGACTGAATGTAGGGTCCGTATTCGCCGCCGACGTCCGGGCCTTCGTCCCAGATAAGTCCGGTTTCGCGCAAAGTATCGTAAATAATATCCATGGCTCCGTCTTTGAGACGTTCGCGGTCGGTGTCCTCTATGCGGAGAATAAAGTCGCCGCCATCCTTTTTGGCGATGAGGTAGGCATAAAGCGCGGTGCGCAGATTGCCGACATGCATGTAGCCGGTCGGCGACGGTGCAAAGCGTGTTCTGATTTTAGCCATTTGAAATAAATCCTTCCTTATTATGACAAAATCGCGAATGAAAAGGTTTCGCGTATAATGTAATATGAATAATACATTATATTTTAACTCTTTGTTCCATCAATGTCAACTCATTTTATTCCAAACAATTTGACGGAATTTCAAAACAATCGACAAAAAATAAGTGCAATCTGCAAATATTGACAAAAATCTCTTGTAATTTATAGTGTATATGTGGTATTATTGTATTGTTACATATTTATTGCAAAGGGTGAGGACATTGGATAATTCCGGGCTTAACCTTAATGACAAAACTGACGAATATTTAGATATATGCTTAGGAGGCAGTAAAAAATCCAGCCAACTTCTTATTGCTGACGGAAGTCACGGAGTGACATATCGCGCAGATGAATTAGACGAAGAAACAATGCAGGGCGTATGTATGCCTTCTCCCTGTGCGCTTGGATGCTCCTTTGACAGAGAGCTTGTACGCGAAGTCGGCAAGGCTGTGGGAAGCATTGCTTCCGAAGGCGGGTGCGACGCGCTGCTTTCTCCCGATGCAGGTGTGGTGCGCAGTCCGCTTTACGGCTCGATGGCTGACCGGTTCGGCGAAGACCCTTATCTCAGCGGCACGCTTGCCGCTGAGTGGATCAGCGGCGTGCAGTCGGAGGGGGTCGCAGCGGTGCTGGATCATTTTGCCGGAAGCAATCAGGCCACCGGCAAATTTACCTGCGACAGCATGATTGACAAGCGCGCCCTTCACGAAATTTACCTTAAGCCGTTTGAGACAGCGATAAAGCAATCCAATCCCAAAGCCGTGCGCTGCGGATTCAATAAGATCAACGGGCTGGCAAGCTGTGAAAATCACGTGCTGCTGACGGATATTCTCAAAAGACAGTGGAATTTTGAGGGGGCTGTACTGACAGATTTGAGGGTAGCCGACGCCGCCGAAGCGATGGCTTGCGGGGTGGATATGGCTTTCCCGCGTGTCGGATGGAGGATAAAGCGCAAACTGAAAAAGGCTCTGAAGGACGAAGAATTGCCGCTCCACTATCCGAAAGCAGCGGCGGAAAGAATTCAGAACGCCAGCGAATTTAACGTCAGCGACTTTTCCGCGCCCCTATCGGAAGAAGAATGCCGTGAGATTGCCGTAAAGGCTGCCGAGGCGTCCGCCGTGCTTCTGAAAAATCATCGCGGCACGCTGCCGCTTCCGCTGGGATGTTCCATAGCCCTGATCGGCCGACAGGCACAGAATCTGCGCATTCAGCGCAGAGGAATCAACGCGCTCGAAATGGAAAGCACGCGCAATATGCTGAGCGTGTTTGATGACAATCAGATAAGATACAAATACTGTGAAGGATACGGAGAACAGTCCGCGCAGGACGGAGAGCTTCTCGCCGAAGCGGTGAAATGTGCCTCCGAATCGGAATTTGCTGTGATATTCGTGGGATTTGACGACGTATACGACAACGCCGCGTCCGACCGCTTCACCAATCAATTGCCCAAATCGCAGACCAAGCTGATCAGCGCGGTGGCTAAAGTCAATCCCAACACTGTGATTGTTGTGGGAGGCAGCGCTCTGCCGAAAATGAACTGGATCGGCAGAGTAAAGGCTGTTCTTTACCTTCCGTTAGGCGGTGAGGGGACTGCAAACGCGCTTTACAACCTTCTGTTCGGATTTGCCGACCCTTGCGGAAGGCTGCCGGTCAGCTATTCGCTCAACGAATCGGATATGCCTTGCGGCGATACATTCGGACAGGACGCGGAGCTTTCGCAATACCGCGAGAGTATTTACGTCGGATACCGATATTTCAATAAGGCGGGCATTTATGCCGCCCTTCCCTTCGGCTACGGTCTGAGCTACACCGAGTTTGAATATTCCAGAATGAGGGTAAACTCCTGTGCCGAGGGCTGGGAAGTGACTGTAGACGTTAAGAACGTCGGAAAGCGCGACGGCAGCGAAATAGTGCAGTTTTACATCGAGCCTCCAAAAGGTGACAAATTCCGTCCTGTCCGTGAGCTTAAGCAGTTCCGCAAGATTTTTCTCACCAAAGGAGAAAAACGCACGGTGTCAGTGGTTATTCCTCACAGCGCATTCGAATACTACAGCGCGGGATTCGGACGTTGGCGCACATCCGGAGGAAGATACCGAATATGGGCTGCCGCTTCTTCTGTTGACCTCAGAACGGATGTGTGGGTGACAGTCAAAGGCGAGCATGTGGAAAAATACACCGTTCCGCAATGGTACAAGACTCCGTCCGGAAGACCTTCCGAGAGCGATTTTCTCGCGATATTCGGAGAAGCCACCACCAAAAAGTCACTTCCGACGGAACAGACCTTTACAACGGAAAATACCCTGTATCAGCTTTATGCAATCAAAATCATTAAGGCTGCTGTAAAGCTGATAAGGTTCGTCGCCGACAAAAAGATCAAGACCGCCAATCGCAGGGAACCGGAGTACGCCGAACGCATTGATATTGTCCTTCATATGCCGGTCAGAAGGCTCAGCGGTCTTTGTCACGGGCTGTATCCCATGAGGCTGACCCGGCTGATCATAGCAATATACAACAGGCGCGGGAGGAAATACAAATGATCATTCATGACATTCGAAAAGATTCCGGCAGCGGGCTGTTTTTCGGAAAAATGTATGCGGCGCTTTTTGACAGAGAGATAGACGTTGTGCTCCACGGCGACGGTGAGGATTATCTCCGCTATGCCGAACAATGCGGAGAGTATTTCAATCACATGCCCCAAGAATTGCTATCGCTTCTCAAAAAATACTCCCTGAGATACTGCGAGGATATGCGGGATTATTTTGACCCTGAGTTTCCCGACGTTCCGGAGGACGTGAATGTGGATACCGTTCTGCACTATACACGCGTCAACTGTCTGATCATCGAACAACCGAAGAACAGCCACATCATCGGCTTCGGGGTGGAATTCAGCTGCGACTGGGAGCGGGAACACGGCATGGAATGGACGATACGTGACGGCAGGGCGCTGTACGTCGGCGACTTCATGGGAATAAGTCCGTGGTACGCCGACCGGGTTTACGAAACCCAATGCCGCAGCTATGTGTATGAAGGCTTTTCTCTCTGATAGATTTTCAAGTGATTCAACGAAATAAAAGACACAGACCGTGCCGAAAAAAGCATTGTCTGTGTCTTTTTTTGATTTAGGCTATAAAGACCTTCGCAGCCAATCAGCCCTTGGAAGGAATGTAAGGGATAATGGACTGTGCAAGGCTGCTGACAGGCATAGACTGGAGATATACCTTGCCGGGGCCGGTAACAACGGTGTTGAAAAGACCTTCACCGCCGAAGATCACATTCTTGACGCCCTTGATGCGCTGAATGGTGATCTGGCAGGTCTCGCTCATGGCGGCAAGATAGCCTGTGTCAACGATAATCTGCTGACCGGGCTGGAGATCGTATTCCACAACGGAACCGTCAATCTCCGCAAATGCCATGCCCTGTCCGCTGAGTCTCTGCATGATGAATCCTTCACCGCCGAAGAAACCGGAGCCGAGTCTCTGCTGGAAGAAAACGGAGAGCTGAACGCCCGCCTCGGCCGCGAGGAAGCCCCTCTTCTGCACGACAATGTTATTGCCGGGGGTGATATGGAACGGAATGATGGAGCCGGGGAAGCTGGATGCAAACGCTATGACACCCTGACCGCCCTGCGCGGTATAGATGTTCTGGAACATCGACTCACCGCTGAACATTCTGCCGAATGCTTTGCCGATACCGCCGTTTGTGCTTGTCTCCATGAGCATATTGGGACTCATCCAGCACATCGCGCCGCTCTCGGTGATCATTCTTTCGCCAGCCTGCAATGTGCAGGTGACAACCGGCAACGGGGTTCCTACGATTTCATAAGTCATAAAACATACCTCACTTTTTTAGTATTACAGAATATTGTTCATCGGTTGTCCGACAAACCATTCCGAATTTTATTATACAGTAAATTTAAATGATTATCAATAGTTTTTTTGATAAAAAAGGATTAAACTGCAACATCTTTAATTAATCCCAATTCTTTCAGGCGTTTGGTTGCGCTCTCGCTTCCGTTATCGGCGGCAATTTTGTAGAAACGGTAAGCCATGTCGGAGTTTTTTTCTATTCCCAATCCGTTCTCACAGCAGAATCCTATGTTGAATTGTGCAGCCACATTTCCTCCGCGTGCCGCCTTACTGTACCAGCGTACCGCCTCGGTGTAATTTGCCGGAACACCTGTCCCGCTCATGTAGCAATTGGCAAGGGCGTTCTGCGCATCGGCATAATTCTGGTTGGCCGATGTGAGATACAGCTGCAAGGCGTGGGAAAAATCCTTTTCCACACCGTCACCGAACTCAAAGCAGATGCCGAGATGGTAGATAGCTGCGGCGTTGCCCTTTTCAGACGCCTTGACAAACCACTTGACCGCTTCAACCGGATCTTCCTCTGTGCCGATACCGCTTCTCAGGCACAATCCGTAGTGAAGCTGCGCATTGGAATGTCCCTGTTCCGCGGCGGATTTATAGAGTTCAGCAGCCTCGCGCAGATTTTTGCTCACTCCGAGCCCCTGCTGGTACATATTGGCGAGATTATACTGTGCGTTGGCATTGCCGCGATTGGATGAAAGAATATACCAGTGTGCTGCCTTGACGTAATTCTGCTCTACCCGGTCGCCGTGCTCATAGCTCAGGCCCAGCTTGTACTGCGCATCCGCATTTCCCTGCTCGGCAGCTTTAATCAGTATCTGTGTCTTTATATCGACCTGCTGAGAATTTTCCGTTTCCTTTTGCTCTTTGGATTCAATGAATTGCTCGTATGCTTTGAATTCATCCTCATCAGAATCTGACTTTGCTCTATCACTCGCTGCGTCGGAAATCTGCTTCTGAATAGCTCCGCCGCCGAGATAATTGATCTCTTTGATCGGTTCAGGTTCCGGCTCCGGCTCAGGTTCCGGCTCGGAGAAGAAACTCTCACCGTTCCACGTGCTGTCACTGTCCATCTCTGATAAGACGTTGAGGGTAAAATACTCATATGAATTCAGCTCCGGCTCCGGTTCGGGTTCAGGCTCGGGTTCGGGTTCAGGCTCAGGTTTAGGCTCGGGTTCAGGCTCGGGTTCGGGTTCAGGTTCGGGTTCCGGTTCAGGCTCAGGTTCAGGCTCCGGCTCGGGCTCGGGTTCAGGTTCGGGTTCGGGTTCGAACTCATACTCCGGTTGTGTTTCAGAATAATCCTCATCCTGCTCTTCATCATAAAGCCCTGTTGCCGTTTCCCCAGAGGAAGAATCCATTATCTCATCATCTTCCAGCGGATGAGACTCTTCAAAATCGTAAGATTCTGGAATCTGCGAGCCTTCTACCATAAACGCACCGTCGACCTCGGTATCCGGTTCGCTCAGCGGAACAGGAAGCACTTCGGACGGGGGCGGATTGTCAGTGAATTTTGGCGCATATTCAATAGAGGTGCGCTCACGGTACAGCAATCTCGGCTCGACCGGTTCGGGTCTGTGCGTTATCTCGCTGATTTCGATATCGGGTTTTATCTTGGTTTTTCTTGTGTATCTTTCAGACAGTTTAATCGGCTCAGGAGCCGGAATGTATTCCGGAACATCTTCATCTGTCGGATAGTTGATTGTAATCGTTTCGATCGTGTCGTCCTGTGGATAATCCAACGCAAGCGATTCCCCTTCGTCGGATTCAACATTTTCCGATTTGACAAAAAACCTTGTTTTCTTTATTGCCCGGACATGCATTTTTCTGCGAAGATTGTCCCAAAGTTCTTCCGTTCCTTCGGATGTCTGCGGCTCCGATTTCTTGGCGACGGGCTGCGGCTCCGGTTTCTTGGAGACGGGCTGCGGCTCCGGCTTCTGGGCGACGGGCTGCGGCTCCGGCTTCTGGACAACGGGCTGCGGCTCCGGTTTCTGGACAACGGGCTGCGGCTCCGGTTTCTGAGCGGCGGTCTGCGGCTCCGGCTTCTGGGCTACGGGCTGCGGTTCGGGCTTCTGGGCTACGGGCTGCGGTTCGGGCTTCTGGGCGGCAACCCGATCGAAAAAAGAACGATAACCCGTGTCAGAATGATCATCCAAAGTTGGCACAGGAAGATTCTCCGGAATATTTTTGAAATAATCAGGAATGCCGGGAGTATCAAAAGCGCCGTCGTCTTCCTCATATTCATCCGACATCTCAAAATCGGGGAATGCCTCCGGTGCGTCGGATGGAATGTCATTTTCTAAGGTAACTCTAAAATCAGGCAATGTATTCTGTATCATCGGATCTTGTTTCTGTTCAGAAAATACCGGAGAATTGCTGTAGACCGGTGAAATGACATCATCGATCTCTGGTATTCGTTCATCAGGAGTCGTTTCATTTTCATCGACAGGATCCGACTCGTCATCATCCAAAGAATAATCGACGTCGTCCGTGTTTACATCATTCAGAGATTCACCTGTATCGTCGGTTGTTTCTTTCTCACCTACCGTCTCAATCTCTTTGATCTCCTGAAGCTCGTCAGCTGCATCTGACCCCTTGATTTCCTCAGGGTCAGAAGACACAACTCTTCCATTTGATCCGGCATTGGGAAAGATATATACTTCCATAAACGGACGAAGAGCTTTCAATATCTTTTCAATATGTGTTTCCTCGATGACGGTATAATTCTTTTTGAGATCGGAAAAAGAAAAGCCGAATTTAGTATCATCGAGACAAACGCAAATCTTTTCGAGATTGTACATAGGCACAGCAAATCTGACGCACTCTTTAATCAACCGCGATTTCGCGGCCGACTTCGAATAAAAGAGCAGGAAGGAAGCCGCCTGTGTGATCTGTTGCACATTCAGATAACGATACCTGTCCTCTTCGCCAAAGTTTTTGTCATATACAATGTTATAGTTGTTGGATCTGAGAGCCTTTATGATGGGAATTACCCTTTCGGCATCATCATGTGAATACTGTATGTAAATATATGGATACGGATTGTATCCGCCAAACAAATTCTGCATACCGCGCCTCCTGCGATATTATTCAGGCAATGATTTGCCGGTTTCATAACATTATACTATGAGTGAATTTACTCTGTCAATATAAATAAATATTAATTTACGATTTTGTTGCAAATTACATATCTGAAATGATTCTTACAAATAATAAATTATATGTCATGCGTTGATCCGAAAGATATGCACAAGCTATTACTGCGCGGTCATTTTTTTATCTGACAGGCGCTGTTCTTTGAATAAGGAGGCATGTGGCATGTGCAGAAAAAAAAGAGCGCTCATGCTATTTCTGACGCTCATTGCGGGACTTGCGGTATCAGCGATGATTACAGTGAGGCAGCTGCCCGACGAGCTTGTGATCCATCACAGCGGCAGCACACAGCTGAAAACGTTTCTTCCGGTATCGGTTGAAATCAACGACAGTTATTCCGACTCTGCCAAGGCAAAGCTATTCGGCATGGTGGGAGTAAAGGATGTCGGCATTCGCCGCGAGGAGCCTAAGAAGGTTATCCTTGCCGGAACGCTCTTCGGTCTGAGGATGTACAGTGACGGCGTAATGGTGGTGGGACTTTCGGATTTTGAATCCAATGGAAAAAAAGTCAATCCAGCAAAGGACTCCGGCATTTCGCGCGGGGAGATTATCCGGTCAGCGAACGGAAGGAAAATCTTTTCCAACGAGGCATTCGCAAAAGCCGTGACAGAATCCAAAGGCGCGCTGACGCTGGAGCTTATCGGAAAAGGAGGACAATCCAGAAGCGTAAAGCTGACGCCTGTGAACTCCGATTCTGACGGATGCCTGAGAACGGGAATGTGGGTGCGTGACAGCGCGGCAGGCATAGGAACGCTTACCTATGTAGACCCGGCAACCGGAAATTTCGGAGGACTGGGTCACGGAATCTGCGACGCGGACACGCATGAAATAGTTCCCCTGCACGACGGAGAAATAGTCTCGGCACAGATCAGCAGCATAAGACGCGGCGTCAGAGGCTATGCGGGTGAAATACGGGGGTATCTCACAGAAGATGAGCTGGGGACGCTTGAAAGCAATACTCTTTGCGGTGCTTTCGGGAAATATTCCTCGGAACTGCATAAACAAAAGCAATATGATGTGGCGCTGAAGCAGGAAGTACGTCAGGGAAAAGCAAAGATCCTTTGTACCGTGACATCTGACGGCCAGCCCCGGCTATACGATATTGTCATAGAGCGTATCAACTACAGCGGCGATCCGGCAAAAAATATGATTATCACCGTTACTGACGAAAAACTGCTCGCAGAAACCGGCGGAATCATTCAGGGAATGAGCGGCAGTCCGCTGATTCAGAACGGAAAGTTCGTTGGAGCTGTAACGCATGTATTTGTCAACGACCCGACAAGCGGATACGCGATTTTTGCGGAAAATATGCTTTGTCACCAGAATGACAGATAAAAATCACGGTGCGTGTCCGCCGAAGCGGATTGCGCACCGTGAATGATTATCTATCAAACGATAAAGGATTATAGCATTTCTGCAATGACCTGCTCACGTGTCTTGATGGACAGATCAACGGGAGCGATGTCAAACACCGTCTTGCAGCCGCAGTCGCCGCGATGGGACATTCTGTAAGCGGCACGGGCAAACGCCACAAGGACGCTGGCGGTAAATTCGGGGTTGGAATCGAGTTTCAGGCTGTATTCTATCACATGTCTGTTTCCGCCGTCTACGCCTGTGCTTCCTGTACGGATAACAAATCCTCCGTGAGGAATACCCTTATGGTCGCGGTCAAGTTCTTCCTGAGAGATAAAGTTGACAGTGGTGTCGTAATCGGAAAAATATTTCGGCATAGTGACGATTTCATGTTCAATACGAGCCTTGTCCGCGTCCTCGGCGGCCACTACATAGCAAAGACGTGTGTGTTTCTCACGCGTGGTAAGCTCGGGATTCTCTCCCGCGCGCACACTGTCAAGCGCCGCCTGCACGGGAATGGTGTACTGACGTGCGTCCAGTATTCCCTCAATGCGGCGAATAGCGTCGGAATGTCCCTGACTCACGCCTTTGCCCCAGAAGGTATAGTCCTTACCGTCGGGGAGAATGGCGTTCGCGTAAAGCCTATTCAGGGAAAACATGCCGGGATCCCATCCAACGGATATAACCGCCACCTTGCCTCCTTTTTTGGCTGCCTTGTCCACGTTCGCAAAATGCTTGGGAATGTCTGCGTGAGTGTCGAAGCTGTCAATGACGTTAAAGTCTGCGGCGAGTGCAGGCGTCATCTCAGGCAGATCCGTCGCACTGCCTCCGCATATAATCAGTACATCTATGTCATTCTTGTAATTGACAATATCGGCTGCGGAAAAAACCTTTGTATCCGGAAATACTGGATTGACCTTTTCGGGGCTTCTGCGGGTAAATACGCCGAAAAGCTCGGTGTCGGAATTTTGTCTAACCGCTGATTCCACCCCTCTGCCGAGGTTTCCATAGCCATAAATCGCAATCTTCATATCTTTTCTATTCCTTCCTTAGTTCTTGTTTCTTGTGAATCATATTGCTTTTTTGTCAGCTTATACATATGATAACGATGAAGCTGCGGATTGTCAATATTTTTTTGTGTCGTAGGCGTGATGAATTGTAAAAATTTTTATTTATCCTTCTTTTATCAAATAATAATAACTTCGCCGGTCATGAGGCATAATATGTAAAAGGAAAGCACTGTCGGCGGCGGGACTGTACGGCGGAGCTTCCGGGATTAACAAATAACGGCTGTTTCTCTTATGTCGGGGCTTGGCTATGTTTAGCTTACCGGACATTTAACCGTACTGACTTTTCCTGCCGCAAGGGAAGCCCGCCGTATTTGTCAAAAACGACCCCGACCGGACTGACGCTCATTTCGTAAGCCCGGTCGGGGACGCTGTGTTTTTAGTTCCTAAATAAAGCCATCCAGAAAAAAATGACAGAAATTGATTGACATTTCTATAATAGTACTGTACAATAAATAATAGGATTTTTATTTAGGGGGTCTCCATAATGAAAAGGAAATTCCAAAGACTAATCAAAAACAGAAGACTTATGGCAGCAATTGCCGCATTTCTGTTCGCCTCTGACATAGTAATCACCATGATGGCCAGTAACGTCGACTGGCTCAATGCCAATGCAGCTACTACTGGTTCCCTCGCCTCAATGAGAGCCAGAGCTGAAGCTATCGTCAATTACAAATGGACGCCTTCCAGGAATATCATGACCTGGAACAACTGCACATACAACGGCTTACGGTATTTTCCTGCCGGTGTTCCTGTACAAGGAGTTCCATTCTGTCTTTTTACCTCTGAGGTCGTTAAAAGAAGTCAATTGACACTGAATGAGTATAAATCGTACGCTTCGAGTAATTATTCAACTACAGCAAAATGCAAAAGTAAAGGCAATGAGAGCAGAACAGGACCCGTTTACGGCTCATGCTGTGCAGCCTTTGTCAGCGAGGTAATGGGAGGAAGCTGGATGGGAATTAATGTCTCCTCCATTGCAACCAGCCGTCAGGCCTCACATGTCAATGACGCATACGCTAAGCACATCAGAGTCGGCGATGCTCTTGACAAAGGTTCACATATTCTCTGGATCGGAGATATCACCGACGAATATTTTGTTATTTATGAACAGACCCCCCCTGTGGCACATAAGGTTCTCATAAAAAAATCCTCGGCTATTGATTCAGCAGGACGTTTTAGATATGGCTGCAACGCTTATACAAGAATATCCCGGTACAATCTAAAAAACACCGACCTGACCGTTTCCGCGCCTGCCGCCCGTTCAACCGCCGCGTATTACGCAGAAAACGCAGAAGCTACCATTCAATGGAATTCGGTTACGAATGCCAGCTATTACCTTGTGGATGTAAATAAGGACGGGAAGAGCATCGTCAAACAGGAAGCTGTAATAGATAATTTCTACAAAATCAACAAGGGTAACGGTAATTATGAAGTTTACGTCACCGCGGTAAGCGGCAGCAATACAAAAAAGAGCAGCCGCGTTTCATTTACAATTGGTCGCCTTGATACTCCCAAAATAGCAAATACGGCCGAGTATTATGAAGCCGGTCAAAACGTTTCAATCAAGTGGAATGCCTGCGTTGGCGCCACGGGATATAATATTTCTATTATCAAGGACAATCAATCTACTTACGTCAATAAAAACCTGACAACAAATTCCTATACTTTCTCTCCAGAAGACGGTTATTATGAAACACGTGTAGAGGCTAAGAACGAAAACGGCGGCTCGCAGAAAACCGTGTCGGATATATATTCGTTCTGTGTAGGAAATAAACGTTTAATTGCCATTGATAAATCAGTAACACATTTTGCTCACAACGGAGATGTCAATCTAAGCTGGAATGATTGTGAAGGAGTTTCGGATTATACATTGGAAATAACCGATACCAATGACAGCACCAAAGTCCAGAAGCACAGCGTTTCGGGAAGCAGCTCGTACGTCGTGCGGAATCTACCGGACGGTCAGTACAAGGCAATTGTTTCTGCTGTGAAATCCACAGGTGAATTCGATTGGCTTCCTTCCAAGGCTTTCAAGTTCTACGTTGGCAAGTTAGATAAGCCTGTTGTTGTTCCTGACGCAAAATATCACAGCATTAATTCAAAGGCCACTGTAACCTGGAAACAATGTGAAGGTGCGGTTGGTTATCATGTTGAAGTCAGTTCAAACGGCAGTAAGGTATTCGAAGATGAATTTAGCGGAACGACGTGTACCTTTGATGTAGAAAGAGGCAAATATAGTGTTACTGTTTCAGCAGTTAACACGAATGGCGGACGGCAGGAACGTAAGAGCGATCCGGTTGATATATGGGCAGTATCGCTCAACATTGAAGGCTCGGTACAGAGCTTGAATCTCAGAGCCAGTGCAAAATTAAAAGCTGTCGTTTCAGACCACGATCCCGGTGATTCTGTGACATGGTCGTCTGATGCCCCAAATATTATTTCGGTATCTTCTGACGGTACGATTACCGCTAAAGGAGTCGGAACCACCAATGTGAAAGCGCATATCCGAGACCTTTCGGTTCCTTATACCGTCTGTGTTGTGCCTAACCTCTCCTTTGAAACGCTTGGCGCAAGCATTCGCCTGAGTCAGCCCTACGGAATCCGCTTCGGAATAAGAGTTAACAAAAATCAAGATTTCAAAGCCATCACAGTGATTGAGTACGGAACCCTTATTATCAGCGCTGGAACACTTGGAAACGACGATCTTACACTTAATACAAATAACATTCTGAGAATCAAGGCAGATAAGTACCTTGAAAACACCAGCACTCATACTACCTATACAGGCGTGCTTATTAATATTCCTAAATCCTTCTTTGGGACCAATGTTGTGGGCAGAGGATATTTGAAATATCGCGGCCTGGATGGTGTTGTTTATACTGTGTACTCATCAAAAGTAGTCAAGTCGTTTAACGGAGTGTTGAAGACAGCATATGACAGCTATATGAGTATTGAAAAGCCAAATGCTGCACAACAGGCTGTCATTAAAAAACTTCAGGCTCTTATCGATGATGGTAAGCCAAAGGAAGAGCAACAGCCTGAAACCACCTCGTCCAATGTGGAACAGCCTGAGACTACCTCGTCCAATGTGGAACAGCCTGAGACTACCTCGTCCAATGTAGAACAGCCTGAAACTG
The DNA here is from genome assembly GCA_902799245.1 of uncultured Ruminococcus sp. GTDB lineage: Bacteria > Bacillota > Clostridia > Oscillospirales > Acutalibacteraceae > RUG762. Next base: position 161,307 of record CADBZY010000003.1, read on the forward strand.
TCACATCCAATGTGGAGCAGCCTGAAACTGCCTCATCTAATGTGACACAGCCTGAAGCTACCTCTTCCAATGAGGCACAGACTGAAACGCCTTCTTCTGGAGAATAAATCAAACAAAGTAATACATGAAATTTTTTAAAGTACAGTTGCTGATAAAATCCGCAACTGTACTTTTTTCTATCCCATTTTAGCGGGAGCTTTAACTGGACGAACAAATATTTTTTAAACTAATTGACATTCTATCAAAAATATGCATAATAATAAGTAGGAGAGAAGTGTGGCTTTGAATTAACGTTGCGGAAAGGAATAATGATGAATGAAATTGTATCAAGAGCTACATAATCGCATTTGCCGTACCACTTTATCCATTGCGGCTGTTGCATCCTCGCTATTTGTGCTATGTATTGTTTTTTCAACTGTTTCATTTATGGAAGTATCAGCATCCGGTTTGGTTACTCCGACCGACATACCAATGCTGTCCTCCAACGAAATAGCTAAGACCGTAGCGGTTACAAGAAAAGCTCCGGATTTTCTTCTGTCAAACCAGACCGGAATTAGAAAAAACACAGGCACAAAGTTCAGTCGTTTTCTTCCGGCCACTGGCTATAACGGAAACTACAGAAGCGAGCTTGATGACAATGAAAAAAAGACATATGACGCTCTCTATCAGGCATTAGTAGTTGAAAGGAAGAATTATACCGAAACCGTACGTGTGGATTACAATCCCACCATTCCGTTCGATGTAGTCTATTCCAACCCTGACAGCGATGATCTGAGCATAGATGATCTGGGCGATATTGATGACATCGTTCTGAGTGCCGCCGCCGCTTTCTTTTATGATTGTCCCGAGGCATTCTGGGTACGTTCATTCAACTATACAATCGACGCCGATCTTACTTCCGGCAAAAATCAGGGGAAAGGTTATGTTGACTGGATTGAATTTGAATTCGGAAGTGATGCTTATCCTAATGCATACAATGATCTGGCAGCATATGACACAGGTCTTTCCGCTGCTGTGAGCAGCATTAATCAATCGAGAAAAAACGAATCGATATACGAAACGATCAAAGCCATACACGATTACATTCTTCTCAATGCTTCCTATGAATATGACGCCTTAAGCGGATCCACATATACTTATGGCTATGCTTATACCGCAACTCCGCTCTTTACTGGAAAGGGCAAATTTGTCTGCGAAGGATATTCCAAAGCGATGAAGATTCTTTGCGGCAAATTCGGCATAAACTGTGCTCTGGTATCGGGCGACGGAATGACCTCTGCTTCATCCGGCGGACCCCATATGTGGAACTATGTTCAGATAGGCGACAAATGGTATGCCGTGGATTCTACCTGGGATGACGGCTTGTTTAATCAGGACGGTACGCCTGCCTTGAATTACAACTATTTTCTGGTCGGCAGCACCACATGGGTGAAAAACAACATGACCTTTTCCCAGGATCATATTTCCAACGGACAGGTAATGAGCAGCCCCACGAAATTCTCGATGGTCTTTCCGATACTCAGTGAGTCCGCTTATGACCGATATATAGTTGATACTAATCCAAAAATAACCTTAACTACTCTTGGCGCCAGTATAAGACTCAGCGAACCGTACGGCATTCGCTTCGGAATTCAAATAAAACGTGATGACGCTCTTAAAGCAGTACATCATATTCCCGAATTCGGCACACTGATTATTCCTGCCACTACGCTTGGAGACAATGAACTGACTATCAACACCCCAAATGTACGCAAGATCAGAGCCGAGAATATTTACAGTCAAGACGAAACACAGTACACCTATACCGGTGTCCTTATCAAGATACCCAAATCCTTCTTTGGAACCAACATCAAAGGAAGAGGCTACCTTATCTATATTGATAATGAAACCGGCGAGGAACATATTATTTATTCCAAAACGGTGGAAAGATCGTTTTATGGCGTTGCCCAGGCTGCGTATGATCATTATTCCTCTATAGAAAATCCGAGTGAGTCAGATAAGTCAATACTGAATAAGCTTAAAGGCTTTTTAAACAATTAATTTTCATAATCAGACGCAAGGAGATGCATTTTTTTTGGACAAGTTTTTAAAAGTTAAAATTATATTACTGACGATCGCTGCGACACTTACTGTGGAAGCAGTTGTCACTTCAGTGCTCTGCGGTTTCGGCGTTATCCATGTAGGTTTAGGGAAAGAGAAGCCTGTTTCTATCGTAGTTATTTCACCGACAGACCAGACGACCACAACAACAGAGGAATCAACGACCGCTTCAACGACGGAAACAACTGTAGAAGAAGAAACAACCACAAGCAAAAAGAAAACAACAACCAAAAAAGCAACAGCAGCTACTACTACTACCACTAAAAATCAAACAGGTGACAACGACGGAGAATGGTTAGCTGATTGGTATTGATACTCAAAAAGATTCATCACACTCGGCATATCGCAAAGTCATGGCGGACGCTTTCCATATTGGCTTTGCGGTATGCCATTTTATTACATTCGCATTGACATTTCAGATATTTAATGTATAATCATAATAACGAAGATACTCGTGATTACAGTAAAAGATAATGGTGATTTTGAGATGTACAAAAAAAATAACGATTCAAAAAAAATAAGAATGGCTGCGTTTGCGCTTTGTACGGTTGCTATGCTTCTTGCGGTCTTCACGGTGACGGTATATAAAGGCAAACGCTCGACCGATGACGGACGCAACCATCCGATTCCCATGAATGTTGATTCCCAGTATGACCCTGTAACTGATTCCGATATGTCCGCTGTTTCAGAGGATGCGGTAAGCTCGCAAGAACAGATTTCCTCTAATGTTTCTTCGGCAGCTGAGGACGTCTCTTCTGTTCCCACCTCTAACAACGACGACAACGACATTCTGGATCCTGACAATAAATCTGAGTTTTATATGGTTGTTTACACCGGAAATCAGATGATAGTAGTGTATCAGAAGGACCAAGACGGCAAATACACCCATAAGTTTCATTTTATGAAGTGCTCTACCGGTGCAATGGATACCACTCCCACCAAGGAGGGTGTTTATCGCATTGAGAAAAAAGTGAGATGGGGTGAGCTTGATAAAAAGGATTTTGCTCAATACTGCTGTCTCATAAGCGAAAAAAACAATTATTTCATCAGCTCAATATCTTACAGCAAAAAAAACGCCTGGACATTGAAAAACGGTGTGTACGACAATATCAGTAAGGCCACTACCGGTGGAAGTATTCAACTTTGTGTCCGTGACGCATATTGGATCTATAACAATATGCCAACAGGGACACAGGTTAACGTTGTTAACCGAGATGGTCCCGATGTCAAAATCAAGGATCTGCCAAAAAGCGTAAAGAAAAACGCTGGCTGGGATCCTACCGACAAGTGGTCAAAAGGCAATCCATATTATGCGACCACAACTAACGCCACCACCACAACCACAACGACCGCGGCATCTGAACAGACGTCAGACGAAGAAGCTGTCGGATGATCCAACTTGGTTTGTTTTTTCAAAACAATCTGAAACATTCCCGATAAACAAAAAATTATAAAAATTTTTGAAAAATTTAGCTCTTGCTCTTGTAATTTATGGAAAAATAGGATATTATATAATCAGAAATTTTCTTTAGGAGGTAACTTTCCCATGTCAGTAAAAGTTGCTATTAATGGTTTTGGCCGCATTGGCCGTCTCGCTTTCAGACAGATGTTTGGTGCTGAAGGCTACGAAGTCGTCGCTATCAACGACCTCACCAAGCCCTCCATGCTTGCACAGCTGCTCAAGTACGATACCGCTCAGGGCGGCTACTGCGGCAGAATCGGCGAAGGCCTTCACACTGTAGAGGCTGACGACGAGGCAGGCACCATCACAGTTGACGGCAAGACCCTCAAGATCTATGCTGAGAAGGACGCAAAGGATCTGCCCTGGGGCGAAATCGGTGTTGACGTTGTTCTCGAGTGCACAGGCTTCTACTGCTCCAAGGCAAAGAGCCAGGCTCACATCGACGCAGGCGCTAAGAAAGTTGTCATCTCTGCTCCCGCAGGCAATGATCTTCCCACCATCGTTTTCAGCGTTAACGAGAATACTCTTACCACTGAGGACACCATCATTTCCGCTGCTTCCTGCACCACCAACTGTCTCGCTCCCATGGCAAAGGCTCTCAATGACTATGCTCCCATCCAGAGCGGCATCATGAGCACCATCCATGCTTACACAGGTGATCAGATGATCCTCGACGGTCCTCACAGAAAGGGCGACCTCAGAAGAGCAAGAGCTGGCGCTGCCAACATCGTTCCCAACTCCACCGGAGCTGCAAAGGCTATCGGTCTTGTTATCCCTGAACTTAACGGCAAGCTCATCGGCTCCGCACAGAGAGTTCCTGTTCCCACAGGTTCCACCACCATCCTCACCGCTGTTGTCAAAGGCGCTGACATCACCAAGGAGGGCATCAATGCTGCTATGAAGGCTGCTGCATCTGAGTCCTTCGGCTACAACGAAGATCAGATCGTTTCTTCTGACGTTATCGGCATGAGATACGGCTCTCTCTTCGATGCAACCCAGACAATGGTCGCTAAGATCGCTGATGACCTCTATGAGGTTCAGGTCGTTTCCTGGTACGACAACGAGAATTCCTACACCAGCCAGATGGTTCGCACCATCAAGTACTTCGCAGAGCTTGCGTAATTTAATTGCTTGAAGTATTTTTTGGATAGTCATGATTGATTATTAGTAATTTTCCCGGCAGTCTGTATACTATGTGTATGTCTGCCGGGATTATTATTACACTGCTGTAATAGTAAATTAATAAATTAAAAAAGCATAAGTCATATTTTTCTGCTACAATGTTGAATTGATAGTATTCTTCAGCCAAAACACTTTTTCACTGATTTGGCTGGGGAATGTTATCAGATTTTGAAAGGAATTGATGTAAAGTGAGTTCTTATGTAAAAAAGAAGAATTCTTCAGAAATGTCAAACAAGAAGCTTACCCTTAGACAGAAGCTAATTGTTGCTTTGGGAATCGTGCTTTGTCTTGTGATAATAGTGTTCGCGTCTGCCTATGGCGTGTTTCTTCACTACTATAACAAGATGAACATTACCTCTGTCAATGATAACGATGAAGTAGTCACAGCTATTGATTATGAAGAAGACGATATAAACGAACAGGAGCTTACCGATGAGGAACGTCAGCAGCTCAATCAGTTATTAGAAGACGCAATGACGATAGACGAAGACTCTGTTTCTTCCGAAAACGTTGACGGTAAAAAAACAGATCCTGCTGACGATGACAACACAGGAAGCGAAACAGCTTCGGACGAAGACACTGCCTCAAAGGACACTGCTGCCCAAAGTGTCAAGGTGAGTAGTAAGGACGTAACCAATATTCTGCTGGTTGGCACGGACAGCCGACAGAAGGGAAACAAGCGCAGCAGAACCGATACAATGATTATTTTATCCATTGACAAAAAGAACAAGAAAATGACCATGACTTCTGTTCTCAGGGACACTTTCGTTAAAATCCCGGGAGTAGGTAATAACAGACTGAATGCGGCATTTGTTTTTGGAGGTCCGAAGCTGCTCTTCAAGACATTTGATCAAAACTTTGGCATTCATCTTGACAAATATGTTCAGATAGACTTCTTTAATTTCGTTCGGCTTGTTGACGCTGTCGGAGGAGTGGACTTAAAGCTCACCAAAGATGAGATCAACTTGATGAATAAAACCTACATTCCTTATATCAATAAAAATACGAACAAAAAAAATACATCCAATAGAATTACCCCCAACAAATCCGGTGTATATCATCTCAACGGTGTTCAGACGTTGGCTTATTCGCGCATCAGATATATAGGAACAGACTTTGCACGTACGGAGCGCCAGCGCAAGGTAATAGCGCAGATCATCAAGAAAACAAAAAAACTCAGCGTTTCTGAGATTAATGATCTTGCTGATATTGTTCTTCCGATGATCTCGACAAATCTTTCTCAGGGAGAAGTAATGTCATTGTTGCTCAATGCAAAGGAATATCTCAATTACAAGATTGTCAATGGCAGAATGCCAATTAACGGTTCATACAAGTACATGAAGGTCAGAGGTGCTTCTGTTCTCGGAGTAAATTTTGACAAAAACAAAAAATATTGGTATAATCTTGTTTACGGGAAGTAATCATCTGAAATAACGCAGAATCGTGCAAAATAGGGAAAGGACTGAATGATAATGAGATCCGGCAAAAAAACTCAAAAACTCAGCAGTGTTGGAAAAAAACTACTTTATATCTTAACCTCGCTTTTTGGCGTTGTTGTAATATTATTGTCATGCGTGTACGGCGCTTTTTATCATTATTACAGCAAAATGAATATTGTTACTACCGATGATGAGAACGCGCAATATGTGTCAAATGCCGAAATAAGACCAGGAGATGACATTGACACTGATCATTTGTCGGAGGAAGATCTAAAACAATTGGCCGAAATAGACCAGACGTATAAAGCCGGTGACATTAATTTCGATTTCAGCGATTCGAATATTACCAATATAATGATTGTCGGCACGGACTATCGCGGAATGGGAAGATTCAGAAGCAATTCTGACGCAATGGTTTTAATATCCATCAACAAAAATACCAAAAAACTGTTTATCACCTCATTCATGCGTGATATTCTCCTTGATGTTCCGCAAGGTGGCAATCACAAACAAGCCGGAAAAGCAAAGCTGAATTCGGCATTTGGCTACGGCGGTTCGAGTCTTATGTTTCAGACATATAAAGACAATTTCGGAATAGAAATTGACAAATATGTTCATATGGATTTTTACAACTTTATGAACATAATCGATTATCTCGGAGGCATAGACATGTACGTAAGCGCTGAAGAGGCCGGCGCTATGAATTATCCCCATATTCGCGAGATGAATAATCTCTTAAAACTGAGTCCATATGACGGTTTTCTTCGTAAGCAAAGCGGCACTTTTCATCTTAATGGTAAACAAACGCTTGCTTATACACGTGTCAGATACGTAGGCGGCGGTGATTTCGGACGTACGGAGCGCCAGCGCAAAGTTATTGCCGAGATCATCAAAAAAATTAAGAAGATGAGTGCCAAGAAGCTCAATTCTTTTGTGGAACGTTGTCTACGTTATGTCACTACTAATGTCAGTCAGACAGAACTGATGTCACTCCTTCTGGACGCAAAGGACATTATGAATTATGAGCAAGTGAATGCGAGAATTCCTATCGACAGCACTTATAAATCCAGCAAAATTCAGGGCACATATGTACTTCTTATCGATCTTAAAAGAAATGCAGAATACTGGTACAGTCTTGTGTATCTTGATAAGGATATTTCTGGAGAGATAATTAAGGAAGTAGAACAGGAAAAAGCGGAAGCCGCAGCCATTAAAGCAGTGCAGGGAGATGCTCAATTAGCTGTGGAAGAAGCGATTAATGTAGCGAAAGGCTTTAAAAATGCCGTAAAAAAAGCAACTGATCCTTCTTACAGCGCAGAAAGTTCCGATGAAGAAACTGTTGTCTCGACAGACGAAGAACAAGTAATAAGCTCCGATTCAAGTTCTGACGACACTTGATTTTTATGAAAAACGAGGTTGTGTTCATTATCACAGCCTCGTTTTTTTGTATTGAATTTTATGAAATAATAAGAAAAACAGAGTAATTGAAAGATAAATCAAGATACATAAACAAATCCATTCATAATTTGACTTTTTCTGACTTTGACTTTTTCTGACTAATGAGTATAATAGTAATCACAAAGGTCAAGGATAGTCAAAGACAAAGGCCTTTAGGAGATGATCATCAAATGAGAATGAGCGAACAGGTTGCGCGGTACATCATGGAAATGCTGGACAGCCGCGACGGCACTGCCGAGATACGCCGCAACGAGCTTGCCGATCAGATGGGCTGTGTACCGAGCCAGATCAATTACGTCATCACGTCGCGCTTCACGCCCGAGCAAGGTTACTTAGTGGAGAGCAGACGCGGAGGAGGAGGATACATCAGAATCACGAGAGTGCAGATCACCGGCACCTCTGCGCTGATGCACGTAGTCAACTGCATCGGCGACGAGCTTGACAGCGGTACGGCGCGGGCGCTTATCGTGAGTCTTTCCGACAGAGGAGCAATCAGCGAGAGCGCAGCGGGAATTATGCTGGCAGCGTGCAGCGACAGTGCGTTGAAAGTGCTGCCACCCGAATACCGCGATGTTGCCCGAGCCGGAATTCTCAAACAGATGCTTATCAGATGCACAGTCAGCCAATAATACTTTTAGTACAGGTAAAAAATCTTATCTCAGACAAAATATAAATTAAGAAAGGGAATGAATAGTATGTTGTGTGAAAAATGCAAAAAGAATGAAGCTAACGCCTATATCAAGACCAATGTGAACGGAGATGTTCACGAATACCATCTTTGCAGTCAGTGTGCAGCGGAGATGAAAAACAGCGATGAATTCAGCTCACTGTTCCATTTTGATAGTCTTTTCAGCCCGATGATGAGCGGATTTGACATGGTCAGCAGCCTGCTCAGCTCGCCTTTTGGCAGCTTCGGCGCAATGCCTTCGCTCACCTCCGGCAAAAGATGCTCGGTCTGCGGCTCTGATTTCAGATCCATTGCCGATTCTGGCAAGGTCGGCTGTCCGAATTGCTACACAGAATTCAGGGGACGCCTTACACCGACCATCAAGAAGCTGCATGGCAACAGTGTCCACTGCGGCAAACATTCCAAAGTGACAACCCAGGAAAGCAAGGAAAACGAAACAGCCTCACTCAAAAAGCAGCTGGCGGATGCAGTAAAAGCGGAAAACTATGAGCTTGCCGCAGAACTGAGAGACAAGATCAGGGCCATGGAAGCGTAACAATAGAATAATCCATTCACAAAATAAGAAAGAGAAACCGGAGTGACAAATATGTCAGAGAACAAAAAATGGTATGAATCGGACGGAGAAAGATCCGACGTTGTGATTAGCACCAGAATCAGGCTTGCAAGGAATCTCAACGGCTATCCCTTCCCTCACCTGATGAACCAGGCGCAGAAGAAAGAAGTCAATGAGAAGGTCAGGGACGCGCTGATAGGAGGCAATTCCACCCTGCGCGACAGTTTCCGCTACATCGAGGCGGAAAAGCTATCGCCAGTGGAGCTTGCTTCACTGGCCGGAAGGCATCTGATCAGCCCTGAATTTGCCAATGAACCAACAGGCAGGGCGCTTCTGCTGATGGACGACGAATCGGTCTGCATCATGATCAACGAAGAGGATCATGTGCGAATTCAGGTGATGGGCAGCGGAATGCAGCTGGAAAAGGCATACGATTTGGCAGACAAGATAGACACCATTCTTGATGAAACGCTGAATTTTGCCTTTGATGAGGAATTAGGCTATCTCACCGCCTGCCCGACCAATTTAGGCACAGGAATGAGGGCGTCCGTCATGCTTCACCTGCCCGCATCCGAAGCCGACGGAACGCTGCGCAGGATCGCTGCAAGTCTCGGAAAGGTCGGTGCGACCATCAGAGGAAGCTATGGCGAGGGCAGTCAATCCACTGGCGCGATGTATCAGATTTCCAATCAGGTGACACTGGGCATCAGTGAAAAGGACACACTGTCCAATCTGACAGACATCACCAATCAAATCATCTCACTCGAAAAGAAATCCCGTGAACAGCTTTTGGCAAGTGAAAGCTATCAGGATACGGTGTGGAGAGCTTTGGGCATACTGAAAACCGCTCGTGTGATGAGCAGCAGCGAATTTGCCGGACTGTACTCCGCCCTTCGTGTAGGAGTGGCCGAAGGACTGGTCAACGGCATGACCTTGGGTCAGCTCAGTGAAGCATACGAATCGGTGCAGCCGGCGCGGCTGATGGAGCAGTACGGCAACGAGCTGAATTCTGCTCAGAGAGACAAAAAACGTGCCGAAATTCTCAGAGCCGTTTTCAAGAACACGGATATTGCATAATTTTCAGTTATAATCAGAAAAATGATTCAAAAAAACAGAGGGGGTAATTATATGTATAACTTCAAGGGATTCAGCGAAAAAGCAAACATCGCTCTCAATCTTGCATTTGAATGCGCGCAGGATATGGGACACACATTCGTCGGTTCGGAGCATATTCTGCTCGGCCTTTGCAAGACCGACGATTCGGCAGCACAGACCATTCTCAACGACAACGGACTTGACGCCGAGGCAGTAAGCGACAAACTGATAGAAATTCACGGTCAAGGCGTCAGATGCAGCCTCAATCCTAATGACATCACCGCACGAGGCAAGCGCACATTGCAAGCGGCAAAGAGCATTTCCAACCGCATGGGGCACGGATACGTCGGCACCGAACACATCCTGCTTGCTCTGATCAGCGACAGCGAAAGCTATGCCGTAAGGTTCATCCAGGAGCTTGGCGGAGAGATACAGGGTATTGTGGACGACCTTAACCGCCTCTTCAATAACGAATCCGATGACGAGGATGACGACGAGCAGCCGACTTTCGAACAACAGTCTCCCTTCGGAAGTTTCTTCAAAATGGGCGGAATGAACGGCGGTTCAATTCCCTTCGGAATGAGTGAGCCGTCATCTGGCAAGGGGAAGGGAAAGAGCCTGAAAAAATACGGCCGCGACCTCACCGAAGAAGCGAAAAAGGGCAAGATCGATCCTGTCATAGGCCGACAGAAGGAGATCGACAGAGTAATACAGATTCTCTCCCGCCGCACCAAGAACAATCCCTGCCTGATAGGTGAACCGGGCGTCGGCAAAACCGCTATCGCAGAAGGACTTGCGCTTAAAATAGCCGAAGGCGAGGTTCCAGAATCGCTCAAAAGCAAGAGAATCGTCGATCTCAGTCTGACAGGAATGATCGCTGGCTCCAAGTACAGGGGCGAATTCGAGGAGAGAATCCAGTCCGTCATCGACGAGGTTGTGAAGGACGGCAATGTAATTCTCTTTATTGATGAGATTCACACACTGATCGGCGCAGGCTCGGCGGAGGGCGCAACCGACGCGGCCAACATTCTGAAACCGATGCTTGCAAAGGGACAGTTCCAGGTAATAGGCGCAACCACCATCACCGAATACCGCAAGTATATTGAGAAGGATTCGGCGCTGGAACGGCGCTTCCAGCCTGTGCTGGTGGGTGAACCCACCGAGGATGAAGCCGAACAGATTCTTTTGGGGCTGCGCGACCGTTACGAGGGACATCACAATGTAAAAATCACCGATGACGCCATCAAGTCAGCGGTGAACCTCTCGGCGCGTTACATCGCTGACCGGTATCTGCCGGATAAGGCAATCGACCTCATTGACGAGGCAGCTTCAAGAGTGAGACTCAGACGGCAGACTCCTCCCGACGAGATCAAGTCATTGGAAGAGCAGATTAAACAGGTAACATCCGACAAGCAGGAGGCTGTCAAGAATCAGGATTACGAGCGAGCAGCCCATCTCCGTGACAGAGAGAAAGAACTGACGGCACAATACAACGAACAGCGCGACACTTGGAAAAAGCAGAATCAGGGCAGAGAAGCCACCGTCACCACCGAGGACATCGCTGAAATCGTTTCCCAGTGGACGGGAATTCCGGTGGTCCAGCTCACCACCGAGGAAAGCGAACGTATGCTCCGTATGGAAGATATTCTGCACGAACGCATTGTCGGTCAGCATGAAGCCGTTACAGCTGTGGCCAAGGCGATCCGCCGCGGCAGAGTCGGACTGAAAGACCCCAAACGCCCGATCGGCTCCTTCCTCTTTATGGGTCCGACCGGTGTAGGCAAGACCGAGCTTTGCAAAGCATTGGCGGAAGCGCTCTTCGGCGACGAGAACGCCATCATCAGGCTCGACATGTCGGAATACATGGAAAAGCACACGGTATCTAAGCTCATCGGTTCGCCTCCTGGCTATGTGGGCTACGACGAAGGCGGTCAGCTCACCGAGAAGATACGCAGACGTCCTTATTCTGTGGTACTTTTTGACGAAATAGAGAAGGCACATCCTGACGTGCTGAATATTCTGCTGCAAATTCTCGGCGACGGCAGAGTGACTGATTCACAGGGCAGAACAGTGGACTTCAAGAATGCCGTCATCATCATGACATCCAACCTGGGCGCAAGAATTATCACCGGCGGCGCAACTGCCATGGGCTTCGGACAGTCGGATGATAACAAGGCACAGCAGGATTATGAAAACATCAAGACTGCGGTCATGAACGAGTTGAAGAACACCTTCCGACCCGAATTCATCAACCGTCTGGATGACATCATCGTGTTCCGCAAGCTGAGCGAGGAGGACGTGGAGCAGATCGCAGACAGAATGCTCAAAACCCTTGCCAAGAGGATCAACGAGATGGAGATCGACGTGACATTCGAGCCGAGTGTGGCAAAGACCATCGCCAAGCACGGCTTCGACCCGGTCTACGGCGCGCGTCCGATTCGCAGAGCCATTCAATCCGAGATTGAGGACAGACTCTCCGAAAAAATCCTCGAAGGCGAAGTCAGACCCGGCGACAGCATTTCGGTCAGCTACGACGATGAGCTTACAATAAACAAGAAATAAGCTCGCACCGCTGGTACATCAAGAAATAAAAATTAGCCGCCCCGAAGAGCCGCTTCTCAATAGAAGCAAGCCCTTCGGGACGGTTTGATTTTTTCAGTTATAATCTTATTTTATCGTAATCTGTACCACGTCCGACCTAACAGTATTTCCGGCGCCATCCTTAATCTCGCAATAGAGCTGAATACCGTTCCATGTGGCGTTGGGCGTGACTGTTTCGGTAGCGTGATTACGACCGTTCCATCTGGTAAAGGAGGTCTGTCCTGCCTTCTTGTAATACCACTGGTAAATAAAATTGTCGCTCAGCGTCCTGACAGAGAGGTTTATAGTGTCACCGAGAGCAATAGTCTGATCGACAGGCTGCTGAATAATCGTCATTGCATCCGAAAGGGTAATCCATGCCGCAGATGAGGTTACCGTTTCGCCGGTGCCGTTACCGACAATACAACGCACCTGCATTCCGTTCCATGTGGGGTTTGCAACTGCGGAGGTGGAGGAGGTGGTATGCCCCTTCCAGACGCTCCAGCCGGATGCGTTGCTTTTTCTGAAATACCACTGATAGGTCAAGCCTTCCCCTTCCGCCTGAACATTGAAGGTAGCCTTTTCGCTGCTTCTAACGGTGACGTCCTCCGGCTGTCGAGTCAGTTGAATGGCTTTTATGAAACTGATAACTATCGGATTTGTCGAAATCTTATTTCCTACGCTGTCTTCAATGACGCAATAAAGCTGAATCATGTCCCACGTAGCGTTCGGGGTGACGCTTTCAGTGGCATGTGTGCGACCTTTCCATTTGCTGAAGGAGCTTTGTCCCTGTTTGCGGAAATACCATTGATAAGTCAGTCCTGTACCCTCCGCCTTTACGGAAAGAGTGATTCTGTCGCCCCACCTGAAATCCATATTTTCAGGCTGCTGGATGATCTTGATTTCCTGACTGAGTGTGAAAACGGCCGGGTTTGAATGCAGCACGTATCCGTTTTTGTCCGTAATTTTACAATAAACCTGCATATTGTGCCATGTGGCGTTTGAAGTGGCCGTGGTCGTGGGAGTGTTTCTTGTACCCCACTTGTTCCACGAGGACTGCCATTCTTTTTTGTAGTACCACTGGTAGGTGAGCCCTTCACCCTTTGCCTTGACAGTAAAGGAAACACTTTGACCCGCAGGTGCCTTGACATTGGCGGGATGAGTGAGAATTCCGAAGGAATCTGACCAGTAGTTATAAAACACTCTGATATTATCCTGCGTTTCATGCAATGTCACCGGGCTGCCGTGTTCACCTTTAAGCAGCTTTTCCCACTGTGCGCGGGATCCGGGATAATAAATCCGTTCCAGCTTGTCACATTGCGCAAACATCCACATGCCGAGAGAGGTGACGGAATCAGGTATCGTTATTTCCCTCAGTTCTGTACAATAGAAAAACGCATAATCTTCAATAGCGGTTACGGATTTCGGCAATACAACGCCTGTCAGACCCGAACATTCTGTAAAAGCTCCGTAGCAGATAGTTGTAACGGAATCCGGAAGATCAATGCTTGTCAGACTGTTGCAGCCATTAAATGCTCTTTTTCCTATTGTAATGACGGAATTCGGAATAGAAACCGATGCTTTTTTAGCTGGACATAAAAGCAGGATCGTCTGATTCTTGTTGTACAGCACGCCGTCCTCACTGGAATACGCGGGGTTGCTGCCGTCAACGGAAATACTTGTCAGGCTCTTGCAGCCGCTCAAAGCAGTCTGCTCAATGGAAGTGAGCGATTTCGGAATGACAATTCCCGTAAGATCGGCACACAACCCAAAAGCGTATTCGCCTATCGAAGTGACGGTATCCGGAATGGAAACCGTTCCCGTCTTTTTAGCAGGGCATATCAAAAGCGTCGTCCTGTCCTTGTCATAGAGTACTCCATCCTGACTGGAATAGGAGGGATTGCCGCTCTTGACGACAAAGCTTTTCAACCCGCTGCACATACTGAAGGTATCCTCCCCTATCGCGGTAACGGACTTCGGAATGGTCACGCTTGTCATGCTGCTGTTCAGACCGAACGCGAAATCACTGATGGATTTTACTCCCTCAGGAATGACCACATCGCCTCCGCTTCCGTTGTACTTGGTAAGAACTCCGTTTTTGATCGTAAAATCTCCGTCCGCCGCGTATGCCGTTATGCCGAGCTTTGCAACCGGCAGAAGCGCCGCCATCATTGCAATAATCATCACAATGGATACTAACCTTTTTTTCATAGTCTTTTCCTCGCTTTCATAGATACATAAATCGACATTTTTATTCCTTACTGTCTTATTACATTTCGCTCACCTCCTAATCATCAATATCAGTTATGCATTGATGTATTTTTATAAATGATAACATATTTTACAAACGAAATCAATATTTTGCAATAAATTATTAGTAAATAAATTATTATCAATTTATACATAAATTTGTTAATAACAGCAAAAGGCCCCGAATGTCTCTTTTCTTCCTCAAAGAGTCCCATTCGGGGCGATTATTCTGCATATTCTATTCGAAAAACTACATTCCGAAGAAATCAAGCTCCTTGCCCTGTGCATGGCGTTTCAGGCAGTAGAAGTAGATCATATAGGCATACGCCGAGCGGTAGGTGTTTTGGGAGTGTATCTCATAATACTCCTTCTCCCCTACTGCTATTTGGATGCGGTTCTTGTGAACGCAGCTCAGCTTGGTGATGTCATCGAAATTCCACACAAATTGCTTGGGGCCGAGATCAACGGTATTGCCTTCCGCGTCGGTTTCAATCGCGTTCTGGGTATCGAATACAAATCTGTCACAATAAAGCGCAAAGCTGCCTTCTCCCATCAGCACGTTCTTTTCAGCGCGCTTCGCCTTGTACAGCTCATTGACCGGGGTGATGATAACCGGTGTTTCACCGGACGCATCATAATTCCCCTCGCTCACCAGCTTAACCGCCTGCTCACGCTGCCAGTCGTCCCACTTGTCGAAGGCATCAAATATCACGTCTTCGCCCTCTAAAAAGCCCTCACTGTTCATTGTGACCTTATATCCGCATTCTGTGCAGTAAATACTGTCGCCTTCGCTCTTCATCGACATCAGTTTTCCGCACTTCGGACATTGATAGAGCATTCTCTCCGCGCCGTCAAGCAGATCGTGACCCTTGAAAGTGAAATGATTTTCACGCTGATACTCCATTTCGTTGAAGCTCAGCGCATCGCAGATAGCGCTGTATATCTCGTCTACCGACATTGCCGCCAGTTCTTCCGGCTCTATGACACGCACAAGCACGCAGGAAGTTCTGCCTTTACGCCACGAATTGCTCCAGCGCGGCTTGGTGAGATAGCTGCCTCTTACGTTGAAGAGCGCAAGCGGCATCTTGAACTGCTTGACCAACTTGGCTGTTGCCGGAGCGATATAGCTCGTCTTTGAGGAGAAGCAGCAGTTGGCTTCCGGAAAGATCAGCAGACTGGCGCCGTCCTTCCGTACCTGCATAGCCTCCTTGATGGATTTGAGATCCATCTGGGCGC
Organism: uncultured Ruminococcus sp.; assembly: GCA_902799245.1. Taxonomy (GTDB): domain Bacteria; phylum Bacillota; class Clostridia; order Oscillospirales; family Acutalibacteraceae; genus RUG762. Next base: position 177,350 of record CADBZY010000003.1, read on the forward strand.
GCACAATCGGTATCGGGCTTGCAATATGCGCAACAAACTTGCCGAAAACCGGATGCTTGAACAGATGATCGCTCGCCAGCGCGTGAACTACTCCCGGTACCGAATTGATGACCATAAGCGGATCGAGATCGCAGGCATGATTGCAAAGGATCATGTAGGGACGTTCGGTGAGATCGTTTTTGGTACGCTTAAAATTTGCCTTGACCTTCAAAAAAGCCAATGTCAGCGGCTTTCCTATGCCAAACCAGAACTTGTGCCGCGGCAGGTTGTATTTCTTTTCCGGCTTTTTATTATCCGGCCTTTTCTTCTTCTCAACGGCTTTCTCATTCTTTTCCGCAGACTCTGCGACCGCAGATCTTTCCTCTGTTTCGGACACATCTATCACTTCCCTATTTGTAATAAATTGAATGTGCGAATAACGTATCACTGCGCTTTGTCGAATTTTTCGCACGCCGCGCGGAACGATTGGGTTGCTTTTTCCATAGCCTGCGCAAAATCACCGTAAAGAGCGCGTTCCTCTTTCTCTATCTTTGCGCTGCCTTCCTTTGGATCTTTGTATTTGCGGAACATTTCGTCATATGTTCCGTAGAATGCAAGCAGTGTCCTGCATTTTTCAAATGCGTCAGAATAATCAGCCATCGCCGCATCCAGCGCGCTCTGCGCTTCGGAATACGCCGCAGGCGCTTTCAAACCCACAAGCTCCTTGCCTGTTTTCTCCAGCCTGTCGAGCTTGCTCTGAATGTCAGCCGTCTGCTTCTCCGAAGGGGCGTACGTTCTGTCAGCTATTTTTTCAAGTGAATCACTGAAAGCATTCGCGCAGTCGGTAAATGAAACCAGTTTTTCGTTCATTATCTCCGCGTAGCTTTTTCCGTTATTCTTTGTTCCTTTTTGTTCAAACGAAGAACATCCCGGAAGTGCAAAAAGAAGCACAGCGCAGAAAGCAAAAACAGTAACAGCAAGTATTTTTTTCATTAATGATTGACCGTCCTTTGAATATTAAACTCCTATACCGGGTATCGGTTGTTTGAGAAGATACGGCAGGAAGCTGGCGACAAATATACTCAGCAGACAGACGAGTATGAAGAAAAGCATACCTCCCGACGTAACAAAGTGACAGAACTTATGCTTGACGGAATCGAACTGCGGGAGTCTTCTCTCGTCCGGAACCTCCAGCCTGAGCCACGCGCGTTCCGCTCCCGATACTTTTTCGCTGCCGGACGCAAGTCGCTTTTTGCGTGAGCCAAGTCCCCTCGCCCTTCTGAAAAGAAAGTAAAGCAGCGCAAGCGCGGCAAATGCCATTGTCGCGTAATCAAAATAATCCACATAATGCGCATACGTATCATACCAATCGGGCATGAAATAGCTGAGTATCTGAGGGATGGACGCGATAATATTGTTGACCATGTGAATGAAAATAGTCTGTCTGATATTGCCCGACTTCGCAGCGACATATCCCATGATCAAGCCGATAAGGAATGCCATTGGAGTCTGTCCCATATTGCCGTGCATCAGTCCGAAAGCGACTGCCGAAGCCACCACGGCAAAGCCGGAGCCGTATTTGGAAAGAGTTCGCAGCATCGCGCCTCGGAACATATATTCCTCCGTGACCGGAGCAATAATGCAGACCCAAACCAGATAGCATATCATTCCCACCAGCGGCATGTTATATGGAGTATACAACGTATCGGTGCTTTCGGGGACATAGCCCATAAAATCGCCGAACCACGGCTTTAAATAATAATAATACACGTAACACCACGCACTGTTGAGACCCAGCGCAGTAAACAATGCGGATAAAGTGAATATCGGGCTGAGCTTATCGCCTTTGAATGGGTCGAAAAATTTATATTTCCACTTGCGCAGGTGAAGCGAAGAAGGAAGCATATTGCCTACTATGGCCGACAGACCGCCTGCAAACATGATCGGCGACATAAGGAGTGCGACCAGTTGGGATGTGTCATTCGTATCAATAGAACCACCCATTCCCACCAATACCAGCACAACAGCAGCGACTATGACTACCACAAGCTCTACTGCAAACATCAGTCCGAAATCAGCCATCAGCATAAGTCCCACTCGTGAGCAATGCTTGCGGAAGGTTTTTCTGTCCAGCACTTTCTTGGGTATGACAGGATACTGCTGTACCGGCTGCCCATACATCTGCGGTGCGTACTGCTGAACCGGCTGACCGTACATCGGCGGAACGTACTGCTGCACCGGCTGGCTATACATCGGCGGAACGTACTGCTGCACCGGCTGGCTATACATCGGCGGAACATATTGCTGCACCGGCTGGCTATACATCGGCGGAACATATTGCTGCACCGGCTGGCCATACATCGGCTGTGCGTACTGCTGTACCATTTGTCCGTCAGTGCTCATGGCAGGCCGCGAGCTGTCGTTATCGAATGCACCCGAAAACGCCGGCATAGTGCTTCCGACAGTGTTATCCACGTCAGAAACGGTGTTTTGACTGATAAATGGATTGTTCATCTTGTTCTCCCCCTTTTTTGAAGATAATCATCTTGCTCAGCACATAATTTAAAATGACCACTACTACATTTGAGCAAATCTTGGCAAAGAGCGACTTTGCGTCTTTCAGCTGGCAGCTAAGAATACCTGCCAGCAGACGCTCTGCGGCAATATATCCCATAACATCGACCATCAGCCAGATGATAAGCTCGTCCACAAGAAGTGAGAATAACCTCGCTCCCACAAAGGAACCTGCTTCACGGACTATCCCCCGCAGAGAATTTTCCTTGCTGTGAAAAACAAATATCCTGTTTGTAACATATGCAAAAGCCACTGCAAAGATCCATGCGAAAATATTGGAAACAAGGGCATGAATTCCCATTACTGAACAGCATGTCTGAAAGACAACGATATTGACAACCGTTGTACACACGCCAAAAAACAGGTAGGAAAAGACCTCGCCCGTCACAAATTCCTTTATTCTGCACGACAGTGTCCCGTGTACTTCGCTCTTTCTCTCATCGGACATAATCCATCCTCCGAAATATTATCGAACAAACTTAACCGCCGTACCGACGGCAAGAATCTCGGATGCTCCCTGCATGACGGAGGAAGTTGTATATCTTACATTCACCACCGCGTCCGCGCCGAATCTCGCTGCGTCTTCCATCATTCTTGCGGTTGCAATCTCGCGTGCGTTGTTGAGCATATCGGTATATGCCTTAATCTCTCCGCCGACAAGCGTCTTGAACGAAGCACCTATGTCTGATCCGATGTGTTTCGTCATGACAACGCTTCCTCTGACAATAGAGATGGTCTGAAGCTGCTGTCCAGAAATGTAATCCGTGTTAACTACTACCATAATACTTGCCCCTTTTGTTTCAAACAAATCAATATTATCCGATCAACTAAAAAAACTTCGGATTTTTATTATTATACCATATATTTACCAAATTTGCAATTATTAAATAATATTTTTATCCAACTTCCACTTACAACTTCCACTTACAACTCCACTTACATATCCCGAAACGATTGACATTTTTCATTCATAACGGTATAATAGTCATGGTCAGAGGTTATTCATTCCTTCGACTATTCTTATCAATAATAGGAGCCTTACATGAAAGACAAAATTAACGACTCGATGCAAAAAGAACAGGAATCGCTTACAGTTTACGAAACAGCGGAAACAGTTGAAACGGGAGAACACTTTGATGCCTCACAGGGATCAAAACAAACAACAAACAGGGCTGCTGAAAATCTAAAAACGGAACTCAAATCATACACTTTTGCTTCTTTGGTCGGCATGATATTACTTCTGGTGCTGTATATAACACAGATGCTTCTCGGAAAGGGCGGCAATTATGGCATGTGTGCCGTTATTTTCGGGTTGTTCGCCGTGCAGAGAGTAACAGTCGCCGTTACGCTAAAACGCAGGAACGACAGGATCACTGCCGCTTTTTACGCAATAGCATTTATTTTGGTACTTGTCTTTTACATTGTATCATTGTTCAGGAGCGTGACATGAAGAAAAAAGGAATTATTTTCGATCTCGACGGAACACTCTGGAGCACTTCAGAGCAGATTCTGCCCGCATGGAATGACGTGCTGCGTCGCAAAAGTCTGCCGCTTATCACTGTAGAACAGATGAATTCCTTCATGGGCAAAACGCCCGACATGATCGCCTCGATGATGCTGCCCGACATACCCCATGAGGAAGCCATGTACGTATTTGCCGAATGTGTGGTAGAAGAGGACAATTATCTGAAAACGCATGGCGGCACTCTCTACAATGACCTGAAGCCTACCCTGGCGGAACTAAAGAAGGATTATTTTCTCGCGGTGGTAAGCAACTGTCTCTGTGATTATTTAGACAGTTTTCTTGATTATCACGGAATGAGGCCATATTTTGACGACTGTGAGACCTTCGGTGGAACACATCTTCCTAAATGGAAAAACATACAGTTTGTAGCCGATACAGGGTAAAAGCATTTACTTTTGAAGATTGAAGAGGATTTTCACGAAGAGATCGGGTTCAAGAGCAGCTTTAAACATAAGCTTTTTCTTGCTGATGCGA